>NZ_QPJR01000011.1:0-151195 GCF_003337365.1 Kosakonia sp. AG348
CGAGCTTTTTCTTCCGGCGCGTTATCGATCTGGTCGAATGCGCGAGCAGAACCACCGTAGGTTTTAGCCAGAACGGTAGTGATTGCAGCAGTCAGAGTAGTTTTACCATGGTCAACGTGGCCGATAGTACCGACGTTGACGTGCGGTTTTGTACGTTCAAATTTTTCTTTAGACACGGCTTTATTCCTTACTATAGTGCTCTCCCTCTTTGGAGAGAGCACGGGACTTTGGTTTTAACCCTGCGGCTTATTTACCACGGGCTTCAATTACGGCCTGAGCAACGTTGTTCGGCGCATCATCATACTTCAGGAATTCCATAGTATAAGACGCACGACCTTTGGTCAGAGAACGCAGCTGAGTTGCATATCCGAACATTTCAGACAGCGGAACTTCAGCGTGGATCTTAACGCCAGTAACTTCAGATTCCTGACCGCGCAGCATACCGCGACGACGGCTAAGGTCACCGATTACGTCACCGGTGTTCTCTTCCGGAGTCTCTACTTCAACCTTCATGATCGGCTCAAGCAGAACTGGTTTCGCTTTCTTAAAGCCATCTTTAAAGGCAATAGACGCAGCCAGTTTAAACGCCAGTTCAGAGGAGTCAACGTCGTGGTAAGAACCGAAGTGCAGACGCACACCGAGATCAACTACCGGGTAACCCGCCAGCGGACCAGATTTCAGCTGTTCCTGGATACCTTTATCAACGGCCGGGATGTATTCGCCAGGAATTACACCACCTTTGATGTCGTTGATGAACTCGTAACCTTTCGGGTTAGAGCCCGGCTCCAGCGGGTACATGTCGATAACAACATGACCGTACTGACCGCGACCACCAGACTGCTTAGCGTGTTTACCTTCGATATCGGTAACTTTCGCACGAATCGCTTCGCGGTAAGCAACCTGAGGTTTACCGACGTTCGCTTCAACGTTGAATTCACGTTTCATACGGTCAACGATGATGTCGAGGTGCAGCTCACCCATACCGGCGATAATGGTCTGGTTAGATTCTTCATCAGTCCATACGCGGAATGACGGGTCTTCTTTCGCCAGACGGCCCAGAGCCAGACCCATTTTTTCCTGGTCAGCTTTGGTTTTCGGTTCTACCGCAATGGAGATTACCGGTTCCGGGAATTCCATACGTTCCAGAATGATCGGATGATCCGGGTCACACAGGGTGTCACCAGTGGTCACGTCTTTCAGACCGATAGCAGCAGCGATGTCGCCAGCGCGAACTTCTTTGATTTCTTCACGTTTGTTAGCGTGCATCTGAACGATACGACCGAAACGCTCACGTGCAGCTTTCACGGAGTTCAGGATGGTATCACCAGAGTTAACCACACCGGAGTAAACACGGAAGAAGGTCAGGTTACCAACGAACGGGTCGGTAGCGATTTTGAACGCCAGCGCAGAGAACGGCTCTTCATCACTTGCGTGACGCTCAGCCGGAGTATCTTTACCATCGTCCAGGATACCGTTGATCGCAGGTACGTCAGTCGGGGACGGCAGGTAGTCAACTACCGCATCCAGCATCGCCTGAACACCTTTGTTCTTAAATGCAGAACCACAAGTTACCAGGATGATTTCGTTGTTCAGAACACGCTGACGCAGAGCTTTTTTGATCTCTTCTTCAGTCAGTTCTTCACCACCCAGGTATTTCTCCATCAGCTCTTCAGAAGCTTCAGCAGCGGATTCGATCAGATTCTGGTGCCATTCGTCAGCCAGATCCTGCATCTCAGCCGGGATATCTTCGTATTCGAAGGTAACGCCCTGGTCTGCATCGTTCCAGTTGATGGCTTTCATTTTCACCAGGTCAACAACACCGGTGAAACCTTCTTCAGCACCAATTGCCAGCTGCAACGGAACCGGGTTCGCGCCCAGACGGGTTTTGATCTGACCAACAACTTTCAGGAAGTTAGCGCCCATGCGGTCCATTTTGTTAACGAACGCAATGCGCGGAACTTTATATTTGTTTGCCTGACGCCATACGGTTTCAGACTGCGGCTGAACACCACCAACGGCGCAGTAAACCATTACCGCACCGTCAAGAACACGCATGGAACGTTCTACTTCGATGGTGAAGTCAACGTGCCCCGGGGTGTCGATGATGTTTACGCGATGCGGTTCATACTGCTTCGCCATACCAGACCAGAATGCAGTAGTCGCTGCGGAGGTAATGGTAATACCACGCTCCTGCTCCTGCTCCATCCAGTCCATGGTTGCGGCGCCGTCATGAACTTCACCGATTTTGTGGTTTACACCGGTGTAGAACAGAATACGTTCGGTAGTCGTGGTTTTACCGGCGTCGATGTGCGCACTGATACCAATGTTACGGTAGCGTGCGATGGGTGTTGTACGAGCCATTTGATTCCTCGTTTGTCTCTTTAGGCGTTCAGATTTAAGTTGCCAAACGGCGGGCTACTTGCTTGAAGCGCCCGCCATGTGACTAAAACTCCGAAGGGATTACCAACGGTAGTGTGCGAACGCCTTGTTGGCTTCGGCCATACGGTGAACGTCTTCACGTTTCTTAACTGCAGTACCTTTGTTGTCCGCAGCATCGGAAAGTTCGTTCGCCAGGCGCAGAGCCATGGATTTATCACCGCGTTTACGAGCAGCTTCAACGATCCAACGCATTGCCAGAGCATTGCGACGAACCGGACGAACTTCAACCGGAACCTGATAAGTAGAACCACCAACGCGGCGAGACTTAACTTCGACAGTCGGGCGCACGTTTTCGAGAGCTACTTCGAAAGCTTCCAGTTCATTTTTACCAGAACGCTGAGCCAGGGTCTCAAGCGCGCTGTATACGATTGCTTCTGCAGTAGATTTTTTACCGTCTACCATCAGGATATTGACAAATTTAGCCAGCAGTTCTGATCCGAACTTCGGATCCGGCAGAATTTTACGCTGACCAATAACACGACGACGTGGCATGGAAATACTCCGTTGTTAATTCAGGATTGTCCAAAACTCTAAGAGTTTAGTTTGACATTAAAGTTAAAACAGTTTGGCCTTACTTAACGGAGAACCATTAAGCCTTAGGACGTTTCACGCCGTATTTGGAGCGAGATTGCTTACGGTCTTTAACACCGGAGCAGTCGAGCGCGCCACGTACAGTGTGGTAACGAACACCCGGGAGGTCTTTTACACGACCGCCACGGATCAGGATCACGGAGTGCTCCTGCAGGTTGTGACCTTCACCACCGATGTAGGAAGTCACTTCAAAACCGTTGGTCAAACGAACACGACATACTTTACGCAATGCGGAGTTCGGTTTTTTCGGGGTGGTAGTATATACGCGAGTACATACGCCACGTTTTTGCGGGCATGCTTCCAGCGCAGGCACGTTGCTTTTTGCAACTTTGCGAGCGCGTGGTTTGCGTACCAGCTGGTTAACTGTTGCCATTAAATAGCTCCTGGTTTTAGCTTTTGCTTCGTAAACACGTAATAAAACGACCTCATATAATATGAGGACGCAGAATTTTATGGCTGTGCTTAAAAGGTGTCAAGAAATATACAGCGATCACACATTACCAATGCATCTGAACAGCGTTTTTCACCGTCAGGCTAACGAAATCAGTATAGCCAACCCTGACAACGCTGCTTGAAATTTGACCACCCAGACCGCGGGCATCGATATCTTCTTTCAGCGCGTGCACAGTTATGGGGGCGTTTAGCAATAACTCAACATAGCGCCCATTTTGCAAGGCCGCCGTTACGCCATCTGAAAGCAGCAGCAGATCGTCGCCGGGGCGCAGCAAACGGAGCATCGACGCCATATCACACTGCCAGGGAGAGCGGGACAAGGTATGCAGCATAAATGCCTCAAAAGGTCAGAACGACGGTGTAGCTATCGAGCTTTTCGCGCAGCGCGTCCGCTTCCAGGCGCTGAGCCGGCAAGACGAAGGTTGTCTCCTCGCCTAACCCACGTTCACGTAGCGAATCAGCACACAGCCAGCACTGTTCGATGTCATAAAGCGGCAGAACTTTAAACGTCGCGATGTAATCGCGCGCTAATACCGCATCCGGCCGCTGCTTGGCCAGCAACTGGAATACACCATCACCAATAAAAAACACGCCGATATCGTCGGTAAACGCAGAAGTCGCGAGCAACGCATCCAGCCCTTCGCGACCAGAAGAGGAGCCATGCGGCGCTGAAGTAAACACAAAGGCGATACGTTGCATCAGAATTGCACCACCCGATCGCAAGAGAGCGCGGCTTCCGCCAGCGCGCCAAGGCCGGTCAGTGAAAAACCGGCTTGCAGGTTTGCACCAGGCAGCGCCAAACGTTGTGCTTCGGCATCATCAACAACGCCACGACGCAATGCGGCGGCAACGCAGATATGCAGCTCGACCTGATGTTCCTCATGCAGGCGTTGCCAGGCGCGAACCAGGTCAAATTCATCACTGGCGGGCGCAGTGAGCGCATTGGCATTGCTCACCCCTTCGCGATAAAAAAAGACGCTGGCTAGTGTATGCCCGGCATCCAGGAGCGCCTGCGCAAACTGATACGCGCTGCTGGCCTGTTGCGTACCATACGCCGGGCCGGTGACCATCAGGGCAAAACGCATTAACGATCCTGTACGGAAAAATCGCCGCTTTTGAACTGGCGGATATAGAGGTAAACGGTGTGCTTGGAAATATTGAGGCGATCGGCGACCTGGTTGATAGCATCTTTGATATCAAAGATTCCCTTCTCGTAGAGGTTCAGTACGATCTGGCGATTCTTGGCGTTGTTGGAAACGTTACGATCAGCGTTGACCTCTTCAATGGTGAACTCCAGCGTTTGCATGACCAGATCTTCCACCGAGGAAGCAAAGTTCACCGAAGAGCCAACATCAGGCGTTTCCGGCGGCACAAAGGTGCTCATGATCTGTGAGAACGGCACATCAAGGTTCATGTTGATGCATAACAGGCCAATCACGCGGTGATCGCGGTTACGGATAGCAATAGTGACGGACTTCATCAGCACACCGCTTTTCGCACGCGTGAAGTAGCACTTCGATACGCTGCTGTCGGCACCGGTCATATCATGCAGCATGCGCAGGGCGAGATCGGTGATGGGCGAGCCAATTTTACGCCCTGTGTGTTCGCCATTGGCAATACGGATTGCGGAACATTTCAAATCTTGCAGGGAGTGCAAAACGATTTCACAGTGGCTACCAATGAGCATCGCTAACCCGTCCACCACCGCTTCATAGGATTTCAGGATATCGAAGTCGGTCTGATCGAAAGGACGTTGATCCAGTAAATCAAGCTCACTGGTTTCGTTGGTTAATAGCGACCTGGACATGAAAAAAAACACTCCTTTTCAGGAACCTGTCGTTATGTTTTCAGGGCAGGCTCAGTATTTATATGGGGATATAAATTAATACATCGTAGGTTAAGCTTTCCAGAATTATATCCCTGCTGCAAAAAAAAACGCCGCCCGAAGGCGGCGTTATTGCAAATTTTATTTCTTACTGGTGTCTGCGGCTTTCGCGTCTGCAGCTTTATCACCGGCTGCCGGAGCAGCATCTGCCGCCGGGGCGTCAGCTTTCGGCGCTGCGGCATCGGCTTTCGGCGCGGCCTTGATATCCAACAGCTCAACATCGAATACCAGCGTGGAGTTAGCCGGAATACCCGGAACGCCAGTTTTCCCGTAAGCCAGTGCCGGCGGGATAACCAGTTTGATCTTGCCGCCTTTCTTGATGTTTTTCAGGCCTTCAGTCCAGCCAGGGATAACACCATCAAGACGGAAAGAGAGCGGCTCACCACGGGTGTAAGAGTTATCGAACTCTTTACCGTCGATCAGCGTACCTTTGTAGTTCACAACAACCGTGTCGCTGTCTTTCGGCGCATCGCCGGTACCTTCTTTCTCTACTTTATACAGCAGACCGGTATCGGACGTTTTCACACCTTTCTCTTTAGCGAAGGTGTCACGGAAGGCTTTGCCTTTCGCTTCGTTGTCAGCAGCGTCTTTTTCCATGCGATCCTGCGCGGCAGTTTTCACACGGGTCTCAAACGCTTGCAGGGTTTGTTCGATCTCCTGGTCGCTCAGTTTGCTCTTATCGGCAAACGCGTCCTGAACACCAGCGATCAGCTGAGCTTTATCCAGTTTGATGCCCAGTTTTTCCTGCTCTTTCAGCGAGTTTTCCATGTAGCGGCCCAGCGAAGCGCCCAGCGCATAGGCGGATTTCTGGTCGTCATTTTTAAATGCCGCTTTGCTGTCAGCTGCTGCAGCCGGTTCTTTCTTTGCAGCAGCATCGGCAGCGAAAGAGATCGGTGCGTGAAGGGCGACGGCCATCGTGGTCGCCAGCAGCGTGACTTTAAACAGTGATTTCATCCATTTCTCCAGGGGCCGGGGCATCTCGCCCCAGGGTTAAACAAAAAGTAAGAGACGTACTATAAAGCGTTGCGGTGGAAATCAACATAAGGACACCACCTGAATTCACCTGTTTTCTGACTATTTTTGTTTAAATAAGTTTCTGCTTTTCTTTGCCAGAGCTGTACCTGGCGGCAAAGTTCAGTAAAATTCGCCCGTTTAATGAAAATCGGGCCGGACGCAATCCAGAGGTGATGTATGCATGAGTTAACAATAGAAGCGCGACTGGCGGAACTGGAAAGCCGGTTGGCTTTTCAGGAGAAGACCATTGAGGAATTAAACCAGACGGTTGTCGCCCATGAACTGGAAATGGCGAAGCTGCGCGAACATCTGCGGTTAATGGCAGAAAAGCTCAAAGCCAGCCAGCCTTCGCACATGGCCTCCCCTTCCGAAGAGACGCCGCCGCCCCATTATTAAGGCGTAAAAAAAGCGGGTTTCCCCGCTCATCACTAACGCTATGGATTTCGTGTTGCAGGCAGTCGGCAAACTTGAAAATCCCCGGGAGCACAGAAAACTATGCGACCGGGGTTTAAAAGCGAAGCCAACGCCCCTGCGACGCGAAAGACGACGCGTATTAGTGGCAGCCGCAGCCACCGTTACCGCCGCAACCACCTTTCCCGTGGTCATGGCCGTGATCGTGACCGTGGCCGCCGCAGCAACCGTCGTGATCGTGGTCGTGGTCATGATCGTGACCATGCGGACCGTGAACGTGGCCGTGAGCCAGCTCTTCTTCGGTTGCTTCGCGGATAGCGACAACTTCAACGTTGAACTTCAGATTCTGGCCAGCCAGCATGTGGTTGCCGTCAACAACAACGTGGTCGTCTTCCACTTCGGTGATTTCTACCGGTACCGGGCCCTGGTCGGTTTCCGCCAGGAAGCGCATGCCAACCTGCAGCTCATCAACGCCCATAAAGACGTCTTTCGGTACGCGCTGCACCAGGTTTTCGTCGTACTGACCGTAAGCGTCGTTCGCGCCAACAGCCACATCGAATTTGTCGCCGACTTCGTGACCGTCCAGCGCGTTTTCCAGACCAGAGATCAGGGAACCGTGACCGTGCAGGTAGTCCAGCGGCGCACTCACCGGAGACTCATCAACCAATACACCGTCTTCTGTACGTACCTGATAGGCCAGGCTGACCACCAGGTCTTTTGCTACTTTCATGATATCTCCTGAGCGTGGGAAAATTACTGGCGCAGATTGTAGCGGAATTCTGCACCCGTGTACCCTTTAGCTTAAAAAAAGCTGCCCGATCTCGCTAGTCCGGATGAAAAATGCCAATCACTTGCTCATCTTTGCGAACATGCTCGCGGGCTTCTTTATCCGCTTCACGCATCTGGTGCCCACACTTAACGCACTCAACAATATCAACATTATTCTCACGCCACATTGCCATTGAGTCCTTCGCCTGGCATGCCGGGCAAACCGCCCCGGCGATAAAACGTTTTCGTACAGCCATTCGATTCCCCTTATTCAAACTCGTCCCAGCCATCCAGCTGGCGACGCTCTTGCTGCATTTCACGCTGGAAAATCTCCTCCAGCTCGCGCCGCGCTTCGCGGACACGGGAAATTTGCATCGTATCGGTATGCACCGGCATCAGCTCGCGCAGCATACGCATATCTAAACGTTTAAAGTGCAGTTGCGCACGCTGAGCCTGATGCGGATGCATCCCCAGCGAAATAAGCGTCTTGCGTCCTAACTCCAGCGCACTGGAGAAGGTCTCGCGGGAAAACTGCGTCACACCGGCCTGCAGGAGTTCATGTGCTTCCACACGCCCACGGGCGCGAGCCAGGATTGCCAGGTTCGGAAAATGCTGCTGGCAAATCTCCACCAGCTTCATCGTATCCAGCGGGTCATTACAGGTGATGACGATCGATTGCGCCGCCTCCGCGCCCGCCGAGCGCAGCAGCTCCACCTGGGTTGCATCCCCGTAATAGACCTTATAACCATATTTACGCATCAGGTTGACGGCGCTGATATCGCGCTCAAGCACGGTAATGCGCATCTTGTTCGCCATTAACAAGCGGCCAATCACCTGACCAAAACGCCCAAACCCCACCACAATCACCTGCGGTTTGTCGTCTTCCACCCATGGAGTCTCATCTTCATCTTCCGGGGTGTTAAAACGCCGGGAGAGAAGTTTATCCACGCCACGCATCAGCAGCGGTGTGGTCATCATCGACAACGTGACGGTGACCAGCAGCAGCGCCATTTGATCGTTCTGGAACAAGCGCTGAGAAGACGCCGAGGAGAACAAGACAAACGCGAATTCACCCCCCTGGCTTAACACACCGGCGAACTGCATACGCTCCGAACTGCGCAAACCGTATATTCGCGCCAGCCCGTACAGCACCAGTGATTTCACCGCCACCAGTACTGCAACGCTCAGTACCACCCATAACAGATGGGTATAGAGCACCCCAAGGTTCAGCGCCATGCCAACGGAAATAAAAAACAGCCCCAGCAACAGCCCCTTAAAAGGCTCGATGGCGATCTCCAGCTCGTGGCGATATTCACTTTCGGCCAGCAACACACCGGCGATAAAGGTTCCCAGCGCCATCGATAACCCCAGCGCATCCATAAACAGCGCCGAGCCAAGCACCAACAGTAACGTCGCGGCGGTAAACACTTCACGCACGCCGGAACCGGCAATAAAGCGAAACACAGGCCGCAGCAAATAACGCCCGCCAATCAACATGCCCGCGAACGCCAGCACTTTCATGCCAACCTTCATCCAGTCGAGATGCTCATCACCATTGCCCGCCAGCAACGGCACCAGCGCCAGCGCCGGGATCACAGCTAAATCCTGAAACAGCAGCACCGAAAATCCCAGTTGACCGGATTCGCTGCGGTTCATGCCTTTATCGCGCATCAGTTGCAGCGCCATCGCGGTGGAAGACATCGCCAGGCCGATACCGCCAATCACCGCCGCCTGCCAGGAAAATTGCGTCAGCATCAGCAGCCCGGCGAGGATCGCCGCGCTCAGCAGCACCTGCGCCGCGCCGACGCCAAAGATGGAGCGCCGAAGCTCCCAAAGTTTTCGCGGGTTCAGCTCCAGCCCGATGATAAACATCAGAAACACCACGCCCAGCTCGGAGAAATGGAGGATTTCATCAACATCGCTGATAAACCCCAGCCCCCAGGGGCCAATCGCGATACCCGCAAGCAGGTAGCCGAGCACCGCGCCAATCCCTAAACGCGCGGCAAGCGGAACAGCGACCACCGCCGCAAAAAGAAATAACACACCGGCCAGTAAAAGCGCGGAACCTTCCATTAACGGCCTCCCACAGGCAACGGTGACGCCAGCCAGTCACCATACGCTTTGGCGTGACTCGCCAACTCCTGCGGCTGTTGCCGGCGCGCCCAGTACACAATAATCGGGCTTAACCAGTGCATGCGGCACATGGCGGCAGTCAGCTCAAACGGGCGCAAAATATCATTCATGGAGTAGCGGTTAAGCCCATCGTGGCGATACGCAGCCTCCGGTTCCCCGGTGGTGACCACGCTACGCCAATACTTTCCCGCGAGTTGGTTCCCGCCAATGCCGCTGGCAAAGCCACGGCTTAACACACGATCAAGCCACTCTTTGAGCAGCGCCGGGCAACTGTAGGTATATAACGGATGTTGAAACACAATGACGTCATGCTCACGCAGCAACGCCTGTTCATAAGGAATATCGATAAAAAAGTCAGGGTAACGGGCATAAAGATCGTGCACCGTGACATTTTGCAGCTGCGTTGCCGGCTTAAGCAAAACCCGGTTAGCCACCGAGTCCTGTGATTCCGGATGGGCATACAGCAGCAACACTTTCGCTGTCTGCGACATCATTCCCCTCCCGGGTGTCAAACTCTGGCGAGCGGCCTGTGGGCGCTGCCAGAATGATTTTGTCTATCATCTTCATTTTGGGCTACCATTGCGGCCCCGGTGCGTCTTTTGGCCGCACTCTTACATTATCATAATGACAAATTAACATAGTCTGAACATACGGCGCCTTATGATTGTTTTCTCCTCGTTACAAATTCGTCGCGGCGTGCGTGTCCTGCTGGATAACGCCACAGCCACCATTAACCCGGGCCAGAAAGTAGGCCTGGTGGGTAAAAACGGCTGCGGCAAATCAACGCTGCTGTCGCTATTGAAAAACGAGATCGGTGCCGACGGCGGCAGCTTCACGTTTCCCGGCACCTGGCAACTGGCATGGGTGAACCAGGAAACGCCAGCGCTGGATGAAGCGGCTATAGACTATGTAATCGATGGCGATCGCGAATACCGCCAGCTTGAAGCCGAACTGAACGCCGCCAACGAACGTAACGATGGTCACGCCATCGCCACCGTGCACGGAAAGCTCGACGCCATCGACGCGTGGACCATTCGCGCACGCGCGTCCAGTCTGCTGCACGGTCTGGGTTTCAGCAACGAGCAACTGGAGCGCCCGGTAAGCGACTTCTCCGGTGGCTGGCGTATGCGTTTAAACCTCGCGCAGGCGCTGATTTGCCGCTCCGACTTACTGCTGCTTGATGAACCGACCAACCACCTCGATCTCGATGCGGTGATCTGGCTGGAAAAATGGCTGAAAAGCTACCAGGGGACACTGATTCTGATTTCCCACGACCGTGATTTTCTCGATCCGGTGGTGGACAAAATTCTGCATATTGAGCAGCAAAGCCTGTTCGAATATACCGGCAACTACAGCTCGTTTGAGCGCCAGCGCGCCACACGCCTTGCTCAGCAGCAGGCCACTTATGAAAGCCAGCAACAGCGCGTTGCCCATCTGCAAAGTTTTATCGACCGCTTCAAAGCGAAAGCCAGCAAGGCGAAGCAGGCACAAAGCCGTATCAAAATGCTCGAGCGCATGGAATTGATTGCCCCGGCGCATGTTGATAACCCGTTCCACTTCAGTTTCCGCCCACCGGAAAGTCTGCCTAACCCGCTATTAAAGATGGAAAAAGTGAGCGCCGGTTACGGCGATCGCACCATTCTGAACGCCATTAAGCTCAACCTGGTGCCGGGTTCGCGCATTGGCCTGCTGGGGCGTAACGGCGCAGGTAAATCCACGCTTATCAAACTGCTGGCCGGTGAGCTGGCGGCGCAGAGCGGTGAAATCGGGCTGGCGAAAGGTATTAAGCTCGGTTACTTCGCCCAGCATCAACTGGAATTTTTACGCGCTGACGAATCGCCGTTGCAGCACCTGGCGCGCCTCGCACCGCAGGAGTTGGAGCAGAAACTGCGCGATTACCTGGGCGGCTTTGGTTTCCAGGGCGATAAAGTCACGGAAATAACCGAACGCTTCTCCGGCGGCGAAAAAGCGCGTCTGGTGCTGGCATTGATCGTCTGGCAGCGTCCAAACCTGCTGCTGCTCGATGAACCGACCAACCACCTCGATCTCGATATGCGCCAGGCACTGACCGAAGCGCTGATTGAGTTTGAAGGCGCGTTAGTGGTCGTGTCGCATGACCGCCACCTGATTCGCTCCACCACAGACGATCTCTACCTGGTGCACGACGGCAAAGTAGAGCCGTTCGAAGGTGATCTGGAAGATTATCAGCAGTGGCTGAGCGACGTGCAAAAACAGGAGAGCCAGCCTGCGGATACGGTAAAAGAGAGCGCCAACAGCGCTCAGGCGCGCAAAGATCAGAAGCGCCGGGAAGCCGAGCTGCGCACGCAAACTCAGCCGCTGCGAAAAGAGATTGCCCGGCTGGAAAAAGAGATGGAAAAACTCAACACCCAGCTTGCCCAGGCCGAAGAGAAACTCGGTGATAGCGGGCTTTACGATCAAAGCCGTAAAGCAGAGCTAACCACCTGTCTGCAACAGCAGGCGGCGGCAAAATCGGGTCTCGAAGCGTGCGAGATGGCCTGGCTGGAAGCGCACGAGCAACTGGAAGCCATGTTGCAAGGGGAGTAACACGCAACAACGCGGCGGGAGAGCTTATGAATCTGGATATCACCAACGACATTACGTTTCGCAAGCTGGGCATCTTCATGACCTTTATGGAAAAAGGCAATATTGCGCGCGCCGCCGAAGCGCTCAATCTCAGCGGCGTGAGCGTACACCGTGCGCTGCACACGCTGGAAGAAAATGTCCGTTGTCCGCTGTTTGCCCACAAAGGCCGTAACCTCATCCCGCTGCCTGCCGCGTGGACGTTGCTGGAGTATTGCCAGGAAGTGACGCAGTTAATGGAGCGTGGGCTGGATGAGGCGCGTAAAACTGCCGGCGTTGGCCAGGGGCGGTTGCGCGTTGGCACGCTCTACTCCCTGACGCTGGAAACCGTACCGCGGCTGATAATGGGAATGAAATTGCGGCGTCCGGATCTGGAGATGGATCTGACGATGGGCTCGAACCAAGCGCTGTTGCAGATGCTTGAGGAAGGCAGGCTCGACGCGATTTTGATCTCCATTTCAGAAAGCGAAATCGACCGCAACAACCTCGAAGTTCTGCCGCTGTTTCATGACGACATCTTCCTTGCCGCACCAGCGAGCGCCACGCTTGAAACCGATACGCTGGCCGATCTGCGCGACTACCGCACGCAAAAATTTGTCTCGCTGGCCGAAGGCTTCGCCACCTATGCCGGTTTTCAGGAAGCGTTTCATATTGCCGGTTTTGAGCCGGAAATTGTCACCCGCGTCAATGACATCTTCTCTATGCTGAGCCTGGTGCAGGCGGGCGTCGGCTTTACGCTGATACCGGGAAGAATGAAGAAAGTCTACGAAGGATCAGTGCAAATGTTGCGCCTCGCCGAGTCGTATCAAATGCAGCAGTTGATCGCCATTGTCTTTTCCCGCAATCGCGAGCGCGATCCCAACTTGCTGGCGCTGGCGGCGGAAGGCCGCATGTACGCCCGCAGCCTGCAAGAAAACATTACACCTGCACCCTGAGGCGATTCGCCAGATGTACCGCCACCTCCACACCGCTGCGCTCCAGCGAAATGCTTTCGCCGTTCCACGCGGCTTGCCGGGTCAGGCAGGTCAGAATACCGCCCGGCGGCATTTCAATCGCCAGCCGCGCGTCACGTTCGTTAGCGGCAACGACCGCCTCCTGCCAGCGCACGGTGCGCGCCATATTCCACGCCAGATCGTCAGCGATTTTCTCCGGCTGCCACAACACGCGCCCGGTGCTACCGCTTAAATAAGCGCACTGCGGGCGGCGAAGCGTCACATCTGCAAACGCCTGCGCCAGTTTTTCGGCGGGTTTTTCCAGCAATGCGCAGTGGGAAGGTACGCTGACCGCGAGGCGCTGCGCCTTGCTGGCCCCTTTTGCTAATGCCCGTTGCGCCACCTGCGCCATCGCCTCATCGCTGCCGGCAATAACAATCTGCGTTTCGGCATTGAGATTAGCGATATAGGCTCCGCTGCCTTCGATCAGCGTTTCCACCGTAGGCAACGTCAGCCCCATGATCGCCGTCAGCCCGTAACCGTGCGGATACGCCTGTTCCATCAAATCACCACGCAAGGCCACCAGGCGCAGCGCATCCTGAAAATCGAGCGCGCCGGCCACGACCGCCGCCGGATACGCGCCAATCGACAGGCCGCTGGTGATATCCGCTTGCACGCCCCGCCGCTGTAATTCGCGCGCCCAGGCGACACCGGCAATCAGCAGCGCCAGTTGAACCGCGCGGGTATGTTTTAGCGATTCGGCGGTATCGAGGGTGTCGATTTCCGCGCCCAGCAGGTCACGGGCCTGGTCCATTTCACTGCCGGGAAGCGCTTGTAACATTCCCGGGCGTTGTGTCCCCTGCCCCGGAAAAGTAAAGATGATTTTCATGAATCCTCCCTTTGCCACGGATCGCTCACCAGACGCGGCCCGTGGTTGGTTTTCAGCATCACCCGCCCGTCACGCAGCCACTCGGCTAAGGCAAAGCCGCCGTTCGGCGTTTCCACCTGGGTATCCGCCCGGCAAAGCCCGCCGCTAAGCTGCTGTTGCCAGCGGGCCAGATCGCGAGTGGAGAGCGGTTCTGGCGCGCGGATCAGCAAGTCGAGATCGCTGGTCGCATGGATAACCGGAATGCCGGTCGCCAGCGCATAACCGCTGCTGCCGGTCACTCCCCACGTCCACGGCCAACTAAACTGCGCCAGTTGCAGCGCCAGTTGTACCGGTGGCTGGGAGATAAACGGCGAACGCGGCAGTTCTTGTGGTGCGACCAGTTGTTCGGGTGAGACCACACGGATAACCTGTTCAGGCTTTACCCACCCCGCCGCGCGCTGGTCGCGGCGCAGGCCGCGCACGCCAACGGGGATGCGTCCGTTTTGGGCAACATCACGCCGCACCACCACCGGTAAACTGGCGTGCCAGATCTCTGCGACCCAGGGTTCGGTTACCCCTTCCAGCGCATCTTGTGCGCGAAGCCAGAGCAGATCGTGCGGGCGTAATGTTGCGGTCATGATTACATTCCTGAAGTCAGCGATATAAACAGCGGCAGCGACAGGATACAGAGCACAGAGCTCAACAGCAGCACGGCTTCTGCATCCGGCGATTGCACGCCAAAGCGGTTACCAAATACCACACCGAAGAAACCTGCCGCCAGGGCAATCATCAGGATAGCGGTGATTGCCACCGAACCGTGCAGACCCAACACCAGCACAATCCCCCACGCAATCGCTGGTTGGATCAGCAGTTTGGTGATGGTGGCAGAAATAACCATGGTGTTAATCGCCAGTTTTCTCGCCGAGAGGATCACACCGGTCAGGAACAGCGCCGCAGCCGTCGCAGCGAGACCAAGCGGTTTGATGGATGCCAGTACCAGTTCCGGCATTTTGATACCGATAGCGGAGAGCACCACGCCCAGCAGCGGCCCCCAGACAATCGGTTTTTTCACCGAGCGCCACATCAGTACCGGCAGCATGCCCAGCGTAGAACCGGTGTTATCACCCGCGGCTCGCGCTTTTTCACGCTCAAGGATCAGTAAGCAGAACGGCGTCATCAGCACGGAACCACAGGCGATGGAAACTGCAACGGAGAGCGATGTCGACGGACCTTCACCCAGCACGCTGCCCAGAATTGGCAGGCCGAGCGCGGCGTAGTTCGGTAGCGCGACAGTCAGCGTCAGTACGGCGGCATCCTGCGGCGATTTTTTGAAAACCGAGGTCGCCAGAAAATAGATGGCGGCATAGGTAATCCACATGGAGAGGGTCAGCACCAGAATCAGCGGTGATTGCGCGATGATCCCGGTCCACGGCGTCTGCACGGTAGCGCTAAACAGCGCAGCGGGCAGAGCAAAATCCATTACAAAGATATTCAGCAGGGAAACGTTTTTGTTGTCGACCATTTTGGCCTTTCCCGCCCAGAAACCCAGCAACATGATGACAAATATCGGTGCGAGGGCATGAACAATTACGTAAGTCATAAATCACCTGTAAGCCTTTAAAAGGAAAAGAAATAGCACTAGCGCGATGGTTATTATTTTCAGTAGCGCATGAGCGCGGCGTGCGCGCCCATGCGTTGCTATCTGGCAGGTTTCTTTTTACTTACCAGCTCGCTTTCATGCGTTCGCGCACAAGAGCGGAGCTGCGGCGGTTGTCGGCACCCAGACGGTTTTTCAACGTGGTGTCCTGACGAGCGTCGTTGATGGCCTGGTGCAAGGTGCTCTGCACCTGCGCCAGGTCGGCGTCTGACGGCGCGTCCGGGTTGCTGATGTTCAGCAGATCGGCAAGCAGCCCCAGTGTCGCGTAGTTACTGATGTCATAAGCCATCGGCGGAATGGTGGCCGCCAGTTCTTCCAGCGCCTCCACACTACGCAAGGTAATGCGCGCCGCCGACTCTTTGCCCATGGCGTGGATCAGCACACCGGCATCGTTAAAGGCGATCAGGCGGTTCGCCTGGTAGCCGTGGGCCAGAAACGCCCCGGACATCGCTTTACCGACGATCAAACCAATCACCGGATGCCCCGCCAGCCGCGCATTGGCGTAAGCCGCAGCCGCACCGGCTAGCGCCTGGTGAATACCAAAGGCTTCTTCACGACGACCATAGGCCTGGCTTGGCACATCAATCACCGCAATGATTGGGCGCTTCACGCTGTTGTTGGCATCGGCAGCAACGGTTTCGCTCACCACTTTCGCCAGCGTCCAGCCCTCCAGCAGACCAACTTCACCTTTTGCCGCACGCGGATAATGGTTGTTGGCATCCGGCACCACGGCAATGAAACGCACCGCTTCGCCATTAACCTTGCCATCGGCTGCCTGTACAGACGGGCACAGCCCGCTCAGACGTGTTGCATTCGGCGCCAGTTTTTCCAGCCATAACGCGCCGCGGCTTACTGTCGTACTCATGCTTTCCCCTCCCCGGCAAACAACGCGCTGATCTGTTCGGCATCCGCTTGTTTGCGGGTGTCGAAGTGGGTCAGACGTTGCAGATAATCGTCGTAGTTATCGGTGCGATGTTTGGCCGGTACGCCTTTGGCAATCGCCTCATTCATCGCCTGTTTCACCGCTTGGATGCCATCGCCGACCAGCGCATCCACCAGCCCGCTGCGATAACGCACTTCGCCGCCGGTCATGCTCCAGATAAACGGACGGTCGCGGGAGTCGTACTCTTCAATCCCGGCTTCCTGTTCGATAACCTGCGGGCCGTTCAGACCAAGACGGGCTTCGCGCGTCACAATCAGGTAGCTACAGAGCGCAGCGGCGATAGACATCCCGCCGAAGCAGCCAACCGTACCGGCAACGATGCCGATAACCGGCGTGTAACGGCGCAGGTCAACAATCGCCGCGTGAATATCGGCAATCGCCGCCAGTCCAAGGTTGGCTTCCTGCAAGCGCACGCCGCCGGTTTCGAGGCACAGCACCGCCTGAGTCGGGATGCCGTTACGGTTATCTTCCGCCGCCAGTTCAAGTGCCGCCGCCATTTTCGCGCCGGAGACTTCGCCCATGCTGCCGCCCTGGAACGCGCCTTCAATCGCCACCACAACCGCCGGCTGACCGTTGATGGTGCCTTTGGCGACCACCATGCCGTCATCGGCCTGCGGCACAATGCCCTGCGGGCCTAACCACGGCGAAATAATGCCTTCAAACGGATCCAGCAATTCGCGGTAGCTGCCGTCATCGAGCAGTGCCTGTGCGCGCTGGCGCGCTTTGAGTTCGATAAAACTGCGATCGTCACGCATAGCTCACCTCTTCGAATACCTGTTCGATACGGATGCGCGCCACACCGGGCGTCGCGCCGAAATCGTGGATCACAAGCTGGCCCGCAGGCAGCGTGCTTACCAGACCGAGACGGTTGAACAACGCTTCCCAGCGTCCACGGCTGTTATCCACGGAGGTGGTGATCTCAATTGTCAGTGTTTGCCCCTGGTCGGCGGTGAATAACACCTCCATATCCCCGGAGCCCACAACGCCCGCCAGCGCTTTACCGCGTAATGCGCGGCCAGCAGGCACGGTTATCGTAATGTGTTCCATAACTTCCTCTTAATTCGCTAAATAAGGCGTGGTCATGCGATCGAGAAACAGTGTCGCCGCGAGTAAATCTGCCGCGCCGCCCGGCGACGCGTTCAGCGCCAGCATCCGCGCATCCAGTTCGGCTAACGCTTGCTGACCGGCCTTCGACGCAACGCCCCCGGCTTGCAGCACCGCACTCGCCCCCTGGCGCATCGCATCCAGCCCCTCCAGACCCGCGCGGGAAAGCACACAGGTATCGCTGAGCGAGGTCATGATGGCCATCAGCGCATCAAGCCTGGCCTGCGCTTCGTTGCTGCCGCGCTGGCGGCTGTGCTGCAACTGTGGTAGCGCCAGCTTGATGATGTGCGGAAAGCCTTGTTGCGCCTCCTCACGTGCGCCCGGCACCCGGTAACGGTGCGTGGCGCGCAGCCCTTTACTGAAGAGCTTCGGCGCAGCGTCATCCGGCAGTTGCGCCAGCTTCGCGGCCGTGGCGGCAATCGCCTGTGCCGGTGCGCTACCGCCCAACATGGCGACCGCGCTCACCAGCAGCCCCAATGCCCAGATCGCACCGCGATGAGTATTCACGCCACCGGTGGCCGCCATCATCTGCTGCTCACCTTCCCGACCTAATCGCCCAATGGTTTGTCTGAGCGCCACATCCGCTGGCCGCCGCCAGCTTTGTTGCGCCAGCGCCTGAAACGTGGGGGTCAGGCTATGCGCGGAACGCTCCATCAGTTCGAGCGTTAAATCGTGATGCGCGCCGTTCCCCCGGCTGTCCACCAGACCGGGCTTCGGGCTTAATCGTGCTTCGTCAATCAGACACAGTGTGGCGGTTCGCGCCAACCATTCGGCACCGCCTTCAGCGTCAATCCGTGGCAGAAGTTTCATTACCAGCTCCGGAATTTCGCAGGTGGGTTGTACAGCCCGCCGGACCACTCCACCAGATCCGCTACGCTGCTGGCAGCCAGCAGTGAACGGGTGGCGTCAGTGCGGCGAATGCCCATATCTTCCGGGTAGACCACTTTGCCGCTCTGGCGAAGCTGGGCGACACGTTTGGCGTCAACGCCCAGACCGATATCGGTGATCCCCGCCACCGCCGCGACCATCGCCCGGCGCTCTTCAAGGCTTTCAGCGCGATAGAGGTAAGCAATCCCCTCCTCGGTCAGCACGTGCGTCACGTCATCGCCATAAATCATTACCGGAGCCAGCGGCATGCCGGAGGTTTTCGCCACGTCCACGGCGTCGAGTTTTTCCACGAATGTGGGTTTCGCACCGGCCTGGAAGGTTTCCACCATCTGCACCACCAGTTTTTTACCGCGCTGCATCGGGTCAGGTTCGGTGATCATGTTCAGCCAGGCCGGTGTTGCGTGGCGGCGACCGTGCGGGTCATGGCCCATATTTGGCGCACCACCAAAGCCTGAGAGACGACCGCGCGTCACGGTCGAGGAGTTTGCCAGGCCATCGACTTGTAACGTCGAGCCGATAAACATATCGACCGCGTACTGACCCGCTAACTGGCAGAACGCGCGGTTGGAACGCATGGAGCCGTCGGAACCGGTGAAGAACACGTCCGGGCGGGCACGGATGTACTCTTCCATCCCCAACTCGCCGCCGAAGCAGTGCACACTTTCCACCCAGCCGCTTTCAATCGCCGGGATCAGCGTCGGGTGCGGGTTCAGCGTCCAGTGTTTGCAGATTTTGCCTTTCAGGCCGAGCTGCTCACCGTAGGTCGGCAGCAGCAATTCAATCGCCGCGGTGTTAAAGCCGATACCGTGGTTGAGCGACTGCACCTGATGCTCGGCGTAGATGCCTTTGATCGCCATCATCGCCATCAGAATGTGTTCTTGCTTGATGAGGCGCGGGTCGCGGGTAAACAGCGGCTCGATGAAGAACGGTTTGTCGGCGACCACTACGTAGTCGATCCAGGAACCGGGGATATCAACACGCGGCAGGTCACATTCGTCATCTACCAACTCATTGACCTGGGCGATAACGATGCCGTCGCGGAAGGCGGCGGCTTCCACCAGCGCCGGGGTATCTTCCGTACTTGGGCCGGTGTAAAGGTTGCCTTTGCGGTCCGCTTTATAACCGGCAATCAGCGCCACATTCGGGCACAGATCAACGTACAGGCGGGAGTAAAGTTCGATGTAAGTATGGATCGCGCCGATTTCCAGCAGGCCATCTTCCAGCAGTTGCGAGATGCGCAGACTCTGGGTGCCGGAGAAGGAGAAATCCAGCTTGCGGGCAATGCCCTTTTCAAAAATATCCAGATGTTCGCTGCGCCCAACGCTCGGCATAATCATATGCAGGTCGTGGACTTTCTGCGGATTGACTTCGGCAAGTGTTCGCGAGAGGAAATCCGCCTGTTTTTGGTTGTTCCCTTCCAGCACCACACGGTCGCCCGGTGCAATCAGCTTTTCCAGCATGGCGACAAGGTCGCCGGTCGGCAGTACCTTGCCCTGCACGGGAATGGACGCCAGGCGGCGCTGTTTCTCGCTGCGCCGCGTGTTCCATACCTGTGCTGGCGTTTGCCCAGATAACATTATTAACCTCCTGATTCAGCTCATCATTTTGACTTGCTTAACACTGATCTCAGTGTGCGCCGTGATGAGAAAGCCATCAATTAAGGAGGCGGCTAAATCATTAGCCTGAGAGTAATAATCAAATGAAAGTAATTGTGATGTGCGTCAATTTCGACATCGAAAGAAAGGTTTATGGCGCTGGCGGTACGAGCGTACCGCCAGCTGAGGATTAACGCTGGTTCGCCAGGCGCTGGCGAATCTGTTCAAAATGTTCGGTCTGGTAGAGCTTGCCGTCGAGGAAGCGGGTTTTCAGCTCCCCGCCTTTTTCCTGCTCCCAGCTCTGCTCATCGTGCAGTTGCAGTTCGCCTTGCGCATCGCGATCCACGCGCAATAACCCGCGCGCCGAGCGTTTCAGGCCGTTATCGGTTTTCGGCTCTTTAAAGATCATCCGTCCTTCACCATTGACCGCGCCCCAGGTCGCTTTCATCGCAAAACCAAAGGTGTCACGGGTGTTGTACTGATAGGTAAACGAGCCGACGCCGAACACCACGTTAGAGCTGGCGAAGCCTTTGGCCTCCAGACGGCGCAGGATCTCATTGGCGCGCGCCAGGGTAATGGAGTCGCCGTAAATCAGGCCGACATGCGGATCCAGCACTTTGTAACCCTTCTCATTGACCGTGCCGCCAAAGATTTCCCACAGTACTTCGACCGAGCCTTTCTCCTCCGGGCTACGTTCTGCCCGCGTGTCATCATCCGCGCCTGTACCACAAAGGATTTCTACCGGATCACCGCTGTCCGGACGGAACACCACGCGCCCGTCACGGCCCAGAATGATCTGTTTCAGTTCGCGGGTATATTCCGTCAGTACGCGCCAGTAGTCCCAGGTATCGGACACGATAGAAACAAATCCCTGCGGGTAGATGTCGGCAATCAGACGGCGGAACGTTTCGATTTCGTGGTCGTGTTCGCCCATGCACATCACGCTGTGCTCGGTCGCCGGAATGCTGGCACCAATAAAATACGCATCCCCATCGGTATAGTGATCGCGGGCATACAGCAGTGAGGGAATGCTGTCGGTGCCTTTAAAACTCAGTAAATGCCCCGCACCCGCCTGCGCCGTATCGTGCAGGCCAGCCATGCCGCGAAACGAGAAGTCGTGGCACTGGAAATCGAGGTGCGACAAATCCGTGCAGGTCTTTGCTGCCCATTGTTCGCAAATTTTCCGGTAGTGGTGCGCAATGGTGGCATTGGTGGAGGCTTTCCACAGCTCGGCGGAAAGCACCGTTTCCAGGTAGTTCACCAGCCAGAAAAACTCCTCGCGGGTATTGGTAATGGTCAGAACCGGCACTTTCATCGGCACTTTGCTGCCTTCATCCAGCGATTTAATGTGCAGCGGCAGATAGCCCAAACGGTGCAGCGCGCGAATGTGATCGACCGCCACGGCGTCCCTGCCGAGATAGTTATCCATCACCTGCTTGTATTCGTTAACGACTTCCTCTTCCGGGCGGGCAAAAAAGCCGTCGTTGAACAGATCGACCATAAACCACTTCAGGAAACCCTGCAGACCAAAGAACACCAGCTTGCCGTCGGCTACCGGCGACTGGAAAAAGCGGTCGCTGCGCGGCGTGAAATTGGAGTAAACCTGCGTTGTCCCCTGCGGGTACTGCACGCGGTGTGAAACTTTGTAACCGTCGATAGCCAGAATCGGATTGATATTCATGATGTTGTCTCCCTCAGGCGCGAAAAATAGCGTCAATGTCGATCAGTTCAACTCGCGGATCCGCAAGCGCAGGCGAGGTGAAGGATGTGGTGGTGTAAATCGCGTCGATACCGTTATTGAGCAGGTTCTCTACCCCTTTGGAAAAGACACCGTGCGTGACATACAAGCTAACGCTGCGGGCGCCGGCATCGCGCAACACCTGGGCTGAACCAATAAATGTGCCGCCTGCATCGCAAAGGTCGTCAACAATCAGCACATCTTTTCCCGCCACATCACCGGCGACCAGCGCAAACCCAGTCAGGTTTCCGGTGGCGACATCACGCTCTTTAGTGAGGATCGCGTACTCTTGCGCGCCACTGGCTTTTGCCACGTTATGGATTTTCTTCAGCGCACCGGCATCCGGCGCGACCAGCATCAGCTCGCCTTTGCCAATGGCACGACGCAGGGTTTCGCTCTGCATTAAGCAACTTTCCTGCGCAATGACTACGCAGTTAGTGATGGCTGCGGCAGCGGCGTCGCTGTGCGGGTCAAGTATAAAAACTTTGTTGAAATTGAGTGTGTTGAGGAAGTTGGCGAAAACTTTCAGCGCGGAACTGTCGCCGGGCACCATATGCCTGTCCTGACGCGCCCATGGCAACCACGCCAGCTCCAGATGGCTCACTGTGATATCGGCGGCGTGACGAACGGCGTCGACCAGTTGTGCCAGCAGCATAAAGTCGTTCATATCGCGCATCGCCGCAACACGCACCCGCATCTGCTGGCCAAATGAAGGAAGTTTACCGGTCACTTTGAGCCAGACAGCTCCGTCCGGAAAAACGCCATGGCTCAGTGCAACCTGCTCGTTATCAATGAATAATTCGATTCTGCTCGCCATCTTTCACCTCGACGCAATGGTTAATGTCCCTTGGACACTTTTAATATTGTCGATAAGACACTTATTAGGCAAGTATTTTTTTGTCTATTCATAAATTAAACAGTTAACCCTTTCAAAATTAACCAGATAAAAGTTAACTTGCCGCACCAGGGCAGGCTGATAAACTTGTGGCGTGTAAAAAGGAGCGAGTAAGCGATGATCAGTGAAGCAGAGTATCTGAAAACGTATGATGCCAGCCGTTTCCCCTCACCGCTGGTGACGGTGGATAGCGTGCTGTTTACGCTGCATCAGCAGGTGCTTTGCGTGTTATTGGTTCAGCGAGCCAGCCAGCCGCAGCAAGGGCGCTGGGGATTACCCGGCGGATTTATCGATATGGCGCAGGATGATTCCACGCGCGCCACGGCGCTGCGCAAACTGACGGAAAAAACTGGCGTTTCCCCATCGTGGCTGGAACAGCTGGATACCTTTTCCGGCCCGCAGCGCGATCCGCGCGGCTGGAGCCTGACCATCGCCTGGTTTGCGCTGATTTCGTGGGTCTCCTGCGCGCCGCATATCGCAAGCGTTAGCGATGCGAAATGGGTGCCGGTGAGTGAGCTGGATGCCATTGAACTGGCTTTTGATCATCGGGCAATTATTCAGGCGGCGCTGCACCGGCTGCGGCAGAAAACCATGTATTCGTTACTGCCGGTTTACTGTTTGCCAGAGAGCTTTACCCAGGCGCAATTGCAGGAAGCGACGGAGATAATCCTTGGTCAGCCGATTCAGCGTAAAAGTTTGATTCGCCGCTTTGAAGCCTCCGGCATGTTTGAAGAGACCGGCGAAAGCGTGGCGACCGGCGCGCGTAAAGCGCGTTTATGGCGGCGCAAACCTGGCGTCGACATCCATCTGTTTTCGCGGAATTTGCTAACAGATTAATGCCCGATCGTGCTAAGTCCCGTAAAATGAACAAACGGAATGCCCTTGCGCGGTTATAGTTGTCCCATACCTACTCTATTTTTTTCTGTGTTATGGCTGAAATCACACCTTCACAACTTTCGGAAATTGCAGATGATACGCATGACTTTCGCCCGATGCGCGGCGTGCGTAACCCGCATTTGCAGACCATGCTGCCACGGCTGATTCGACGCCGCCTCCAGTTTGAACCCTGGTGGCAGCGCCTTGAGCTGCCGGATGGCGACTTTGTTGATTTGGCATGGAGCGAAGAGCCGAATCAGGCGAAACATAAACCGCGGCTGGTGGTTTTCCATGGACTGGAGGGCAGCCTGCACAGCCCATATGCGCATGGACTGGTGCATGCGGCGAAACAGCGCGGCTGGCTTGGCGTGGTCATGCATTTTCGCGGCTGTAGCGGCATCCCGAATCGTCTGAACCGCATTTATCACTCGGGCGAAACCGAAGATGGCACCTGGTTCTTGCACTGGTTACATCAGGAATTTGGGCCCGCGCCAACCGCAGCGGTGGGTTATTCGCTCGGCGGGAACATGCTCGGTTGTTTGCTGGCAAAAGCCGATGACGACTTGCCCGTCGATGCGGCGGTGATTGTCTCTGCTCCGTTGGTGCTGGAAGCCTGCAGTTATCATATGGATAAGGGATTTTCCCGTGTTTATCAGCGCTATTTGTTGAATTTGCTGAAAGCGAACGCCGCGCGCAAATTACGCGCTTATCCTGGTTCGCTGCCAACCACCTTGCCGGCGCTGCGTAAGCTGCGCCGTATTCGCGAGTTCGACGATCTGATCACCGCGAAAATCCATGTTTTTGCCGACGCGCTGGATTACTATCGCCGCTGTAGCGCGATGCCGGTTTTGCCGGATATTCGTAAACCGACGCTGATTATCCACGCGAAAGATGACCCGTTTATGGATCACAATGTGATCCCGGATGCCGGACATTTGCCGGCGAATATTGAATACCAACTGACGGAACACGGCGGCCATGTCGGGTTTGTTGGCGGAACCTTGCGCCACCCGGAAATGTGGCTGGAAAAGCGTATTCCGGATTGGTTATCCGCTTACCTGGAAAGACGATGATTATTCCCTGGCAAGAGATTGACGCGCAGACGCTGGACAATCTGATTGAGAGCTTTGTCTTGCGCGAAGGCACTGATTATGGTGAACATGAGCGTTCACTTGAGCAAAAGGTCGCCGACGTTAAACGGCAGCTGCAACGCGGCGAAGCCGTACTGGTGTGGTCGGAACTGCACGAGACGGTCAATATCATGCCGCGCGGGCAGTTCCACGACTGAACAGGTACATGGCGGCTGGCTATACTGAAATAATCGTTTATTCAGGGAGTTGCTATGTCCGCCAAACATCCGGTTATCGCCGTTACAGGCTCCAGCGGCGCGGGAACCACCACCACCAGCCTCGCCTTTCGTAAGATCTTCGCCCAGCTCAATATGCACGCGGCAGAAGTGGAAGGGGACAGCTTCCATCGCTATACCCGCCCGGAAATGGATATGGCTATCCGTAAGGCCCGCGATCTTGGGCGGCATATCAGCTATTTTGGCCCGGAAGCCAATGATTTTGGCCTGCTGGAACAGACGTTTATCGAATATGGCCAAACCGGCAAAGGCCAGGCGCGCAAATACCTGCATACCTACGATGAAGCCGTTCCCTGGAACCAGGTTCCAGGCACGTTTACGCCGTGGCAACCGCTGCCGGAGCCGACCGATGTGCTGTTTTATGAAGGTCTGCACGGCGGCGTGGTAACGCCGCAAAACGATGTCGCGCGTCATGTGGATTTGCTGGTGGGCGTGGTGCCGATCGTCAATCTGGAATGGATTCAAAAACTTGTCCGCGATACCAGCGAGCGCGGGCATTCGCGGGAAGCGGTAATGGATTCTGTCGTGCGTTCGATGGAAGATTACATCAATTTTATTACGCCGCAGTTTTCCCGTACGCACATTAACTTCCAGCGCGTGCCAACGGTGGATACGTCCAATCCGTTTGCCGCGAAAGGCATTCCCTCACTGGACGAGAGTTTTGTGGTGATCCATTTCCGCAATCTGGAAGGGATTGATTACCCGTGGTTGCTGGCAATGCTGCAAGGCTCGTTTATCTCGCATATGGATACGCTGGTGGTGCCTGGCGGAAAAATGGGGCTGGCGATGGAGTTGATTATGACGCCGCTGGTGCAACGGCTGATGGAAGGTAAAAAGATCAAATAATGCAGAAAGCCCGGTGGTGTGCTGCTTACCGGGCTTTTCGCATCAGGCTTCGATAACTTCGTAAGAGTGGGTGATGTTCACCGCTTTTTCGAGCATCAAGGCCACGGAGCAATACTTCTCCGCGGATAAATCCACCGCGCGGGAAACCGCAGCATCCTTCAGATCTTTACCGGTGACGATAAAGTGCAAATTGATGTGGGTAAACAGGCGCGGCGCTTCTTCACGGCGCTCTGAAGTCAGCTTCACTTCGCAGTCAGTCACGTCATGACGCCCTTTTTGTAAAATAGAAACCACATCAATGGCGCTGCATCCGCCCGCCGCCATCAGCACCATTTCCATCGGGCTTGGCGCTTTGTCGCCGGAGTTGCCGTCCATCAGGATTTGGTGGCCCGATGCGGACTCACCGATGAACGTTAACCCTTCAACCCATTTCACACGTGCCTGCATTTTCTTCACTCCGGAGTGGCAATTTTCTTTACAGATTACGCGTACATAACAAAACTCGCAACGGAAGGCGACCTGCGTCATGCTGAAGCGAGACACCAGGAGACAGGCGGTAAAAGCTATGCTAAAACACTCTGGATGCTACAGAGATAAATGGATGTTACGCATGTATGCATGACATCATACTTTAGAGACCGCAGATGACGCTGACGGTCCACTTCCCTGGATGCGGGAAGCTTAGATTGCAACCCCAGACGTAGGGGCTCATCCTGTGTCTGAGACAGCTTATAACAGAGGATAATCGCGCATGGTGCTTGGCAAACCACAAACAGACCCGACGCTTGAATGGTTCTTGTCTCATTGCCACATTCATAAGTACCCGTCGAAGAGCACGCTGATTCACCAGGGTGAAAAAGCGGAAACGCTGTACTACATCGTTAAAGGCTCAGTGGCAGTGCTGATCAAGGACGAAGAGGGTAAAGAGATGATCCTCTCCTACCTGAACCAGGGAGATTTTATCGGTGAACTGGGCCTGTTCGAAGAGGGTCAGGAGCGCAGTGCATGGGTACGCGCTAAAACTGCTTGTGAAGTGGCTGAAATCTCGTACAAAAAATTCCGTCAGTTAATCCAGGTTAACCCGGATATCCTGATGCGTCTTTCCTCGCAAATGGCGCGTCGCCTGCAGGTCACTTCAGAAAAAGTGGGTAACCTCGCCTTCCTGGATGTAACCGGCCGTATCGCGCAAACGCTGTTAAACCTGGCGAAACAGCCAGATGCAATGACCCATCCGGACGGCATGCAAATTAAAATTACTCGCCAGGAAATTGGTCAGATCGTCGGTTGTTCCCGTGAAACAGTGGGCCGCATTCTCAAAATGCTCGAAGATCAGAACCTGATCTCCGCCCACGGTAAAACCATCGTCGTATACGGAACGCGTTAATCTGTAAAACGGCGCAGCTTACGCGCTGCGTCGTTTTTCTTCCCTCATGTGGCGCAGGCTGATTTATCACCCCGAAATCAACTACGCACTGCGACAAACGCTGGTGTTATGTTTACCTGTGGCCATTGGTCTGGTTACTGGTCATCTGCAACAAGGTCTGCTGTTTTCCCTCGTTCCCGCCTGCTGCAACATTGCCGGGCTTGATACGCCACATAAACGTTTTTTCAAACGCCTGATCATTGGCGGAACGCTGTTTGCAGGCAGCAGCCTGGCGGTGCAGCTATTGCTGGCGAGAGATCTTCCATTGCCGCTGATCCTCACCGGGCTGACGCTGGTTTTAGGCGTAACCGCCGAAATCAGTGCGCTGCACGGTCGCCTGCTCCCGGCTTCGCTCATTGCCGCCATCTTTACGCTCAGCCTCGCCGGTAACATGCCGGTATGGGAGCCGATACTTATCTATGCGCTGGGCACGCTGTGGTACGGATTGTTCAACTGGTTCTGGTTCTGGATGTGGCGCGAGCAACCGCTGCGCGAATCGCTCAGCCTGCTCTACCGACAACTGGCAGACTACTGCGAGGCGAAATACAGCTTGCTGACGCAGCATGCCGACCCGGAAAAAGCGCTGCCGCCGTTGCTTGCCCGCCAGCAAAAAGCGGTGGATATGATAAGCCAGTGCTATCAACAACTGCATATGCTGGCTGCCAATAAACACAACGATTACAAACGGCTACTGCGGGTTTTCCAGGTAGGGATTGATTTGCAAGAGCACATTTCGGTGAGTTTGCACCAGCCGGAAGAAGTGCAAAAACTGGTGGAACAAACCCACGCCGAACAGGTGATCCGCTGGAACGCGCAAACCGTCGCCGCTCGCCTGCGCGTGCTGGCAGACGACATTCTCTATCACCGCTATCCCACGCGCTTCAACATGGATAAGCAGATTGGCGCGCTGGAAAAAATCGCCCGCCAGCACCCGGATAACCCGGTCGGGCAGTTCTGCGCCTGGCATTTTAGCCGTATCGCGCGCGTCTTGCGCACTCAGCGCCCGCTCTATGCCCGCGATCTGATGGCGGAAAAGCAGCGGCGCTTGCCCCTTCTCCCGGCGCTGAAAAGCTATTTATCACTGAAATCTGCGGCGCTGCGTAATGCCGCGCGAATCAGCGTCATGCTCAGCATCGCCAGCCTGATGGGCAGCGCCCTGCATTTACCGAAACCCTACTGGATCATGATGACGGTGATGTTTGTCACGCAAAACGGTTATGGCGCAACGCGCGTTCGCATTGTCCACCGGGCGGCGGGCACCATTGCGGGACTGGTGATTGCCGGGGCGACGCTACACTTTCATGTTCCACTCGGTTTTACGCTGGCCGCGATGCTGATGATTACGCTGGTCAGTTATCTCATTATTCGGAAAAACTACGGCTGGGCGATGGTGGGTTTTACCATTACCGCCGTCTACACCTTGCAACTGCTGACGCTAAATGGTGAGGAGTTTATTGTCGCCCGCCTTATCGACACGTTGATTGGTTGCCTGATCGCTTTCGGCGGCATGGTCTGGCTGTGGCCGCAGTGGCAAAGTGGCTTGCTGCGCCAGAATGCGCACGATGCGCTGGAAACAGATCAGGAAGCGATTCGCCTGATCTTAAGCGATAACCCGCAGCCCACTCCGCTTGCCTGGCAGCGCATGCGCGTAAACCAGGCGCATAACGCTTTGTTTAACTCGCTAAACCAGGCGATGCAGGAACCGGGCTTCAATACGCGTTATCTGGAAGATATGAAACTGTGGGTAACGCACAGCCAGTTTATCGTTGAGCATATTAATGCAATGACGACGCTGGCACGTGAACATACGATGTTGACGCCGGAGCTGGCGCAACGTTATTTGCAATCCTGCGAAATTGCCCTGCAGCGCTGCCAGCAGCGGCTGGAGTATGACGGGCCGGGAGGATCCGGCGATGTGAATATTCTCGAAGCCCCGGAAGCATTAACGCACGGGCCAATGAGCACGCTGGAGCAGCATTTACAGCGGATTATCGGGCATCTGAACACCATGCACACCATTTCGTCGGTAGCATGGCGTCAGCGCCCGCATCACGGCATTTGGTTAAACCGCCGCCTTAACCGTTGACCACTTTCGCCACCGCATTCGCGAAGCGCTTCATCCCTTCTTCGATATCCTGCGCGTCAATAATCAGCGAAGGCACAAAACGCATGACGTCCGGGCCAGCATTCAGCACCATGACGCCCGCATCGGCAGCGGCGTAGAGGAAGTCGCGCGCACGGCCTTTATATTGCGGGTTCAGCTCAGCACCAATCAGCAGCCCCATGCCACGAATATCGCTAAACAGGTCAAACTTCTCGCCAATTTGCTGCAGATGTTTAACGAACAACTGACGTTTTTCATTCACGCCGCTGAGTACTTCCGCCGTGTTGATAATGTCGAATGCGGTTCCTGCGACGGCGCAGGCCAGCGGGTTGCCACCATAAGTAGAGCCGTGTGAACCGGCGTGGAAGACACTGGCAATTTCATGTGTAGTCAGCATCGCGCTGATAGGGAAACCGCCGCCGAGCGCTTTGGCGCTGGTCAGAATATCCGGCGTCACACCATAGTGCATGTAAGCAAACAACTCTCCGCTGCGGCCCATGCCGCACTGCACTTCGTCGAACACCAGCAGAGCGTTGTGCTGATCGCACAGCTCGCGCAAACCTTTCAGGAAATCCGGTGTGGCGGCAGTAACGCCGCCTTCGCCCTGAATAGGCTCTACCACTACCGCGCAGGTGTGGTCGTCCATCACCGCTTTCACCGCGTGCAGATCGTTAAACGGCACATGGATAATGTCCGCCGGTTTCGGGCCAAAGCCATCGGAATACTTCGGCTGGCCGCCCACGCTTACGGTAAACAGCGAACGGCCGTGGAAGGCATTATGAAACGCGATGATTTTTGTTTTGTATGGACTGTGACGCGTAGATGCATAAAAACGCGCCAGCTTGAATGCTGTTTCGTTAGCTTCAGTGCCGGAGTTCATAAACACCACACGCTCGGCAAACGTGGCGTCAATGAGTTTACGCGCCAGGCGCAGAGCAGGCTCGTTGGTAAAAACATTGCTGGTGTGCCACAGCGTTTCGCCCTGCGTTTTCAGCGTCTCCACCAGCGCCGGATGGCAGTGCCCTAACGCAGTAACCGCAATTCCACCTGCAAAATCAACGTACTCTTTACCCTGCTGATCCCACACCCTGCTGCCTTTACCCTTTACCGGGATAAACTCGGCCGGTGCGTAAATTGGCAGAATAACGTCATCGAAGTTTGCACGCGTTACCGCGTCTTGCTGAGTTGCCATGGCTTGCCCATCCAGTTTTACGTTGCATTGATTATGAAAATATAATCACGAAATATGCATAAAAAATCAGTTAATGGCAACCACAAATCAGCGTTCGAGGAAGTTTTTCAATAACTGATGTCCCTGCTCGCTCAGGATACTTTCCGGGTGAAATTGCACCCCTTCCAGATCCCACTCCAGGTGGCGAATGCCCATGATCTCGCCGCTATCACTCCAGGCGGTAATCTCAAAGCATGCCGGTAACGTAGGCGGATCGATAACCAGGGAATGGTAACGGGTGACGGTTAACGGATTATTAAGCCCGCTAAATACGCCAGTGCCGTTGTGGGTGACAGGCGATGTCTTACCATGCATCACTTTTGCCGCACGAACGATAGTCGCGCCAAAGACCTGCGCAATCGCCTGATGACCAAGACAAACGCCAAGAATCGGCAATTTCCCCGCGTAATGGCGGATAACCGCCAGCGAAACGCCGGACTCATCCGGCGTACAAGGACCGGGCGAAATCACGATCTTTTCCGGTGCCAGCGCAGCAATATCGGCAAGCGCGATCTCATCGTTACGCCGCACCTCTACGCTTGCCCCCAGTTCACAAAAATATTGATACAGGTTCCAGGTAAAGGAGTCGTAATTGTCGATAAGCAGGATCATAGCGGCCTCTGGTGTCGGAAACCGCGCTAGTTTACTCGCTTTCGACCGCTTCGCTCACCACTTTGCTGAAGATGGTGCAAAGCGGCGCTAAGTCGCCCATTGCACCTGCCTGGTTTGCCTCGCGCCACTCATCAGGATCGATGCCACGCCAGTCGAGCGAAAAACCCGCGTGCAGCGCCAGTTGTTCAAAGAAGATGCGCTGAGCGATACCGTTGCCAAGGCGAAACGGGTGCAGCACGTTGATTTCACAGTAGTAGTGCGCCAGCCGCTCAATAAACGCTGCTTTTTCCAGCCCGCACAGCCACTCTTCATCTTCCAGTTGCTGCATCAATGCATTGCCCTCTTTCTCGATATACTCGAAGTGGCAAAACCGGGTATCGCCTTCGTAAATATCCACTTCACGGATCTGCCCGGCCCAGTCGAACACATCCTGATAAAGATGGTGGTGAATGGCGCATAAATGAGGAAGACCGCGCACCATCGGGCCAAGATCCAGTGTGGCGGCGCGCAAGGCGGTGAACTGATAAGCCGCCTGCTCCAGTTTCTGCGCCTGGCGAAGCCCCAGCTCATTGCGCATCACATTCAGGCCAGGATAGAGATACGGATCGCGCCCGTCGCCGAATTTATCGCTCATAGTGCCTCCGCAGTTCTTCAAGGCGCTCATCGGCTTCCGCGCTACTTAGCGTCACCAGTTCGCTGTCGACATTTTCCAGCCGCCGGCTGGCCTGAAAATTGGCATTGCGCTGCTGTTCCCAGAGACGGGATTTTTGCCGGTCGGTGAGTTTTTTGGCCATAGCGCCTCCCTGTTTCACATGTCGGTGCCCAAATTATAAGCAGAAATGACAGGTTACGCAGGGAAGCTCAGGAAGCACGGGGTGAATACCCCGTGCGGGGGAAACTTACGGCAGCACTTTCGCGGAGAGAATAACGACCGGTTTTGACGGAACATTCTGGTAAGGCCCGACATCGTGCGTCGGTACCTGGGAAATTTTGTCGGCGACATCCATGCCCTTCACCACTTTACCAAACACCGCATAACCAAAGTCGCGCTGGCCATGATCGAGGAAAGCGTTGTCAGCCACGTTGATAAAGAACTGGCTGGTTGCGCTGTCTTTATCGGCAGTGCGCGCCATCGAAATGGTGCCACGCGTGTTACGCAAGCCATTGTCAGCCTCGTTTTTAATAGGCGGGTTAGGCTGCTTTTGCTGCATCTGTTCGTTGAAACCACCGCCCTGCACCATAAATCCCGGGATCACACGATGAAACGTGGTGTTGTTATAGAAACCGTTATTTACGTAATCAAGGAAGTTTTTCACCGACACAGGGGCTTTCTGGTTGTTCAGCTCCAGTTCAATGGAGCCGGCGGAAGTGGTGAGCAGAACATGAGGATCGCCTTTTGCCGCCAGCGCAGCAGAAGAGAAAGCAGAAAGGGCAAACACAGCCGCAACAGCCGCCAGAGTCGATTTAACCATAAGGTTTCCTTAACGAAGAGCAGTAAAGAAAGCGAGTGGCTTGATTCTAAAGAGCAGTCAGCCAGCAGGCCAGCCTTTTACTTAATTTTACGTATTTAGTAACAGATGTAACGCCAGACCGCTCACAACCCGCTTCACGAAGGCTACATACCTGAACGATAACGGCTAAAAAGCACCGCTTCACCACCGTTATCCATCTGAATCCAGCTTTGCGCAGGTTGCGTGCTGGCAATGATCCGCCCTTGTCGAATCGACCAGCGTACCGGCGACTGGCAGCGCACCGCATCAAAACCGCTTTCAACGGGCAAAATGACCATGTTCGCCGGGTTACCCGTTTCAATCCCGTACTGCGTTAAACCAAACGTTCTGGCGCTGTTATGCGTGATAAGACGCAACCCATCATTAATTTGCTGGTAGCCCATCAGCTGACAAACGTGCAGCCCCATATGCAGCACCTGCAACATATTGCCGGTGCCAAGCGGATACCAGGGATCAAACACATCGTCATGGCCAAAGCAGACATTTATTCCCGCCGCCAGGAGCTCTTTCACCCGCGTAATTCCCCGGCGCTTTGGATAATCGTCAAAGCGCCCCTGCAAGTGAATGTTTACCAGCGGGTTAGCGACAAAGTTAATGCCGGAAAGCTTTAACAGACGGAACAGCCGCGAGGTGTATGCGCCATTGTAAGAGTGCATCGCCGTGGTATGGCTGGCGGTGACGCGCGGGCCCATGCCCATCTTCAGCGCCAGCGCGGCAACGGTTTCGACAAATCGCGACTGCTCGTCGTCAATTTCATCACAGTGAATATCCAACGGGCGGTCATATTTTTGCGCCAGTGCGAACGCAATGTGCAGCGATTCAACGCCATATTCGCGGGTAAATTCAAAGTGCGGGATCGCGCCAACCACATCCGCGCCAAACTGGAGCGCCTCTTCCAGCAATGCAGCGCCGTTGGGATAGGAGAGAATTCCTTCCTGCGGGAAAGCGACGATTTGCAGATCAATCCACGGCGCGACCTCGACTTTTACTTCCAGCATGGCTTTCAGCGCTGTCAGGCTGGGATCGGAAACATCAACATGGGTCCGTACATGCTGCACGCCGTTGGCCATTTGCCACTTCAATGTTTGCCAGGCGCGCGCTTTGACATCCTGGTGGCTCAGCAGCGCTTTGCGTTCCGCCCAGCGCTCAATGCCTTCAAACAGCGTGCCGGATTGATTCCAGTTCGGCTCTCCGGCAGTTTGCGTGGTATCCAGGTGAATATGCGGTTCGACAAACGGCGGTAGCGCCAGCCCACCGTGCGCATTCAGCACTTCCAGGCTATCGCTGTGTGTTTCATTCATCGGAGTGATTTCACCGAAGCGACCATTCTCAATCGCGATTTGCCATACCCCTTCGCGATCGGGTAAATGCACATTCTGAACTAACCAAATCGGTGCTGCCGACATAGTGTGACTCCCTCTGTTTCCCTCCGATAATTTGTATCAGACGTGCGTGCAAAAACCCTCTTTTTTTGTACACAAATTCCGCAAACCATAAAAACCAGTGATATCCGCTACTTATAAAAACCAATAAAAATCAAATATCTACCCATTAAGTGGTATGCGAAGGTGTATTTGATGTACATCAATAAGCCGGGTAGCTGAATCGTTAAGGTAGGTGGTAGTAGAAAAGAAATCGAGGCAAAAATGAGCAAAGTCAAACTCGCTATTATCGGTAACGGCATGGTCGGTCACCGTTTTATTGAGGATCTCCTCGATAAAGCCGACGCCAGCCAGTTCGATATTACCGTCTTCTGTGAGGAGCCGCGTAAAGCCTACGACCGCGTCCACCTCTCTTCCTATTTTTCCCACCATACGGCTGAAGAGCTGTCGCTGGTTCGCGAAGGCTTTTACGAGAAACACGGCGTAAAAGTGCTGGTCGGCGAGCGCGCTATCACTATCAACCGTCAGGAAAAAGTGATCCACTCCAGCGCCGGACGCACGGTTTATTACGACAAATTGATCATGGCTACCGGTTCCTATCCGTGGATCCCGCCGATCAAAGGTTCCGAAACACAAGACTGCTTCGTTTATCGCACCATTGAAGATTTGAACGCCATTGAATCCTGCGCCCGTCGCAGCCGCCGCGGCGCGGTCGTCGGGGGCGGTTTGCTCGGTCTGGAAGCGGCCGGAGCGCTGAAAAACTTAGGCGTGGAAACCCACGTCATTGAATTTGCGCCAATGCTGATGGCAGAACAGCTCGACCAGATGGGCGGCGAGCAACTGAAGCGCAAAATTGAAAGCATGGGTGTGCGCGTGCACACCAGCAAAAATACCAAAGAGATTGTGCAGGAAGGCACCGAAGCGCGTAAAACCATGCATTTTGCTGATGGTAGCGCACTGGAAGTCGACTTTATCGTCTTCTCCACCGGTATTCGCCCGCGCGACAAACTGGCGACCCAGTGCGGCCTGGAAGTGGCGCAGCGCGGCGGTATCGTGATCAACGATAGCTGCCAGACCTCAGATCCGAATATCTATGCCATCGGCGAGTGCGCCAGCTGGAACAACCGCGTATACGGTCTGGTCGCGCCAGGTTACAAAATGGCGCAGGTGGCAGTGGATCATATCCTCGGCACCGCCAACGCCTTTGAAGGTGCAGACCTCAGCGCCAAACTGAAACTGCTCGGCGTCGACGTTGGTGGTATCGGCGACGCGCATGGTCGTACGCCAGGCGCTCGCAGCTATGTCTATCTCGACGAAAGCAAAGAAGTTTACAAGCGTCTGATTGTCAGCCCGGATAACAAAACCCTGCTCGGCGCGGTACTGGTGGGTGACACCAGTGATTTCGGCAACCTGCTGCAACTGGTGCTGAACGCTATCGAACTGCCGGAAAACCCGGATGCGCTGATCCTGCCGGCCCATGCGGCAGGCGGTAAACCCTCTATCGGCGTGGATAAGCTGCCGGACAGCGCGCAGATCTGCTCCTGCTTCGACGTCACCAAAGGCGACCTGATTGCCGCGATTAACAAAGGCTGTCACACCGTTGCCGCACTGAAAGCAGAAACCAAAGCCGGTACGGGCTGCGGCGGTTGTATCCCACTGGTAACCCAGGTGCTGAACGCCGAACTGGCGAAACAGGGTATCGAAGTAACCAATAATCTGTGTGAGCACTTTGCTTACTCACGCCAGGAGCTGTACCACCTGATCCGCGTGGAAGGCATAAAATCCTTCGACGAACTGCTGGCAAAATATGGCAAAGGTTATGGTTGCGAAGTGTGTAAACCGACCATCGGTTCACTGCTGGCTTCCTGCTGGAATGAGTACATCCTGAAACCGCAGCACACACCGTTGCAGGATACCAACGACAACTTCCTCGCCAACATCCAGAAAGATGGCACCTATTCCGTGATCCCGCGCTCCGCAGGCGGCGAAATCACCCCGGAAGGGCTGATGGAAGTGGGCCGTATCGCCCGAGAATTCAATCTCTACACCAAAATCACCGGTTCTCAGCGTATTGGCCTGTTTGGCGCGCAAAAAGACGACCTGCCGGAAATCTGGCGTCAGTTGATTAACGCGGGCTTTGAAACCGGGCACGCCTACGCCAAAGCATTACGTATGGCGAAAACCTGTGTCGGTTCGACCTGGTGCCGTTACGGTGTGGGTGACAGTGTGGGCTTCGGCGTTGAGCTGGAAAACCGCTACAAAGGGATTCGTACCCCGCACAAAATGAAGTTCGGCGTTTCTGGCTGTACCCGTGAATGTGCCGAAGCACAGGGTAAAGACGTGGGGATCATCGCCACGGAAAAAGGCTGGAACCTGTATGTGTGCGGTAACGGCGGCATGAAGCCGCGCCACGCGGATCTGCTGGCGGCGGATCTCGATCGCGAAACCCTGCTGCACTATCTTGACCGCTTTATGATGTTCTACATCCGTACCGCCGACAAACTGACGCGTACCGCCTCCTGGCTCGACAGCATGGAAGGCGGCATCGAATATCTGAAGAGCGTGATTATCGATGACAAACTGGGCTTTGACGCGCAGCTTGAAGAAGAGATGACCCGCCTGCGTGAAGCGGTAGTCTGCGAATGGACTGAAACGGTGAACACGCCTTCTGCGCAGCTTCGCTTCAAACACTTTATCAACAGCGACCGCCGCGATCCGAACGTGCAGGTAGTGCCAGAGCGTCAGCAACATCGCCCGGCAACCCCGTATGAACGAATTCCGGTGGTGTTAGTGGAGGATAACGCATGAGCCAGTGGAACACCGTCTGCAAAATCGACGACATCATCCCGGCGACCGGTGTGTGTGCGTTGGTGAAAGGTCAGCAAGTCGCGATTTTCCGCCCGCGCCATGATGATCAAGTGTATGCCATCAGCAATATCGACCCGTTTTTTGAGTCCAGCGTGCTCTCTCGCGGCCTTATCGCTGAACATCAGGGCGAGTTATGGGTTGCCAGCCCGCTGAAAAAACAGCGCTTCCGCCTGCGCGACGGCGTATGCATGGAAGATGAAAGCCGCTCTGTCGCGCATTTCGATGCGCGCGTGAAAGACGGCGAAGTACAGATTAAAGCGTAATACCCCTGCGGGGGCGCAATGCTCCCGCTGTTTCACTTTTTCGTTTTCATTTTTTCCTTTTAAACATTTTCTTTTAACTTTGGATAATCAACATCATGTTTACCGACACTATTAATAAGTGCGCGGCTAACGCTGCGCGTATCGCTCGCCTCTCTTCACAAAATCCGCTGGGTTTCTGGATAAGCTCTGCCATGGCGGGCGCTTATGTTGGCCTCGGCATCATCCTGATTTTTACCCTTGGTAACCTGCTTGATCCGACATTGCGCCCGCTGGTGATGGGCGCGACGTTCGGTATCGCCTTAACGCTGGTGATTATCGCCGGTTCTGAATTGTTTACCGGTCACACCATGTTTCTGACGCTGGGCGTCAAAGCGGGCACCATCAGCCACGGGCAAATGTGGGCTATTTTGCCGCAAACCTGGCTCGGTAATTTGCTCGGATCAGTGTTCGTCGCGTTGCTGTATAGCTGGGGTGGCGGCAGTTTGTTACCGGTGGATACGAGTCTGGTGCATGCGGTAGCGCTGGCGAAAACCAGTGCGCCAGCAACGGTGTTGTTCTTTAAAGGCGCGCTGTGTAACTGGCTGGTGTGCCTGGCTATCTGGATGGCAATCCGTACCGAAGGCGCAGCAAAATTCCTCGCTATCTGGTGGTGTCTGCTGGCGTTTATCGCCTCGGGTTACGAACACTCCATCGCCAATATGACGCTCTTTGCCCTCTCCTGGTTTGGTCATCACAGCGAGGCGTATACCCTCTCTGGTATCGGTCATAACCTGCTGTGGGTAACGCTTGGCAATACTCTCTCTGGTGCGGTATTTATGGGGTTAGGTTACTGGTATGCTACGCCGAAATCTGAGCGTCCTTCTGCGGTCACCCGCGTGGCAAGCCAGGCTACAGCGAATAACTAAAATGTTGAGGTAATGTCGTGGACCATTTGCCAATTTTTTGCCAGCTACGCGATCGCCAGTGCCTGCTTGTCGGTGGAGGCGATGTCGCAGAACGTAAAGCCCGGCTGTTAATGGATGCGGGTGCACGGCTTACCGTTAACGCGCTCACGTTTGTTCCTCAGTTCACCGTCTGGGCCGAAGAAGGCATGTTGACGCTGGTTGAAGGCGAATTTAGCGAAACGCTGTTAGACGCGTGTTGGCTGGCGATTGCCGCAACGGATGACGAAGCGGTTAATCAGCGCGTCAGCGATGCCGCAGAGCAGCGCCGTATCTTCTGTAACGTTGTCGATGCGCCCAAACAGGCGAGCTTTATCATGCCGTCAATCATTGACCGCTCGCCGTTGATGGTGGCGGTCTCTTCCGGCGGCACATCACCGGTACTAGCGCGTCTGCTGCGCGAAAAACTCGAATCGCTGTTGCCGCAGCATCTGGGCCACGTCGCCCATTACGCAGGCAAACTACGCAGCCGGGTCAAGAAACAGTTCGCCAGCATGAGCGAGCGTCGCCGCTTCTGGGAAAAATTGTTCGTCAACGACCGACTGGCGCAATCCCTGGCGAACCAGGACACCAACGCCGTGGAGAAAATAACCGAGCAACTGCTGGCCGAGCCGCTGGATAATCGTGGTGAAGTGGTGCTGGTTGGCGCGGGGCCTGGCGACGCCGGGCTACTGACCTTAAAAGGTTTGCAGCAGATCCAGCAAGCCGATGTGGTGGTGTATGACCGGCTGGTTTCCGATGAGATCATGAACCTGGTGCGCCGCGACGCTGACCGGGTGTTTGTTGGCAAACGCGCGGGCTATCACTGTGTACCGCAGGAGGAGATCAATCAGATCCTGCTGCGCGAAGCGCAAAGCGGTAAGCGAGTTGTCCGGCTCAAAGGCGGCGACCCGTTTATTTTCGGTCGCGGCGGCGAAGAGCTGGAAACGCTCTGCCACGCGGGTATCCCTTTTTCGGTGGTGCCAGGCATTACGGCGGCATCCGGCTGTTCGGCCTACTCCGGCATTCCGTTAACCCACCGAGATTACGCACAAAGCGTGCGGCTGGTGACGGGGCACCTGAAAACCGGTGGTGAGCTGGACTGGGCCAATCTGGCTGCGGAAAAGCAAACGCTGGTGTTCTATATGGGGCTGAATCAGGCAGCGACGATTCAGGCGCAATTAATAGAGCATGGAATGCAGGCAGATATGCCGGTGGCGCTGGTGGAAAACGGCACCTCGGTACAACAGAAAGTCGTGAGTGGTGATTTGACGCAACTGGGCGAACTGGCACAGCAGGTGCAAAGCCCGGCGCTGATCATCGTTGGTCGCGTGGTGGGACTGCGCGATAAGCTTAAATGGTTTTAAAAACAGAAAAAGGGCAGGTAAACCTGCCCTTTTTAATGGTGTCAACGATTACGGTTTAGCAACGAAACCAATCGCTTCGTAGACTTTCTTCAGGGTTTCCGATGCCCGCGCGCTGGCTTTTTCCGCGCCGTCTTTCATCACCTGTTGCAGGAAGGCTTCATCATTGCGATAGCGATGATAACGCTCTTGCAGCTCGGTCAGCATGCCGGAAACGGCATCCGCCACTTCCCCTTTCAGATGACCATACATTTTGCCTTCAAAGTGCTGTTCCAGCTCGGCAATACTCTGGCCGGTTACGGCAGAGAGAATATCCAGCAGGTTGGAAACACCGGCTTTGTTGGCGATGTCGTAGCGAACCACCGGCGGCTCGTCGGAGTCGGTCACCGCGCGTTTGATTTTTTTCACTACCGATTTCGGATCTTCCAGCAGGCCAATAACGTTGTTGCGGTTATCGTCCGACTTGGACATTTTCTTGGTCGGCTCCAGCAGCGACATCACGCGTGCGCCAGATTTTGGAATAAACGGCTCAGGCACTTTAAAGATATCGCCATAAATCGCGTTAAAACGCTGGGCGATATCGCGGCTCAGTTCCAGATGCTGTTTCTGGTCTTCACCCACCGGCACCTGGTTGGTTTGATACAGCAGAATGTCTGCCGCCATCAGCACCGGGTAATCAAACAGACCGGCGTTAATGTTTTCCGCATAGCGCGCAGATTTGTCTTTGAACTGGGTCATGCGGCTCAGTTCACCGAAATAGGTGTAGCAGTTCAGCGCCCAGCCGAGCTGTGCATGCTCCGGCACATGGGACTGAACGAAGATGGTGCTTTTTTGCGGATCGATGCCGCACGCCAGGTAAAGAGCCAGCGTGTCCAGCGTCGCCTTACGCAGCGCTAGCGGATCCTGGCGCACGGTAATCGCGTGCTGGTCAACGATGCAGTAGATACAGTGATAGTCGTCCTGCATGTTCACCCACTGACGCAGCGCACCCATATAGTTGCCAATGGTTAATTCACCTGAGGGCTGTGCGCCACTAAAGACGATGGGCTTAGTCATTTTTCGTTTCCTGATTTTCACTGTGCGAAAGCCCGAGTGCGGGCAGTAAATCTTTGAAGTGATCGAACACGTAGTCCGGCTCACTGGCGGTAATCGCTTCGCCGTAGTTATAACCGTAAGTCATACCGACACAGACGCTTCCAGCCGCTTTTGCCGCCAGGATGTCATTGCGCGAATCACCGACGAAGAGCAATTCATGAGGTTGAATATTGAGCTTTTTGCACACCAGAAGCAACGGTTCCTGATGCGGCTTTTTGTTTACCACATCATCGCCGCCGACCACAAAGGTGAAATATTGCGCAATACCCAGCGCCTCCAGCAGCGGTGCCACGAACGGCGTCGGCTTATTGGTCACCAGCGCCAGTGGCAAGCCTTTGGCATGCAGAGCTGCCAGCGTTTGTGCCACGTCCGGGAACAGAAAACTGCCCTCTTCCACCGTCTCTTCGTAATAACGGTTGAACAACTTACGCAGCATGCGTATCTGCTCTTCTTGTGGAATGTCGTGACCCACATCCGGCTTACCTTGCGCCGCGCGCTGGCTGGTGCGCTCCTGGCGAGCCCAGTTAAACGCCCGCTCCATCAACACATCCGCGCCGTTACCAATCCAGGTCACCACGCGCGCTTCGCCCGCCTGCGGTAACTCAAGCGCATACAGCGCGCTATCAACAGCAGCGGTCAGACCCGGCGCGCTATCCACCAGCGTACCGTCGAGATCAAAAGCAATACCCTGAATCGACTGCATTTTATTCATGACTTACCTTTGCCAGTTCACTACGCATTTCATCAATAACCTGTTTGTAATCCGGTTTATCGAAAATTGCCGAGCCTGCGACAAACATATCCGCGCCCGCTGCGGCAATTTCACCGATATTGCTCACCTTCACACCGCCGTCGACTTCGAGACGGATATCGAAGCCTGAGGCATCAATGCGACGACGCACTTCACGCAGCTTATCCAGCGTGTGTGGAATGAAAGACTGGCCGCCAAAGCCGGGGTTTACCGACATCAGCAGGATCACGTCCAGTTTATCCATCACGTAATCCAGGTAGCTGAGCGGTGTTGCCGGGTTAAGCACCAGTCCCGCTTTACAACCGTGTTCTTTGATGAGTTGCAGGGAGCGATCGACGTGTTCGGAGGCTTCGGGATGAAAGGTGATAATGCTTGCGCCAGCGGCGGCGAAGTCCGGGATCAGCCGATCAACCGGTTTCACCATCAGGTGAACATCAATAGGCGCGGTGATGCCATAATTACGCAGCGCTTTGAGCACCATCGGGCCAATGGTCAAATTCGGCACGTAATGGTTATCCATCACGTCGAAATGCACCACGTCACCACCTGCAGCCAGTACGGCGGCGGTATCTTCGCCGAGGCGTGCAAAATCAGCCGACAGAATCGAAGGGGCAATCAAATACTGTTTCATCCGCATCTCCTTGAGAAAGTAGGGTTCGGCAGGCAGCGCGGTGAATGCGAATTATCGCGGAGCCGGGCGATAGAGTGCCAGCAGCTCATCCACCTTTTTACGTGTACCACCGTTACTGCTGATACTGCGCCGCACTTTTACCACGTGCAATTTTGCCTGACTGTACCACTCACGCGTTAATAGCGTGTCGTGGTTGGAAATCAATACCGGGATCCGGTTTTGCACCAGGCTTTCGGCAATCGCCGCCAAATGCGCCTGCTGCTCAAGACTGAAACTGTTGGTGTGATACGCCGTAAAATTGGCCGTCGCCGACAGCGGGGCGTAAGGCGGATCGCAGTAGACCACGGAGTTCTCGTCCGCGCGCGCCATGCTATCTGCGTAAGACTCGCAGTAAAAAAAGGCATTCTGCGCTTTTTCGGCGAAGTGATACAACTCCGCTTCCGGGAAATAGGGTTTCTTATAACGCCCGAAAGGCACGTTGAATTCACCGCGCAAATTATAGCGGCACAGGCCGTTGTAGCCATGGCGATTGAGGTATAAAAACAGCAGCGCGCGCCGGAAAGGATCCTGGCACTGGTTAAACTCTTCGCGTAGCTGATAGTAAACCACGGACTGGTTTGTCGCAGGGGCAAACAACGCCCGCGCCTGGCGCACATACTCGTCAGGCTGGTCTTTAACGATGTTATAGAGGCTAATCAAATCGCTGTTGATATCAGCGAGGATATAGCGGGAGAACGACGTGTTGAGAAACACCGAACCCGCGCCGACGAACGGCTCGATAAGGCATTCACCCTGCGGCAGATGCCTTCCGATATCGTCCAGCAGGGGGTATTTCCCCCCTGCCCATTTCAAAAAAGCGCGATTCTTTTTCATGCTGACTGATTACTTACACTCTCTCCGGCTGTGGAGAAAGCTCCGACAGCATCCTGCGCTTTATACATTACTTCAGATCGGCCTGAACCTGATGTATCGGTTTGGCCCAGGGATTTTTCGCCTGTACGTCTGCCGGCAACGCCGCGACAGCGCGTTTCGCATCGTCTTTAGATGCGTACACACCGCTCACCAGCACGTACCACGGCTGACCGTTACGCGTTGTCTGGTAAACCACGAAGTTTTTCAGATTCTCTTTCTTCGCCCATGCATTCAGGTTGTTAGAGTTCGAGGAACTGCTCAACTGCAGCGTGTAGTGGTTACCCGGCGCAGATTTTAACGCTCCAACATTCCCGGTGGCGGCAGCAGCGCTTGCCGCAGGCGCGGCGCTGGCTGCAGGTGCAGTCGCGGCTTTAGCCTGAGTTTGCACTGGTGACGATGTTACCGCAGGCGCTTTTACCGGCGAGGTCGCGGCGGTTTCAGTGCGTTTCGGCGGCTGAGCAACCGGTTTGGATTCGGCTTTCGGTTCTGCTTTCGCCACTGGCTCTTTAGCAACCGCCTTCGGCTCGATCACCATCTGTTTGCGTTCGGCACGCGGCGCAGCGGTATGGCTTTGAGCTGCAGCAGATTGTTGCTGACGCGCAGCAGCGCCATTGCCGTTACGTACCGGCGCAACTGTTGCAGGTTCAGTTGGCAGCGTCGAATTCACCGCGTTATCCATCTGCGACTGACTTTGTGGCTGAGTCAGTGCGTTATTCAGATCGCCCTGCACTTCAACACGCTGCTGGCCCGCAGGCGCGGCAGGAGCTTCAGCTTGTGATGGTGTAGAAGAAATCGGTGGCAGCGAGACATCCTGCTGCGCAGGTGCATTGCCTGAAGTGGGTTGCTGAGCAGGTGCTGGCTGTGCGCCATTTGCCTGATCTGCGGCACCGGTATTGCTGGCGTTGTTATTGCCTGCAGAGAGATCGATGCTTTTCTCCGCCGGTGCGTTTTGTTCATTACTCGTTGTCGGTGCGGGGGATTTCAGCGCGGAGCCGATGCCGATGATTAACAGAAGCAGAACCAGAATGCCGACGCCCATCATCACATATTGACGGGAAGCGGGTTTCGCGGCTGCCGCTTTCTTGCGCTTACGCGGACGGCGCTCTTCGCGCTCCTCGTCATACGCGTTTTCATCTTCTTCGTAGCTCTCTTCTTCACGCTCATCACGCGCCCGGCGGCTGCGAGAAGGGCGGCGTTCGTCCGCATCGACATCAACATCATCAAAGTTGATTTGCGGTTCATCGACACGCTCGGAAGATTGGCGAGAACGACCAGTACGACGATCGCTGGGATCGGGTTTCAGCTCGTCTTCTGGTTTGAATTCATCCATTTAACACCCCACACAAAGGCGTATGCCACATCATGCATCCCGCCCGAAGTTAAACGCCACGCGGTGCGTGACCAGACCTTTCTAATAGTTACGCCTGCTGGCAATCAGCAATAGCGCCAAGTACTACGTCGTGCGGCACTCCGCCGCGAACTTCACTCTTCCCTATTGCCAACGGGAGCACTAAACGCATCTCTCCCGCCAGCACTTTTTTATCGCGCATCATGTGCGGTAAATAAGCCTGCGCGGACATCTCCTGCGGGCCTTGTACCGGCAAACCTGCGCGTTTCAGCAGCGCTTTTATACGCTGCGTATCCGCTTTGCTTAACTGGCCAAGACGTTCAGATGCATGCGCCGCCATCACCATACCTGCCGCGACAGCTTCACCGTGCAACCAGTTCCCGTAGCCCATTTCCGCTTCAATAGCGTGGCCGAAGGTATGCCCCAGATTCAGTAAAGCACGTAAGCCTGTTTCCCGCTCATCGGCGGCAACAACTTCTGCTTTCAGCTCACAACAACGGCGAATACAGTACGCCATCGCCGGACCATCAAGGCGCAGCAACGCATCCATGTTCTGTTCCAGCCAGTCAAAGAACTCGCCGTCGAGAATAATGCCGTATTTGATCACTTCCGCGAGGCCGGAGGATAATTCGCGGGCAGGAAGCGTAGCCAGACAATCAAGATCGACAATCACCGACGCAGGCTGATAAAACGCGCCGATCATGTTTTTGCCGAGGGGGTGGTTCACCGCTGTTTTGCCGCCAACAGAGGAATCAACCTGCGAAAGGAGCGTGGTCGGCACTTGAATAAAGCGCACACCGCGCTGATAGCTGGCGGCCGCGAAGCCGGTCAAATCGCCCACCACTCCACCGCCCAGCGCGACCAGTGTGGTATCGCGCCCATGGGGTTTTTGCAACAATGCGGTAAAGACCGTGTCCATCACCGCAAGGCTTTTGTACTGCTCGCCATCCGGCAGAATCACGCTATCCACTTTCACGCCAGCCTGTTCAAGAACATGGCGGACTTTATCAAGATAGAGCGGAGCCAGTGTTTCATTGGTGACCAGCATAACCTGATCACCAGACTTCAGGGGCGAGAAGGAAGCTGGATCGTTAAACAGACCAGCCGCGATGGTGATAGGGTAACTACGTTCCCCGAGAGTGACTGTGATCCTCTCCATGACGCGACATCCACCTTAGTTGCTTAAACCCGCAGGCGTGTGAATTAAGCCAGAATTAGTTGCTTTCCAGCATATGAATAATCTGGTTTGCCACCACTTTAGCACTCTGATCGTCGGTGCGAATGGTCACGTCGGCAATCTCTTCATACAAAGGATTACGTTCGTCGGCCAACGCTTCCAGTACTTCGCGCGGCGGCGTATCCACCTGCAGAAGCGGGCGTTTTTTGTCACGTTGAGTGCGAGCTAATTGCTTTTCGATAGTGGTTTCCAGATAAACCACTACGCCACGGGCGGAGAGACGATTACGGGTCTCGCGAGACTTCACAGAGCCACCGCCGGTCGCCAGTACGATGCCCTGTTTTTCCGTCAGCTCATTGATGATTTTTTCTTCGCGATCGCGGAAGCCTTCTTCACCTTCAACATCGAAGACCCAGCCCACATCAGCTCCGGTTCGTTTCTCAATCTCTTGATCAGAATCGTAAAATTCCATATTGAGTTGTTGAGCTAACTGACGCCCAATAGTGCTTTTGCCGGCACCCATAGGCCCAACCAGAAAGATATTGCGTTTCTCTGCCATTTTTTCGGTACTACTAAGACTATTCGTTGATGATAAACCCGCTTCGCAAAGACTCGGCGTAGCAGGACATGAACTGAAACCTCATATGCGATAGTGCGAGAGTCAGATCGAAAATTATCTCAGTACTCCGGCTTGTTTGGCAACTGAATAAACACGCAATCCTTCATGCTGCTCATTGTTCGACGGAGACCACTGACGCTCAAATCGGTACTCCTTGTAAGCTAAATCATGTCTCACGTCAAACACATGAACCAAGTTCCATTGAAAAAGGGGGAGTTACGGCAGATTTAATGTACCGCCGCCAACCTGGGCGTAATAAACACCACCAGCTCGCGCCGCTCATTATCTTTGGCGTCCTGGCGAAATAACCTGCCGATACCTGGAATTGAGCCTAAACCAGGAACCTGCGCCCTGTCGGCGGAGTTCTTTTGTGAGAAGATCCCACCAAGCGCCAGCGTATCGCCGCTTTTAACCTCTACCTGCGTTTCAATTTCCTGCTTGTCAATCGCCATCGCCTCGCCCCCTGCTTGCTGTAGCACCTGGCCTGGCATATTTTGGCTAATGCGCAGCTTCAGCCGCACACGGTTATCGGGCAGCACCGTCGGTGTAACTTCCATCCCCAGCACCGCCTCTTTAAATTCTACCGCCGTGCTACCGCTATCGCCGCTGGCAACCTGATAAGGTATTTCGCTCCCCTGCTTAATACTCGCCGGCTGGCGGTGAGAAGCCAACAAGCGTGGGCTGGCGATAATTTCAAGCTGCTGTTTTTGCTCAAGGGCTGACAACTCCAGCTCCAGCAGTTGGGCGTTGATACTGCCGATATTAAAGCTGACGCGCGTACTGGCATCCGGAACCGAGAGATCGGCAGAAACACCGCTAAGTCGCCCACGCGCTGCGGGTTTATCCTGCGCCAGTCCCCATTTCACCCCCAACTCGCGCAGGCTTTTTTCATTGATGGTGACAATATAAGCCGCCAGCTCTACCTGCTCGACCGGTAGATCCATCTGTGTGACCCATTTTTCCAGTGCGGCGAGCCCTTCTTTATTATCACGCACCAGTAACCGGTTAAGCCGCACATCAACCGTCATCGCCCCTTGTGGGCTGAGCAGTTTTTCTCCGGCTTTTGCCAGCTCTACCGCGTCGGCATAGCGCAACACAAAACTGCGTGTTTGCAAGGGTATATTCTGCTTGCGCTGGCGCTGAGCGGCCTCCTGCTCCGCCTGCTTTTGCTGCCGCCATGCCGTCGTATGGACCTGCCAGATGTTGCCCTGCTGGTGTAACGTTAATCCGGCACTGGCGGCAACGGTTTGGAGCGCCTGCTGCCAGGGGACCTCTTTGAGATTCAGCGACACCGTGCCGCTGACCTCAGGTGAAATCACCATGTTCTGCTTCTCCAGCGCAACCAGCGCCTGCAATACCTGGGTGACTGGCACGTCGTCGACGGTCATTGTGACGACACGTGATGTCTGCGCGCCGGCAAGCGGCAAGCTAAAGAGCATCGCGCTCGCTATCCATTTTCGCATGTTGAGTTCCTTCTCGTTGCCAGCGCCATTGCGCTGGTGTGCACTCTTCGCCAATCTCAATCAGCATTTCGTCCTGGTGAATGGCGACAACGCGCCATCCGGTGGGCAGCGTTTCGCCGACAATAAGGCGATACCAGCGCCCGGTGGTATCACGCACGATCCCTATCGGTTGATCACCTGCCACCGCGCCGTGAAAATGCCAGTTGCTGAGCTGGGCGGTTCGGCAGATATCCGGCGGTGGCTGGAAAGGGTCGCGCATGCCGCACAGAAGCAGGCTGAGCAGCGCGGCCAGTAACAGACGACTAATTCGCATTGTCCTGCTCCACTCGCAACGTAAAATTCAGCGCGCCTTCACCAGCCATTAATGAAAACGCAGGAACCTGCATGCCGCTCGCCGTTAGCAGTGAAAACGTCTCAACCACGCCTTCCCAGCCGGTCGCAAGCACTAACTCTCCACCCCCCTGAGCAGGCTGCCAGCGGGCAAGCTGGCGCCCCTGTGACTGAAAATCCAGCGGGCTAAATGCCCGGCGTTGCGGCAAGATCACGGATTCTGACGGCGGCACCAACGCATGTAACTTTTGCCACTGCGCGCGCAGCTTCATGTTTTGTTGCTGTCGTTGATCAACCAGCCGCATTTGCGTCTCTTTGACTGGACTTATCGCCAGCCACCATAAAAGTGCCAGCGCGCAAAGTGAGCTGAGTAGCCAACAAAGCACCCGCGTTCGTAGTGACAAAGCAAACCAGACATCAGGGTTGAGCATCATCACGCTCCCGGTTCAGTTGGTAGTGGAATTGCCAGCGCCCTTGCGCATCACGCTCTACGGTGCCTGCGGGTTGCAGCTGAAACCCTGCCGTTTTCTGCAACCGTTGCTCAAGCTCGCTTAATGCGTTAAAAGAGCCGGCCAGGCCAGTGATTTCAAGCTGGTTTTGCTGCCAGCGCAAAGCAGTAAGCCAGGCATTGGGCGGCAGATTTTCCGCCAGAGTAAGCAACGTCTGTCGCCACGCCTCGGTACGCTGAAGCCGTAATCGCTGCGCCTGCTCCTGCTGCCAGCGCTGGTGTCGAAGCTGCAACGGCTGCTCAGCGGCGTGCAACCCTGCAAGTAAGGCGGCATCAGATTGCTGCCACAGCGTGGCCTGGCGCAGACCAGCCACAGCGGATGCCCGCCATAATGCGCCGCCTGGCACAATCACCACCGCTGTTGCGATAAAAACCGCAAACCAGAGACGAATGCAGCGCAACCGCTTTTGACGCCGCCAGGGGAGAAAATTCACGACGGGCTGCATCAGTATCCCCTGGCAACAGCCAGTCCCAGCGCTATCGCGTAGCGTTCTCCGCTATCGGGTAATGGTGCCTGGCGCGACGGGACCGCGCTCCAGCAGTCAAATCCTCCGGGCATCCCGCCACACTGCGCGATTTCGTCTGCGGGCAGCCCAAGCACGGCGGCAAGCCGGGCGGCATTTTCAGCCTCTTCGCGCGCACGTCGCCCCCAGCTCTCTCTCGTGGCCCACAGCCACTGGCGCTCATCACACCAGGCCAGACAACGAGCCGGTGGAGTAAGCCAGGGTAACAATGGCTGTAATGCACTGGCATCCGGGGTAATAGAGGAAAGATGAAGGGATAATGTCTGTGCTATCTCCAGCAGTGACGCCACATCTTTATTTTGTGCAGCAGTAACGCCGTATGCTTTGCCGGGTTCATCTTCGGTGAAGTCGAAACAGAGATCGTTTTCTGCCATCTCCAGTTCACGCGCCATTGCTTGCGAAACCCAACTTGTTAAAGCAGGTTCGCGCAGCGTGACTGCCGGTCGCGGCAGCTTTTTTTGCAGGGTTTGCCCCGCAGGAAATGCCATGCGTACGCAATGGCGTTGCGGTAGGGTTTGCCGCCAGGGCCGCAAAACATTGAGCAGTTCTTCTGGCGCTTTTATTCGCCCCTGCACCACGACGCAAGGGGATAGCGGAAGGTGCCACCAACGGCGCAGCGCCTGGCCGCGACGCCCGGCGGCAAGGGCGACAATGAAGATGCCATCTTGTTGAATATGCAAACCAATTTGCCAGTGCCTGAATGCCATAAATCCCGATCTCCTTATCGTCTCGCTGGATGACGCTATATCAATGCATCAGGCTTGCCTTTATACTACCGCGCGGTTGTTTATAAACTGCCCAAATGACTCTAAATGGGAAATCTCCAGTGAAGTTCGTAAAGTATTTATTCATCCTTGCAGTATGTTGCATTCTGCTGGGAGCAGGCTCGATTTACGGTCTGTACAAATATATTGAGCCACAGCTACCTGACGTCGCCACGCTGAAAGACGTGCGGCTACAAATTCCGATGCAGGTCTACAGCGCTGACGGCGAATTGATCGCGCAATATGGCGAAAAACGCCGTATTCCGCTGACGTTGAATCAAATCCCGCCTGAAATGGTTAAAGCGTTTATCGCCACGGAAGATAGCCGTTTTTATGAACATCACGGTGTTGACCCGGTGGGGATTTTCCGCGCCGCCAGCGTGGCGATGTTTTCCGGACGTGCGTCGCAGGGCGCAAGTACGATTACCCAACAGCTGGCACGTAACTTTTTCTTAAGCCCGGAACGCACGCTGATGCGTAAGCTTAAAGAAGTGTTCCTGGCGATCCGCATTGAACAGTTGCTGAGCAAAGATGAGATCCTTGAGCTTTATCTCAATAAGATCTACCTCGGTTACCGCGCGTACGGCGTGGGCGCTGCGGCACAGGTGTACTTTGGGAAATCGGTCGATCAGTTAACGCTGAGTGAAATGGCGGTGATTGCCGGTCTGCCAAAAGCACCGTCTACGTTTAACCCGCTCTATTCACTTGATCGCGCTACCGCGCGCCGCAATGTGGTGCTGGCACGTATGGAGAGCGAAGGCTACATCACCGAGCAGCAGTATGATCAAGCGCGCGGTGAAGCTATCGATGCCAATTACCATGCGCCGGAAATCGCTTTTTCCGCGCCTTACCTTTCCGAAATGGTGCGCCAGGATTTGGTCAATCGCTATGGCGATAAAGCCTACGAAGATGGCTACCGCGTTTACACCACTATCACCCGCAAAGTGCAGCAAGCCGCGCAGGCCGCCGTACGTAATAACGTGATGGATTACGACATGCGCCATGGTTATCGCGGCCCGTCGAATGTGTTGTGGAAAGTGGGCGAAGCGGCGTGGGACAGTAAAAAAATCACCGATTCCCTGAAAACGCTGCCGTCTTATGGCCCGCTCTCGCCAGCAGTGGTGACCAGCGCCAATCCGCAAGAAGCGACGGCGATGATGGCCGATGGCACCTCGGTCTCTTTGCGCATGGAAGGCATGCGCTGGGCGCGTCCTTATCGTTCCGATACGCAACAAGGCGCAACGCCGCGCAAAGTTACCGACGTGGTGCAGGCCGGACAGCAGATTTGGGTTCGCCAGGTGGATGACGCGTGGTGGCTGGCACAGGTGCCGGACGTTAACTCGGCGCTGGTTTCCATCAACCCACGTAACGGCGCCGTATTGGCGCTGGTGGGCGGCTTCGATTTCAACCAAAGCAAGTTTAACCGCGCGACACAGGCGCTGCGCCAGGTGGGTTCTAACATCAAGCCGTTCCTTTACACCGCAGCAATGGATAAGGGCCTGACGCTGGCGAGCATTCTGAATGATGCGCCAATTTCCCGCTGGGACGCGGGCGCAGGCTCCGACTGGCGACCAAAAAACTCGCCGGACGAGTATGCCGGTCCGATTCGTTTACGCCAGGGTTTGGGGCAGTCTAAAAACGTGGTGATGGTGCGTGCAATGCGCGCAATGGGTGTGGATTACGCGGCGGAATATCTGCAGCGTTTCGGCTTCCCGGCGCAAAACATTGTTCACACCGAATCGCTGGCGTTGGGCTCTGCTTCCTTTACACCAATGCAGGTTGCCCGCGGTTATTCGGTGATGGCGAACGGTGGTTTCCTGATCGATCCGTATTTCATTACCAAAATCGAAAACGATCAGGGCAACGTGCTGTTTGAAGTACGTCCGAAAATCGCCTGTGCCGATTGTGATATTCCGGTGATTTACGGCGATACGCCGAAATCGAACGTGCTGGAAAACAAAGACATGGAAAACGTCGCCACCTCACAAGAGCAGCAGAACGCAGCCGTACCGCAGCCGCAGCTTGAGCAAGCCAACCAGGCGCTGGTGCAAAGAAGCGGCGCCGAAGAGTACGCGCCACACGTTATTAGCACCCCGCTGTCGTTTTTGATCAAAAGCGCGCTGAACAGTAACATCTTTGGCGAGCCCGGCTGGCAGGGCACAGGCTGGCGCGCAGGTCGTGATCTCAAACGCAATGATATTGGCGGTAAAACCGGGACCACGAACAGTTCGAAAGATGCCTGGTTCTCGGGTTATGGCCCGGGTGTGGTGACCTCCGTTTGGATCGGCTTTGACGATCATCGCAGGGATTTGGGGCGTACTACCGCCTCCGGCGCGATTAAAGATCAGATTTCCGGCTACGAAGGCGGCGCGAAAAGCGCACAACCTGCCTGGGATGCGTATATGAAAGTCGTGCTGGATGGGGTTCCTGAAGAGCCATTAACCCCGCCGCCAGGCATAGTGACGGTGAATATCGACCGCAGCACCGGCCAACTGGCGAACGGTGGTAGCAGCCGCCAGGAGTACTTTATCGAAGGGACGCAGCCAACGCAGCAAGCCGTCCATGAAGTGGGCACCACGTTAATGGATAACGGTGAGTCTCACGAGCTGTTTTAACTCGGCGCCGGGCTTGTCCCGGCTGACAGACAGCAAAAAGGGCGCGAATGCGCCCTTTTCATTTATTCTTTTGTGCGTTCAGAGCCGCCCCTGGCCTTTTAGCCATTCGCGAACCAAAAACAGCGCGCTGACATTGCGGGCTTCGTTGAAATCAGGATCTTCCAGCAGGTCCATCAAATGCTTCAGCGGCCAGCGTACCTGCGGTAGCGGTTCTGGTTCATCACCCGGCAGCGACTCAGGATAGAGATCTTCTGCCACGATGATGTTCATTTTGCTGGAGAAGTAAGAAGGCGCCATACTGAGTTTTTTCAGAAAAGTAAGCTCTTTTGCGCCAAATCCGACTTCTTCTTTTAGTTCACGGTTCGCCGCTTCGTATATACTCTCACCCGGATCGATAAGACCCTTGGAAAATCCCAGTTCGTAAGATTCAGTGCCAACCGCATATTCGCGGATCAGGATCAGGTGATCGTCAACAATTGGCACAATCATCACGGCTTCGTGCGTAGAGGGGCGCATACGTTCATAAACACGGCGCACGCCGTTACTGAATTCCAGATCCACACGTTCTACGTTAAAAAGTCGTGAAGACGCGACCGTTTCTACGTTAAGAATGGTGGGTTTTTGCAATGATTCGCTCATTATTATCGGTCTTTGCAGAGAAACTTTCGTTATTGTGCGACACTACGCACTGTTTGGGCAATGTACTTTGCCGCTAATTTACATTCCTGCAACCTCTTCGAAATCAATTCCCAATTTAACCCAAAAGTCAATAGCTTGAAATAAAACTAAGAATTTGCTGATATTCCCGTTAGGGTGGTTTTGCTATTCTCTTTGACATTGGTATGCGCTTAAAAATACTCAAGTTAATTGCTTGCTTAAAAGGCCAACCACATTAGATTGTTACGGGAAGGGTGCAACTGACTACACCTGTTAGAAAAAGTAAGATGGGGAAAGCATGAGCACCATTTTGATTTTTTTCGCTGCTATGCTGGCCTGCGCATTCCTCGCCGGATGGATTTTCAGGTTCAGGTCGCAACGTCGGTATCGACTGCCTTATTTGCAGGCATTCACCGGCGCGACTACCCGTAAATTAACACCTGAAGAGCGTGAAACGGCGGAACGCTATCTGGAAACGCTCTCCCGCACGCAAAACAATCTCGCCCCGACGGGCGCGACTGCCGCCCCTGTCTCCATCAGCCTTAACGCACATAGCAACACGGTGCTGTATGTCACGCACTCGATCACCCGCTATGGCATCACCACTGACGCCCCGAATAAATGGCGCTACTACCTTGATTCCGTCGAAGTGCACTTGCCCCCTTCATGGGAGCAGTACATTACCGACGAGAACAATGTTGAACTGATCCGCACCGACTCAATGCCGCTGGTTATTTCGCTTAACGGGCATACGCTTAGCGAATACATGAGCGAAGAGCGCGGCGGTGAACTGGAACGCGTCTCGTCGAGTCAATCCGCCATCCGTGGCGAAGAAAGCGAGCAAATTGAGCTGCTGAATATTCGCCGGGAAACATCGGAAGAATATGCATTAAGCCGCCCGGACGGCATGCGCGAAGCGCTGCTGATTTCGGTCTCGTTTTTACTGTTTTTCTTCTGTCTGGCCTCGCCCGATGTCTTTATCCCGTGGCTGGCGGGCGGCGGCGTGATGTTGCTTGCCGCCGGGCTCTGGGGGTTATATGCGCCACCGGCTAAAAACACACTGCGGGAGATTCATTGTCTGCGTGGCACACCAAAGCGCTGGGGGCTGTTCGGTGAGAATAATCAGGAGCAAATGAATAATATCTCGTTAGGTATTATCGACCTGATTTATCCGCGTCACTGGCAGCCCTTCGTCACCCAGGATTTGGGCCAGCAAACCGATATTGATATCTACCTCGATCGCCACGTTGTGCGCCAGGGGCGTTTTCTCTCCCTGCACGATGAAGTGAAAAATTTCCCGCTGCAGCACTGGGTGCGCAGCGCCGTCATTTCTATCGGTTCTCTGGTGGTGCTGGCGATGTTGTTGATTTGGGTGCCGCTGGATATGCCGATCAAATTTACCGTGTCGTGGATTAAAGGCGCGCAGACCGTTGAAGCGAGCAGTGTGAATCAGCTTGAAGCTGCCGGGTTGCGGATTGGTGACACGTTGCGCATCAGCGGTACCGGCATGTGTAATATTCACATGCAAAATAACTGGACCTCGCGCCAGACGTCGCCGTTTACGCCGTTCGACTGCTCGCAAATTATCTGGAACAACGCCCCACCCCTGCCGTTGCCAGAATCCGATATTGTGAACAAAGCCACCGCGCTTGCTCAGGCGGTCAGCCGCCAGCTTCACCCCACTACCGAAGAAGATTCCCGCGTGAGCCCGGTGTTGCGCTCAGCCATTCAGAAATCCGGCATGGTGCTGCTGGATGATTTCGCCGATATCGTACTGAAAACTCAGGATTTGTGTGCTGCCCAGGATGAGTGTTTGCGGTTGAAAAACGCGCTGGTCAACCTCGGAAACAGTAAAGACTGGGAAACTCTGACCAAACGCGCCAGCGACGGGAAACTCACCGGTGTGAACGTCTTGCTGCGCCCGGTAAGCGCCGAGTCGCTGGATAATTTGGTTACCACCTCCACCGCGCCGTTCATTATGCGGGAAACGACCCGCGCCGCGCAGGCGCTGAACAGCCCGGCACCGGGCGGTTTTGTGATTAGCAGTGAAGAAGGTAGCGAGCTGGTTGATCAACCCTGGCCGCCGATTGCGCTGTATGACTACCCTGCACAGGAACAATGGAAGGAATTCCAGCGGCTGGCGCAAATGCTGATGCAGACGCCGTTTCGCGCGGAAGGGATCATTACCAATATCTATACCGATGCCAACGGCACCAGGCACATCAGCCTGCACCGCATGCCGGATGCCAGCGGCCTATGGCGTTATGCGGGAACCACACTTCTGCTGGTCGCGATGGTGATTTGCAGCCTTTACAACGGTGTGCTGGCGCTTCGGCGTTACCAGCGCAATCGCACACGTATCGAAGAGATTCAGCAGTATTACGCAAGCTGTCTGAACCCCCAGTTTCTGCCCACCCAGGATAGCCTCAGCAGCTAACGATCTGTCGTGCGAGCTGTGTTAACCTGTCGCGCACGTTTTCTCTGGCTGGAGTTTTTAATGCACCTTGATATCGCATGGCAGGACGTCGATACCGTTTTGCTGGATATGGACGGCACGCTTCTCGATCTCGCGTTTGATAACTTCTTCTGGCAAAAACTGGTGCCGGAAACCTTTGGCGTCAAACAAGGCTTAACGCCAGAAGAAGCGCAGAACGTTCTCCGTCAGGAGTATCACGCCGTGCAGCATACGCTAAACTGGTACTGTCTGGATTACTGGAGCGAACGCCTGGGCCTGGATATTTGCGCCATGACCACCCAGCAGGGGCCGCGCGCGGTGCTGCGTGAAGATACGGTGCCGTTTCTGGATGCGTTACAAAAAAGCGGTAAACGCCGCATTTTACTGACCAATGCGCACCCGCATAATCTGGCGGTCAAACTTGAGCACACGGGTCTTGCGTCGCACCTTGATTTATTACTTTCCACCCATACATTTGGTTATCCGAAAGAGGATCAGCGCCTGTGGCAGGCTGTCGCGCAGGAAACCGGGCTTAATCCTGAACGGACGCTGTTTATCGATGACAGCGAACCGATTCTTGATGCGGCGGCGAAATTTGGCATCCGCTATTGCCTGGGCGTCACCAACCCGGATTCCGGGCTTGCGGAAAAACGTTATCTGCGCCATCCAGGCACTAATGACTACCGCGGCATGATCCCCTCACTTCTCAAGGAGATGTGATGAAACAGCAGCCTGCGCAAGAGGTTCGTCTGGATAAGTGGCTATGGGCTGCGCGTTTTTATAAAACACGCGCCCTTGCCCGCGAAATGGTTGACGGCGGCAAAGTGCATTACAACGGGCAGCGCAGCAAGCCGAGTAAAATCGTCGAGCTGAACGCCACGCTCACGCTGCGTCAGGGAAATGATGAGCGAACCGTGATCATTAAAGGCATTACGGAGCAGCGCCGACCGGCAAATGAAGCTGTCGCGCTGTATGAAGAGACGGCAGAAAGCATCGAGAAACGCGAAAAAATGGCGCTGGCCCGCAAACTTAACGCGCTCACCATGCCCCACCCCGATCGCCGCCCGGATAAGAAAGAACGTCGCGATCTAATAAAATTTAAATTGGGTGACAGCGAATAACGCTCACCCGCAAGAGAGATAATCATGGCCATTCAAGACCAATTACACCGCTATCTTTTTGAAAACTACGCTGTTCGCGGCGAGCTGGTGACCGTTTCCCATACCTGGAAACAGATCCTCGAAAACCACAACTATCCGCTGCCGGTAAAAACGGTGCTCGGCGAGTTGCTGGTTGCTACCAGCCTGCTGACCGCAACGCTGAAATTTGCCGGTGATATCACCGTGCAGTTGCAGGGTGACGGCCCGATGAGCCTGGCGGTGATCAACGGTAACAATCGCCAGCAAATGCGCGGTGTGGCGCGTGTTCAGGGCGATGTGCCGGAAAATGCGGATCTGAAAACGCTAGTGGGTAACGGCTATTTGGTTATCACCATTACGCCGGAAGAGGGCGAGCGTTATCAGGGCGTTGTGGGTCTTGAAGGTGATACGCTGGCGGCTTGTCTGGAAGATTACTTTATGCGTTCAGAGCAGTTGCCAACGCGCTTGTTTATCCGCACCGGCGAGGTCGATGGCCAACCCGCAGCGGGCGGCATGCTGCTGCAGGTATTACCGGCACAGGAAACGCAGGCCGAAGATTTTGAGCATCTGGCCGTGCTGACGGAAACCATCAAAGCGGAAGAGTTGCTGACGCTGGCGGCGGAAGATGTGCTGTGGCGCTTGTATCACGAAGAAGAAGTCACGCTGTACGATCCGCAAGATGTGGAATTCAAATGCACTTGCTCGCGCGAACGCTGCGCGGGTGCGCTGAAGACACTGCCGGACGAAGAAGTGGATAGCATCCTCGCTGAAGAGGGAGAAATCGACATGCACTGCGACTATTGCGGCAGCCACTATCTGTTTAACGCGATGGATATTGCCGAGATCCGCAACAACGCCTCCCCTGCCGATCCACAGGTGCACTAAACATCCCTCCTTACGCCGCCTGCGGGCGGCGCTTTTGCATGACTCGTCACGTTTCCGCTAAAATCCTCAATGAAAGTGTTACGTAACTTACTTTCATGAAAGCGATTACAGTCACAAAGCCGCGGTTAAAAATGTCGTCTTACGCCATTTTTGGAACATTTACCCCATAAATGAGACTATTTTTGCCATAATCCGTCTCGTTACGTGACCACAATCACAGTGTTTTCCGTCAGTCTGGGTTTGTCGAGTTAGGTAAATCTATGAGCCTCGTCCCGGTAAGCGGGTAAAAAACAACCCTACAATTTCAGGCAGTACATATTGGCTAAGGAGCAGTGACATGCGCGTTAAGAGCTTAACCCCGCAGGATCTCAAGGCTTATGGTATCAACGATGTTCAGGATGTCGTCTACAACCCCGATTACGATACGCTGTATCAGGAGGAGCTCCGTCCAGACCTGGAAGGATATGAGCGTGGTGTGCTGACGAATTCTGGTGCTGTCGCCGTCGACACCGGTATTTTTACCGGCCGTTCGCCGAAGGATAAGTATATTGTGCGTGATGACACCACCCGCGATACCGTGTGGTGGTCCGATAAAGGCAAAGGCAAGAACGACAATAAGCCGATCTCGCCTGAGGTCTGGCAACATCTAAAAGGCCTGGTCACCAGGCAGCTTTCCGGCAAGCGTCTGTTTATTATTGACGCCTTTTGCGGCGCAAACCCGGACACGCGTCTCTCGGTGCGTTTTATCACCGAAGTGGCCTGGCAGGCGCACTTCGTGAAGAACATGTTCATTCGCCCGACCGAAGAAGAGCTGGCAAGCTTTACGCCAGACTTTATCGTGATGAATGGCGCGAAATGCACCAACCCACAATGGCAAGAGCAAGGTCTCAACTCGGAAAACTTTGTCGCCTTTAATCTCACCGAACGCATCCAGTTGATTGGCGGAACCTGGTACGGCGGCGAGATGAAGAAAGGTATGTTCTCAATCATGAACTACCTGCTGCCGTTACAGGGCATCGCCTCAATGCACTGTTCAGCAAACGTCGGTGAAAAAGGCGATGTTGCCGTGTTCTTCGGGCTTTCCGGTACCGGCAAAACCACCCTCTCCACCGACCCGAAACGCCGCCTGATTGGCGACGATGAACACGGCTGGGATGATGACGGCGTTTTCAACTTCGAAGGCGGTTGCTACGCCAAAACTATTCGGCTTTCGGAAGAGGCTGAACCGGATATCTTTCACGCCATCCGTCGCGATGCGCTACTGGAAAATGTCAGCGTCCGCGCCGACGGCAGCATTGATTATGATGATGCGTCGAAAACGGAAAACACCCGGGTGTCGTACCCGATTTACCATATTCAGAACATCGTAAAACCGGTCTCCAAAGCAGGTCACGCCACGAAAGTTATCTTCCTGACGGCAGATGCGTTCGGCGTGCTGCCGCCGGTTTCACGCCTGACCGCCAGCCAGACGCAGTACCATTTCCTTTCCGGTTTTACCGCTAAACTTGCCGGAACCGAACGCGGCGTCACCGAGCCGACACCCACCTTCTCGGCCTGTTTTGGTGCCGCGTTTTTATCACTGCATCCAACGCAATATGCGGAAGTTCTGGTGAAAAGAATGCAGGCGTCAGGCGCGCAGGCGTATCTGGTCAATACCGGCTGGAACGGCACCGGTAAACGCATCTCTATCAAGGATACGCGGGCGATTATCGACGCGATCCTTAATGGCTCGCTGGACGATGCAGAAACCTTTACCCTGCCGATGTTCAACCTGGCCATCCCGACTTCGCTGCCGGGCGTAGATACGCGCATTCTCGACCCGCGCAATACCTACGCGTCTGCGGAGCAGTGGCAGGAGAAAGCCACGCAGCTGGCAACGTTGTTTATTGAAAATTTCGAGAAGTACACCGATACCGCCGCCGGTGCCGCGTTAGTCAGCGCCGGGCCAAAAGTGTAATTTGGCTACGCAAGAGAAACAAAACCCGCCAGATGGCGGGTTTTTTTACACTTCTTTATTCTGCCCGCTCAGCCGGGCAATCGGAATCGGCAGCCAGGCGCGAATACAGAGCCCGCCCCGCTCGCTGGTACCCAATTCAAGAATGCCGTTATGGTTATCCACAATACGCTGCACGATTGCCAGCCCCAGGCCCGTACCGCTGGTGCTGCGCGCGCTGTCACCGCGGACAAACGGCTGGAACAGATGTTCGCGCTGCTCCGGTTTGATGCCCGGGCCGTCATCTTCAACCTGGAACCAGGCGCGATTGTGCTCGGTACCGCTGCTGACTTTGATCCAGCCATTGCCGTAGCGCGCCGCGTTAACCACCATATTGGCAACCGCGCGTTTAATGGAAAGCGGGTGCATACGCACGAAAATCTCGCTCTCTTTCAACCCGGTATCGATTTCACGCTCGTAGCCACTTTCTGCCGCGATGACTTCCCCAAGCACCGCGTTCAGTTCGGCCACTTCCATCGGCATTTCCTGCCCGGTACGCAGATAATCGATAAACTGCTCGATAATCGCGTTGCACTCTTCAATATCTTTATTAATGGATTCAGCGAGATAGCCATCTTCTTCCGCCATCATCTCCGTCGCTAAGCGAATACGCGTGAGCGGCGTACGCAGATCGTGGCTGACGCCCGCCATCAATAACGTGCGATCGTCGGCAAGCTGCTTCACCCCGGCGGCCATCTGGTTAAAGGCGCGGGTAACCGAGCGCACTTCCGACGCGCCATATTCACGCAGCGGCGGCGGAATATGCCCTTTCCCCACCTTCAGCGCGGCGTGTTCCAGGTCAACAAGTGGTCGGTTCTGAATGCGGATAAACAACCAGGCACCGCCTATCGCCAGCAGCATAATCGCCAGCGTGTAGCGGAACAGCGGGGAGAAATCCCCTTGATGAATTTCGGTCAGCGGTACGCGCACCCAGATATTGGGCGACAGCCAGGTTTTCAGCCACACCACCGGTGAGCTTTTATTCACCTCAACGCGCACTTCGGTCGGGCCGCCAAGCTGCTGCGCCATTTGCTGACTTAAGAATTCGTAATGCTGCGCCCAACGCAGACCGGCGTCTTCTGCGGCCTCGTTGGAGTAAAGCGAAATGCCCAGCTCGCGGTAAATCTCACGGCGAAACGCCGGAGGCACCACCAGCTGCGTGCCGTCCTCCAGTTGCAGTTTATCGGTCATCAACATACGCACTTCGTAGGCGAGAACCTTATTAAACTGCTGGAGGCTGGGCAGAATGGCGAAGTTCAGCACCACCAGGTAGGTCGTCACCAGGCTGGCGAACAGCAAGGTGACGATAAGTAACAGGGTGCGGGCAAAAGAACTGCGCGGCGAGAAACGCACTCGCATCATGCTTTAGAGCCGTCCGGTACAAAAACGTAGCCAAGGCCCCAAACGGTCTGGATATAGCGCGGGTGCGCCGGATCTTCTTCCACCATGCGACGCAAGCGCGAGATCTGCACGTCAATAGAACGCTCCATCGCCGAGTATTCACGCCCGCGCGCCAGGTTCATCAGCTTATCGCGCGATAACGGCTCACGCGGATGGCTCACCAGTGCTTTCAGCACCGCGAATTCACCGCTGGTCAGCGGCATCGGTTCATCTTCACGGAACATTTCGCGCGTACCAAGATTCAGCTTGAACTTACCAAACGCAATTACCGCTTCTTCCTGAGACGGCGCGCCCGGCAATTCATTCGCCTGACGGCGCAACACAGCACGAATACGCGCCAGCAGTTCACGCGGGTTAAACGGTTTGGGAATATAATCATCGGCACCAATTTCCAGACCCACAATGCGGTCCACTTCTTCGCCTTTCGCCGTCACCATAATAATCGGCATCGGGTTGCTCTGGCTGCGCAAACGGCGGCAGATAGAGAGGCCATCTTCTCCTGGCAGCATCAGATCCAGCACCATCAAATGGAAAGATTCACGGGTTAACAGACGATCCATCTGCTCAGCGTTAGCCACGCTGCGAACCTGGAAGCCCTGCTCGGTAAGGTAACGCTCAAGCAATGCGCGCAGGCGCATGTCGTCATCCACGACCAGAATCTTATAATTCTCTTGCATTGTTTATACTCCCAAAGGTTCCGACAATAATGTTTCCGTATTCTAGAAAAGTGCGCGTTCACGACCAGCGAAATCTGGTATACATTCTAGTCGAAATTGTTACAAAGCATATTTAACAGCAGCTTATATGCATATGTCATCACAGAAAGCATGATTAATCTGCACCTTACACTATCGCGTTTGTAACGTGTGTGCAGGCAAGAACGTCACGGAAATAAGGCCCAAGAATGAAAACGCCCCTGATTACCCGCGAAGGTTATGAAAAACTGAAGCAGGAACTCGATTTTCTCTGGCGTCAGGAGCGCCCGGAAGTCACCAAAAAAGTCACCTGGGCGGCCAGCCTCGGCGACCGCAGCGAAAACGCCGATTATCAGTACAACAAAAAGCGCCTGCGCGAGATAGACCGCCGCGTACGCTATCTCACCAAATGCCTGGAAAATCTCAAAATCGTTGATTACTCCCCTCAGCAGGAAGGCAAAGTCTTTTTTGGCGCCTGGGTGGAAATCGAAAACGACGACGGCGATACACTGCGTTTTCGCATTGTGGGTTATGACGAAATTTTCGGCCGCAAAGATTACATTTCTATCGATTCGCCGATGGCGCGCGCCCTGCTCAAGAAAGAGGAAGGCGACGTGGCGGTAGTGCAAACGCCCGGCGGTGAAGCAACCTGGTACGTCAATCAAATTGAATACGTGAAATAGCCCCCAGAACCGTCCGAGAAGCCCTGTGCGGCTGGCATTTTGCGATGCCAGTCCGTATAACTATCCCCTGATTTTTGTTCAGAAGATGAAATGACATGATGAATGATTCGCTCTGCCGCATTATTGCGGGTGAACTTCAGGCACGAACCGAACAGGTGGAATCCGCCGTTCGCCTGCTTGATGAAGGGAACACAGTGCCGTTTATCGCGCGCTATCGTAAAGAGGTCACCGGCGGTCTGGACGACACGCAATTGCGTCAGCTCGAAACCCGCCTTGGTTATCTGCGCGAGCTGGAAGAGCGCCGCCAGGCGATTCTGAAATCGATTGGCGAACAGGGCAAACTCAGCGATGAGCTGGCAAAAGCCATTAACGGTACGCTGAGCAAAACCGAGCTTGAAGATCTCTACCTGCCGTACAAACCAAAACGCCGCACGCGCGGGCAAATCGCCATTGAAGCCGGGCTGGAGCCGCTGGCAGATTCCCTCTGGAATGACCCCTCGCAAGACCCGGAAACGCTGGCCGCAACGTTTGTCGATACCGACAAAGGCGTCGCCGACAGCAAAGCGGCACTGGATGGCGCGCGCTATATCCTGATGGAACGCTTCGCGGAAGATGCCGCGTTGCTGGCAAAAGTGCGTGACTATTTGTGGAAAAACGCCCATCTCGTCTCCACCGTGGTTAGCGGCAAAGAGGATGAAGGCGCTAAATTCCGCGACTATTTCGATCATCACGAACCGATTTCGACTGTCCCTTCGCACCGCGCGCTGGCGATGTTTCGCGGGCGTAACGAAGGTGTGCTGCAACTGGCGCTGAACGCCGATCCGCAGTTTGATGAGCCGCCAAAAGAGAGCCACTGCGAGCAAATTATTATCGACCACCTCGGCCTGCGCCTGAACAACGCGCCAGCGGACAGCTGGCGTAAAGGCGTGGTGAGCTGGACGTGGCGTATCAAAGTGTTGATGCATCTGGAAACGGAGCTGATGGGCACCGTGCGCGAACGCGCGGAAGACGAAGCCATCAATGTTTTCGCCCGTAACCTGCACGATCTGCTGATGGCCGCCCCTGCCGGGCTGCGCGCCACGATGGGTCTTGATCCGGGCTTGCGTACCGGTGTGAAAGTCGCAGTGGTGGATGCCACCGGCAAACTGGTCGCCACCGACACGATCTATCCGCATACCGGGCAAGCGGCAAAAGCGGCTGTAGCCGTCGCAGCGCTGTGTGAAAAACACAATGTTGAACTGGTGGCGATTGGTAACGGCACCGCCTCGCGCGAAACAGAACGCTTCTACCTCGATGTGCAGAAACAGTTCCCGAACGTGACCGCGCAGAAAGTGATTGTCAGCGAAGCGGGCGCATCGGTTTATTCCGCTTCCGAACTGGCGGCGCTCGAATTCCCGGATCTGGATGTTTCACTGCGCGGTGCGGTCTCTATTGCCCGCCGCTTACAAGACCCGCTGGCGGAGCTGGTGAAAATCGATCCGAAATCTATCGGTGTCGGCCAGTACCAGCACGATGTCAGCCAGACGCAACTGGCGCGCAAACTGGATGCAGTTGTGGAGGATTGCGTGAACGCTGTTGGCGTCGACCTGAATACCGCCTCTGTGCCGCTGCTGACGCGCGTCGCCGGTTTAACCCGCATGATGGCGCAGAATATTGTCGCCTGGCGCGATGAAAATGGTCAGTTCCAGAACCGCCAGCAGTTGCTGAAAGTGAGCCGTCTGGGGCCGAAAGCCTTTGAGCAGTGCGCGGGCTTCCTGCGTATTAACCACGGCGACAACCCGCTGGACGCCTCCACCGTTCACCCGGAAACCTACCCGGTGGTTGAACGTATTCTGGCGGCAACCGAGCAGTCACTGCGCGATCTGATGGGCAATAGCGCGGAGTTGCGCAAGCTGAAAGCCAGCGATTTTACCGATGAGCAGTTTGGTGTACCGACGGTCACCGACATTATCAAAGAGCTGGAAAAACCAGGCCGCGATCCGCGTCCGGAGTTTAAAACCGCGACCTTTGCCGAAGGCGTGGAAACGATGAATGACCTGCTACCGGGCATGGTGCTTGAAGGCGCAGTCACCAATGTGACGAACTTTGGCGCCTTCGTTGATATCGGCGTGCATCAGGATGGTCTGGTGCATATTTCATCGCTGGCGGATAAGTTCGTCGAAGATCCGCATACCGTGGTGAAAGCGGGCGATATCGTGAAGGTCAAAGTGCTGGAAGTGGATTTACAGCGCAAACGAATCGCGTTGACCATGCGTCTGGACGAGCAGCCAGGCGAGACCAATTCCCGTCGAGGGAGTGGTAACTCGGGCAATCGCGATAACGCGAACCGCAACGCGGCTCGTCCGGCGAAAGCGCCACGCGGTCGCGACAGCCAGCCAGGCGGCAACAGTGCAATGATGGATGCACTCGCTGCGGCAATGGGTAAAAAACGTTAATCTTTACCCCTCCCTTCACCGGGAGGGGTATTTTTTGCAAACACGTTCGAAAAAGTCCAGATTAAATCTGTCCAATGATGAACGAAAAGCAATTAACTCGTTATTTCAGATGTTATTTACTATTCAAAATTATTAACTAATCACTACCTGTATTTAATTATGCAATCGGCATCGGCGTTATTTTCCTTGCGCGGCGCATATTACAAACATTAAACGCGAATTAACTTTGTAAAATAAAAATTACCTTTTTAACCTGGCGGTAATATTTTCTCGTTTTGCGCTGGTAATACACAACCCAACAAATTTTTGAGCTACGTCAAAAGAGAATCAAATTCTCATTTCTGCCCCCGGCAAACGCATTTTTATGATTGATGATAAAAACTATTCTCATTATCATTGGATCAGTAGATTATTTCTCCACTCCTTCGATGATGAACAGTGCGCCAGACGGCGCGTGGAAACTCTTGGCTCGCAGCGTAAATAAGTAGGCTCTATGCAATTCTCTCCAGACAGTGCGTGGAAAATTACCGGTTTCTCCCAAGAAATAAGTCCGGCCTGGCGACAGAAACTTCTGTCATTAGGGATGTTGCCCGGCTCCTCTTTTAATGTGGTGCGCGTCGCCCCTTTGGGTGACCCTATTCATATTGAAACCCGCCGCGTTAATTTAGTGTTACGGAAAAAAGATCTCGCGTTCCTTGAACTGGAAGCGGTATCTCGTTAATCAGCCAGTTGTTACAAAGAGTGCTAAGTAAAAATGAAAAAATTGACCATTGGCTTAATTGGTAACCCTAATTCTGGCAAGACAACGTTATTTAATCAGCTCACCGGCGCGCGTCAGCGGGTGGGAAACTGGTCCGGCGTAACCGTTGAGCGCAAAGAGGGACAGTTCAACACGACCGACCACCAGGTGACGCTGGTCGATCTTCCCGGCACCTATTCGCTCACTACCATTTCCGCGCAAACGTCGCTCGATGAGCAGATCGCCTGCCACTACATTTTAAGCGGTGACGCCGATCTGGTGATCAACGTGGTCGATGCCTCCAATCTTGAGCGCAACCTTTACCTGACGCTGCAATTACTGGAGCTGGGCGTGCCGTGCATTATCGCCCTCAACATGCTGGATATCGCGGAAAAACAGAAAATCCGTATTGATATCGATGGTCTTGCCGCACGCCTGGGCTGTCCGGTGATACCGCTGGTTTCCACGCGTGGTCGCGGGATTGAAGCGCTTAAAATGGCTGTCGACCGTCACCAACACAACGACAACATAGAACTGGTGCATTACGCCCAACCCCTTTCCCGCGAAGCAGACGCGCTGGCGCAGCAAATGGCCGATGATGTGCCATTACAGCAACGCCGCTGGATGGGCCTGCAAATGCTGGAAGGTGATATCTACAGCCGCGCAAATTCTGGCGTAAACGAACAGCAACTGGCTGCCTCGCTCGCTCGCCTGGGAGCGGAAATGGACGATCCTGCGTTGCATATTGCTGATGCGCGTTATCAGTCGATTGCGGCGATTTGCGATACCGTCAGCAACACGCTCACCGCCGAGCCAAGCCAGTTCACCGCCGCAGTTGATCGCATCATCATTAACCGCTTTTTAGGGTTGCCGATCTTTTTGTTCGTCATGTATCTGATGTTCCTGTTCGCGATTAACATCGGCGGCGCGTTCCAGCCGATTTTCGACGCAGGTTCAGTCGCGATCTTCATTCACGGTATTCAGTGGCTGGGTTATACGCTGCACTTCCCGGAATGGCTGACCGTATTCCTCGCACAAGGGCTTGGTGGCGGCGTGAATACCGTGCTGCCGCTGGTGCCGCAGCTCGGCATGATGTACCTGTTTATGTCCTTTCTTGAGGACTCCGGTTATATGGCGCGCGCCGCGTTTGTGATGGATCGCCTGATGCAGTCGCTGGGGCTGCCGGGCAAATCTTTCGTACCGCTGATTGTCGGTTTCGGCTGTAACGTACCGTCAGTGATGGGCGCACGCACATTAGACGCGCCGCGTGAACGTCTGATCACCATCATGATGGCGCCGTTTATGTCATGTGGTGCGCGTCTGGCCATTTTCGCAGTTTTCGCTGCCGCCTTTTTCGGCCAGCAAGGAGCGCTCACCGTCTTCTCGCTGTATGTGATTGGTATCGTGATGGCGATCCTTACCGGTCTGGTGCTGAAACATACGCTGCTGCGCGGCGAAGCATCGCCGTTTGTGATGGAACTGCCGGTGTATCACGTGCCGCATCTGAAAAGCCTGTTGCTGCAAACCTGGCAGCGTCTAAAAGGCTTTGTCATCCGCGCGGGTAAAGTGATTATCATCGTCAGCATTTTCCTCAGCGCGATGAACAGCTTCTCGCTGGATGGTCGTACCGTACACAAAATTGATGAATCTGCATTGGCCTCAGTCAGCCGCGTCTTTACCCCGCTGCTGGAGCCGATTGGCGTGCATGGCGACCACTGGCAAGCCACCGTGGGTCTTGTTACGGGCGCAATGGCGAAAGAGGTGGTCGTCGGTACGCTGAACTCACTTTACACCGCGGAAAATATTGAGCAGGAAGCCTTTAACCCGGCGGAATTCAGCCTGACGGGGGAGCTGATTGCCGCTCTGGAAGATACGGCGAAAAGCGTGAAAGAGACGTTCAGCCTGAGCGTACTGGCTAACCCAATCGAAGCCAGCAAAGGCGATGGCGAAATGGCGACCGGTACCATGGGCGTAATGAGCGAAAAATTCGGCAGTGCGGCAGCCGCTTACAGCTACCTGATTTTTGTGCTGCTTTACGTACCGTGTATCACCGCGATGGGCGCTATCGCCCGCGAATCCAGCCGTGGCTGGATGGGCTTCTCGGTGCTGTGGGGGCTGAATATCGCCTACTCGCTCGCCACGCTCTTTTACCAGACGGCGACCTTCAGCGAGCACCCGGTCTACAGCCTGATCTGTATTCTGGCGGTTCTGCTGTTTAACGTGGTGGTAATTAGCGCCCTTCGCCGCGCCAGAAGCCGGGTGGACGTCAGCCTGCTGGCTACGCGTAAAACCGTCGCCAGCTGCTGCGACAGCCCGGCGGGCGATTGTCACTAAGGAGCAACAACGATGGCGTCGTTAATTGAAGTGCGTGATTTGTTGGCATTGCAAGGCCGGATGGAGGCTCAGCAACTGAGCGCCGCGCTGCATACGCCACGCGCGATGATCGACGCCATGCTCGCTCGCATGGAAGCCATGGGTAAAGCCGTGCGTATTCAGGAAGAGACTACCGGTTGTTTAACCGGTAGCTGCAAGCAGTGCCCGGAAGGGAAAAGCGCCTGCTCTCGCGAGTGGTGGGCGCTGCGTTAAACAAGCCTGGCTTTCAGCGCCAGCAACGCCTCGCAGAACGCGGCAGGATGGGAAACAAACGGCGCATGTGCCGCTTTCGGGAAAATCAACGACTCGCTCTGCGGCCACATATCATCCAGTAACGGAACGATTTTACGCGGCACCAGTCCGTCAAGATGGCCATACATACGTAAAAACGGCAGCGTCAGTCCACTCAGTGCTTCGCGTAAATCTACCGTTTTTAAAATCTCCAGCCCGCCGTTCAGCACTTCCGTTGGCGGCATCGGAAGCGACAACACCGCGTTTTTCAGCTCGCGCGCATCCTGCCTTGCGGTTTCGGTGCCGAGCGTCTGCAATGCCAGGAAACGCTCAACGGTACGCTGAAAATCCTCACTCAATTGGTGTTGAAAACCGGCCAGCACCTCAGGTTTGATACCCGCCCAATCGCCCTGCGCGCTAAAACAGGGCGATGAAGCAACCGTAACCAACGCACTGACGCGTTCAGGTGATTGCAACGCAATCTGGCTCGCCACCAGCCCGCCCAGGCTCCAGCCCAGCCATATCGCCTTTTTTGGCGCGTGAGATAACACGATATCCGCTATCTGTTGCAGCGCCAGTGCGCCAAACCCTTCACTTCGGCCATAGCCCGGCAGATCCACTAAATGCAGCGTAAATTGCGAACACAGTTCCGGTGTAATGCAATCCCAGACCTGCGCATTCAGCCCCCATCCGTGCAGCAGCACAAGATGACAATTTCCTTCGCCTTTGGTTTGCCACCAGATGTTCTTCATCAGCTATCGTTCTCTTCTTTCACACAAGGAGGTGGCACATGCTAACAGTGCCAGGCTTATGCTGGCTATGTCGAATGCCATTGATGCTGAGCCAGTGGGGAGTCTGTTCCGGCTGCACGCGCGCCATGGAAGTGCGCGAAAAAGTTTGCCCTTTGTGCGGTTTACCCGCCGCTCGCGACGACATTGCCTGCGGGCGCTGTCTGCAAAAACCGCCGCCCTGGCAGCGGCTGATTGCCGTCAGCCGTTATGCACCACCGCTTAGTCCGCTGGTGCAGCAGTTTAAATTTATGCCTCGCCCGGAAATCGCCCGCGCGCTGGCCCGTCTGCTGCTGTTAGCCGTATTAAACGCACGCCGCAGCGGAAACTGGCAGACGCCGGATATTATCCTCAGCGTACCGCTACATGCGCGTCGCCAGTGGCGCAGAGGCTTTAATCAAAGCGATCTCCTGTGCCGGGCGCTGGCGCATTGGTTGCAATGCCCATACTCTTCCGGCGCTCTACGCCGGGTGCGGGCAACGCCTGTGCAGCATCAACTCAATGCCCGTTTGCGCAAGCAGAACCTGAAAAATGCCTTTCGTCTTGAATTGCCCGTTGCCGGTCTCCATATCGTCGTGGTGGATGATGTCGTCACGACCGGCAGCACCGTTGCGGAAATCACCCGGCTGCTATTACGCAGCGGCGCAGCAACTGTTCAGGTCTGGTGCCTGTGTCGAACCTTGTAGACCCTCGATGATGGGCGTATTATAACCAAGTAAAATAGTCAACTATTAGGCCATTGCTATGATCCGTATTTCCGACGCTGCCCAAGCGCACTTTGTCAAACTGCTGGCAAATCAGGAAGAAGGGACACAAATCCGCGTATTTGTGATTAACCCAGGCACACCCAACGCTGAGTGTGGCGTCTCTTATTGCCCGCCGGACGCGGTTGAAGCCACCGACACCGCGCTGAAATTTGAACAACTGATTGCCTATGTCGATGAGCTGAGCGCGCCGTATCTGGAAGATGCGGAAATCGATTTTGTCACCGACCAGTTGGGTTCCCAGCTGACGCTGAAAGCGCCGAACGCCAAAATGCGTAAAGTGTCCGACGACGCGCCGCTGATGGAGCGCGTTGAGTATTTGCTGCAGTCGCAAATAAACCCGCAGTTAGCCGGCCACGGCGGCCGTGTTTCGCTGATGGAGATCACCGATGAAGGCTACGCCATTCTGCAGTTTGGCGGTGGCTGTAACGGTTGCTCCATGGTCGACGTGACGCTGAAAGAGGGTATCGAAAAGCAGTTGCTGACCGAGTTCCCGGAGCTGAAAGGTGTGCGCGATCTGACCGAACATCAGCGCGGCGAGCACTCTTACTACTAAGTCTGCTTTCTGCTGTAGATTGCCCGGCGGCGTTCTGCCTGCCGGGTCTACAACGTTAACCCGTGTGTTACCCGTATCTCCCCGCCCACATTTCTCTTTTCATACCTGTTTAGTTTCCTGGCGTTAATATGACGCATGTCTCAGATCTTACATTTAGATCGCCAGAGTGATTCTCTTTTCGTGGATGTTACCCGTATCATTCCTGCCAGCACTGACAACTTAAAAAACATCCGACTACAATTTTTAGCAATGGATGTCAGCCGCAACGGTGCCGCAGCTCGCTCCTTCCTTTTTCGGGAATTTTCAGCGGCTGCCAGAAATACTGACGTTACCCATAACAAATTAAAGGCCAGGTAAATCATGCCATTAGTCATAGTCGCTATCGGTGTTGCTCTCTTACTCCTGTTAATGATCCGCTTCAAACTGAACGGATTTATCGCCCTGATCCTTGTGGCGCTCGCCGTGGGGATGATGCAGGGCATGCCGCTTGATGCCGTTATTAAATCCATTAAAAATGGTGTTGGCGGTACGCTCGGCAGCCTTGCGCTGATCATGGGTTTTGGTGCCATGCTCGGCAAACTGCTGGCGGACTGCGGCGGCGCACAGCGCATTGCCACCACGCTTATCGAAAAATTTGGTCGCCAGTACATTCAGTGGGCAGTGGTGCTGACCGGTTTTACCGTCGGTTTCGCGCTGTTCTATGAAGTCGGCTTCGTACTGCTGCTGCCGCTGGTGTTTACCATTGCGGCATCCGCACGTATTCCGCTGCTGTATGTGGGTGTGCCGATGGCGGCAGCACTGTCAGTGACGCACGGCTTTCTGCCTCCACACCCGGGCCCAACAGCGATTGCGACCATTTTCCATGCGGATATGGGCAAAACGCTGCTCTACGGAACACTGCTCGGTATCCCAACCGTTATCCTTGCTGGCCCGGTCTATGCCCGTTTCCTGAAAAGCATTGATAAACCGATCCCGGATGGTCTCTACAACGCGAAAACCTTCACCGAAGAAGAGATGCCGGGCTTTGGCGTCAGCGTCTGGACATCGCTGGTACCGGTGATCCTGATGGCACTGCGCGCGGTAGCAGAAATGCTGCTGCCGAAAGGCCATGCGCTGCTGCCTTACGCTGAATTCTTCGGCGACCCGGTCATGGCAACCATGATTGCGGTGCTGATTGCGGTATTCACCTTCGGCCTGAACCGTGGCCGTTCGATGGACGACATCAACGAAACGCTGACCAGCTCCATCAAAATCATTGCCATGATGCTGCTGATCATCGGTGGTGGTGGTGCGTTCAAACAGGTTCTGGTTGATAGCGGCGTCGATAAATACATCGCTTCAATGATGCATTCCACCAATCTCTCCCCGCTGTTTATGGCGTGGTCAATTGCCGCAGTGCTGCGTATCGCGCTGGGTTCCGCCACCGTTGCGGCAATCACCGCAGGTGGTATTGCGGCGCCGTTGATTGCCACCACCGGCGTAAGCCCGGAGTTGATGGTGATTGCAGTCGGTTCCGGTAGCGTGATTTTCTCTCACGTTAACGATCCGGGTTTCTGGCTGTTCAAAGAGTATTTTAACCTGACCATCGGCGAGACCATGCGCTCCTGGTCGGCGCTGGAAACCATCATTTCCGTGTGCGGTCTGGTTGGCTGCCTGCTGCTGGGCATGGTGGTTTAATTCAGTCGCTGCACGTAAAAAGGCCCGGATAACCGGGCCTTTTTTATTTCCGCTTTGCCGCCGCTTTACGGCGTCGATCGAGGTCTTTTAATAACTTATTGACCTTTTCATCGGCAAACATCGCCTCCAGCGACACCGCCAGCTTCCGCCGCCAGTTTTTATACTGATAACTGGTGCCCGGAATATTCACCGGCCCGGCCATATCCAGCCAGTCTTCCGGTTGCAGCCCCAACAGCGCACTGTTGCTGTCGGCGATATAACGCTGCATCCCACGGTTAAGTACCGACGTCATTGGCATACGCGACGCTTTATGTCCGGCCCGCTGCGGCAAACAACCGTACTGATGAAGCGCATCAAGCAGCCCCTGTTTCGCCAGTTCGCGATCCTGATACAACCCGCGCAAAACCACTTCATCCGGATAGAGCCCCAGCGTTTTACCGAGCGTCAAATCGCCGCTTTCCCAGTAGCCACGCAGGGTAGGAAGATCGTGCGTTGTCGCCACCGCCATTGACTGTTGCGGGTACGCCTGCGGCGCGCGGAACGTTTTTTCATGATCGTTTTCGAAGTAGAGCACTTTGTAAGAGTACACACCGCTGCTGCGCAGTTTACCGACGATCTCCACCGGTACGGTTCCCAGATCTTCACCAATCACCATGCACTGATGACGCTGGCTTTCCAGCGCGAGAATGGCGAGCAGGTCATCGACCGGGTACTGCACATACGCGCCGTGATCGGCCGTTTCACCATACGGGATCCACCACAGACGCAGCATCGACATCACATGATCAATCCGCAGCGCACCGCAGTTTTTCATATTGGCACGCAGCAGATCGATAAATGGCGCATAAGCGCGGGCGTGGATCACATGCGGATCCATCGGCGGCAAGCCCCAGTTTTGCCCCAACGGGCCGAGAATATCCGGCGGTGCGCCAACGGATGCTTTCAGGCAATACAACTCGCGATCGCACCAGGTTTCTGCGCCACCTTCCGCCACACCCACGGCCAGGTCGCGGTACAAACCAATCGGCATCGCGTAACCCTGGCTGGTTTGCCAGCATTCGGCGAACTGGGTGTAAGCCAGCCATTGCAGCCAGAGGTAGAAATTGACCTCATCCTCATGCTCTTTGCAGAACGCTTTCACCTGCGGGCTGTTCGTATTCTGATACCCTTCCGGCCACACCGGCCAGCCCCAGCGCAGCACATCTTCTTTCACCTGATTAGCATGAATCGCATCGAACGCCGCCTGCCAGTAAAGGCTCTCGCCTTCCTGCAGCACAAAACGCTGGAACGCCACAGCCTGTTCATCGCTCTGCGCACGCTGGCGAAAGCGCTGCCACGCCATGCGCAATGCCTCCAGTTTCAGCGCAGTGACGGTGGCGTAATCCACCCATTGTGCATCGCGGGCGGCCTGTAGCGTTTCGCGCGTGGTGGGTAAATTCCACCACGCCTGCGCCTCTTCGCTGTCGCGGAAATCCGCCACCGCATTGACATCGATATAGATAACATTCAACCAGCGGCGCGATGATGGGCTGTACGGGCTGGCGCTTTCCGGGTTCGCCGGATAGAGCGCATGAATCGGGTTAAGCCCGATAAACGCACCGCCACGGCTGGCCACCTCGCCGAGCATCTTTTTCAGATCGCCGAAATCGCCAATCCCCCAGTTACTCTCAGAACGCAGGGTGTAAAGCTGCACACAGGCACCCCACAGTTTCTTACCGTCGAGCAGCGCCTGAGGTTCATAACACCGCGCCGGCGCGATGATCACCCGGCACTGCCAGTGTTGATTTTTCTGCGTCACGCTCAGCGTGTGATAACCCAGCGCCAGGCCAGCTGGCAGCGGCAAATTCGCCCCACCGCGCACCTCGCCCTGGTACTGCTTGCCCGTTTCCGTGGTGAGTTGCCACTGGAAATCACCTTGACCAACAACCGGCAGCACCTTTTTCTTGCCATGGATAAACACCTGTACCACGGGCACTGGCGGCGCACTGGTCGCCACCGCAGGCGCCGGATGCATCGCATCCAGCAAACGCTGCTTGGTTTTCACGGTAATGGATTGCGGTTTACCGTGCGCATTGATGTAGTTCGGGCTGATCCCCGCCGCCAGCGCGGCCTGTTCCAGACGTTTATTCTCCATCACCCTTCCTTAGCGTTTCGCCTGCCAGATACGGGTTTGATAATCGCGGATCGAACGGTCGGAGCTGAACATACCGCAGCGCGCGGTGTTCAGGATTGCAGCACGCGTCCAGGCTTCCTGGTCACGGTAGAGCACATCGACACGTTTTTGCGCGGCTACGTAATCGGCGAAATCCGCCAGCACCAGATACGGGTCGCCGCCCTGCTTGCCGAGACTGTGCAGCATCTGGTCGAAGGCATGTTTATCGCCATCGCTGTATTTACCGCTTTCCAGCTCTTTCAGTACCGCATCAAGTTGCTTGTCTTTTTTGCGCCACTTCAGCGGGTCGTAACCTTTCGCTTTCAGCGCTTTCACCTGCTCAACGGTGTTACCGAAGATAAAGATATTCTCCTCGCCCACCTGTTCGGCAATCTCGACGTTGGCACCGTCCAGCGTACCGACGGTTAACGCGCCATTCAGTGCCAGCTTCATGTTGCCGGTGCCGGAGGCTTCTTTACCGGCCGTGGAGATCTGCTCGGAAACATCCGCCGCCGGAATCAATTTTTCCGCCGCCGATACACAATAATCCGGCAGGAAAACGACCTTCAGCTTGTCGCCAATGCTGGCGTCGTTATTAATCACTTCCGCCACTTTATTAATGGCATAGATAATGTTTTTCGCCAGGTAGTAACCCGGCGCGGCCTTCGCACCAAACAGGAACACGCGCGGTACGCGGTCAGCTTGCGGGTTTTCGCGGATCTCTTTATACAGCGCGATAATATGCAGCAAACCAAGATGCTGGCGTTTGTACTCATGCAAACGCTTGATTTGGATATCAAACAGCGCGTGCGGATTGATTTCGATGCCGGTACGCGCTTTCACAAACGCCGCCAGTTGTTGTTTGTTGTGCTGTTTTATCTCGCGGTACTGTTTACGGAACGCCGCGTCGTCGGCGTATTTCTCCAGGTTAATCAACTGGTCGAGATCGTTGGCCCACTCTTTTTTCAGCGTCTTATCAAGCAACGCGGCCAGCTGCGGGTTGCACTGTTTGATCCAGCGGCGCGGAGTGATGCCATTGGTGACGTTATGGAATTTGCCCGGCCACAACTGGTGGTATTCCGGGAACAGATCTTTTACCACCAGATCCGAGTGCAGCGCCGCAACGCCGTTGACCGCGAAACCGCCAACCACGCACAGGTTCGCCATGCGGACTTGCTTGTGATGCACTACCGCAAGTTTTTCCCACACCGCTTTGTCGCCCGGCCAGGTTTTCTCGACCAGCACTTTAAATTTGTCGTTGATCTGCTTGATGATTTGCATATGGCGCGGCAGCAGCGCTTTCACCAGCGTTTCGTCCCAGCGCTCCAGCGCTTCTGGCATCAACGTATGGTTGGTATAGGCGAAAGTGCGGCTGGTGATCGCCCACGCATCATCCCAGCTCAGCTGATGTTCATCGATCAGCACACGCAGCAGCTCCGGTATGGCGATGGTCGGGTGCGTATCGTTGAGTTGAATGACTTCATAGTCCGGCAGTTGCGCCAGCTTGCGTCCGGCCAGGTGATGGCGGCGCAAAATATCGGCCACCGAGCAGGCACACTGGAAATATTGCTGCATCAGACGCAGCTTTTTGCCTGCCTGATGGTTGTCATTCGGGTAGAGCACTTTGGTAAGTTTTTCCGCATCAATACCCGTTTGTTCGGCACGCAGGAAATCACCATCGTTAAATTTAGTGAGATTAAACGGATGCGCGTGGGTCGCCTGCCACAGACGCAGCGGCTGAGTGACACCATTGCGATAACCGATAACCGGCAGATCCCAGGCTTCGCCTACAATCGTGAAAGCCGGTTGCCAGTGGCCTTCTTTGCTGACTTTCCCGCCAATGCCCACCTGCACATCTAATTGCTCGTTATGGCTAAACCACGGATAGCTACGGCGATGCCAGTCGTCCGGCGCTTCGTGTTGTTGCCCGTCAACAAAAGACTGGCGGAACAAGCCGTATTGATAGTTCAGACCGTAACCAGTGGCCGACTGACCAACGGTGGCCATCGAATCGAGGAAACAGGCCGCCAGGCGCCCTAAACCACCGTTGCCGAGCGCTGGATCGATCTCCTCTTCCAGCAGGTCGGTGAGGTTGATGTTGTGGTGTTGCAGCACCTCGCCAACGTCCTGATACCAGCCCAGATTCAACAAGTTGTTGCCGGTCAGGCGACCAATCAAAAACTCCATGGAGATATAGTTGACGTGGCGCTGATTTTTCGCCGTTTTCGGTGCGGACTGCGCCGCCAGCAATTCCGCCAGCGCACCGCTGACCGCTTGCCACCACTGACGGGTTGTCATGTCGCTCGCGGCCTGAACCCCAAAACGCTGCCACTGGCGCGTAAGAGCCGTTTCAAATTCCGCTTTATTAAACGTTGGCTTTGACATAAAGAATCCGGGTCCTGTAATGAAGTAAATCGACGTTTGCGCTAGTGTGCCTGGCTCAACAGGTGACTTCCTCATCCTGCCAGGGATTAGCCGGGGAGGAGTAGCGGGGATGAGCGAAAAGTGTGATCGCCGCCACCTAAAGGTAGCGTCTTTTTTGAACATTACTCAATCAAAAAAGCAGCAACAGCAGATGAGAAATTCCGCATGCGGGCAGGAAAAATGAAATGTCGTTTCGGAGAGAATAACTATTGCTGACCGGTGAAAATTTAGCGAAATAATATTTCGCTGAGCGGAATTGTTCGTTTTTTGCTATTTGTGCGTTTATGTCAGCCAATGTCTTAATATTTCTAATAAAGACCTTATAGTTGCCAATAGTATTTAATAACCCGGTCTGCATCGCCCGCCAGTCCTGGCTCCCCCTCTTTTGCCATTATTGTGCTTTCTTTATTCACGACATAAATAGAAATGTGACATGGTGCAAATTCACAATCGCCAGATTCGGACATAACTTGCAATATTTCTTCATCTGGCCGACCTTATTACTATTAATTACGAAGCGCAAAAAAAATCGTCCCCTCCGTTTTTCGCACAGTGAAGTGATAACTATGTTGATTCCGTCCAAATTAAGTCGCCCGGTTCGTCTCGACCACACGGTGGTGCGGGAACGGCTGCTGGCTAAACTTTCCGGCGCCAACAATTATCGGCTTGCGCTGGTAACCAGCCCTGCGGGTTACGGCAAAACCACGCTCATTTCGCAGTGGGCGGCAGGTAAGAACGACGTTGGCTGGTATTCGCTGGATGAAGGAGACAACCAGCAAGAACGCTTTGCCAGTTATTTTATCGCCGCCATCCAGCAGGCGACGGGCGGGCACTGCGTCAGCAGTGAAGTGATGGCGCAAAAGCGCCAGTACGCCAGCCTGCCGTCACTCTTTTCACAGCTGTTTATTGAGCTGACCGAATGGCAGCGCCCGTTGTATCTGGTGATTGATGATTACCACCTCGTCACCAACCCGGTCATTCACGATGCGATGCGCTTTTTCTTACGCCATCAGCCAGAAAACCTGACGCTGATTGTGCTGTCACGCAACTTGCCGCAGTTAGGCATCGCGAATCTTCGTGTGCGCGAGCAGTTGCTGGAAATTGGCAGCCACCAGCTTGCCTTTACCCACCAGGAAGCCAAACAGTTCTTTGACTGTCGCCTGACCTCCCCTATTGAAGCGGCAGAGAGCAGCCGCCTGTGCGACGACGTGGCCGGCTGGGCAACGGCGCTCCAGCTTATCGCGCTTTCTGCCCGGCAAAATCACAGCGCACCGCACCAGTCTGCGCGCCGTCTGGCGGGCATTAACGCCAGCCATCTTTCGGATTATCTGGTTGATGAAGTGCTGGATAATGTCGATGTTGATACCCGTCATTTCCTGCTGAAAAGCGCGCTGCTGCGTTCGATGAACGATGCGCTGATTGTGCGCGTGACCGGCGAAGAGAACGGGCAGATGCGGCTGGAAGAGATTGAGCGCCAGGGCCTGTTCCTGCAACGGATGGACGATTCCGGCGAATGGTTTAGCTACCATCCGCTGTTTGGCAACTTCCTGCGCCAGCGCTGCCAGTGGGAACTGGCGACAGAGTTACCGGATATTCACCGCGCGGCAGCGGAAAGCTGGATGGCACAAGGCTTCCCGAGCGAAGCTATTCACCATGCGCTGGCGGCGGGCGATGGCATTATGCTGCGCGATATTCTGCTGCATCACGCCTGGGGGCTATTCAACCACAGCGAGCTGAGCGTGCTGGAAGAGTCGCTGAAAGCGCTGCCGTGGGAAAGCCTGCTGGAAAACCCTCGCCTGGTGCTGTTACAAGCCTGGCTGATGCAAAGCCAGCACCGTTACAGCGAAGTGAACACCCTGCTGGCGCGCGCCGAACAGGAGATGACCACGCAAATGGACGCCTCGCTGCATGGCGATTTCAACGCGTTGCGCGCGCAGGTCGCCATCAACGATGGTGATCCGGTGGAAGCCGAACGGCTGGCGATGGTGGCGCTCGAAGAGTTGCCGCTGGCAAATTACTACAGCCGCATTGTGGCCACCTCGGTTCACGGCGAAGTGCTGCACTGCAAAGGCGAGTTAACTAATTCGCTGTCGGTTATGCAGCAAACCGAGCAGATGGCGCGTCGCCACGATGTCTGGCACTACGCGTTGTGGAGCCTTATTCAGCAAAGCGAAATTCTGTTCGCCCAGGGCTTCCTGCAAGCGGCCTGGGAGATGCAAGAGAAGGCTTTCACGCTTATCCGTGAGCAGCATCTTGAACAACTGCCGATGCATGAATTTTTACTGCGCATCCGCGCGCAACTATTGTGGGCGTGGGCGCGGCTGGACGAGTCCGAAGCGGCGGCACGCCAGGGCATGGAGGTGCTTTCCGCCCTGCAACCGCAGCAGCAGTTGCAGTGTCTGGCGTTGCTGGTGCAAAACTCGCTGGCGCGTGGCGATCTCGATAATGCCCGTAGCCACCTGCACCGGCTGGAAAACTTGCTCGGCAATGGTCAGTACCATAGCGACTGGGTGTCGAACGCCGACAAAGTGCGGGTGATCTACTGGCAAATGACCGGCGATAAAAAAGCGGCGGCTCAATGGCTGCGCCAGACGCCTAAACCAGAATTTGCCAATAACCACTTCCTGCAAAGCCAGTGGCGTAATATTGCCCGCGCGCAAATCCTGCTTGGTGATTTCGACCCGGCTGAGATGGTGCTTGAAGAGCTAAACGAAAACGCGCGCAGTCTGCGTCTGATGAGTGATATCAACCGCAACCTGTTGCTGTTGAACCAGCTTTACTGGCAGGCGGGACGTAAAAATGACGCGCAGCGGGTGTTGCTGGAGGCCTTACAACTGGCTAACCGCACCGGATTTATCAGCCACTTCGTGATTGAAGGTGAAGCGATGGCGCAGCAGTTGCGTCAGTTAATTCAGCTCAACACGCTGCCGGAGCTGGATCAGCACCGCGCCCAGCGCATTCTGCGCGACATTAATCAGCATCATCGGCATAAATTCGCGCATTTTGACGAGAACTTTGTCGAAAGGCTGCTAACTCACCCGGAAGTACCGGAACTGATCCGCACCAGCCCGCTGACCCAGCGCGAATGGCAGGTGCTGGGGCTGATTTATTCTGGCTACAGTAATGAACAGATTGCGGGCGAACTGGCTGTCGCGGCGACGACCATTAAAACCCATATCCGCAACCTCTATCAGAAACTCGGCGTCGCCCATCGCCAGGATGCGGTTCAGCATGCGCAGCAGTTGCTGAAGATCATGGGCTACGGAGTGTAAAAACCGCCGCAAGGCGGTTTAGCACAGCTCCAGTTGCACGTTGTTGCTGGTAATCACCTGCACCACGCTGGCGGGGGGCATGGTATCGGTGTAAACCGCGTCCACCATGCTAATACTGCCCATATTGACCATCGCGTTGCGGCCAAACTTCGAGTGATCCACCACCAGCATCACATGGCGCGAGTTTTCAATAATCGCCCGTTTGGTGCGCACTTCATGGTAATCAAACTCCAGCAATGAGCCATCGGCATCAATGCCGCTAATACCGAGGATGCCGAAATCGAGGCGGAATTGAGAGATAAAATCGAGCGTCGCCTCGCCCACAATCCCGCCGTCCCGGCTGCGTAACTCACCGCCCGCCAGAATCACCCGGAAATCGTCTTTTTTCATTAATGTATTGGCGACGTTCAGGTTGTTGGTGACGATGCGTAAATCACTGTGGTTGAGCAGCGCATGGGCGACCGCTTCCGGCGTGGTGCCGATATCAATAAACAGCGTGGCGCCGTTGGGAATCTGTTCCGCCACTTTGCGGGCGATACGCTCTTTTTCCGCCGTTTGTGTCGCTTTGCGATCGTGCCAGGAGGTGTTTTCCGAGCTCGATGGCAGCGCCGCGCCGCCGTGATGACGCAAAATTTTATTTTGATCCGCCAGATCGTTCAGATCGCGGCGAATCGTTTGTGGACTAACGGAAAATTGCTCGACTAACTCTTCGGTACTGACGTATCCCTGCTGTTTAACCAGTTCAATAATTGCGTCATGACGCTGTGTTTGTTTCATGAATTGTCCCTGGATAATTATGTTCGTTTTCGCACATTTTTCGTGTCGACCAGCGCCATCGCCAGCCCAATCACCATCCCCGCCGTGTGCGCGCCGTTAGCAATCGCGAAACCGGTCAAACCGAACCACTCCGCCACCATCAGCACAACGGTGAAGATAAACAATCCGTTAGGTAACGCAATCTGCGATTCCGGGTCACGTAAACCGCGCAGCCAGACATAGCCAATCAGCGCATAAACCACGCCGGATAAGCCGCCAAACCACGGACCAGTAAGCTGGTGCTGCACAAAACCGCTCAATAAAGCGCTAATGAGGGTAATGACCACCAGTTTTCCGGTGCCCAGACGTTTTTCAACCACGCCGCCAAGATACCACCACCAGAAAAGGTTGAAGATGATATGCACCAGCGAAAAGTGCATTACCGCATGGGTAAAGTAGCGCCAGACTTCAAACTGCACGCTTGCGTCCCACGGCCAGGCAAGCCACATCATCACCGTTTGATCGCCGATGATGCTCATCATCACAAACACCACGACGCACAGCGCCGACATCAGCAACGTTAATGGCCCGCCGCGCTCACGCAGCGCCGCCCGCAGCGGAAAGCGGCGATAGTGCAAGCCGCTATCGATTTGCCCGGATTGCCAGCTCGCCGCCAGATAACGCGGGTCGCCGGGGTTTTCCATAAAACGCGCCAGTTCGCTGCGCACGCGCTCCGCCTGGCTTTCATCTGCCAGCCAGACATCGCTTTGCTGATGGTGTTGAAGGGTGAGGATCACACCCTGGGTCTGCATATAGTCAACAAACGCCTGGGCGACGCGAGGGTTGGAAAAAGAGGTAATCATCAACATGGCAGGCGTCGTTTAGTCCCTACAAAAAAGACAGTATACCGAAGACGAGCGCAATGCCTACAGCGCGCCGTGCATCACTTCAGACGGAAAGTGGCGATGCCAGGCGTCGAAACCGCCGTCCACGCTGTAGACCTGATCGTAGCCCTGCTGCAATAAATATTGCGCAGCGCCTTTACTGCTGTTGCCGTGATAGCACATCACCATCACCGGCGTTTCGAAGTCGTTATCACGCATAAACGCGCCCAGCGTGTCGTTGGTGAGATGAAACGCGCCTGGCGTATGCCCCATCGCAAAGCTCTGCGGGTCGCGAATATCCACCAGTACGGCCTGCTGCTGGTGCAATTTTTGGTGGGCTTCTTCTACGTTAATACACTCAAAGTGATCCATGACGTTCTCTTAATTGACACAGTTAATGGCTATCCTGCCGTCAAGTGTACGTCGTGACAGCGGGTTAGCGCCATTATGTTATGCATATCACTCTAAATTGTTTTTTTGATGTTACCAAAAGCGCGTTCCTTTGCTATTATGAGCGATATCGAACATTTTTGAGCTATAACGAAAGTGCATGAGGACAGCATGGAAACCAAAGATCTGATTGTGATAGGCGGGGGCATTAATGGTGCCGGTATCGCGGTTGACGCCGCAGGGCGTGGTTTGTCCGTGCTGATGCTGGAAGCACAGGATCTCGCCTGCGCGACATCCAGCAACAGCTCCAAATTGATTCACGGCGGCCTGCGCTACCTTGAACACTACGAATTCCGCCTGGTGAGCGAAGCGCTGGCCGAACGCGAAGTGCTGCTTAAAATGGCACCACACATCGCTTTCCCGATGCGTTTTCGTCTGCCGCACCGCCCGCACCTGCGCCCGGCGTGGATGATTCGTATTGGTCTGTTTATGTACGATCATCTGGGTAAACGCACCAGTTTGCCTGCATCGCGCGGTTTGCGTTTTGGCGCAGAATCGGTGCTGAAACCGGAAATCGTGCGCGGTTTCGAATATTCTGACTGCTGGGTGGACGATGCGCGTCTGGTACTCGCCAATGCGCAGATGGTGGAACAAAAAGGCGGTAAAGTGATGACCCGCACCCGCGCCACCAGCGCACGCCGTGAAAATGGCATGTGGATTGTTGAAGCGGAAGATATCGACACCGGAGAAAAATTCAGCTGGCAGGCGCGCGGTCTGGTTAACGCCACCGGCCCGTGGGTGAAAGAGTTCTTTGATGACGGTATGCATCTGCCATCCCCCTACGGCATCCGTCTGATCAAAGGCAGCCATATTGTGGTGCCGCGAGCACACGCGCAAAAACAGGCGTATATCCTGCAAAACGAAGATAAGCGTATTGTCTTTGTGATTCCGTGGATGGATGAGTTTTCGATTATCGGCACCACGGACGTGGAGTATAAAGGCGATCCGAAGCACGTGGAGATCGACGAAAACGAGATCAACTACCTGCTGAAAGTCTATAACGGTCACTTCAAGAAACAGCTAAGCCGCGAGGATATTGTCTGGACTTACTCCGGCGTACGCCCGCTGTGCGATGACGAATCCGATTCGCCGCAGGCTATCACGCGTGACTACACGCTGGATATTCACGACGAAAACGGCAAAGCACCGCTGCTCTCCGTGTTTGGCGGCAAGTTGACCACTTACCGCAAGCTGGCCGAACACGCGCTGGAAAAACTGACGCCGTACTACAAAGGTATTGGTCCGGCATGGACGAAAAGCTGTGTGTTACCAGGCGGGGATATTGCGGGCGATCGCGATGATTACGCCGCCAAATTGCGCCGCCGTTATCCATTTATCAGCGAATCGCTGGCGCGCCACTATGCCCGCACTTACGGCAGCAACAGCGAGCTGATACTGGCAAATGCCACCAGCCTGGAAGCGTTAGGCGAGCATTTCGGCCACGAACTGTATGAAGCCGAATTGCGTTACCTGGTCGAACACGAATGGGTCAGACGCCTGGACGACGCGATCTGGCGTCGTACCAAACTCGGCATGTGGCTGAATGCGGAAGAGCAGTCGCGCGTGGCGCAATGGTTAACGCGTCATCATAAAACGGAACTGTCGCTGGCGTCGTAACAGAATCCGCTTCTCCCCAGCGGGAGAGCGGCATTGCAAGAGAAGAAACCTCTCCCAACCGGGAGAGGTTTTTTATTACAGCCGAACCGGTTTGATATGCCAGATATAGTCGGCATATTCCTGAATGGTGCGATCCGATGAAAAGTACCCCATATTGGCGATGTTGCGCATCGCTTTATTGGTCCACTCTTCCGGGTGGCGATAAAGCTCATCCACTTTTTCCTGGCAGTCGATATAGCTACGGAAATCTGCCAGTACCTGATAATGGTCGCCAAAGTTGATCAAGGAATCGACGAGATCGCGGTAGCGCCCGGGTTCCTGCGGGCTGAATAAGCCAGTGGCGATTTGCGTCAGCACCTGATGCAACTCTTCATCTTTCTCGTAGTATTCACGCGGCTTATAGCCCTTGCGCCGCAGCGCTTCGACTTCATCCGCCGTGTTACCGAAGATAAAGATATTCTCTTCGCCAACGTGCTCTTGCATCTCAACATTCGCGCCATCCAGCGTGCCAATCGTCAGCGCGCCGTTGAGGGCAAACTTCATATTACTGGTGCCGGATGCTTCCGTGCCCGCCAGTGAAATCTGCTCGGAAAGATCCGCCGCCGGAATAATAACCTGCGCGAGACTGACGCTGTAATTGGGGATAAAGACCACTTTCAGTTTGTCACCAATCTGCGGATCGTTGTTGATCACCTGCGCGACATCGTTGATCAGATGGATAATATGTTTCGCCATGTAGTAAGCAGACGCGGCCTTACCGGCGAAGATATTGACGCGCGGCACCCATTGCGCCGTGGGATCGGCCTTGATGCGGTTATAGCGAACAATAACGTGCAACACGTTCATTAGCTGGCGCTTATATTCATGAATGCGTTTGATCTGCACATCGAACAGCGCTTTCGGGTTCACTACCACATTAAGTTGCTGGGCAATAACGACCGCCAGCCGCTTTTTATTCTCCAGCTTCGCCTGGCGCACCGCCTGGTTCACCGTCGGGTAATCAATATGCTGCTCCAGCTCGCTCAACTGACTGAGATCGGTACGCCATGTGCGGCCAATATTTTCATCCAGCACATGCGAAAGCGACGGGTTCGCCAGCGCCAGCCAGCGCCGCGGCGTCACGCCGTTAGTGACGTTGAGAAAACGCATCGGGAAGATTTCTGCGAAATCGGCAAACAGCGACTGCACCATTAAATTGGAGTGCAGCTCGGAAACGCCATTCACTTTATGGCTCACCACCACCGCCAGCCAGGCCATACGCACCCGGCGTCCGCTGGCTTCGTCAATAATCGATGTGCGGCTCAACAAATCGGTGTTATTCGGATGCTGCTCCTGCAAGGTTTTGAGGAAATAATCATTAATTTCAAAGATGATTTGCAGATGGCGCGGCAAAATTTTACCCAGCATATCCACCGGCCAGGTCTCCAGCGCCTCACTCATCAGCGTGTGGTTGGTGTAAGAGAAGACCTGACAGGTCACCTCAAAGGCGTCATCCCATTCGAATTTATGTTCGTCAATGAGCAGACGCATCAGCTCAGGAATCGACAGCACCGGGTGGGTGTCGTTGAGGTGAATGGCGATTTTATCTGCCAGATTGCTAAAAGTCTGGTGCAGCTGATAGTGGCGGCTGAGGATATCCTGCACCGTCGCGGAGACCAGGAAGTACTCCTGACGCAGACGCAACTCACGACCGGAGTAGGTTGAATCATCCGGGTAGAGGACGCGGGAGACGTTTTCCGAGTGGTTTTTATCCTCCACGGCGGCAAAGTAGTCACCCTGATTGAATTTGCCGAGGTTGATTTCACTACTCGCCTGCGCGTTCCACAAGCGCAGCGTGTTAGTCGCATCGGTATCGTAGCCGGGGATAATCTGATCGTAGGCAACCGCCAGGATCTCTTCGGTTTCAACCCAGCGGCTCTTTCTGCCTTCCTGCTGAATGCGCCCACCAAACCGCACTTTGTAGCGCGTGTTGTGGCGTTTAAACTCCCACGGGTTGCCGTATTCCAGCCAGTAATCCGGCGACTCTTTCTGCCGCCCGTCGACGATGTTCTGCTTGAACATCCCGTAGTCGTAACGAATGCCATAGCCGCGACCGGGCAATCCCAGCGTCGCCAGCGAATCCAGGAAGCAGGCCGCCAGTCGACCCAGCCCGCCGTTACCAAGGCCGGGGTCGTTCTCTTCATCAATCAGCTCTTCAAGATCGAACCCCATTTCATCCAGCGCATTTTTCACATCGTCATAGATACCGAGTGAGAGCAAGGCGTTAGAAAGGGTACGACCAATCAGAAACTCCATCGACAAGTAATAAACCTGACGCACTTCCTGAGAGAGCTGCGCACGGGTGGAACGCAGCCAGCGCTCCACCAGCCGATCGCGCACGGCAAACAGCGTGGCGTTCAGCCATTCGTGGCGATTGGCGACAGCCGGATCTTTACCGATGGTGAACATCAGTTTGTAGGCAATCGAATGTTTTAACGCCTCAATACTTAACGTAGGTGAAGCATAAGTAAAAGGTGCATTCATATAAGTGATTCCTGGAAAACTATTTCAACCGAAAGTAAAGATCGCGGTATGACTGCGCGGCGACCTGCCAGCTAAAATCCATCGCCATCGCCTGACGTTGCACAAAACGCCAAAGCGATGGACGGGACCACAACACGAAAGCACGCCTGATGGCCCTAAGCAGCGACCAGGCATTACTATCTTCAAACACAAAACCGCTGGCGACGCCATCCGCCAGGTTTTCCAGCGAACTGTCGGAAACCGTATCCGCCAGCCCGCCCGTGCGGCGCACTAATGGCAGCGTGCCGTACTTGAGGCCATACAATTGCGTCAGGCCGCAGGGTTCAAAGCGGCTCGGCACCAGAATCACATCCGCCCCGCCCATAATGCGGTGCGAGAACGCTTCGTGGTAACCAATCTGCACCCCCACCTGCCCGGAGTGTTCCGCAGCGGCGGCGAGGAACCCTTCCTGCAACACCGGATCGCCCGCGCCGAGTAGCGCCAGTTGACCACCCTGCTCCAGCAGCCCAGGCAAGGCTTCGAGCACCAGATCCAGCCCTTTCTGGCTGGTCAGGCGGCTCACCACCGCAAACAACGGGACTTTGTCGTTCACTTTCAGCCCCATCGCCACTTGCAGCTGGCGTTTGTTTTCCGCTTTTTCTTCCAGCGTATCGCGCGTGTAGCGCGCACCGAGCAGCAAATCGGTGGCCGGATCCCAAATTTTTTCATCCACGCCATTGAGGATGCCGCTCAGGCGACCTTCCTGCTGGCGCTGGCGCAACAATCCTTCCATGCCATAGGCGAACTGCGGTTCGGTGATCTCACGCGCGTACGTCGGGCTGACGGCGGTAATATGATCCGCGTAATACAACCCCGCCTTGAGAAACGAAATCTGTCCGTTGAACTCCAGCCCGTGCATATTAAAGAACGACAATGGCAGTTCGATGTCATTCATATGCTGTGCATAAAACATGCCCTGATAGGCTAGGTTATGCACCGTAAACACCGACTTGGCCGGATGCCCCTTCGCCGCGAGGTACGCCGGTGCCAACCCTGCATGCCAGTCGTGCGCGTGCACCACATCCGGGCGCCAGAATGGATCAAGTCCGCTGGCCATTTCGCTGCCGACCCAACCGAGTAACGCAAAACGTAGTACGTTGTCGGTATAGGCGAACAAATTCGTGTCGTGATAGGGACTCCCGGACCGATCGTACAGATGCGGCGCATCGATCATGTAAATCCCCACCCCGTTGAAGTGACCGAATAACAGCGAAATGTGGCCGGCAAACGTCTCACGCCGGGACACCACTTTCGCATCGCTCACACCACGACGAATATCAGGGAACGCAGGTAACAGAACGCGAGTATCAACACCACCGGCAATTTGTGCCGCAGGCAACGCGCCAATCACGTCTGCCAGACCCCCGGTCTTCAGCAACGGAAACATCTCAGAACATACATGTAAAACCTGCATTATCGCTCCTGTTCAAAACCCGTTGGCCTTGACGCCAGAAAGGGGGAAACAGCGCGCGGACCCCTTCCGCGCAAGGTTATAATCAGATGCTTTCAGCTTTTAATTTGCGCAACATTTCTCGTGTGACCAACACAATGCCTTCTTCGGAACGGTAAAAGCGACGCGCATCTTCTTCCGCATTTTCACCAATCACCGTGCCTTCCGGTATCACACAGCCTCTGTCGATAATGCAGCGATGGAGGCGACAGGAGCGCCCCACCCACACTTCCGGCAGCAAGACCGAAGAGTCGATATTGCAGAATGAGTTGACGCGCACGCGGTAGAACAACACCGACTGCACAACAACCGATCCTGAAATAACGCAACCGCCGGAAACCAGCGAGTTCAACGTCATGCCGTGGCTGCCCGACCTGTCCTGGACGAATTTCGCCGGGGGTAAAGATTGATTATAGGTACGGATAGGCCAATTTTGATCGTACATGTCCAGTTCCGGCATCACCGAGGCTAAATCCAGGTTCGTTTTCCAGTAGGCTTCGAGCGTGCCGACATCCCGCCAGTATGGCCCAGCATCAGGATCGGACTGCACGCAGGACAACGGGAAAGGGTGCGCATACGCCATGCCAGACTTCACTATCTGCGGAATGATGTCCTTACCAAAATCATGGCTGGAATTTTCATTCTCATCGTCCTGCTCCAGCAGGTCGTACAGATACTCCGCATCAAAAATATAGATCCCCATGCTGGCCAGCGCCTTGCTGTCGTCACCTGGCATACAGGGCGGCGACGCGGGTTTCTCTACGAAGTCGATTATTTTGTCGTTCTCATCAACGGCCATTACGCCAAAAGCGGTGGCTTCATGTACGGGCACCGGCAGGCAGGCAACGGTGCAGCGCGCCTCTTTTTCCACATGGTCAATCAGCATGCGCGAGTAGTCCTGCTTGTAGATGTGATCGCCCGCCAGGATGACGATGTACTCCGCACGATAACGACGAATGATGTCGAGATTCTGCGTGACGGCATCTGCCGTACCGCGATACCAGTTTTCACCATGCACACGCTGCTGAGCGGGCAGCAGATCGACAAACTCATTCATCTCGTTATTAAAAAACGACCAGCCGCGCTGAATATGTTGAATCAGCGTATGCGACTGGTACTGCGTGATGACGCCAATTCGCCGAATGCCGGAGTTAATGCAGTTGGAAAGCGCGAAGTCGATGATGCGGAACTTGCCACCGAAGTGCACCGCTGGTTTGGCGCGTTTTTTGGTTAAATCTTTCAGACGCGTCCCCCGGCCGCCCGCCAGGATCAGGGCAACAGATTTTAGCGGCAACTGGCGCGCCAGCATTGTTGGGTCGTTCTTATCTAATCTCACCATGACTAACTCCTTTTTTATGACCGCTGAAATACGCACACTCCATGCGCGGGCCCGTGCCAGACAGAGACGATGACCGGATTGTCCTCTCCGGCAAAAGGCGGAATGGCGCACCATTCACCTGCGGGTAAAGCCATTTCTGCAACTTCTGCAGTGGCATTAAGGGTGATTAACACGCTGTCAGATAACAGGATCTGTAAGCGGTGCACCCCGTTTTGCCACGCCTGCGGCGTTAGCTGTTGCCCTTCGTCATTTAACCAGGCGACGTTGCCGTCACCCTCTTCCCACCACGCGTCACGCGTGAGCGCAGGAATACGCTGGCGCAAATGGATAAGCGCGGCGGTAAAAGTCACCAGCCCGCTATCCACCTGGCTCCAGTCAAGCCAGGTTAATGCGTTATCCTGGCAATAAGCATTGTTATTGCCGTGCTGGCTATGCCCCATTTCATCGCCCGCCAGCAACATCGGCGTGCCTTGCGAAAGCAGTAACGTGGTTAATAGCGCGTGCATGCTCGCACGCCGTCTTTCAATCACATCAAGGCTGCCACCGAGTCCTTCTGTTCCATGGTTAAAGCTGTGATTACTGTTGGTGCCGTCGCGGTTGTCTTCGCCATTGGCTTCGTTGTGTTTATTATCAAAAGAGACACAATCCCGCAGCGTAAAACCGTCATGCGCGGTGATCAGATTGACCGAGGCCGATGGCAGACGACCATCGCGTTTGAACACATCGCTGGAAGCGGCAAAACGTCCGGCGAACTCCCCTAATGAGAGGGATTGTTCGAGCCAGAAGCGGCGCGTCGCATCGCGGAAATGATCGTTCCACTCGGCAAAAGGCGGCGGATAGTTCCCCACCTGATAACCACCGGGACCGATATCCCACGGCTCGGCAATCAGCTTCAGAGCGCGCAACAGCGGGTCGTTTTTAATGGCGTTAAACAGCGGTGCCTGCTGGCTGAATTCCGGGGTGCGTCCCATCACCGAGGCCAGATCAAAACGGAAACCATCCACATGAAAGGTTTCGACCCAGTAACGCAGACAGGCATGTGCGTAATCCACCACATCGGCGTTATTCAAATTCAGCGTGTTACCGCAGCCGGTCCAGTTGTGGTAATCGCCATCCTCACGAGTCCAGTAATAACTTCGGTTGTCGATACCGCGCAGGGAAAAAGTCGGTCCGTCGAGATCGCTTTCGGCGCTATGGTTGAGGACGATATCGAGGATCACTTCGATGCCCGCCCGATGCAGCGCTTTTACCGCATCGCGAAACTCATTAATCGCCTGCGCCGGGTTACTGGCGTAGCGGGGTTCCAGCGCAAACAGCGCCAGCGGGTTATAACCCCAGTAATTAGACAGCCCCAGCCGCTGCAGGCGCGGCTCGCTGGCAAAATGCGCAACAGGCAATAATTCCAGCGCAGTGATCCCCAGTTGTTTAAACCAGTTGATCATCACCGGGTGGCCCAGCGCCTTGTAGGTGCCGCGTATTTCCTGCGGCAGCGCCGGGTGCAACCACGTCAGCCCTTTGACATGTGCTTCGTAAATAACGGTGTTACCCCAGGGGATGCGCGGCGGCGCATCCTCTTCCCAGTCGTAGTTGTCATGCACCACTACGCTGCGTAAGCCGAGCGCGGCGTTATCGTGGGGATCCGGCGCGTCATAACCGCCGTGAAACAACGGGTTGTCGAGCGTTTCGCCTTCAACACGCCGCGCACAAGGGTCGAGCAGTAATTTGGCCGGGTTAAAACGGTGCCCGCGGGCGGGCTCCCACGGACCATGAACACGGTAGCCATAATGCAAACCAGGCTTCGCCCCTGCCAGAAAACCGTGCCAGATATTGCCGGTGCGGCCAGGTAAGTCGACGCGCTGTTCATTACCTTCATCATCGAACAGGCACAGCTCCACGCGCTCTGCATGGGCGGAAAACAGCGTAAAGTTCACGCCGTCTCTTTGCACATGTGCGCCGTGAGGTGTCGCTTTTCCGGCCGTCAGCTTGCTCATTCGCCCTCCCGCACCAGCCAGATAGTCGCCAGCGGCGGTATGGTCAACAGCAGAGAGTGTTCACGTCCGCGATTGGCGATCGCGTCGCTGTGTACCACGCCGCCATTGCCGGTGTTGCTACCGTGGTAATGCATTGAGTCGCTGTTCAGCTCTTCGCGCCAGCGCCCCGGCTGATTGATACCAATGCGATAACCGGGGCGCGGGACAGGGGTAAAGTTGCTGACCACGATAATTTCATTGCCCTGCTTATCCCGACGGACAAAGGCAAACACCGAGGCTTCATGATCGTCCACCACCAGCCATTCAAACCCGTAAGGGTCAAAGTCCAGCTCGTGCAGCGCTTTGTGATGGCGATAAACCTGGTTCAAATCGCGCACCAGACGCTGCACGCCGTGATGCCAGTTATCACCGCCCTCCAGCAGGTGCCAGTCGAGGCTGGCATCGTGGTTCCACTCGCGCCCCTGCGCAAATTCGTTGCCCATAAACAGCAGCTTTTTACCGGGGAACGCCCACATCCAGGCGTAATAGGCGCGCAGATTGGCGAACTTTTGCCAGGCATCGCCGGGCATACGATCAAGAATGGATTTCTTGCCGTGCACCACTTCGTCATGGGAAAGCGGCAGGATAAAGTTTTCGGTGTAGTTATAGAGAATACCGAAGGTCATCTTGTCGTGGTGGTACTTGCGGTACACCGGATCAAGCTTCATGTAATCCAGCGTGTCATGCATCCAGCCGAGGTTCCATTTGTACCAGAAGCCCAGCCCGCCCAGCGACGGCGGGCGCGACACGCCAGCGAAATCGGTAGACTCTTCCGCCATGCTGACGGCGCCGGGCGCTTGTTCACCGATAATGCGGTTGGTATTGCGCAAAAACTCAATCGCTTCCAGGTTCTCACGACCACCGTATTCATTGGGGATCCATTCCCCCTCTTTGCGGCTGTAGTCGCGGTAGATCATCGACGCCACCGCATCCACGCGCAGGGCGTCAATACCGAAGCGTTCAATCCAGTACAGCGCGTTACCAACCAGATAGTTGCTCACTTCCCGGCGACCATAGTTGTAAATCAGCGTGTTCCAGTCCTGGTGATAGCCTTCACGCGGATCGCTGTGCTCGTAGAGTTTGGTGCCGTCGAAATCCGCCAGACCAAAATCATCGGACGGGAAATGGCCTGGCACCCAATCGAGGATCACCCCTAAACCAGCCGCGTGCGCGGTGTGAATAAAGTGCAGGAAATCGTCGCGCGTACCAAAGCGGCGGGTTGGCGCGTACAAACCGGTAGGTTGATACCCCCAACTGCCATCGAACGGATGCTCATTCACGGGCATCAACTCAAGATGGGTGAAGCCCATCCATTTCGCGTAAGGCACGAGCTGGTCCGCCAGCTCGCGGTAGCTGAGCCAAAAGTTGTTGTCGGTATGACGACGCCAGGAGCCCAAATGAACTTCATAGATACTGATTGGCGCATCGAATTCATTGGCGCGTTTGCGCTCTTCGCTCTGCGTTTTCTTGCCCGGCAAGCCGCAAATCAGCGACGCGCTGTCGGGCCGCATTTGCGCCTCAAACGCATAAGGATCTGCTTTGATACGCAGCTTACCTTGCGCATCAATCATCTCGAATTTGTAGAGCTGCCCATTGAGCGCACCGGGGATGAAAAGCTCCCAGATACCACTTTCCCGACGCAGGCGCATCGGGTGGCGGCGGCCATCCCAGTAGTTAAACTGCCCTACCACGGAGACGCGCTGCGCATTTGGCGCCCAGACGGAGAAACGGGTACCCACCACGCCATCGACCGTATCGGCATGCGCTCCCAGCGTTTCGTAAGGCCGCATATGCGTGCCTTCGCTCAGCAGCCAGGCATCCATATCCTGGATTAACGGGCCAAAACGGTAAGGATCATCAATCAGATTTTGTTGGCCGTGCCAGATAACGGCGAACTGATAATAAAAAGGATTTTTACGGCGTTGCATCACGCCGCTAAAAAATCCCCTGGAATCCAGGCACTCCAGTTTTCCCACTTTGCGCCCGGTTTTCGGCTCGATAACCCACACTTCGGTGGCATCAGGCAGCAGCGCACGTACTTCCAGACCCGCTTCAGTCTGGTGCATCCCCAGCACCGAAAAAGGATCAGCAAAATGACCCGCAATAAGCGCGTTAATGACGTCTTTATCAACACGAACGGACATGGTTCTCATCCTGTTGTTGTGGCATCGCACCTTCCACCGTAGTAAGTCCGGTTGCGACACTTTTTTGACCTGAACGGCGCAGCACCAAATGTGCATCCTCTCTGCTCCGTCCCATCTTCAGGCAAGATGTTCCGACACCTTGTCTAAAGCATAGCCAACACTTTTCAACACTTGAGAAAATAAACACATCTGTGCTTCTTTCTGGCAAAAAAGCACAAAAAAAGGGCGCCGTAGCGCCCCTTGTGGTGGTGAACTCTGTTACGCCAGTTGGCGCAACATACGACGTAGCGGTTCGGCCGCGCCCCATAACAGCTGGTCACCAACGGTAAAGGCTGAGAGGAACTCCGGCCCCATGTTCAGTTTACGCAGACGACCAACCGGCGTGGTCAGCGTGCCGGTGACGGCGGCAGGCGTCAGTTCGCGCATGCTGATTTCGCGATCGTTTGGCACCACTTTCGCCCACGGGTTATGCGCCGCCAGCAGCTCTTCGATAGTCGGAATCGACACATCTTTTTTCAGCTTGATGGTGAACGCCTGGCTGTGGCAGCGCAGCGCGCCGATGCGCACGCAAAGGCCATCGACCGGGATCACATTCGCGGTGTTGAGAATTTTGTTGGTTTCAGCCTGGCCTTTCCACTCTTCGCGGCTCTGACCGTTATCAAGCTGTTTGTCGATCCATGGGATCAGGCTGCCCGCCAGCGGTACGCCAAAGTTATCGACCGGCAGCTCGCCGCTACGGGTCAGCGCGGTCACTTTACGTTCGATATCCAGAATCGCTGACGCCGGATCGGCAAGCTCGGCGGCAACATGGCTGTGCAACTGGCCCATTTGCGTCAGCAGTTCACGCATATGGCGCGCGCCGCCGCCGGATGCGGCCTGGTAAGTGGCAACGGATACCCACTCAACCAGATCGTTGGCAAACAGCCCGCCGAGCGACATCAGCATCAGGCTGACGGTGCAGTTACCGCCGACAAAGGTTTTCACGCCATTGTTCAGGCCGTCGTTGATCACCGCCTGGTTAACCGGGTCGAGGATAATGATGGCGTCATCTTTCATGCGTAAAGAGGAAGCCGCGTCGATCCAGTAACCCTGCCAGCCGCTTTCACGAAGCTTTGGATAGATTTCGTTGGTATAATCGCCGCCCTGGCAGGTGACAATGATGTCGAGTGCCTTCAGCGCTTCCAGATTGAACGCGTCCTGAAGCGTGCCTGCTGTACTTCCGCCAAACGCGGGTGCAGCCTGCCCAAACTGGGAAGTGGAAAAGAAGACAGGGCGAATGGCGTCGAAATCGCGCTCTTCAATCATGCGCTGCATGAGAACGGAGCCGACCATTCCGCGCCAACCGATAAAACCAACATTTTTCATAGCGAAGTTCCTGCGAAGGTGTGTGCTGTGTATACGAACCAGTATCCCACTGGGAATAGCCACATTACAAAATGCAGCCAAAGTCGCAAGTGAAATTAATCAATGATCGCGAACGTATCAGAAATGCAGCTAATTACTGTAATTTTGCCGACTGCGTCAGGGATAAGAGTGAATGACTGATATCATCTCCGCCACCGTGTTGTTGATCCTGATTATGGATCCCCTGGGCAACCTGCCCATCTTTATGTCGGTACTGAAACACACCGAGCCGAAGCGCCGACGGGCGATCATGATCCGCGAGCTGCTCATTGCGCTGCTGGTGATGTTTATCTTCCTCTTCGCCGGGGAAAAAATCCTCGCGCTACTCAATTTACGCGCGGAGACGGTTTCTATCTCCGGCGGCATTATTCTGTTCCTGATTGCCATTAAGATGATTTTCCCCAGCGAATCCGGCAGCAGCTCTGGCCTGCCCGCAGGCGAAGAGCCGTTTATCGTCCCGCTGGCAATCCCGCTGGTGGCAGGTCCAACGCTGCTGGCAACGTTAATGCTGCTTTCCCATCAATATCCGAATCAAATGAGCCACCTGGTGATTGCGCTGCTGATTGCCTGGGGCGGCACGGTGGCTATCTTATTGCAATCGTCGCTGTTTTTGCGCCTGCTCGGCGAGAAAGGGGTTAACGCACTGGAAAGGCTGATGGGTCTGATCCTGGTGATGCTCGCCACCCAGATGTTCCTGGATGGGATTCGGGTGTGGATGAAGGGGTAAAACGAACCCTCTCCCGACGGGAGAGGGTTGGCAAACTTAGCTCAACAGTGAAAACGCAATCATCCCGATAATTGCACCGGTGGTGCCAAGGATGGTTTCCATCATGGTCCAGGTTTTCAGCGTTTGCGCTTCGGTTGCGCCGGTGAAGCGGCCATACAGCCAGAAACCGGCGTCGTTCACGTGGCTTACCACAATCGAACCGCCCGCGATGCAGATAGAGAGTGCTGCCATCTGCGCGCCGTTGAAATGCAACTGTTCAATAACCGGCATTACCAGGCCGACAGCCGTCAGACAAGCAACCGTGGCGGAACCCTGAATAATGCGCACCGCGGCAGCCAGCACAAAACAGGTGATCGCGATAGGCAAGCCCATGCCGGTCAGCGCTTCGCCCAGTGCCGGGCCAACGCCGGAATCCACCAGCACTTGCTTGAACACGCCGCCCGCACCAATCACCAGCAGAATAATGCCCGCCGGTTGCAGCGCCTGACCGCAGATTTCCATTACACGATCTTTCGGCATCCCCTGTCGCATCGCCAGGCCATAAATCGCCACCAGGCACGCAACGAGGATCGCGGTGAACGGGTGACCGATAAACTCCAGCCAGTCGTACAAATTGCTGCCTTCGGTAACGAAACGCGCGGCAATGGTTTTCATCCCCACCAGCACCAGCGGGAGCAAAATCAGCGACAGGCTGAAACCAAACGAGGGCATTTTGCCTTCGCCCAGATGCGGCTCGCTAATATCATCAGGAATGTGCAGCTCCACATGGCGGCTGATAAAGTTGCCCCATAGCGGACCGGCAATCAACATGCCCGGAATTGCCGCGCACAGGCCAATCAGGATCATCCAGCCGAAATCTGCGTGCATCTGCGATGCCAGCAGCATCGGTGCAGGCCCCGGTAGCAGGAACGCCGCGGCTGCCGCAACCCCTGCGAACAGCGGAATAACCAGTTTCACCAGGTTGGTGCCGGTATGGCGCGCCATAGAGAACGCCACGCTAATCAACAGCACAATCGCCACTTCAAAAAACAGCGGCAGCGCGCAAATCAGACCGGCGAGGCCAATCGCGTAATGCGCGCGACTGTGACCAAAGGATCGCAACATTTTGACGGCGATTTGGTCCACCGCGCCGGTCTCGTGAAGGATTTTGCCGAACATCGCGCCGAGCGCGACCACAATCGCCAGAAAGCCGAGCGTACCGCCCATCCCTTTTTCCATGGTCTGCGCGATTTTAATCAACGGCATCCCGGAAAAAAGCCCTGCGCCAATGGAAACCACCATCAAAGCAACAAAAGCGTGCATACGCGCTTTCATCACTAAAAACAGCAGCAGCAAAACCGAGCCTACTGCTGTTAAAACAAGCGTTAATGTACTCACTTAGCACTGCCTTTAGTAATGACTTCAATGGTGCTGGCAACAACACCCTCCAGCGGCTGGTCAATATCCACAACCAGAACATCCGGCTCATCCGCGCCCGGTTCTTGCAGCGCTTCAAACTGCGTTACCAACATTTGCGTTTTGAAGAAGTGCCCTTTACGCGCTTTCAGACGGCCTTCAATCACGTCGAAGTCGCCTTTCAGGTAGATGAAAGAGAGGTTTGGGTTACCGTCGCGCAGCTGGTCGCGATAGTGTTTTTTCAGCGCCGAGCAAACAATCAGCGACACTTTGTTGGTGCGCTGCATGGCGAAAGCGGCGTCGTTCAGCGCCTGCAGCCACGGTTTGCGGTCATCGTCGTTCAGCGGTTCACCGGACGCCATTTTGGTGATGTTGCTGCGCGGATGGAGGAAGTCGCCGTCGAGAAACGCGGCATGTAACTGATGCGCCACTTCGCTGGCGACAGCGGATTTACCGCTGCCTGAAACGCCCATCAGAACATAAACGTGGTGATCAAGGTTAGTCGTGCTCAAGGGTAGCCCCCACTGGTGCAAGAGTGAATTGTTACGGGTAACTGTTATCGGTAACATTGTCCTGCTGGGGTAACGGAGAAGCAATATCCATTCGTGCCAGAGATAAATAAGTGTGAGCTAGCTCAAATTTGTCAGACTAAATAGATCCGCCCGGTGACAAAGTGAAACCTAAATCTAACATTTTCGGCGTAACTGACTCACCACGAATGCGCGCCAGTAAGCGTTCAGCGCCAATTCGCCCCATGCGTTCACGCGGCGTGAGCACGCTTGCCAGACGCGGCTCCATTACCTGGCCAATGTCGTGACCGTGGAACCCGGCGATTGCCATATCCTGCGGAATTTTCAGCCCCAGACGCTGGCACTCAAACGCCGCGCCAACGGCAAGGTCATCGTTAGTACAAAAAATTCCGTCAAGCTGAGGGTACTCGCGGCGCGCCTGGCGCATCAGTTCGATACCGGCGGTATAAGAGGAAGATTGCTCCACCATCACGCTGTACGGCGTTAAACCTGCCTCCAGCATCGCCTGCTCGTAACCCTTCTGTTTGATGATAGTACGTTCGTCCAGGCGTGCGCCGAGATAAGCAACCCGACGGTGGCCGCGCTCAATGATGGCGGTCGTTATCTGCCGCGCCGCTTCGAAGTTATCAAAACCAACGGCGATATCGAGGCAAGGCGAGCGGCTGTCCATTAGCTCCACCACCGGAATACCAGCAACTTCAATCATTTTCAGCGTGCGCGGGGTATGGGTACGTTCGGTAAGGATCAGGCCGTCAATGTTCCATGAGAGCATCGATTCCAGGCGCTCTTCTTCCATTTCGGCTTTGTAACCGTAGTGCGCCAGCATAGTTTGATACCCGTGCGCGTCGGTCACGCTTTCAATGCCGCGTAACACTTCGGCGAAAACCTGGTTGGTCAGGGAAGGGAGAAGCACACCAATCGCCCGGCTGGTGGCGTTAGAGAGAATATCGGGAGCCCGATTTGGAATGTAACCCAGTTCATCAAGCGCAGCAGCTATTTTGCCCCGTAACGCGACGGAAACTTGCTCCGGGTTACGCAAAAAACGGCTGACGGTCATTTTGGTCACGCCAACGCGATCGGCCACATCCTGAAGTACGGGTCTTTTCTTTTTCATCGTCCTGACATTTTTCTGAGTAAGAGATTTCCTCAGTTTATCACGGACAACGCGCAACCTTCCGGCCAAAACCAGGAGGTTGCGTCATTTATTTAACCAACATCATACCGGCGGCAGATCGAACAGCAGAATTTCACTGTCGCTATCGGCATGCACCGAGATAGCCTGTTCATCCCAAATGGCCAGACCATCGCTGGTGGTGGCTTTTGTCCCGTTGATAGTGACTTCGCCTTTCACCACCTGGATCCACACGCGGCGTTCAGCGGCAATCTGGTGTACAGACTGCTCATCTTTCAGCAGCGCCCAGCGGTAAAGCTCCATATCCTGATGCACTTTCAGCGAACCATCACGCGCATCCGGCGATAGCACCAGTTGTTTGCCCTGCACCGCATCAAAGCGACGCTGTTCATAGCGCGGCGTGATGCCGTTAGTTTCTGGAATGATCCAGATTTGATACAGGCGCAGCCGGTCGGTTTTGCTCGGGTTGTATTCCGAGTGGCGCACCCCAGTACCGGCGCTCATAATCTGGAATTCGCCCGCAGGAACCTGTTCTTTGTTGCCCATGCTGTCCTGGTGTTCAACCGCCCCTTCCAGTACATACGTCAGGATTTCCATGTCTTTGTGCGGGTGAGTGCCAAAGCCCTGGCCTGCATCGATAACGTCATCGTTAATCACACGCAGTGCCGAGAAGCCCATAAAATTTGGGTCGTAATAGTTGGCAAACGAGAAAGTGTGCCAGGAATCCAGCCAACCATGATTTGCATGGCCACGGTCATTTGCTTTGCGTAAGAAGATCATCTTGTTTACCCCCGTATGTTTTCGATGGAGTAAGTGTGGACGCAATTGACCAACGATCATAGAGGGTGAAAATTGACTCCTCTGTTCAAAAAAAGTGAACAAGTTGCGAGGAGTCTTTTTCAGTTATTTCGCGAGGGTTATCGTGGCAGGAGAAGCCTGCTCAAAAGCGCGTTCCAGCAGTTCAAGGTTGGTGAGAACTTCAGATTCCTTGACGTAATTTGGCGCACCGTTTGAAAGCGTTTCGTACAGCGCATCGTAGACGCGACCATAGTCACCCGTTTCCGGAGCGACCTCTTCCCGCACCGTTTCACCCGCCGCATTCACATATTCCAGAACGCCCTTGCTGTCGTCAGCGGCAAAACCGGGTTCGCCCGGCATGATATTGGCTTTCAGGCTGGTTTCCTGCTGGTCGATACCGTATTTAATAAACGACCCTTTGGTGCCGTGGACGATAAATTTCGGGTAATCAATCTTCACCAGATGGCTGGTTTTGACGATGGCTTTTAAATCGCCGTAAAACAGCTGGGCTTCGAAAGTATCATCCGGGTTGGCTTTATTACGCAGGCTGCGGATGTCATACGCGGCGTGATCCGGGCGGCCAAACAGCGAAATGATTTGATCCATCGTATGCACGCCGAGGCCATAAAATGAGCCGTCCTGCGGCAAACCAGGTTTGGTTTCCGCTACCGGGCGGTAGTAATCAAAATGGCTTTCAATTTCCACGATGTTGCCGAGTTTGCCGCTTTCAATCGCCTTTTTCGTGGTGAGGAAGCAGGAGTCAAAACGACGATTCTGGTACGGCGTCACCGTCAGGCCTTTGCGTTTTGCCAGCTCAAACAGCGTTACCGCTTCCGCCATTGTTGGGGTGAATGGTTTTTCCACCAGCACATTTTTACCCGCTTCCAGCGCACGCTTAGCGTAGTCGAAATGGCTGTCGGCATGGGTACAAACGATCACCAGTTTGACCTGCGGATCATTAAAGATGTCGTCAATATCACTGGTGAACTGAATGTGTTGATACTGCGGATGCTGCTCTTCCGGCTTCGGGTGGCGGCGAAAAATATGCGCCACATGCCAGCTGTCTTTGCGGTGCAGAACATACGGGAGGTGATAACGGGTGGTGCTTTTACCAAAGCCGATAAAGGCGCAATGTAGCGTCATAATCCAGTCCTTATCAAGTTGACTCTCACAACCATAGCGCATCTGCAAAGGACGTGTCCCTGACCCTTTTCCCAAAAGGGCGGCAAACGGGAAGGCAAATCGCAGGCAAAAAAAAGCCAGCACGCGGCTGGCTAAGAAATACTGGAAGCAATGTGAGCAATGTCGTGCTTTCAGGATTACCGCAACGGTTTCCCTGAACGCATGGCAATAATAATCATTATCATTCGCACCTGTCCACTTTTTTTTTGCAAAAAATGGCAGTTGACGCTTCGCCAGAAAGCCAGGAAGGTAGCTTTCTACCCCATCAACAGGAGAAGCAGGATGAGCAAGATAGTGGTACGCCATGCCGAAGCGCGCGATGCAGAATCTTTACGTCAGTTTTATGCGCAACCCGAGGTGTATCATAACCTGCTACAGCTACCTCATCCCCCTGCTGAACTGTGGGAAGACCGCCTGAAACCGCAACCCGGCCGCCGCCAGTTGGTCGCCTGCATTGACGAGCAAGTCGTCGGAAACCTGACGTTAATGGTGGAACAAAATCCGCGCCGTAGCCATGTCGCCTTTTTTGGCATGGCGGTATCATCGGCGTTCCAGAACCGGGGCGTCGCCAGTGCGCTGATGCGTGAAATGATTAACCTGTGCGATAACTGGTTGCGCATCGAACGCATTGAGTTAACGGTGTTTGCTGATAACGCCCCCGCGCTCGCCGTGTACCGTAAATTTGGTTTCGAGATTGAAGGTACAGGCAAGCGTTATGCGTTGCGTAACGGCGAGTATGTTGATTCGTACTATATGGCACGAATGAAAGGCTAAGGAATTCCTCTCCCCAAACGGGGAGAGGAATTGTTCAGTATCCGGCGGTTAAATCATCCACCGAGCGCGGATCCGACGCGCCATACAGCGTACCGTCCGGCCCGACCATAATGCTCTGCGTACTGCCCATCGCTTCCTTAACGGCTACTTTTTGCCCTTTCTGTTCAAGCAGTTTTAACGTGTCCGGGCTAAAGCCTTTCTCGACGCGCAGTTCATCCGGCAGCCATTGATGATGAAAACGCGGCGCGTTGGTAGCTTCGGCGACATTCATGCCAAAATCGATGCTATTCACCACCATTTGCAGCACCGTGGTAATAATTCGGCTACCGCCGGGGCTGCCGGTGACCAGCCAGGTTTTGCCATCTTTCAGCACAATGGTTGGCGACATTGAAGAGAGCGGGCGTTTGCCCGGCCCAATCGCATTCGCATCGCCGCCCACCAGCCCGTAGACATTCGGCACGCCCGGTTTGGCAGAGAAATCATCCATTTCGTTATTCAGCAGAATGCCGGTATTGCCAGCAACAATCCCGGTGCCGAATACCGTATTCAGCGTATAAGTGACCGCAACTGCATTGCCATCTTTATCCACCACCGAGAAGTGCGTGGTTTGGTTACTTTCGTAAGGTTCCAGCTTGCCGGGGCGGATCTGGCTGGAGGGGCGCGCTTTGTTGACATCAATCTGCGCGGCGATCGATTTGGCGTACTCTTTGTTGGTTAACGCCTGCCACGGCACTTTGACAAAGTCCGGATCGCCCAGATATTCCGAACGGTCGGCATAGGCATACTTCTCCGCCTCGGTCATCACCTGCATCGCATCCGCACTGCCAAAGCCGTACTTCGCCAGATCGAAGTTTTCCAGGATATTGAGGATTTCCACGATATGAATCCCGCCTGATGAGGGCGGTGGCATGGAGTAAATCTCGTAACCGCGATAGCTGCCGCTTATCGGCGTGCGCTCCACGGCTTTGTAGTTGGCTAAATCCTCTTTGGTGATAAGCCCACCGTTTTTGCTCATCTGCTGGGCGATTTGCACAGCAATCGCGCCTTTGTAGAAGGCGTCCGGGCCTTTCTCCGCAATCATCTCCAGACTTTTGCCGAGATTGCTTTGCACCAGCTTGTCGCCCTTTTTCAGCGGCTCGCCATCTTTCCAGAAAATGGCTTTGCTGGTTTCGTGGTTGGGCAACACTTCACTGCCATAGGTTTTCAAATCGCCCGCCAGCGCATCGTTCACCACAAAGCCCTGTTTCGCCAGCTTGATGGCCGGTTGCACCACTTTGTTCAGCGGCAGCGTGCCGTACTTTTCCAGCGCCAGCGAGAAACCTGCAACGGTGCCGGGCGTGCCGGACGCCAGATGAGAAGTCAGGGATTTTTTACTGTCCGGGTTGCCCTGATCGTCGAGAAACATATCGCGTGTCGCGCCAGCGGGGGCCATTTCACGGAAATCAATCGCCGTGACGTTCCCTTCTTTGCTACGAATCAGCATGAAACCGCCACCGCCGAGGTTACCGGCCTGCGGATGCGTGACTGCCAGTGCGTAACCAACCGCCACCGCTGCATCCACCGCGTTACCGCCCTGCTTGAGAATATCGACACCGACGCGCGTGGCAGTTTCATCCACCGAGGCAACCATGCCCTGTTTCGCTACAACAGGATGAAAGACATCGGCTTCAACCCCGTAAGATACCGGAGGCGGCGCGGTCGCCTGCCCTTCTGGCGGCGCCGCCGCAACGCCAAAACATCCTCCCGCCATCAGCGCGGCAATCGCCAGCCAACGCGCAAACTTCTGTTTCATCATCGTCGTTCTCCCGAGTAAGGGCTACAGTCCCCGCTTAAGCCTGGTTCACAACTCTTAAAAATGCATTGTCACGAATGAAAGCGAGTAAACTGATAGGAAACCTCAATGGAGGACAGGACGATGAAACAATTACTGATTCTGGCGGCGCTGCTGCCCTTTAGCGCCTTCGCACAGCCATTAAACACCACCAATGATCCGCACCAGCCTGGGTATGTGATCCCAAGCCAGCAGCGAATGCAGACGCAGATGCTCAACCAGCAGCAACAGCATCAAGGAATGCTGAAACAGCAGATGCAGACGCAAACCCAGCTGCAACAGCAACAATTGCAGATGCAGATGAATAACAATTCCCAACGGGTAAGGCAGGCGCAGCCGGGGGAGCTCAATCCCGGCGGCCAGCAAGTGCTCCCCAACAACAGCCCCGGGATGCTCAGCGGGGGAACAACTAGCAGCGGTATGACGCAGCAACATATGCTGCCGCAAACGCAAAACGGCGACATGCTGCAAAGTACATCGCCGTCGACAACACCTTAGTACTGGAAGTGCGGCCCGATATCGTCAATTTTATCGGTGCAGATGCTATCAACGCCCCAGCGCAGCAGTTCCGCCGCCCGTGCGGGCTGGTTGACGGTATAGACCAGGATGCGCAAGCCCGCATCGCGCAACATGCGTACGCGGGCTTCATCCAGCAGTTTATGGTTAAGATGGATCGATACGCAGCCCAGCCGTTCGGTGAGCGCCTGCCAGTCATCACGCCACTCATCGAGCAGCAGGCCGCGCGGCAGTTCCGGCGCGGCTTGCTGCGCCGCTTCCAGCGCATCAATTTCAAACGATGAAAGCAGCGGCGGTGTCATTCCGGCCCACAGATCGCGCGCGGCCAGCGCCACCACTTTACCGGTGAGCGCCCCGGTGCCGGTGGTCGGTTTAATTTCGATATTCGCCATCATGCCGTGCTGGCGACAGCGCTCGGCCACCTGGGAGAGCAGCGGCAGCGGTTCGCCTTTGAATTCACCGCTGAACCAGCCACCTGCATCCACTTTCAGCAGATCGTTCCACGCCAGTTCGCCCGCGACGCCCCAACCGTTACTGGTACGCTCCAGATTGTCGTCATGCAGCAGGAAAATCTGCCCATCTTTCGACAGCTTGGCATCGAACTCAATCATCGTGTGCCCGTAACGCGCGCCAACATCAATGGCAGCCAGTGTGTTTTCCGGTGCCAGTTTACCGCCGCCGCGATGGGCGACAATGTGGGGATATGGCCAGTTGCTCATACTCGTTGTCCTGTTTCACCATCAAATAAGTGCAGGTGATTTTCCGGCAAATGGAGCCACAGCGTGCTGCCTGCCGTCGGGCGATCCTGATGCGACAAACGCACCACCAGTTTCTGCTCGCCCCAGCGACCATGCGCTAAGTTATCCGCGCCGAGGATCTCCAGCGTGTCCATCACCAGCGGTACACCGCCTGCGGCCTGTGAGCTTAGCGCAATATGTTCCGGGCGGATACCCAGCGTCATCTTGCGGCCTGCATACCCGCGATAGTACCAGTTGATCGGCAGCGCCATGCCGCTCTCCAGTTCAAAGTGCGTACCGGCGCTGCTGATACGGCCATCAAGCAGGTTCATCGCCGGGCTACCGATAAAGCTCGCCACAAAGCGGCTGGCGGGTTTTTCATACACCTCAACCGGCGTACCGATTTGCTCCGCCACGCCTTTATTCATCACCAGCACGCGCTGCGCCAGCGTCATTGCTTCCACCTGATCATGGGTAACGTACAGCGAAGTGGTGTTCAGGCGACGATGCAGTTGTTGCAGCTCAAGGCGCATTTGCACACGCAGCTTGGCGTCAAGGTTGGAAAGCGGTTCATCGAAGAGAAACACCGCTGGATCGCGGACAATCGCGCGGCCCATCGCCACACGCTGGCGCTGGCCGCCAGAGAGTTCGCGCGGGCGGCGTTTTAACAGGCCCTCTAATTCAAGAATACGCGCCGCTTCCGCGACACGCCCGGCGATATGCTCTTTGCCCATGCCGCGAATTTTCAGCCCCCACGCCATATTCTCTTCCACACTCATGTGCGGGTAGAGCGCATAGTTCTGGAACACCATCGCGATACCGCGATCTTTGGGTTCCATTTCGGTGACGCGCTGGGTATCAATCCAGATATCCCCGCTGGTTACGCGCTCCAGGCCTGCGACCATGCGCAACAGTGTTGATTTACCACAGCCCGACGGGCCAACCATCACAATAAACTCACCGTCTGCGACATCCAGCGTCAGCGGCTGGATCACCTGGGTTTTGCCGCTGTCCCAACTCTTGGTGACCGCTTGTAATTTTAATCCTGCCATATAAGGTTGCATCTCTTGATTGTTCGTGAACGTCGCTGGCGGCCATTTTTGCCCAAGGCAAGGCGCGAGCGGCGAAGTTTGGTGGGCCCAAATAAAACGCGAGTAACGCAGCTTTGGGCAAAAATGGCCCCAGCCCTTCGGGACGCGTACCGAAACCGCGTACTCTGCGTTGTCGGATTTGGACATAGGCCCACTATGTCCATCATCCTCCGCCTTGATTACGCGGTTTCGGCTCAGCGTCGACGTCACGCACAATCAAGGGATACAACCTACTTCTCACTGTCGACCAGGCCACGCACAAAGGCGCGCTGCATGGCTAAAACGATAACGACCGGGGGGATCAACGTCAGCAACATCGCTGCCATGACCTGGTTCCATTGCGTGGTGCTTTCACCGCTGGCAATCATGCTTTTTACCCCCGCCACGGCGGTGCCAAGATTGACGTCGCTGATAATTAGCAGCGGCCATAAATACTGGTTCCAGCCGTAGATAAAGGTGATGACGAACAGCGCCGCGAGGTTGGTTTTTGACAACGGCAACACGATGTCGCGGAAAAAACGCATTGGCGATGCGCCATCAATTCGCGCGGCTTCCATCAACTCGTCCGGCAAGGTCATAAAGAACTGGCGGAACAAAAACGTTGCTGTTGCGGAGGCCATCAGCGGCAGCGTCAAACCGGTGTAGCTGTCGAGCATTTTCAGGTTCGCAATCACTTCCACCGTTGGGAAAATACGCACCTCAACCGGCAGCATCAGCGTGCAGAAGATCATCCAGAAGAAGAGGTTGCGCAGCGGAAAGCGGAACCAGACAATGGCGAAGGCGGAGAGCATCGATACGGCGATTTTGCCGACGGTGATGACAAACGCCATGATGAAGCTGTTGGTCAGCATCAACCAGAACGGCGCGCTATTCGCGCCAATACCCTTGACCCAGATGTTGCGCAGGTTCTCCCACAAATGGGTGCCGGGGATCAGCGTCATGGGCGTGTCGTACACGGCGTTGATATCCAGCGTCGCCGTTACGAAGGCGACATACAGTGGGAACAGCACCACCGCAATCCCGAGAATAAGCATGATATGGCTGAATAACGTCAGCCCGGGGCGATTCTCAATCATTGGTAGCGCACCTTACTTTCAACATAGCGGAACTGGATCACCGTCAGCACTATCACCAAAAACATCAGTACCACCGACTGCGCCGCAGACGCGGAGAGATCCAACCCGGCGAAACCTTCGCGGTAAATTTTATAAATCAGCGTCGTCGTCGCCTGAACCGGGCCACCTGCTGTCGCGGCGTCGATCACCGGGAACGTGTCGAAAAAGGCGTACACCAGGTTAACCACCAGCAGGAAAAAACTCACCGGCGCAATGAGCGGCAGTGACAATTTGAAGAAGCGACGGATCGGCCCGGCACCGTCAATGGCGGCGGCTTCAACCAGTGAGCGCGGAATTGACTGCAAAGCGGCAAAGAAGAACAGGAAGTTGTAGCTGATCTGCTTCCATACCGAAGCAAAAACCACGAGGAACATGGCCTGGCCACTGTTTTGCGCATGGTTCCATTCATAGCCAAACTGCGCCAGAAAATGGGTAAGCAAGCCGCGACCGGGGTTAAAGAGAAAAATCCACAGCACAGCGGCAACCGCTGGCGCAACGGCGTAGGGCAGCAGCATCAGCGTTTGATAAATGCGACTGCCGCGCACCACGTTATCCACCAGCGCGGCAAAAAACAGGGAAACCAGCAGGCCGCTGAACGTCACCCACGCGCTAAAGCGCATGGTGGTCCAGAAAGAGTCCAGATAATAGCTGTCGTGAAACAGCGCGACGAAATTATCCAGCCCGACAAACTGGCTGGAGAGGCCGAACGGATCGACACTTTGTACCGAATACCACAGCGCTTCAGCCGCAGGCCAGATAAAGAAAATAATGGTGATAGCCAGCTGCGGCGCTACTAACACGTATGGGAGCCAGCGCGAACGAAACACCGGACGGGATGAGGACATAAGCAACTCTTTTCAGATAGGCCGGATAGCAACGGCCTACCGTAAAGTAGGCCGTCTTTGTCTGCCGGATAAGTACTTTTCTCCCGGCAAAACACTACATCAAGACTTGGTGGACTGCTCGAAGCGGCGCAGCAGCTGGTTACCACGCTCAACGGCGGAATCGAGCGCCTGTTGCGGGGTTTTCTTACCGGTCCATACGCTTTCCAGCTCTTCATCAACAATGGTACGGATCTGCGGCATGTTGCCCAGACGCAGACCTTTGGTGAACGCCAACGGCGGCTTGTTCAGCATCTGACGCGTAGCGATATCTGCGCCCGGGTTCTTGTCATAGAAGCCCTCTTTACGCGTCAGATCGTACGCTGCGGTAGTGATCGGCAGGTAACCAGTTTTCTGGTGCCACTCCGCTGCGTTTTCCGGTTTTGCCAGGAAGTCGAGGAACTGGGCAACGCCTTTGTAAGTGGCATTGTCTTTACCCTGCATCACCCACAGGCTTGCGCCGCCGATAATGGCGTTCTGCGGCGCACCTTTCACGGTGGCGTCATACGGCATCATGCCAACGCCATAATTGAATTTGGCGTAATGGCGAATATCTGCCAGCGAACCAGAAGAGGCAGTAGTAATGGCGCAGTCGCCGTTATAGAACTTCTCAGTGGACTCATCTTTACGCCCGAAGTAGCTGAAATCGCCTTTTTTGTTCAGTTCTTCCAGCATGGCGATGTGTTTCACCTGCTCCGGCTTATTGAACTCCAGTACCGCGTCAGTACCGTCAAAGCCGTTGTTTTTGGTCGCAACCGGCAGACCATGCCAGGCGCTGAAGTTCTCAATCTGGATCCAGCCCTGCCAGCCGCTGGCGTAGCCGCATTTCATCCCGGCCGCTTTCAGCTTGGCAGTGTATTCGGCCAGATCCTGCCAGGTTTTCGGCGGCTGATCCGGATTCAGACCCGCTTTTTTAAAGGCGTCTTTGTTGTAATACAGCACGGGTGTAGAGCTGTTGAACGGCTGAGAGAGCAAATGACCCGTTTTAGAATCGGTGTAGTAACCCGCAACGGTCGGCACAAACTGGCTTTCATCAAAGTTGATGCCCGCGTCTTTAAACACCTGGTAGACCGGTTTGATCGCTTTAGACGCCATCATGGTGGCGGTACCGACTTCGTAAACCTGCAAAATCGCCGGTGCGTTACCGGTACGGAAGGCAGCGATACCCGCGCTCAGGCTCTGCTCGTAGTTGCCTTTATAGATCGGTACGATTTTGTAATCCGGGTGGGTGTCATTGAAACGTTGCGCCAGGGAGTCAACTTCTTTACCTAACTCCCCTTCCATCGAATGCCAGAACGGAATGGTGGTTACCGCCATGGCGTTACCTGCAAAGACTAACCCCATCGCCAGACCCAAAGCTGTATGTCGTAACGTTGTCATTGTGCTCTCTCTTGTTATGCGGATGCGCGATTTCACGCGTTTTTATGCTCGCGAGGTAACATGACATGCTCGAATTACAGAAAAATAACCATTTAATTACAAATAGATGACAGCCAGGCGTCAGGAAAATGTCGCCAGGATGATGGTACGGTGAAGGAAAAATGGCGGTTAACGGGGCGGCCGTCGCGCTTTAGAAAGGAAAAAGGGCTTCCCTGTTAAACAGAGAAGCCCTTTATAAAGGCGCTTAGAGGTATGCACATTACCGTTTCCCCTGAAAAGGCAGGGATTTCTCCCTGCCTCCAGGTTGCTACTTACCGGATTCGTAAGCCATGAAAGCCGCGACCTCGCGGAACCCATCTTTATAACGAATTTCGCACAGCGATTTCCGTGTCAGATAAGTGAATATCAGCAGTGTGAAACACACGATAAACACGCACCAAATAAGGGTTCCTTGCGGTAGCTTCATAACCTGCGGCTCCTTGCCTTTCGGCGGGTAAGAGGCTACTCTACATGTGACTAGCATATAGACAGGCCTCGTTGGTTAATTGAAAAATGACCTTCGGGGCTTTCTTCTTTCTGCCGCACAACTTTTTACCGTCATGAGGCAAAAAGCCTCAAGCGCCACCCGCATCATATCCCATCAAGCCGTCTTGTCGCATCGCAGGAAAACGTTTTTAAGACAAAAAAACCGGCCCTTGCGAGACCGGTTTAAATGCTATTACATCAACAAGTTACCCGCCCAGGTAAGCGCTGCGCACCGCTTCGTTCGCCAGTAATGCGTCGCCAGTATCTTCCAGCACTACATGGCCGTTTTCCAGCACATATCCGCGATCGGCGAGCTTCAGCGCCTGGTTAGCGTTCTGCTCCACCAGGAAGATGGTCATGCCCTCTTTTCGCAGTTGCTCAATGGTGTCGAAAATTTGCTGAATAATGATCGGCGCAAGACCCAGCGAGGGTTCATCCAGCAGTAACAAACGCGGCTGACTCATCAGCGCGCGCCCAATCGCCAGCATCTGCTGCTCACCGCCGGACATAGTGCCAGCCCGCTGGATGCGGCGCTCATGCAGGCGTGGAAACAGTTCATAAACCCTTTGAATACGTGACTGATACTGCTCACGATCGGCGAAAAAACCGCCCATCGCCAGGTTCTCTTCCACGGTCATCCGCGAAAAGACACGGCGACCTTCCGGCACAATTGCCACGGCTTCGCGCATGATCTTCGCGGTCTGCCAGTCGGTAATATCTTTGCCATCAAATACAATGCGCCCGCTGCTGGCGCGCGGATCGCCGCACAGCGTACCGAGCAACGTGGTTTTCCCCGCGCCGTTGGCACCAATCAGCGTCACGATTTCGCCCTGGTTAATATGCAGGCTGACATCATGCAGCGCCTGGATTTTGCCGTAGTGAGCGCTAACTTTGTCAAAAGATAACATCGCCTTTTCCATCTTATGCCTCACCAAGGTATGCGCGGATCACGTCCGGGTTATTACGAATCTCTTCCGGCGTCCCGTTCGCCAGCGGCGTGCCCTGGTTCACTACATAAATCCGGTCGGAAATCCCCATCACCAGCTTCATATCATGCTCGATCAGCAGGATGGTGGTGTTGTGATGGTTACGCAGCTCGACAATCAGCTCGTCCAGCTCTTTGGTCTCTTTCGGGTTCAGACCGGCTGCCGGTTCATCAAGCATCAGGATTTCCGGCTGCGTCACCATGCAGCGCACAATCTCCAGACGGCGCTGATCGCCGTAAGCCAGGTTGCTGGCCTGGCGGTTAGCGTGCGCTAACAAACCAATACGTTCCAGCCAGGTTGCGGCGCGGTCCAGCGCTTCACTCTGCGCGCGACGAAACGCCGGCGTTTTCAACAGGCCAGAGAAAACCCCGGTTTTGAGCTGCTGATGTTGCCCCACCAGCAGATTTTCAATCACCGTCATTTCGCGAAACAGACGCACATGCTGGAAAGTCCGTACCACGCCCATACGGGCGATTTGCTGCCCCGGCAACCCTTCCAGGTGCTGGTCACGCAGCATAATGGTGCCGCCCGTCGGTTTATAGAAACCGGTCAGGCAGTTAAACACGGTGGTTTTGCCCGCGCCGTTCGGGCCAATCAGCGAAACGATCTCCTGCGGGCGCAGCTCTAACGACACATTGTTGACAGCCAGCAGACCGCCAAAGCGCATCATCAAACCGTTTACGGATAACAGTGGCTGACTCATGCCTGCTCTCCTTTCGCTTGCCCGTTTTTCAATTTCAACTGCGGACGGGTCATCGGCAGCAAGCCTTGCGGACGCCAGATCATCATCAGTACCATCAAACCACCCAGCATCAACATGCTGTATTCATTGAAATCACGCATTAACTCACGGGAAACCACCAGCAGGATAGCCGCAAGGATCACCGCAAACTGCGAGCCCATACCGCCCAATACCACAATCGCCAGCACAAACGCCGATTCGGCGAAAGTGAACGATTCCGGGCTGACAAAGCCCTGGCGCGCGGCAAAAAGCGTACCGGCAAAACCAGCGAACGCGGCGCTGATGGTAAAAGCCGTCAGCTTAATGCGTGTCGGGTTCAGGCCGAGCGAGCGACAGGCGATTTCGTCTTCACGCAGCGCTTCCCACGCGCGCCCCAGCGGCATGCGTAACAGACGGTTAATCACAAACAGCGTCAGCACCACCAGCAGCAACGCAACCAGGTAGAGGAACACCACGCGGTCACTGGGATCGTATTCCACATGGAAGAAGTTGCTGAACGTGTCCCAGCCACCTTCACGGGCAGTACGGCTGAACTCCAGACCGAACAGGGTCGGTTTGGGGATCTGGCTAATGCCGTTCGGGCCGCCGGTGATTTCGGTGTTATTCAACAACAGGATACGGACGATTTCGCCGAAGCCCAGCGTCACAATCGCCAGGTAATCGCCGCGCAGACGCAGCACCGGGAAACCGAGCAGGAAACCGGCGGCGGCAGAAACCAGCCCCGCCAGCGGCAGGCACGTCCAGAACCCCAGACCGTAATAATGGTTGAGTAGCGCGAAGGTATATGCGCCGATGGCGTAGAAACCGCCGTAACCCAGCACCAGCAAACCGGAAAGCCCGACCACCACGTTCAGGCCGAGGCCAAGGATGATATAGATCATCGTCATGGTGGCGATATCTACCGTGCCGCGCGAAACAACAAACGGCCACGCCACCGCAATCACCAGCAGCGCCAACAGGAACAACTTCTGTTTGAGCGTAGAGCCATCAATCGCCGGCAGCACGAATTTCGGACCGGAAACACCCTTCAGGCTTTTCTGGAATACAGGCCGCAGCAACTGGAAGAAAAACACCACTGCCGTGCCGATAAAGATCCACTGCCAGCGGATATCCGCCGCGGTATCGACCACCAGTTTGGTGCCGTTCAGCTCCAGTTGCACGCCCATAAAGACGCTCGCCAGGACGAAAAACATCGCCGCTGAGAGCAGCGCCATCGCAAAATGCATCGGTTTCATACTTTTTCAACCTCCGGGCGACCGAGGATGCCGGTCGGCATCACCAGCAGCACCACAATCAACAGCGCGAACGACACCACATCTTTGTATTCGGTGCTCAGATACGCCGAAGAGAGGGATTCTGCAACACCCAGGATCAGGCCGCCGATCATCGCGCCCGGAATGCTACCGATACCGCCCAGCACCGCGGCGGTAAATGCTTTCATCCCGGCCATAAAACCGATATACGGGTTGATAACGCCATAGAACTGGCCAAGCAGCACGCCCGCCACCGCCGCCATAGCCGCGCCGATCACAAAAGTCAGCGCGATAACACGGTCAGTGTTGATACCCAACAGACTTGCCATTTTCAGGTCTTCCGCACAGGCGCGACAGGCGCGCCCCATACGGGAATAGCGGATGAACAGCGTCAGCGCCAGCATGGCAACGAAGGTCACAATCCAGATAACCAGTTGCATAGTGGTGATCGCCGCAGAGAAGTTTTCGCTGCTGCCGACAACCCACTGCCCGTTAAACAAGCTTGGTAGCGCCACATCGCGGGAGCCTTCGGTCAGGCTGACGTAGTTTTGCAGGAAAATAGACATGCCGATGGCGGAAATTAGCGCAATCAGGCGTTTGGAGTTGCGCACCGGCCGATAGGCCACTCGCTCGATACTCCAGCCGTAAGCGCTGGCAATGATAATGGCACCGACGAAACCGGCCGCGACCAGCAGCCAGCTGGAGTCGATACCCATCATCATCAGCGCGGCGATGATCATAAAGGAGACATAACTGCCGATCATATAAACCTCGCCGTGGGCGAAGTTGATCATGCCGATAATGCCGTAAACCATGGTGTAACCAATGGCGATCAATGCGTAGGTGCTTCCCAGCGTGACGCCGTTAAACATCTGCTGCAAGAAATAGAGAAACTGCTCGGACATAACGTAACCTTCTAAAATCTCCCGGAACATTGCGCCCCGGGAGAGGGATGACAGTTATTTCGCCACGGAAGACGAACCATCGGCGTGCCATTGGAAGACACCGAATTCAAATCCTTTCAGATCGCCTTTTTCATCCCAGTTCAGCGGCCCAATCACGGTTTTAGCCCCGTTGGCTTTTAAATCTTTAATCAGTGCCAGTGGCTCACTGCTGCCGGTACGCTCCAGCGCGGTGGCCAGCGATTGCACGGCGGCGTAGGTGATCCACACATACGGGCCGCTCGGATCTTTCTTCTCGGCTTTCAGCGCATCGACAATACTCTGGTTCGCCGGATCCTGGTCATAACGCTTCGGCATCGTCACCAGCATGCCTTCTGCCGCAGCCCCCGCGATATTCGACAGCGAGGCGTTGCCCACGCCTTCCGGTCCCATAAACTGGGTTTTCAGACCGCTGGCGCGCGCCTGGCGCAGGATTTGTCCCATCTCCGGGTAGTAACCACCGTAGTAGACAAAGTCGATATTTTCTTTTTGCAAACGCGATACCAGCGCAGAAAAATCCTTCTCACCGGCGGTGATGCCATCGAAGAACACCACATTCGCACCGCCCGCTTTCAGCCCTTCCTGCACGGAGCGAGCAAGGCCTTCGCCGTACTGCTGCTTATCGTGAATAATGGCAATACGCTGCGGTTTCAGGGTGTTCAGGATGTACTTCGCGGCGGTCGGCCCCTGCGAGGAGTCCAGCCCGGCGGTACGCATAATGTGTTGATAGCCGCGCTGCGTCAGCTCCGGGTTGGTCGCACCGGGCGTGATCATCAGGATACCTTCGTCTTCGTAGATGTCCGATGCGGGCTGTGTTGATGATGAGCAAAGATGGCCAATTACATATTTCACACCGTCATTGACGATTTTGTTCGCCACGGCAACGGCTTGTTTTGGGTCACAGGCGTCGTCATATTCCTCGGCGACCAGTTTATCGCCCTTGATCCCGCCCTTAGCGTTGATATCGTGGATAGCCTGGCGCGCACCGTTGAATTCCATATCGCCCCACTGGGCAACCGGACCGGACATCGCACCGACAACCGCTACCTTAATATCCTTCGCCATGGCCGCGTGAGACATCGCAAGTGCTACTATCCCCGCGATTAATGTCTTCGCGTTCCTTTTCATTGTTGTAAATCCCCATTCGTGATGTCGTGTTTACACTTCCTGCCTCAGGCAGCCGGAACGTTGGCTTGCTGTTGCCTGAATTATTCGTGTAATAATTTTGTTTTATTATGGTTAAAAAGCATTCTGTACTTTTAATGCACAACGCTATTTTTACCAGTGCCTTTAATGGTTTAGCGCAGTTTTTTAGCAAAAACCAGACTAAATCCTCTATTTTTCAGGCTATTAAGCAGAGATAATATTCTGTATTTCTTCCGAGATAAACAAAAAAAGCCCCGACATCAGCATAAAATAACGGCATATAAAGCGGAATAAAACGCTACCAATTAGGTTAAAATCCTGCCTGTTTTTCGATCTCCAATGTTTAACACTACGCCAACCGCTGCGGCAAAATTATTCGCCTGTCGAATGAAAAATAAAAAACGATCAAACCCTGCCATGCGAAATTGATTACACTCACACAATGTTTTGCGTTTTGGACAAGCTGTACATGAAATTGACTATCGTCCGACTGGTGACCTTCACCGAACAGGATCATATTGATTTAGCGAAAGTCTGGCCGGAATACTCCTCTGCATCTCTTGAAGTAGATGACACTCATCGTATCTACGCGGCGCGTTTTAATGACCGTCTGCTGGCTGCCGTTCGCGTGACGCTACTCGGCGTCGAAGGGGCGCTGGATTCCCTGCGCGTGCGCGATATCACTCGTCGTCGCGGCGTGGGACAATATCTGGTGGAAGAAGTGATGCGTGATAACCCGTCGATCACCAGTTGGTGGATAGCCGATATCGGCGTCGAAGACCGGGCCGTAATGGCTGCTTTCACCCAGAGACTGGGATTTACCGCACAGGAAAATGGCTGGGAAAAACGATAAAGCCCGCGCTGTGGATGTGCCTGGTGGCGCGATGCTTAACAGACCTACCTTCAAAAAAAGAAAAAAAGCCGGGATTTTCCCGGCTTTTTCAATTAGTTCTGACCTGGACTTTCTCATCGCAGGAAGGCAGCAAGTTCGCTCATCCCCGGAAGTTTACTGAAGTCAGTGACCGGGGTGAGTGCGTGCAGCCAACGCCACTGAGGCGCGAAAGACGACGCTCAGCCCAGGAAATCACTTAGCGTCGGTCGCTGTACCGTTCGCATGCCAGGTGAAGACCCCGAATTCAAAACCTTTCAGATCGCCCTTCTCATCCCAGGAGAGCGGCCCCATGACGGTATCCACTGAATGGCCTTTCAGCCAGGTTGCGATAGCCGCCGGATCGGCAGACTGCCCCAGACCTGCAGCCAGTGATTGCAGCGCAGCGTAAGTGGTCCATACAAACGCACCACTTGGATCCTGTTTCTTCGCTTTGATCGCATCCACAATCGGTTTGTTCGCCGGAACCTGGTCATAGTTTTTCGGTTTGGTGACCAGCATACCTTCTGCGGATTCACCGGCGATGTTAGACAGGGAAACGTTCGCCACGCCTTCCGGTCCCATAAACTGGGTTTTCAGGCCAGCGGCACGAGACTGACGCAGGATCTGCCCCATTTCCGGGTGGTAACCGCCGTAGTAAACGAAGTCGATGTTCTCTTTTTTCAGGCGCGCAACCAGCGTAGAGAAGTCTTTCTCACCGGCAGTGATACCGTCGAAGAACACCACGTTAGCGCCGCCTTTTTTCAGCCCGTCCTGAACTGCACGCGCCAGACCTTCACCATACTGCTGTTTGTCATGGATAACGGCGATGCGCTGCGGCTTCACTTTCTCCAGAATGTATTTCGCCGCGGTCGGGCCCTGGTCAGAATCCAGGCCGGTGGTGCGCAGCGTCAGTTTGTAACCACGCGCGGTCAGCTCAGGCGCTGTCGCCGCAGGCGTGATCATCAGAATGCCTTCGTCTTCGTAGATATCAGACGCCGGCTGGGTAGAAGAGGAGCAGAGGTGGCCGATAACGTATTTAATACCGTCATTGACCACTTTGTTGGCGACCGCCACCGCTTGTTTCGGGTCACAGGCATCGTCATATTTTACTGCAACCAGTTTGTCGCCTTTGATCCCACCTTTGGCATTAATGTCGGCGATAGCTTGTTCAGCGCCGGTAAACTCCTGGTCACCGTACTGCGCAACCGGACCGGACATCGCCCCGACAACGGCAACTTTGATATCTTTGGCGAATGCCACGTTGCTCATTGCTAACGCAATACATCCTGCCAGTAACGCTTTACCCTTCATTTTCATCCTGAGTTTCCCCATTGTTATGGTTATTGCATTTGTTGTGATGTTGTTGTGTGGCACATTATTTCGCTTATTATCATAAGCAAAGAATATGATAGTAGTTTTTAGCCGTTCCGCCCGTGCCTGAGCAGCATACTCTGCTAAAACATACCCCATTTTTCGGAATATGGAATAACAATTTTGAAGGTTGTACGACAGACTGATGACAGAAAATGAGAAAGCCGCCCATCAGGCGGCTGAATAATTAATCCGTCAGCGACTGGGAGAGAATATCCAGCGCCTTGCGGAACTGAACTTCCGGAATGGTTAACGGGTAGAGGAAGCGAATAACGTTACCGTAAACCCCGCAGCTCAGTAGCAACAGCCCGTCCGCCAGCGCTTTTTCCTGCACCTGTTTAGTAAATTCAGCCGATGGCGCGCCAGTTTGCGGATCGTTAAATTCCACCGCGACCATGGAGCCCTGTGCACGGATATCAGCGATATAGGGGCATTGCGCTTTTGCGCGGTTCAGTACTTCCACCAGATGCTGGCCCAGATGGTTCGCCCGTTCGCAGAGATTTTCTTCTTCAATCACGTCCAGCACCGCATGTGCCGCCGCGATAGCGAGCGGATTGCCCGCATAAGTGCCGCCCAAACCACCCGGCGCAGGTGCATCCATCACCTCAGCACGCCCGGCCACCGCCGAAAGCGGCAAACCACCGGCCAGACTTTTCGCCATGGTGATTAAATCGGGTTTCACATCGTAATACTCGCTGGCAAAGAGCTTGCCAGTGCGGGCAAAACCGCTCTGCACTTCGTCAACGATCAGCAGAATACCGTGGCTATCGCACAACTTGCGCAGCGCCTGCATAAAATCATTCGGTGCGACGTTAAAACCGCCCTCGCCTTGTACGGGTTCCAGCAGAATGGCGGCCACCTGATCCGGCGCGAGATCCGCTTTAAAAATACGTTCCAGGCTTTTCAGCGCCTCGTCAGTGCTCACACCGTGCAGCGCGTTGGGATACTGGGCGTGGTAAATCGAACCGGGGAATGGGCCGAAGCCAATTTTATACGGCGCGACTTTGCCAGTGAGTGCCATGGTCATGAAAGTGCGACCGTGGAAACCGCCGCCAAAGGTAATAATTCCGGGGCGTTTGGTATAGGCGCGGGCAATTTTAACCGCGTTTTCCACCGCTTCGGCGCCAGTCGAGAAAAACGCCGTTTTCGCCGGGCCAGCAACCGGCACGCGTTCGTTAATACGTTCCGCCAGCGAGACATAGCTTTCGTAAGGAACAATCTGGTAAGCGGTATGCGTAAATGCCTGTAACTGTTTTTCCACCGCCGCCATCACTTTTGGATGGCGATGCCCGGTGTTAAGCACCGCAATCCCGGCGGCAAAGTCAATCACTTCGTTCCCTTCCACATCCCACAGCGTCGCGTTTTCCGCTTTTGCGGCGTAAAAACCGCACATGACCCCGATGCCACGCGGCGTCGCCTGTAAACGGCGCTGATTCAATTCATTGTTATTCACCTTGATTGCCCCCTGTCTGTGTATGCCCGCTTACCAAGTATATAGCGCCTTTGATAAAGCGATGTTTTACTCAGTCTCGCGCAAGCGCAGGGACACCGACAGGACAGCTTTCCTGCCGCGTTGTGACAGAAGACGAATGAACACGTGATGATGTGAAGATAGTGGCGGCGGGATAATTCAGATAATAAAAAGCCGGGCGAGGCTTGCGCCGACCCGGCTTATTCACTGCAATACGCTTACGCTTCGATCGCGGCGCGCAGTTTTTTCATTGCGTTCTTTTCAAGCTGACGCACACGCTCAGCGGATACGCCGTAGCGATCGGCCAGCTCCTGCAAAGTGGTCTTGTTATCTTCGTCCAGCCAACGGGCGCGGATGATTTGCTGGCTACGTTCATCGAGCCCCTGCATCGCATCGGTCAGCTTGTTGGCCGCCTGCTCTTCCCAGTTGTCATCTTCAATGCCGTCGGCAAAGTTAGATGATTTATCCTGCAGATAGAGCACCGGTGCCATCGGCTGGCTATCGTGCGCATCGTCATCGGAGGACATATCAAACGTCATGTCCTGCGCCGCCATACGCGACTCCATTTCACGCACGTCTTTGCTGGTCACGCCCAGTTCACGGGCTACCATGTCCACTTCGTCCTGGTTAAACCAGCCAAGACGCTGTTTGGCTTTGCGCAGATTAAAGAACAGCTTACGCTGAGCTTTGGTGGTCGCGACTTTCACGATACGCCAGTTGCGCAGCACATACTCGTGGATCTCAGCTTTGATCCAGTGCACGGCGAAAGAGACCAGGCGCACACCCACTTCCGGGTTAAAGCGACGCACGGCTTTCATCAGGCCAATGTTACCTTCCTGGATGAGATCCGCCTGCGGCAGACCATAGCCCGAATAGTTACGAGCAATATGAACAACAAAGCGCAGGTGAGACAGAATCAGCTTTTTCGCTGCTTCCAGATCGCCCTGGTAATGCAGCTTTTCAGCCAGTGCCCGCTCTTCATCAGCCGTCAACATCGGCCATGCGTTCGCAGCCCGGACATAAGATTCCAGGTTACCAACAGGGGCTAAAGCTAAAGTTTGCATTTCTTTGGTCATTCAAATCCTCTCAATTCACTTATCAGCTGGCGGCGGTCTGTCCCCATCAGGCAACAAACATGCCAGCGCTTTTGAGCAACGAGAATAGCATTCACATTTTTATCAGACAGTGATTTTATCCACAAGTTCCTTGTAGGTCTGTGAATAAATTACGCACAAAATGTGACATCAGGATGATAAACCGGAGCAAGGAACCTCAGAAGGGATATTACGCTTCCCTGCTACGGGAATACTTCACGTGCAGGGAAGGAGTATACCAGAGATTCTTTAGTCCGGAGTAAAGTGACGTAAATGTTGAACCGTTGCCAGCCAGGCGGCAACCCAGCCAATCATCGAACACACCAGCAACAGCAGCAAGCACTCGTCAAACGACAGCCCACTCAGCTCAAACTGCGTGCCGAACACTTTCGCCACTTCCGTGACCGCCGACGACAAGCGCATCACCAGGATTTCCGACAGGATCAGCGATAAAAACGCGCCGGAGAAACCGAGCAACGCGCCGCCATACAAGAACGGGCGCAAGATAAAACCGTCTGTCGCACCAATCAGTTTCTGCACGTTGATGGTATCGCGGCGGGCGAAAATGCTCAGCCGCACGCTATTGCCGATCACCAGGAACACGGCCGCAACCATCAGTACACCAATCATGGCTGCCACGCGCCCGACCAGGCCAGTCAGCGACGCCAGCCGCGCAAACCAGCTGTCATCCATGCGCACTTCATCAATACCCTGAATGCGGGAAATGCGGTCACGCAACGTGTTCAGCGAATCCGTACTCTGAAAATCCAGTTTCGGTACCACTACCGCCAAGGCGGGCAGCGGGTTCTCTTCGAGCATATCCAGCGCGCCGCCAAACCCGGACCAGTTACGGAACTCGCCCAGCGCATCTTCGCGTGACAGGTAATTGACCTTTTCCACGCCCTGTTCGGACTGGAGTTGCCCCACCACCTGCTGCGCCGCGTTGTCATCCAGCGCTTTATCGAAATAGACGGTGATCTGCGGCGACGGATAGTACTGCGACGCAGCCTGATTAACGTTTTTGTAGACCATGTAACAGACGCTGGGCAGTGTCAGAGAGATAGCAATGACCATCACCGTCAGGAACGTCGCCAGCGGTTTGCTTTTCAGATCCTGCAACGCACCGTGCCAGGCGTAGCGTACCTGCTCGTTAAAGACGTTACTCTTACGCGAAGGCGCTTTAACTGGCGCTTTGCCGCGACGCGGCGCATTACGGTTGCCCTCGCTGGAGGACGCGGACGATTTACGAAAACGGTCTAATTTGCTGCCAAACTGCCGAATGTGGTTTAGTGCATCGCGCTTATTCACCCGCCAGGCCTCCATGCAAATGACCGTCGCTCAGGCTCAGCATGCGGTACGAACGACGGGAAATCAGCCCAATATCGTGCGTTGCCATCAGCACTGTTACCCCTACGCGGTTAAATTCTTCAAACAGACGTAAAATCCCTTCAGACAGCGCTTCATCCAGGTTACCGGTCGGTTCATCCGCCAGCAGCACGGCGGGTTTGTTCACCACCGCGCGGGCAATACCCACGCGCTGTTGTTCACCGCCGGAGAGCTGGATCGGGAAGCTTTTCGCTTTGTCGAGCAGCCCGACTTTATCCAGCGCCGCCGAGACGCGACGGCGAATATCATCGCCGCTGGCACCCGCGATAATCAGCGGGATCGCCACGTTATCGAACACGGTTCTGTCCATCAGCAGGTGGTGATCCTGGAAAATCATCCCGATTTGACGACGCAAAAACGGCACTTCCCGGTTTTTCAAACGGGTAATATCGTGGCCGCCAAAGAGGATTTTCCCGGCGCTTGGCCGCTCAATCCCACAAATCAGCTTCAGCAGGGTACTTTTCCCTGCACCGGAATGCCCGGTCAGAAAGGCCATCTCGCCCTGCTGCAGGTGAAATGTCACCCCCTGCAGCGCTTGTCTCCCACCGAGATAGGCTTTGCTGACGTGTTCAAAGCGAATCATTGTTAATCCTCTCGGGCAAAAAGTGCCTCTATAAAATCGCCCGCATTAAACGGACGTAAATCTTCAATACGTTCGCCGACGCCGATGTAGCGGATAGGAATGCCAAACTGATCCGCCACCGAGAAAATAACGCCGCCCTTGGCGGTGCCATCAAGTTTGGTCAGCGTAATACCGGTTAAACCGACAGCCTCGTGGAACAGTTTGGCCTGGCTAATAGCATTTTGCCCGGTGCTGGCATCAATCGTCAGCATCACTTCATGCGGCGCGTCTTCGTCCAGCTTCTTCATTACGCGGACAATTTTCTTCAACTCTTCCATCAGGTGCGCTTTGTTCTGCAAGCGGCCTGCAGTATCGGCAATCAGCACATCGATATGGCGCGCTTTCGCCGCCTGGATAGCATCGAAAATCACCGAAGCGGAATCCGCGCCGGTATGCTGGGCAATCACCGGGATATCGTTGCGCTGGCCCCACACCTGAAGCTGCTCAACTGCGGCGGCGCGGAAGGTATCCCCCGCCGCCAGCATCACCGATTTACCCTGCTGCTCAAACTGGCGCGCCAGCTTACCGATGGTGGTCGTTTTACCTACACCGTTGACACCAACCATCAAAATCACAAACGGGGTTTTGCCTTCAATGTTAAGCGGCTCATCCACTTTGGCGAGGATCTCGCTCATCTCATCTTTCAGCAACCCGTAAAGTGCTTCCGCATCGCGCAACTGCTTGCGGCTCGCGCCTTCCGTCAAATTGGTGATGATTTTGCGCGTGGTTTCCACCCCGACATCGGCAATCAGCAACTGCTCTTCCAGCTCTTCGAACAGATCATCGTCGATCTTTTTCCCGCGGAACAGACTGATAAATCCGGAACCGAGGTTTTCTTTGGTTTTAAGCAGGCTGCGTTTCAGGCGCGCGAAGAACCCTTCTTTGGTCGGTTTTTCCTGCTCCTGCACGGATTCTTCAACCGGCACGACAACCACCGCTTCTTCCGCCGCTTCAGCGGCCAGCGCTTGCGCGTCCAGCTCTTCATCGCTTAGCGGAACATCGTCTTCTTCCAGCGGTTCAGCTTCCGCCTGCCACTCTTCAGCACCGATCTCCTGCTCAGCCACCTCTTCCGGCAGCGGCAGTTCTTCATGTTCGATAACCGCCGGGCTTTCGTCTCTCTCAGCTTCAGCCGGCGCCTCTTCGTGCACCAGTTGCTCGCTAACCTCAACAACCTCTTCGGCAAATTTTTCGCTGTCGGCAGCAGGCCCGGCAACCGGGGTTTCTTCAACCGGCTGCTCAGCTACCGGTTGCTGTTCGGTTTGCGCCTCTTCAGCCTTCTCTTTCTGCCCAAGGCCAAGCCAGGAAAAAAAGCCACGTTTCTTCTCATTTGCCATTGGCGACCACACTCCTCGCTATTGTTTCATGGCGCAGCCCGTCTGCACGGCCGGGACTGAAAACATTTGTTAATTAGTCGGATAGTCTACCACTTTCCTCAACTTGCATCACGGCCTGAGGATTAGGGTTTAACGTCATTCGACAGACCGCTAGAATAGCAGGTCGAAATGATGAGCAAAGCGATAACCATGAAGAAACCTACCCGCGCCGCCACCGGCCAGATCCGCATTATTGGCGGCCAGTGGCGGGGCCGTAAATTACCGGTTCCGGATAGCCCCGGCCTGCGCCCGACCACCGATCGCGTGCGTGAAACTTTATTCAACTGGCTGGCGCCGTCAATGGTAGACGCCCACTGTCTCGATTGCTTCGCTGGCAGCGGCGCGCTGGGGCTTGAAGCGCTCTCTCGCTACGCCGCCAGCGCAACCTTGCTGGAAATGGAGCGCAGTGTCGCCCAGCAGTTGCAGCAAAACCTGGCCACGTTAAAAGCCGCCAACGCGAAAGTGGTCAACACCAACACGCTGACGTTTTTAGCCAATCCCGGCACGCCGCACAATATTGCGTTTATCGATCCACCGTTTCGTAAAGGGATGCTGGAAGAGACCGTGCGCCTGCTGGAAAACAACGGCTGGCTCGCCGACGACGCGCTGATTTATATCGAAAGCGAAGTCGAAAATGGAATACCGCCCGTACCCGCTCACTGGCAACTGCATCGGGAAAAAGTCGCCGGGCAGGTAGCGTATCGTTTGTACCACCGCGAAGCACAAGGAGAGAAGCATGCCGCTGTTGATTAACCTCGGGCGTCTGTTGATGCTCTGCATCTGGGCATTTCTGATTCTGAACCTGATTAAGCCCTTTCCGCGTCCGCTGAACATTTTCGTCAACGTCGCGCTTGTCTTCACCGTCTTTATGCATGCGCTGCAAGCCACCATGCTGAAAACGGCGCTGCCAAAAGACGGTCCGCAAATGAGCAAAGCGGAGCAAATTCGTGTTTTTCTCTTCGGCGTGTTTGAGCTGCTTATCTGGCAGAAGAAATTAAAAGAGAAGAAGTAGTCCCATCGCCCGGTGGCGTTCTGCTTACCGGGCTGCTTCCGGCGTAAAGTCCACAAAGCGCGAGCCCTGGTAACGCAGCACGCCTCTGTCGCCCACCGTCAGCGCATTATATTGCTGCTCATCCAGACGAAAACGCATCTCCGGCCCGCCGGCTTGCGGTTTAAAACTCACTTCATAACGTATGGCGGTTCCTGCGGGCGTAACCTGTTGCTGGCGAGAACGGCGCGGGTTAAGCGGTTTTTCCCGTTTGTTGCTCACCACCACACTTTTTTGCTGCTGCGGCGCACTATCGTTTTCGGCTTTTTCGCGCCGTTGCTGTACAAAGCGGAAAGAGGCAAAAACCACAATCAATCCAATGGCGATAATGAAAAAAAGCGGTGGTTTACTCATGGCGAATACCTGTCGGAAAAAGCGGAATTGAGCTTATCGCGGCGGAAATAGCGTTGTCATCCTCCTTTTCCCGCCACTACACTGAATAAGAGAGATTTACGCAACAATAACAGATACAGGGACTTAATTATGCTGTGGTCATTTATTGCTGTCTGCCTTTCCGCCTGGCTATATGTCGACGCTTCGTATCGTGGCCCGGTCTGGCAGCGCTGGGTTTTCAAACCCGTTACGCTCTTACTCCTGCTGTTACTGGCCTGGCAAGCGCCCATGTTCGATGCCATTAGCTACCTGGTGCTGGCGGGTCTGTGTGCCTCGCTGGTCGGTGATGCGCTCACGCTGTTGCCGCGGCAAAAAGTGCTCTATGCCATCGGCGCGTTTTTCCTCGCGCATTTGCTCTATACCATCTATTTCGCCAGCCAGATGACGCTTTCGTTCTTCTGGCCGCTGCCGGTGGTGCTGTTGATTATCGGCGCGCTGCTGGTAGCGGTGATCTGGTCGCGCCTCGAAGAACTGCGCATGGCGGTCTGTACCTTTATCGCCATGACGCTGGTGATGGTGTGGCTGGCAGGCGAGCTGTGGTTTTTCCGCCCGACCAGCCCGGCACTGTCGGCTTTCGTTGGCGCATCGCTACTGCTGCTCAGCAACGTGGTCTGGCTTGGCAGCCACTATCGCAAACGCTTTAGCGCCGATAACGCCATCGCTTCCGCCTGCTATTTTGCCGGGCACTTTTTGATTGTTCGCTCGCTGTATATTTAAAAGGCTTGACTCTGGAGTCGACTCCAGAGTGCATACTCCGGTTAATGAGAAAATTATCATTCACCGGAGGATGCCATGCCTGCCCCCACCTCATCGCCTGAATTGAAAAAAGCGCCGCAATTCGCGGCGGTTAAGCTGCGGCCGATAGAAGAAAAAACGACATCCTGCTGCACCGACGGCCACTGCGAAGAACGCGAAACGCCAGAAATGACCGCCGAAGGCGAACGTTATAGCTGGCAGGTTGACGGTATGGATTGTGCCGCCTGCGCCCGCAAAGTGGAAAACGCGGTGCGCCAGATCGAAGGCGTCGGCCAGGTTCAGGTCGCCTTTGCCACCGAAAAACTTATCGTCGTTGCGCAAGATGATGTGCGTGAGCGCGTAGAACGCGCCGTACAACAGGCCGGATATCAACTGCGCAGCGAAAACGCACCGGCGCCAGAAATTTCACGGCTGCGCGAAAACCTGCCGCTTCTCCTTTTAATTGTGATGATGGCGCTCAGTTGGGGGCTGGAACAGGTCAACCATCCTTTCGGCCAGATGGCGTTTATCGCCACCACACTGGTCGGGCTGTGGCCGATTGCCCGCCAGGCGCTGCGCTTAATGAAAAGCGGCAGTTGGTTCGCCATCGAAACGTTAATGAGCGTGGCGGCCATCGGCGCGCTGTTTATTGGCGCGACGGCGGAAGCGGCGATGGTGTTGCTGCTATTTTTGATTGGCGAGCGGCTTGAAGGCTGGGCCGCCAGCCGTGCGCGGCGCGGTGTCAGCGCGTTAATGGCGTTAAAACCGGATACCGCAACACGTCTGCGCAACGGTGAGCGCCAGCGTGTCGCGGCAAGCGATCTGCAACCGGGCGATGTGATTGAAGTCCCGGCGGGCGGGCGTTTGCCTGCGGATGGTCGGCTGGTCTCGCCGTTTGCCAGCTTTGACGAAAGCGCGTTAACGGGCGAATCGGTGCCGGTCGAGCGCGCAGAAGGTGAAAGCGTTCCGGCAGGTGCCACCAGCGTTGACCGTCTGGTGCAGCTTGAAGTGGTTTCTAAACCGGGTGAAAGCGCGATTGACCGCATTCTGAAACTGATTGAAGAAGCAGAAGAGCGCCGCGCGCCGATTGAGCGTTTTATCGACCATTTCAGCCGCATTTACACCCCGGCTATCATGGCCGTGGCGCTGCTGGTCGCCATCGTTCCACCGCTTTTGTTTGCGCAGCCCTGGCTTGCGTGGATCTACAAAGGGCTGGCACTGCTGCTGATTGGCTGTCCGTGCGCGCTGGTGATCTCCACACCAGCGGCGATCACCTCGGGCCTTGCGGCGGCGGCACGTCGCGGTGCGCTGATTAAAGGCGGTGCGGCACTGGAGCAGCTCGGCAGCATTCGTCAGGTGGCGTTTGATAAAACCGGCACGTTGACCATCGGCAAACCACAAGTCGCCAGTATCACGCCGTTTTCCGGTACTGAAGAGGCCGAATTACTGGCGCTGAGCGCCGCGGTTGAACAGGGTTCCACCCACCCGCTGGCGCTGGCCATTGTGCAGGAAGCGCAGCGACGTGCGCTGGCGATTCCGGAGGCTATGGCGCAGCGCGCGCTGGCGGGCAAAGGCATCGAGGCGACGATTAACGGGCAGCAGGTGCTGATCAGCGCGCCGGACAAACTGCCGCAAGGCGCGCTTCATGACACCGTACTGGCGCAGATTGCGCAGCAGGAAAGCCATGGGCAAACCGTGGTGGTGGTACAGCGCGGCGGCGAGGTTATCGGTACGATCGGCTTGCAAGATACGCTGCGCGATGACGCCAGAGAAGCCGTTGCCGCCCTGCATGCGCTCGGTGTACAGGGCGTGATCCTCACCGGCGACAACCCGCGCGCCGCTGCGGCCATTGCTGGTCAGTTGGGGCTGGATTTCCGCGCTGGCTTGCTGCCGGAAGATAAAGTCGATGCGGTACACAAGCTCAACCAGCAAGCGCCGCTGGCGATGGTTGGCGATGGCATTAACGATGCGCCCGCGATGAAAGCTGCAACCATCGGTATCGCGATGGGAAGCGGAACGGATGTCGCGCTGGAAACCGCCGACGCCGCGCTCACGCATAACCGGCTGACTGGCCTGGGGCAGATGATCCGCCTGGCGCGCGCCACGCACAGCAATATTCGTCAGAACATCGCCATGGCGCTCGGCTTAAAAGCGATTTTTCTGGTGACAACGCTGCTCGGCGTGACCGGTCTGTGGCTGGCGGTGCTGGCCGATACAGGCGCCACGGTGCTGGTAACCGCCAACGCGCTGCGCCTGTTGCGCACTAAAGATTAGTGGTTTTTACGCACTACATAGCGGTACGGCAAAGACTCGGTCTGCCCGGCGACCAGCTCGTGTTCCATAAAACGGCAAAAGCCGGGAATATCGCGGGTGGTTGCCGGATCGTCGGCGATAATCAGCAATGTTTCGCCGATTTGCATATTGCGCACGGTTTTGCGCACCATCATCACCGGCTCCGGGCAGCGTAAGCCCTGAGCATCCAGCGTATGGTCGGCGGTGGAAAACGGATCGGTCATCTTCATCTCGCAAGGGAAAAAACCGCATTAGTTTACGCCGCCTTTTTTGTGACGCAAGCGAGGTTAACGATTGCGCTAAAATTAACCATTGCATCCCACTGCGTTTGCAGTATCATGCGGCGGCTCTGCTCGTCAGAGCATAAAAAGTACTGGGTTCCCTCACCCCATTTACCAAAAAGGTCACAATATGACGCACTTTTCAAACGCACAGCGCATGAAGGCGCTGGTCTGGCTTTCGCTTTTTCACCTGCTGGTGATCATCTCCAGTAACTATCTGGTGCAGTTGCCGGTTTCTATCTTTGGTTTCCATACCACCTGGGGCGCATTTAGCTTCCCGTTTATCTTCCTGGCGACAGATTTAACCGTGCGCATTTTCGGCGCGCCGTTAGCCCGGCGAATTATCTTCGCGGTGATGGTGCCCGCGCTGCTTGCCTCTTACGTTATCTCCTCGCTGTTCTACATGGGCAGCTGGCAGGGTTTCGGCGCGCTGGCGCATTTCAATTTGTTTGTTGCCCGTATCGCCACCGCCAGCTTTATGGCTTACGCGCTGGGGCAAATTCTCGATGTGCATGTCTTTAACCGCCTGCGCCAGAGCCGCCATTGGTGGCTTGCGCCAACCGCGTCGACGGTTTTTGGTAACGCCAGCGACACCATCGCCTTTTTCTTTATCGCTTTCTGGCACAGCCCGGATGCGTTTATGGCGCAGCACTGGACGGAAATCGCGCTGGTGGATTACAGCTTCAAAGTGCTTATCAGCATCGCGTTCTTCCTGCCAATGTATGGTGTGTTGTTGAATATGTTGCTGAAAAAACTGGCAGACAAATCTGAAATTAGCGCGTTGCAGGCGAGTTAAAGGTACGGCTTATCAGATGTGATAAGATGCGCCGATGAGCCGTTATGGCTGTTTATTGAAAGGAAGAAGTCAATGCGCAATCTGGTGAAATATGTCGGTATCGGCCTGCTGGTTGTTGGGCTGGCTGCCTGTGATAACAGCGACAGCAAAAAACCTGTTCAGGGTGCTGCCGCCGAAAGCAACGCCAACGGTCAACCGGTAACTCTGCTCGACGGCAAACTCAGCTTCTCGCTGCCTGCGGATATGACCGATCAGAGCGGTAAACTGGGCACGCAGTCCAATAATATGCATGTATATTCCGATGCCACCGGTCAGAAAGCGGTAATTGTAATTGTCGGCGACAACACGACAGAAGAGTTAAGCGCGCTGACAAAACGTCTGGAAGAGCAACAGCGTAGCCGCGACCCGCAGTTGCAGGTGGTCACCAACAAATCCATCGAACTGAAAGGCCAGAAACTGCAACAGCTCGACAGCATTATCTCCGCGAAAGGCCAGACGGCATGGTCTTCAGTGGTGCTGGGTAAAGTTGATGACAAACTGCTGACCATCCAGGTGACGCTGCCGGCGGACAACCAGCAGCAGGCGCAAACCACGGCGGAAAACATTATTAACACCATCGTAGTGAAATAAGCCGCTCTGAACATGAAAAAGGGAACCTGACGGTTCCCTTTTTTCTACCCGGCAACCGCCACCGGCTTATGCCGCAGCCGCCAGGCCAGCAGTAAGGCTATTACCACCAGTCCTGCGGCGGCGAAATAGATAGCCGAGACACCCGCCTGCGCCATCAGCAACCCCGCCAGCGGCCCGGTTATCCCCAACGATAAATCCATAAACACGGTATATGTCGCCAGAGCTGAGCCCTGGTTATGCTGCGGCACTGCGTTGACTGCCACGACGCCCAGCGCCGGAAAAACCAGCGAGAAACCGGCCCCGGCAAGGAACACGCCGAGTTTCGCCATCCACGGCTCCACCGCCAGGCCAACCAGCACCAGCCCAAGAGTTTCGACCACAAAACAGAGCATCGCCACATTTAAACCGCCGAAGCGATTAATCCCATTCGGAAACAGCAGACGCGCGCCAACAAAGGCACAGCTAAAAAAAGTGAGGGCAAACGCCGCATCTTCCCAGCCTTTCGCATCGTAATAGAGGGTAATAAAGGTAGCGATGACGCCAAAACCGGTTGTACCCAGCGCCAGCGCCATCCCGTACAGCCAGACGCGTCCCAGCACGGCGCGAAACGGCAGCGGCTTGCCTTTGCTGGCTTTCACCGCCGCACGCGGCAGCGCCAGTAATATTGCCAGCAGCGCCACGCCCATAATGGTCAGCGAGAGCCCATGCAGCCCGCCGTACTGATAACAGACCACCCCGAGCGGTGCGCCGATGGCCATCGCGCCATAGGTGGCAATACCGTTCCACGAAATCACCCGCCCGATATGTATCGACCCGACCACCCCCACGCCCCAGAGCGTCGCGCCGGTTCCGGCGAAACTCTGGCCAATGCCTAAAATGACGCGCCCCAGACAAAGCAATATCAGGCCTAACACGCCAACACTGCCGCCAACGCCCGCCAGCAAATAGCTCAGGCCGCTCAGAAACGCACCGCATAAACCAAAGATCACCACTTTTTTTGGCCCCAGCAGGTCGGCATAGCGCCCGGCATGCGGTCGGCTCAGTAGCGTTGCGAAGTATTGCAGGCTGATCACCAGACCGGCCCAAAACGCGCTATAGCCCATCGCATCATGAACATAGCCTGGGAGCACCGCCAGCGGCAGGCCAATAGTGAGGTAACTGGCGAAGTTAAACATAACGACGGACAAAATCCGCAGATTGAGGCGCAATCCGCTTAGCGCCGGTTCGGCGGCGTTTTCAGGCATGGAGTTTTACTCAGCTTTTCACAACAGTGTTTCACTATTACCACGTGATGAAACAGAAAGCAGCATTCACTTTAAGAATATCTCTGGCGGGCGAAGGTGTGGCGGGGCACTACACTTAACGGGCCGATGACAAAAGGAATTAACCATGACACATCCTCAACCCGATCGGGCGGGTTTACATATTCTGTTAAAGCTGGCTTCGCTGGTGATCATTTTGGCCGGCATTCATGCTGCGGCCGACATTATTGTGCAGCTTCTTCTGGCACTGTTTTTCGCGATTGTTCTCAATCCGCTGGTTACCTGGTTTCTCCGGCGCGGCATTTCGCGCCCGGTGGCGATCGGTATTGTGGTGCTGGTGATGCTGGTTTTTCTCACCGCGCTGTTCGGCGTGCTTGCCGCGTCGGTCAACGACTTTATGACGCTGCTGCCAAAGTACAACCGCGAATTCACTAAGAAATTTATGCAGTTGCAGGATGCGATGCCGTTTCTTCGCTTGCACATGTCACCAGAACGTATGCTGCAGCGGATGGACTCGGAGCGAGTGATGGGCTTTGCCACCACCATGGCGACTCAGCTCTCGAACGCGATGGCCAGCATTGTCCTGCTGGTGATGACCGTGGTGTTTATGCTGTTTGAAGTGCGCCACGTACCTTATAAGCTGCGCTTTGCGCTGCATAACCCGCAAATTCATATCGCCGGACTGCACCGCGCGCTGAAAGGCGTTTCCCACTACCTGGCACTGAAAACACTGTTGAGCGTGTGGACAGGCCTGATTGTCTGGGTCGGGCTGGTATTTCTGGATGTGCAATTTGCGCTGATGTGGGGGGTGCTGGCGTTCCTGCTCAATTACGTACCCAATATCGGCTCGGTGATCTCCGCTATCCCGCCAATGATCCAGGCGCTGCTGTTTAACGGCACGTACGAATGTTTGCTGGTGGGCGGCCTGTTCCTTGTGGTGCATATGTTGCTTGGCAACATCCTGGAACCCCGCATGATGGGCCACCGCCTCGGGATGTCGACGCTGGTGGTGTTTTTATCGTTATTGATTTGGGGATGGCTGCTTGGCCCGGTGGGAATGCTGTTGTCAGTACCGCTAACCAGCGTGTGTAAAATCTGGATGGAAACCACCACCGGCGGCAGCAAGCTGGCGATTTTACTGGGACCAGGCAGACCGAAAAGCCGCCTGCCTGGGTAATCGTTATTCTTTGGGGCGGTCGGGCAAAAAAATAACCAGTACGCCCGCCACAATCACCAGCACACCCAACGCGCCGCGCAGGGAAAACGGTTCGTGCCATCCGGGAAGCCAGATGGCCGCCGCCCACACCAGGATGTAGCTCAGGCTCAGCAAAGCATAAGCCTTACTGAGCGGCAAACGGTGCAGAGCAAAGTACCAGCAGCCCATTGATGCCAGATACCCAAACAGCCCAAACATCAGCGCCAGCGTCCCTTTTTGCGGTTGCAGCAGCGCCGAGACAAAAGACCAGGAAAATGTCACCGGTGGCAGCGACACCATGGCATAGCGCAACATCAGTTGTGCGCCGCTTACCAGCAACACACTGAGTAACGCCCAATGCAGCCCCTTCATAGCGAGCTCCCCAGCAACACAATGCCAGTGATAATCAGCGCCACGCCGAACGCATGGCGAACGCTTACCGGCTCACGCCAGAGAAAACGCGCCGCCAGCGTCACCCAGACAAAATTAAGGCTCAACATCGGGTATGCCACGCCAACAGGAATGCGCTGCAAAACCAGCAGCCACAGCGCCATGCCCGCGCCAAGTGCCATCAGTGCGAGCCCCAGCCACAGGCCAAGATGCTTATTACGCTTATCCATCGGCACCGGGCGTGTCGCCTGCTTCTGGCACAGTTGGCCTGCGCAACTGAGCAGGCTTGCCAGCGCGAGCCAGAGCCAACTGGTCATTGCGGCTTACTCATCATTGCGGAAAGTACTGAATAAAGACCATACGCCCCTGTACATAAACGTTGTCCGGTTTCGGTATCGGCATGCGGGTAAAGTCATCCTTTTTCGACTGGTGCAGCACCAGTGAAATAACCCCTTCCTGACGATGTTGTGACAGCCAGTCGGTGAAATCGTCTTCGCGTACAAACCGCCCTTCGCCATCAGGGTACGACATACCGTACGTTAACTCACCGCGCGTGCCAAACAGCATGATATCTGAGCGTTTCAGCTCCCAGGCCAGACCTGCGGCAACCCCGACGTTATCGGCCAGCACATAGCGGCTCGGCGTCAGCGGCTCGTTAACAAAGTTGATCAAAAATTGCGGCTGCTTGGAATCCATCACCTTATCCGGGATAACTATCCCGACCAGCAGCGCAATCGCCAGCGGGCACAGCGCCGCGTATGACCAACGCTCTGCGCTGGCTCGCAAGGTAAACAGCCCAACCAGCGCCCACGCCAGGAAAGCAAACGCCGCCAGCGCCGCTTTGTAGACCTCAATTTGCGTCCATACCGGATGTTTCAGGAAGCCCAAAGGCGACACCACCAGCGCGGCAATCACGCCAACCAGGCCAAAACCGATATTGATCCACGCATTGACGCGCAGCGCGCGCCCGTTGGTTTGCGCCATCTGCATGGCATAACGCGCCATCAGTATCGCCAGCGGCGCGAAACAGGGCAGAATATAAGTCGGCAGCTTCCCTTTAGCGATGCTGAAAAACAGCAGCGGCATCACCACCCAGCCCAGCAGATAAAACGCTTCCCGCACGCCCTCTTTACGCGCCAGCCAGCCCGTTTTCAGCGCACCGGGCAGCAGCGCCAGCCACGGCAACGAACCTAAAATCAGGAACGGTATGTAATACCAGAACGGCGCTTTGTGTTGTGCGTCCTGCTGAGCAAAACGTTGGATATGTTCCACCCAGAAGAAGTAGCGCCAGAAATCAGGCTCGCGCGAGGCAATCGCCAGCCCCCATGGCAGCACCGTCAGCACGCAGCAGATCACGGCCAGCCAGCCCCAGAGCAGCACCTCTTTCCAGCGTTTGTGCACAATCACCCACGGCAGCACGCCAATCACCGGCACTGCCAGCGCAAGAAAACCTTTGGTCATCACGCCCATGCCGCACGCCACGCCAAGCAGGACATAGCCGCCAAACTTACCGCGTAACGTGTTCGCCTGCGCAGCCAGCCAGAAGCTGAGCATCGCCAGCGTCATCCACAGCGTGATCATCGGGTCGAGCACCGCATAAGTGCCAATGCCATACACCAGAAACGCGGTCAGGAAGATCACCGCCGAGAGCACGGCAGTGCGTTTGTCGCGCCACATTTTCCACGCCAGCGCGCCCACGAGCAGCGCCGATACGATGATGGAGAAAACGGAGCCAAGGCGCACGGAGACGTTATTATGGCCAAACAGCCACTGCGCAATGCTATTGATCCAGTAACCGGCGATGGGTTTTTCAAAATAACGCAGGCCAAGGAAATGTGGCACAATCCAGTCGCCGCTGGTGAGCATTTCACGGCTGATCTCCGCATAGCGGGTCTCATCCGGCTGCCAGAGCAGACGATATTCCAGGGGAACAACATAGTAGAGGGCGATCAGCGCAACCAGCGCCAGACCATAGTGAATGGATTTCATAACCCAGGACTCAACAGTTGTTGGCAACCCAGCCAGCCTTCCCGGCCAGCCACTTCTCCGCGTACCACTTTGCCTGCTGGTAGCGTCTCTAACGATTCCGGCAACAACTGGCTTAACGGGCAAAAAGCGATGCCTTCGCGCGCCGCCATGCTCAGCAGTTCATCGAAACCTTCCGCGCCGATAATGCCTTCCACCTCGGCGTGGATGGTATAAACCGGCGTGCCGCTATCCTGCTTCATCGCGTCGAGAATGAAGCGGTTGTAGTGCTCCGCCGCCACCGAAATGCCAACGGCCTCATCCCAGGTGGGTAGCGTGACCGGGATTTGCGGAGCTGCATAGGTATTCTCGGCGATGAGCGGGCGAAACGGCTGCGTGCCACGACAGTCGCTGTTATAGCGGAAATTAAAATTCGATTTGGCTTTCACCACTCGCTGATCGGCGCGCCAACCCGCCACGGCGGAACAGCTCACAGACCGGCCAATTATCAGCTCCAGCGCCAGTAATCCGCGCTCAATTTCCGCTTCGAGATGGGCCTGATCCCACACACCACTCCAGCGCTGCCAGCCATGGTGATCCCACGCATGCAGCCCCACTTCGTGCGCCTGCGCGGTTTTGCGGATAACGTCCGCGTTGCCTTCACCGATAAGTCTGCCGGGCCACGCGGTGCCCGCCAGTAAAATATCCCAGCCGTAGAGCGATGCCGCGCGCGAGCGCAGCATCTTCCACAGAAATTTCGGCTTAAGCAGGCGCCAGATGTGGCGCCCCATGTTGTCCGGCCCGACGCTAAAGAAAAAGCTCGCCTGAATGTTGTGCTTTTTCAGTAGCTCCAGCAGGCGCGGAACGCCGTCACGCGTGCCGCGAAAGGTATCGACATCAATACGTAAGCCGACGTATTTCATGCTTATTTCTCATCCGTCAGTTCAACGGTACGCAGGAAGAAATCCAGCGTTTCGTCAATGGTCTGGCGCATATCCACAGTCGGTTCCCAGTGCAGGCAACGTTTGGCGTTACGGATACTCGGTTTGCGGTGTTCCACATCCTGGTAGCCTTTGCCGTAGTAGCTGCTGCTCTCCACTTCGCGGAAACCGGCAAACGGCGGAAAGCGGTCGCGCAGCGGGTGTTTTTCAAAACTTGCCAGCAGCATCTCGGCCAGCTCTTTAATGCTCGCTTCGTTGTCCGGGTTACCAATGTTGATGATCTGCCCGTCGCAGCGCCCGTCTTTGTTTTCGATAATGCGGAACAGGGCTTCGATACCATCGCTGATATCGGTAAAGCAGCGTTTCTGTTTGCCGCCTTCGATCAGCTTGATCGGCGAACCCTCTACCAGGTTGAGGATCAACTGGGTGATGGCGCGCGAACTACCGATACGTGCAGCGTTCAGGTTATCCAGGCGCGGCCCCATCCAGTTAAACGGACGGAACAGGGTGAATTTCAGGCCGTGCTTGTCGCCATATGCCCAGATCACGCGGTCGAGCAACTGCTTCGACACCGAGTAAATCCAGCGCTGTTTGTTGATAGGCCCAACAACCAGATTCGAGTTGTCTTCATCGAAGTTGTTGTCGGTGCACATGCCGTACACTTCCGACGTCGACGGGAAAATGATGCGTTTGTTGTACTTCACGCAGTCACGAATGATTTTCAGGTTCTCCTCGAAATCCAGCTCGAACACGCGCAGCGGGTTACGGGTGTATTCGATAGGCGTCGCGATAGCCACCAGCGGCAGCACCACGTCGCATTTTTTAATGTGGTATTCGATCCATTCGGAGTGAATGCTGATATCGCCTTCCACAAAGTGGAAACGCGGATTGTCGAGGAAACGGCTGATCGCATCCGATCCAATATCAAGACCGAAAATCTCGTAGTTATCGTCACGCAACAGACGTTCGGTCAAATGGTTACCGATAAAACCGTTCACGCCCAGGATCAACACGCGGGTGCGGCGTTTTATCGCCACAACCGGTTTGCTGGTCAGCAGCGCGCCAGCCACCAGGCCGAGCGACTGCGCCAGCTGGGCGCCCTGCATATACACGCCGTTGTCCATCTGGCCAGTGAGGATCTCCAGCGCGCCATCGCCACAGGCGACCAGCAGCGGCGAAACAGAGAGCACAGTGCCCGCGCGAGCCGGAGCTACGTCGGTGCGTACGCGGGATTTCCAGACGATAAATTTATGCGTACCGGCAAAGCTGTACGCGCCCGGCCACGGGTCAGAAACCGCGCGTACCAGGTTTTGCAGCGTTTGGGCGGGTTTTTCCCAGTCCAGACGGCCATCTTCCGGCGTACGGCGGCCATAGTAGCTGGCTTTGCTGTCGTCCTGCGCCGTTTCGCTGAAGGTTTGCGTTTTAATCGTCGGCAGCACGCTGGCCAGCATACCTTTTGCGGCTTCCGCTAATTTGCGGTGCAGCGACAGCGCTTCATCGTTCTCGGCAATGGCTACGCGCTGTTGCGCGATAATCGAGCCCGCATCCGCGCGGGAAACCATGCGGTGCAGCGTGACGCCGGTTTCGCTTTCGCCATTGACCAGCACCCAGTTCAGCGGTGCGCGACCACGGTAAGCAGGCAGCAGTGAGCCGTGGAGGTTAAATGCGCCGATCCGTGCGGTATTGAGAATGTTGTCGCACAGTAAATTGCGGTAATAGAAAGAGAAAATCACATCCGGGTTCAGATCGCGAATACGATCGACCCACAGCGGGTGGTTGACATCGTCCGGGGCATAAACCGGGATGCCACGTTCAGCGGCAATACGCGCCACCGAACCGAAAAAGTGGTTTTCATTGGCACTGTCGGGATGGGTAAAAATCGCCGCAATCTCGAAACCTGCATCCAGTAACGCTTGTGTACCGACACATCCCATATCGTGGTAAGCAAAGACAACGGCTTTCATTGATTTTTTTCCTCTTGCGAAACGTCATTTTCCTGACGAACAACACGTTGAATAAAGTAGCGGGGACGCGCGCGAACATCGTTATAGATGCGCCCGATATACTCCCCAAGTAGCCCCATGCCGATAAACTGCGCGCCGATAAAGGTGAAGAGAATGGCGAAGAGCATAAACACCCCTTCTCCCGCCCACTGCGGGCCAAACGCCAGACGCAGCACCACCAGCAGCACGGCGAGCGAAAAGCCCAACACGGCGATCACGCTGCCAAACACGCTCAGCAAGCGCAGCGGCGTGGTGGTCAGGCAGGTCACCAGGTCGTACATCAGGTTAATCAGGCGCATAAAGCTGTATTTGGAATCGCCAAACTCGCGTTCCGCGTGTTGCACGGGGATCTCCACCGCGCGACGGGCAAAGGTATTGGCGAGGATCGGGATGAAAGTGCTGCGCTCATGGCAGTGCAGCATGGCATCAACAATATGGCGGCGGTACGCGCGCAACATGCAGCCGTAATCGCCCATCGCTTTACCAGTGGTGCGCTGGATCAGACGGTTGATGGTGCGCGAGGCCATTTTACGAAACAGGCTGTCCTGGCGGTTTTGCCGCACCGTGCCCACCACGTCATACCCCTCATTGGCTTTCGCCACCAGACGCGGGATCTCCTCCGGCGGGTTTTGCAAATCGGCATCCAGCGTGATGATCAAATCACCGGTGACATGGCTGAATCCGGCCATAATCGCCGAGTGCTGGCCGTAGTTGCGGTTCAGCAGCACCGCGACAACGTGGCTGCCGGGTTGTTCTGCCGCTTCACTTAACATCAGCGCAGAGTTATCGCTACTGCCGTCATCCACCAGCAAAATTTCGTAATCGATGCCCAGTACATCGCAGCTTTCCGTGGTGCGGCGAATCAACTCCGGCAAGCTCTCTTGCTCGTTGTAGACCGGGATCACCACAGAAACTTTTTCTACAGGCGGTAAATTAAACATATCAGCGCCCTGCAATGTTGCGGAGCGCGTGAATGACGCGGGTTGTGTCGTCATGGGTCATATCCGGGAAAAGCGGTAGCGAACAGATACGCGCACTGTTCCACTCCGTATTGGGTAAAGAGAGGGGGAAGCGTTCGCGGTAATACTTCTGCGTATGGGCCGCGCGAAAATGCAGGCCGGTACCAATGCCTTGCGCTTTCAGGGTTTCCATCAATGCGTCGCGGGAGATACCGCAACGTTGCTCATCGACGCGAATAATAAACAGGTGCCAGGCGTGCTGGTGCGGCCATGACGGCAAGGCCAGCGGCTGAAACGGCGTATCCGCCAGTTCCTGCAAATAGCGCTGGGCGATCTCCTGGCGGCGGGCATTAGCGGCGGGCAGTTTGCCCAGTTGCACCAGCGCAATCGCCGCGTTGATATCTGCAAGATTGTATTTAAACCCTGGGGAGATCACTTCGGCCTGCGGGGCGCGGCCGTGAGTCTGACGGTCGTAAGCATCGACGCCCAGTCCGTGGAACTTCAGACTGCGAATGCGGTTCGCCAGTTGTTCGTCATCCGTCACCACCAGCCCGCCTTCCGCGCAGGTCATATTTTTAATGGCGTGGAAGGAGAAAATAGCGGTGCCGCGTGAGCCAACATGCTGGCCTTTGTAGTACGTTCCGGCGGCGTGAGCAGCATCTTCAATCACCGGAATGCCGTGCTTCTCGCCAAGCGCGCGAATGGCGTCGATATCCGCCGGTGCACCGGCGTAATGCACCGGGATAATCGCTTTGGTACGCGGCGTGATAGCCGCTTCGATAGCTTCCGGCGTGACCATCAATGTCTCTTTATCGACATCGATCATCACCGGCGTCGCACCGAGCAGCACAATCATATTGAGGGTGGAAACCCAGGTCAGCGACGGGGTAATCACTTCATCCCCGGCGCCAATACCAAGTGCCATCAGGGTGACGTGCATGCCACCCGTCGCCGAGCTAACGGCAATGGCGTGGCGGTTGCCCGTCAGTGTACAAAAAGCCTCTTCAAGCGCCTGATTTTTGGGGCCGGTCGTGATCCAGCCGGATGCCAGCACTTGCTGAATGGCTGCGAACTCTTCATCCCCCATTGACGGGCGTGAGAACGGTAAAAAATCACTCATCGTTTTTCCTTGGCGTCACTGACGCGTTAACGAACCGCCACAAAGACACGTTGCGGCTAGTGAGTAAAATGGCGGATGAAAGTTAAACCAAAATATAATGAATGCGCGTTTCCTGCATTTATTATTCGTTACGGTTAGTCGGAGAATGCTACCAATTGAATATTAGGACAAGATTAAGAAAAGGGGGAAATGATAAACTTAACAAATATAAAATAATTTTTCTCAAACAACAGGTTACAAATGAAAACAGCAAAATCCTAACGTGATGAATGTCAAAAAACTGAAATATTTAACGCCCTTGTAATGCATACAAAGGCGTTAGCGTAGTTATTTAAACGGCGCATCAACGAATGCACGAAAATTAATATCATTATGCAATGAATTATTTCATTCGTTATCAGCAAAATATATTAAATAGCGTGAAATTTTTATGACAAATTCTGCGGGAAGTTGGCCGGTAATTCACTGGCAGCGCAGTTAATCACACTGTCATTATTTTCGCCGCAATCGCGCACAAACGTAATGGTCGCGAACTCATCGATCACTTCAGTAGGGTAAGCCGGACCAGCCGCACGATAAGACTCCATCAACGGAATGTGATCGTTCTGGAAGCAGACGGTTTTTTCCGGATTATTGATAACCCAGCGCGGGAAGAAAATGGTGCCGTGGAACAAGCGATCCCCAAGGTTCACAATCAGGCTGACATCGGTGCCGGTCGGTTCGGTCCAGGAAATTTTATAGATACTTTCGCCAACGCGAACAATGTAGGCCTGCTGATTTTTCACCCAACGGTTCGCCACGATACCGCTGTGGATCCGGTAATCGAGCGTCGTGGCGTTTTTCACATAAATCTCGTAGTTCCAGCCATTATCGTAGGTATAAACCAGATGTTTGCCGACGAAACCGCTCAAATCATGTTTATCAAAGGTGCTCATTTTTACTCTCCTCTGGTGTTTGAAATGATCCTACGCCTGCAAAAAACGAATGAATAACGCTATATTTGCATCAAATTCATTCATTTTTTAGATGAGTTATGCACAAGACGACGCTGGAACAATGGACGCTGCTGCAAAAGGTGGTGGAGCTGGGGAGCTTTGCGAAAGCGGCGGAAGAGACGCATCGCAGCCAGTCATCGGTCAGTTACAACCTGGCGCTGTTGCAGGAGCGGCTCGGCGTTGCCCTGCTGGTACAGGAAGGGCGGCGCGCGGTGCTTACCCCGGCGGGTGAGTTGCTGCTCAACCAGGTAAAACCGTTGCTCAAGGCATTCGATTGGGTAGAAACCCGCGCCGCCACGCTGCGCAATGGCATGCGCACGCGGCTTGATTTAGTGGTCGACAGCATTTTCCCCCGCGCGCGGCTGTTTGCCATTTTGCGCCAGTTTCAGCAGCGTTATCCGCAAACGCAGGTGCGGCTGACCGAAGTGCTGGAGACCGCCTCCAGCGAGTTGCCGGTGCATGCGCAAGCGGATGTGATGATACTGACTCGCCGCCAGGATATGACCGGGCGCGGCGAATGGCTGATGAACATTGATTTTGTCGTCGTGGCACACCGCGATCACCCGCTGTGCGCGGCGGAACAGGTAAGCGAAGAGATGCTCGCCAGCTGGCCGCTGATCCGCATTGCCGAAAGCGACCATCGCCAAAGCCCGGTGGCGCAGGAGTCGTGGACATTTTCCACCATCGATGCGGCGGTGGAAGCTGTGCTGTATCAGGTGGGTTACGGCTGGCTGCCGGAGGAGCGCATCCAGCCCTTACTTGACAGTGGCGTACTCAAAACGCTGCCGCTCAGCCACGGTACGCGCCGCGCCACACCGCTGCACCTGATTGTGAAAAAAGACCTCGCGCCGCTTGATGAGCAGGTAGAAATGCTGCTGCAACTGTTTAAAGGATAGCGCTCTCATCCTGAATGTCTGCAAGCGGCTTATCAACGTCACTTTATGTGTCTCGCTCAATGCTTACGCCAGCAAAGCGATAACCCCGACGAATAAGTCACCTTGCGCATTCCGGGTGTTCGTTTCGCCAGTAAGCAATACACCTCACGCTAAATGCGATAAATCCCTGTTAAAAACAGGGCTTTTGATCCAGAACATACTATTCGTATGATGAATTACTAAAATCGTCATACTTTTCTCGCCACCGACTTTTCATCAGGAAACCGAACGTGTCTTTCTATCGTCAGGCTGGCGCTCTGCTTCTGCTCTGCGCATCCTTTGCCGTTTTCGCGGCACAAAACACCCTAACCACCGCCTGGCCGGTGAATGTTGGCCCACTCAACCCGCATCTTTACACGCCAAACCAGATGTTCGCGCAAAGCATGGTGTATGAACCGCTGGTGAAATACCAGGCCGACGGCAGCGTGAAGCCCTGGCTGGCGACAAGCTGGACACACTCGGAGGATGGCAAAACCTGGGTCTTCACCCTGCGCGACGGGGTGACGTTCTCCAACGGCGAACCGTTTGACGCCGCCGCCGCCGCGGAGAACTTCCGCGCCGTGCTGGATAACCGCCAGCGCCACGCCTGGCTTGAGCTTGCCAACCAAATCACCGACGTCAAAGCCCTAAGCCCCAAGCAGTTACAAATCACTCTGAAAAGCGCCTACTACCCTTTCCTGCAAGAACTCGCCCTGCCCCGCCCGTTCCGCTTTATCGCCCCGTCGCAGTTTAAAGACCATGAAACACTGAACGGGATTAAAGCGCCCATCGGCACCGGCCCGTGGGTGTTACAGGAATCAAAGCTGAACCAGTACGACGTGCTGGTACGGAATGAACACTACTGGGGCGCGAAACCGGCAGCTGGCAAAATTATCGTCAAAGTGATCCCAGACCCGACCAGCCGCGCGGTGGCATTTGAAACCGGCGATATCGATCTGCTTTACGGCAACGAAGGTTTACTGCCGCTGGATACGTTTGCCCGTTTCAGCCAGAACCCCGCCTGGCGCACCCAGCTCTCTGCACCAATGGAGACAGTGATGCTGGCGCTGAACTCCACGCATGCGCCAACCAATGAGTTAGCCGTGCGCGAAGCGCTGAACTACGCGGTGGATAAGAAAACGCTGGTCGATGGCGCGCTGTATGGCACGCAGCAGGTTGCCGACACGCTGTTCGCCCCTTCCGTGCCGTATGCCAATATCGGCCTGAAACCGCGCCAGTACGATCCGGCGCAGGCGCGCGCGCTGCTGGATAAAGCGGGCTGGCTGCTGCCCGCCGGGAAAACCATCCGCGAAAAAGCAGGCCAGCCACTGCATATTGAGCTGGCCTATATCGGCACCGATGCGCTGAGTAAGTCGATGGCCGAAATCATTCAGGCCAACTTGCGCCAGATTGGCGTAGATGTCGCCCTGATCGGTGAGGAAGAGAGCAGTATTTATGCCCGTCAGCGCGATGGCCGTTTCGGCATGATTTTCAACCGCACCTGGGGCGCACCGTACGATCCGCATGCGTTTATGAGTTCAATGCGCGTGCCGTCGCATGCCGATTACCAGGCGCAGTTAGGCCTGCCGGACAAAGCGATTATCGATAAAGAGATTGGCGAGGTGCTCACCACCAGCGATGACAGCGCGCGCCAGGCGCTGTACCGGGATATTCTCACCCGTTTGCACAACGACGCGGTTTATCTGCCCATCAGTTACATCTCGATGATGGTGGTGGCAAAACCGCAGCTCGGCACGATTCCGTTTGCCCCGATCGCCTCGGAGATCCCGTTTGATCAGATAACCCCGGACGCCGCGCCATGAGCCGCTTTTTACTGCACCGTCTGCTGCTGTTGATCCCGATGATCGTAGCCGCCTCGGTGGTGATTTTCCTGCTGCTGCGCCTTGGCGCCGGGGATCCGGCGATGGATTATCTGCGCCTGTCGAACCTGCCGCCAACACCGGAAATGATTGCCGCTACCCGCATTCAGCTGGGGCTGGATCAGCCGCTCGCCAGCCAATATATGCACTGGCTGTGGCGCGCACTGCATCTTGATTTCGGCATTTCGTATGCCACGCAGCGCCCGGTGCTCGACGATGTGCTGCATTTTCTGCCCGCGACATTGCAACTCGCAGGCGCGGCGCTGGCGCTGATCCTGCTCACTTCCGTACCGCTTGGTATCTGGGCGGCGCGTCACCGCGATGGTCTGCCGGATTTTCTGGTACGCGCGGTGGCGTTTCTTGGCGTGTCGATGCCGAACTTCTGGCTGGCTTTTCTGCTGGTGATGTTTTTTTCTGTGCATTTGCAGTGGCTGCCTGCAATGGGCTACGGCGGCTGGCAGCACCTGATCCTGCCTGCGGTGTCGATTGCCTTTATGTCGCTGGCCATCAACGCCCGTCTGCTGCGCGCCAGCATGCTGGAAGCCGCCGGGCAACGCCACGTGACGTGGGCGCGGCTGCGCGGGTTAAGCGACAAACAGACCGAGCGGCGGCATATTCTGCGTAACGCGTCCCTGCCGGTGATCACCGCGCTGGGGATGCATATCGGCGAGCTGATTGGCGGTACGATGATCATCGAAAGCATCTTCGCCTGGCCCGGTATTGGCCGCTATGCCGTATCGGCAATCTTCAATCGCGACTACCCGGTGATCCAGTGCTTTACGCTGGTGATGGTGCTGGTTTTTGTGCTGTGCAATCTGGCAGTCGATCTGCTGAGCGCAGCGCTCGATCCGCGCATTCGCCACCATGAAGGAGCGCACTGATGCACTTTATAAAAACGGCCCGCTGGCCGGTGCGTTTCGCGCTGCTGATCCTGCTGTTACTGCTGGTGATTGCCCTGACCTGCCAGTGGTGGACGCCGTACGATCCGCAAGCCATCGATTTACCCGCGCGCCTGTTGCCGCCGGGCAGCCAGCACTGGCTCGGCACCGACCATCTGGGACGGGATATTTTCTCACGCTTAATGGCCGCCACACGGGTGTCGCTGGGGTCGGTGATGATGTGTCTGCTGCTGGTGCTGGCGCTTGGTTTAAGCGCAGGCGGCTGCGCCGGGCTGCTCGGCGGGCGCGTCGATCAGGCCATCATGCGCGTGGCGGATATCTTTATGACCTTTCCCACCTCGATCCTGTCGTTTTTTATGGTCGGCGTGCTTGGGACAGGGCTGACCAACGTGATTATCGCCATCGCGCTTTCGCACTGGGCCTGGTATGCGCGTATGGTGCGCAGCCTGGTGATCTCCTTGCGTAGCCGCGAGTACGTGCTGGCAGCGCGTTTAAGTGGCGCGAGTTATCTGCATGTGTTTCGCGATCATCTGGCGGGAGCGGTAGTGCCTTCGCTGCTGGTACTGGCGACGCTGGATATCGGCCATATGATGCTACACGTCGCCGGGATGTCGTTCCTCGGGCTTGGCGTCACCGCGCCAACACCGGAATGGGGCGTGATGATTAACGACGCCCGGCAATATATCTGGACGCAGCCACTGCAGATGGTCTGGCCGGGGCTGGCGCTGTTTATCAGCGTGATGGCGTTTAATCTGGTGGGCGACGCGCTGCGCGACCATCTCGATCCCCACCTTGAAACGGAGCACGCCCACTGATGCCTGCACAACTGAGCCTGCAAAATATCACCCTGCACGCGGAACGACCGCTGGTGCAGGAGGTGTCGTTAACCCTGCAACGCGGGCGCGTGCTGGCGCTGGTAGGCGGCAGCGGCAGCGGCAAATCATTAACCTGTGCGGCAGCGCTCGGCGTGCTGCCTGCTGGCGTACGGCAAACGGCCGGTCGGCTGTTGGCGGATAATCAGCCCGTCACACCGCAAGCACTACGTGGTTCGACGGTTGCCACCATTATGCAAAATCCGCGCAGCGCCTTTAACCCGCTGCGCACCATGGACGCTCATGCACGGGAAACCTGCCTGGCACTCGGTAAACCCGCCGATAACGCCACACTGATCGCAGCATTGCAGGATGTCGGGCTGGAGGACGCCGAACGTGTGCTCACGCTTTACCCGTTCGAGATGAGCGGCGGCATGTTGCAACGCATGATGATCGCCATGGCGCTGCTGAGCGATGCGCCGTTTATCGTCGCCGATGAACCGACGACCGATCTCGACGTGGTGGCGCAGGCGCGCATTCTTGATTTGCTGGCACAGATTATGCGCGAACGTCAGCCCGGCATGCTGCTGGTTACGCACGATATGGGCGTGGTAGCGCGGCTGGCGGATGATGTCGCGGTAATGGACAACGGGCGCATTATCGAACAGGGCGCGGTGGAAACCCTGTTCAGTGCCCCACAACAGGCAGTGACCCGCGAATTAGTCGCGGCCCACCTGGCGCTGTATGGACTGGAGCTGGCGCAATGAACCTTCTTGATGTGAGCGGGGTGTCGCACACCTACCACCAGCGACCGGTGCTGGACAATATCTCTTTTCAGTTAAAAAGCGGGGAAACCGTGGCGCTGCTCGGGCGCAGCGGCTGCGGGAAAAGCACGCTGGCGCGGCTGCTGGTAGGGCTGGAATCGCCAGACGAAGGCGAAGTGCGCTGGCAGGGTACGCCGTTGAAGCAGCTTAACGCCCGCGCCCGCCAGGCGTTTCGCCGCGATATCCAGATGGTGTTTCAGGATCCGGTCAGCGCGGTGAACCCGCGTAAAACCGTGCGCGATATTCTGCGTGAACCGCTGCGCCATCTGTTATTACTGCCCAACAGCGAGCAGCAGGCACGTATCCAACAATTGCTGGAAGATGTCGAGCTGGATACCTCTCTGCTCGATAAACGCCCTCCGCAATTGAGCGGTGGGCAGTTGCAGCGCGTTTGCCTGGCGCGCGCGCTGGCGGTGGAACCCACGCTATTGATTCTGGATGAAGCGGTTTCCAGCCTGGATTTAGTGCTGCAAGCGGGCGTTATCCGGCTCTTACAACGGCTACAACAGCGTTCCGGCGTGGCTTGTCTGTTTATCACCCATGATTTGCGGCTGGTGGAGCGTTTTTGCCAGCGCGTGCTGGTGATGGAGACCGGCGCGCTGGTGGAAACGCTCGACGTCACTTCACCGCTGCGCTTGCGTTCACCGGCAGGCCAGGCGCTGCAACAGGCGGTGCTGCCCGCCTTCCCCCTCTCATTACAAAGGACACAACCATGCAACGCGTGACCATAACACTGGATGATGACCTGCTCGATACGCTGGACAACCTTAGCGCACGGCGCGGTTACAACAACCGTTCGGAAGCGCTGCGGGATATTTTGCGCGGCGCGCTGGCACAGGAGTCCGAGCAAAACAATGAACAGCAGGGTTACGCGGTGCTGTCGTATGTGTATGAACATGAGAAGCGCGACCTGGCGAGCCGCATTGTCGCCACGCAACACCATCATCACGACTTATCTGTCGCCACGCTGCACGTGCATATCAGCCACGACGACTGCCTCGAAATCGCCGTGCTGAAAGGCAAAATGGGTGATGTGCAGCACTTCGCCGATGACGTTATCGCCCAGCGCGGCGTGCGTCATGGCCATTTACAGTGTCTCGCCGCCGAAGAGTAACGTTGCCGCCGTCATACCGTGGCGGGTATTAACCCGACACACACATTTTATGAGCAACAATTGGCAACGCGCGCTGTGCCCCAACTGCTAGCCTTAATACATTTGTGAAATCCACTGGATAAGGGGCAGACAATGAAAATCTCACTCGACGGTAAAGTCGCGCTGGTCAGCGCTTCAACGGGCGGTATTGGTTTTGCGATTGCTAAAGGGCTGGCAGAAAGCGGCGCGGAAGTGATCCTTAACGGGCGCAGCGAAGGTTCGGTGAATGAGGCAAAAGCGGCGCTGGAAAAACAGGTGCCGGGTGCGAAGCTGCGTACCGCCGTTGCCGATCTCGGCACAGCGCAGGGCGTGGAAACGCTGCTGAAAGCGAGCGGCGAGGTCGATATTCTGGTGAATAACGCCGGGATTTACGGCCCGCAGGATTTTTACGCCACCGACGATGCGACCTGGGAAAATTACTGGCAAACCAATGTGATGTCTGGCGTGCGCCTCTCGCGTGCGCTGCTGCCCGCAATGGTGAAAAAAGGCTGGGGGCGCGTGGTGTTTATCTCTTCTGAATCGGCGCTGAATATCCCGGCGGATATGATCCATTACGGCGTGACGAAAACCGCGCAGCTTTCGCTGGCACGCGGGCTGGCGAAATTTGTCGCCGGCAGTGGCGTCACCGTTAACAGCGTACTGCCCGGACCAACCATGTCAGACGGTTTTGCCGGCATGATGAAAGAGGAGATGGAGAAAACCGGGAAATCGCTGGAAACGCTGGCGAAAGAGTTTGTGATGGCCAATCGCCCGAGTTCAGTTATCCAGCGCGCCGCCACCGTGGAAGAGGTGGCGAATATGGTGGTCTATGTCTGTTCGAAACAGGCTTCCGCCACCTCCGGCGCAGCGCTGCGCGTGGACGGCGGCGTGGTGGATGATATCGTTTGACGGCTTTCCGGCTGGCCTCAGGGCCAGTTCGGATAAAAATGCGTCATCAGGATCATAAACAGCGGCGTGGTCACGGTCGACAGCAGAGTGGAAAGCAGCATGCTGGTCGCCGTCGCGCCCTGTAGTACCTGGAATTTTTGCGCCATCAGATAGACGTTAATCCCCACCGCCATCGACCCCAGCAACACCACCACCTGGCTCTCTTCGCGCGGCAAATGCAGCAACCAGGCAATCAACCAAATCAAAGCAGGCATCAACATCAGTTTCAGCAAGCAGATGGTCAAACTTTCCGCTAACCCTTTGCGGATCTGGTAGCGCGACAAGCTCATGCCGAGGGTGATGAGCGTTAATGGCGCGGCGACCTGCGCCACCATGCTCACCGGGCTATCGAGGAACGGCGGCAGCGGGCGATGAATCAAAAAACTCCAGGCGAACCCGCTGAAGATACCGATGATAATCGGGTTGCGCAGCACGCTCACCAGCGTTTTGCCAATCCCCCGCACCGAGAAGCTGCCGTTTTGCGCCCACTCCACCGACACGGTCACCAGGGTCCATAAAATCAGGCTGTTAAACACCAGCACCAGCGCCACCGACGAGAGGCTCGATGCGCCAAGTAAAATAATGGCAACGGGAATGCCCAGCATCACGTTATTGGAAAAAATGCCCGCCAGACCGAACACCGAGGCCGATACCGCGTCCATACGGAACAGGCTTTTCGCAGCGATGCGCCCAATCACATAGATGACAAAACAGGTGCCGAAGTAGGCAATCAGCAGCCGCATATCCACCGGCGGGCTTTCGAAGAACTTGCTCATCACTTTGAACAGCATGCATGGAATGGCTACGTTAAAACAGAAGCGGTTGAGCCCTTCGTTAACCGATTCAGGCCAACCGGCGAAGCGCCCGAGGCAATATCCCAGCGCAATCAATAAAAAAAGCGGTGCAGAGAGCAGCAGTTGTTGCGCGAGCTGCGCGAAGAATTCAGCCGTATCCATTCTTTACCCTGTAAATGTAGCGAGCGGTTATTTTCTTTTGTTTTCCGCAGTATAGGGGAAGGTATCACCGCCGTCAGCGTGCCTGACGCCAGCTTTGAGGTTTTAGCTGAAAAAAGCATGTCGGCTCACAGCACTGGCGTTAACGCCTGCTGCCTCCATGCGCCTGCAGGGGATTGTCGCCTGGTCAAGCAGCTGCGATTAATGGTCGATAGTATTGTGTATTAGCTGGGTACGATGGCGTTGTTAATATCGATATAAAAACTCTGTTGAGTTTGCCTTTAGCACAAAAATATTGCCTCAGACATCATTATCAACAGAGTTTTCAAAAGGAGACTTATTATTTGTTTATCCAGCCGGAATGATCGCACACATAAATTTCATTAAGCGATAAATCATGTGGGATTTGCCCAAGGGAATCGGCAATCTCATCATATGGTGGCGGCAACGTAAATGAGAGACCGTAGTCCTGGTCAACAATCAGCGCACCATTCAGGATTCGCAGGTCTTTGCTACGCTGAGAAAGTTCTTGCATGGTTATACCGGCATACAATCTATTTTTATATTTTCCGGCATATTTTTCATTGCAGCCGACTGAAACAATAATATCATCCGTGGTGGTTACTATTATTAGCGTGCCATTTTGTATCGAATAAGCATACCGGATTTCACTGGACGGTGCAGGCAGAGAATACTCTTTAATTTCTACAGTATAATTATTAAAAATGTCTTCCAGGTAAAGGTCAATGGAATCGCCAAGAAGAACATTACCTAATGATATAAAGCTCACAATATCCGCGTTAAAGTCAACCATAAACATCCTTCCGTAACCATTAACCCATCTCTGATGCACGATATATAAAATTAAGTAAACCCAGGATAAACCAATACTAGATGCGAGTAATTTCTTTTATCATTTCCTTGAAAGGATGCGCTTTTCTATGCAGTGTAGCGCATGCATTAGCTTTTCTTTTATAAATATTTTTTCATCGAATAACGGCTGTTATGTCCATAAAATAATGTACGACAAATCGTATACGTTATATTTTCATTATAAAAACTACGGTTATTGGTAGGTCTACCCGTCACGTTTCGAACACATTTTATCACTGGTATGCGTTTCAAGTCTGATAAAGAATTTCCGAAAGGCGTATGCATTGCTTATGCTATCAATCACATCGAATGAAAAACAGTTAGCGGCATAATTAAGAGCGACAACATTTTCCGTTGCCAGAGATTGTCGATTAATATTTTTTATGGTGAATGTAATTTGTTACATCAGTAGATTGGAAATGCGGCTGGCTTATGACTGAGATTATTCGAACACTAATAATTCTTATGCTTCGGTATGGTGCTTATCCTCGACGTTAAACGCTGTGCTAGAATGACCAGGCAATATGTTCACTTGGGATGAGTACACGAATAATGAAAAAAAACCAGGCAGATGAATTAACTGCTGAAAAGCAATTAAGAGCATTCTACAACAACGATTTTATCCGCGTTTACCAGGCTTATTCCGACACCATCGCAGACAGCGCGCTTGCGCATGGCACCTTCGTCTCGCCGCCTTTCAGTATGACCCGCATGACGTGGATTAAGCCCTCTTTTCTGTGGATGATGTACCGCTCCGGCTGGGGAAAGAAAGATCCAAATCAGCACCGGATTCTGGCGATTGATCTTACCCATGACGGGTTTAAGCAAATCCTTAATCAGGGAATTTTGAGCCATCACCGACACTCAGGCGCAGAAGAAGCTGAGTGGCAAAGCCAAATAAAAGCGTCAGATGTGGTGATCCAGTGGGATCCGGAGCGTGATATCCGTTTGAACAAACTGGATCACCGCACGATCCAGATAGGATTACGCAATCAGGCGGTCGCCGATTACTGTCAGAAATGGATTGTAAACATTACCGATGTTACAGAACTTGCCGCGAAAATTCATGAATTGGTAGAGAGTGAGCGCATTAATGAAGCACTTGCGTTGTTACCGGAAGAGCGGGTTTATGATATTTGATTGAGAAGTTAGATATAAAGTAAAAGGATGGTATGTAATATAATGAAAACTTCAGATGAGCAGTTTTTAACATACGCTATTTTATATATTTGATATTGAAATTAAAGTCATCCGAAATTTTAAGAGATGAATTTGAAAATTAAGCAATCCCTCGGCACAACTGAATTAATCAATTGTTTTAAGAAAATACATCTTCAACTTATTATCTTGCTGGCACCATCCCATGCGTACCAGCATTTATTTCACTCATAACATTTAGAGTAATTAATTTACTGAATAATATAAATAACCTCAGTCATATCTCGAAAGAAAATAGGATTTGATAGGCTCATCATTAATTAAATCAGCAGATATGTTCTCAATGTTTTCTGCTTCATCATCATCAGTGATAGATACGAACAACGCTGAAGTGCTTAACTGTGAAGCTAGTTCACTTAGTTTTATTACGCTTACAAGCATTTGAATAATGCTTGCTTCTTTATTTCTTCCTACATAATACTCTCAATGGCAATTTAATAATTTCGGGAGATATTTCGCCAAGAATAAGTTCCCTCTAGTCTGCAACTGCCGCATCCAACGTAAAAATGGTCTGTACATTTCCAGCAGACTATTCAGACTCTCAATATTTGATCAAGCCGGCTTTTTAAATAGCCGGCTTGATATCGAGCCTTTAAGGGGCTTAAACGACCCCTTGCTCCATAAATCGTTCTAGCATCTCAACAAACAATTTTTTATCTTTAGTTTTTTTTATATCTATTACCTCAACGCCAGTTAGCTTCCCTTTCTTATCATAATCGCTTCGTTGTAAGACCAGAATAAAATCTCCTCCAAGCTGACCTTCAGGCTCATATCGGGAATCAAAACTGAGTCGCATTAACCTATTATCGCCACTAATTAGAACTGATCCATAATAATAATCAATATACTCACTACCAGGGTCCACTTCGTATAGGTTATTAATTCCAATACTCCACCCTGTTGGAATTCTTAGTTTTTGGAGTTTGGTTTTTTTATCTGTCATCACTTTGCTCCTGGTATGTATTTTCCAACCTGCTCAATCGAAGCAGGGAAACTATGTATTACAGGTACACCTGTATTCGTCATTTCAATACGAACCCACTCGGTCATTTTTCCAGCATTGTAACCAACCGGTCCTGTCGGGTTTTTGTAAAACATGAAACGCGTTCCTCCATGTTCAAAGACATTTCCATTCCTGATCGCATCGTATGCAGCCTGCTTTTCAAAACCCGTGACTTGCTTTGCGAACTCTGGAAAATATGATGCTTCCGGGTCACCTTTACGAGCCCCTTTACCTAAACTCAACAATCTTGCTTCTTCCGCCGTTTTAGCTTGTATATGTTTTATTGAGTGATAACTACCAGGTCTCTGGGCTCGGTACACGTCACGTCTTAGTCCCTTGCGATTAAAATAACCACCAAACGCACAGGCCGAAAGCCCCAACGGATCCACCCAAGTTAGCGGATCCACCACATACGTATAGGTATTCAGCCCACCCAGTAACCCTATCGGGTCCATCTGGGTGTAGCGCCCGCCGCAGGGGTCGTAGTAGCG
>NZ_QPJR01000012.1:0-124996 GCF_003337365.1 Kosakonia sp. AG348
TTAAACTCTTCGGGATAACGCTTACCGCTCATGGGCACCTCTCTTTAAGCCATCTTAAATGACTCTGAGGTGTCTGTTAAACCCGTGGCGATTCATTTGTCCGGCCTCACGCAATCGCCACGCATTCTCTGTGAGATATTTTTGTTGGATTGGTCGTCTTGTTCGTGTAGACGGGAATAAATACGTATCCGAATTGAGGCGGAGCACTTTAAGAAAATCTATGGCTTGTGTCGATAGCTGAACGTAACGCTCAACACCCGTTTTGGTCTCACGCAGGTGTATCGTACCTTTATCCAGATCAACATCTTTCCACGCCATGTTGCAGACCTCTCCGGTGCGGCAACCTGTCCACAAGGTCAGACGAAGCACGTTTTTGATTGTCGGTGAAAAGGCAGAACCCGGCAGCCACTGGAGAAACTTTTTAAGCTCAGCTTCACTCAGCACACGCGTACCACGATTATTGGTAAGCTTGATTCGAGTCTGACGGAGGCTGGACTTTGCCAACAGCGCGGGATTAGCAAAGCTGGCATCAAAACGCCCCAAACCGATAGCGAACTCATAGGCCAATGAGAGCTCCCGTAGAACGTTACCGGCTTGCACTTTTGCTCCTCTGGCGACAATGCCATTGATAAGAGTAATCACATCATTGCGTGTTATTTCAGCGGCATTTCGATCGCCCAGCTTATCTACCGCATCGGCATACAGTGTTCTGCGCACTTCATCCTGCCCTTTCTTCTTCCGGGCCCCCGGAATGATTTTGCCATCCTTAGTTTTGCGGTCCTCAATGCGCTCAGCCAGGTAGAGCTCAACTAATCCCTGCACAGTTAATTCAGGTACTTTGGCCTGTTCAGCCTCGATTGCACGAAGTTGTTTTTCCTGCTTGAGTTCTGATGCAGGACACCGACCTTCCTGACGGAGGAGCTTTAATTCGTTGAGTTTAAGACGTGCAGCGGCGAGAGAAGTCTGCGGGAAGTTGCCAATTTTGACCTGAGCAAGTTTTCCAGTCACAGGGCTCGTGTAACGGTAGAAAAAAGATTTAACACCAGTAGCACCACAAGAGACACGTAAACCACGATTTTCGCCAATATCAGCTTTATCTTTGTCACCTGGCTTCATCATTTCTATCGCTTTAAACGACAGTGGCTTTGCCTCTTGTTTTCCTGCCATAAAGACTCCGTTATCATGCTCCCTACGCATTTATGAAACAAAATGTAGGTTGTGCTGTAAGTAGCCATATTTTACCAAGCTATAGGTTGGCAAGCTACACTTTAACCTACATTTAAATGTAGGATTTCATGAGATCCAATGAGACAAAGTGAAACTCAATGAGAACAACAAACATCACTAACTCATTAAAATTTAAGAAAATGGACATCATAAACTGATGAGTACACTAGAGAATTTCGACGCCCACACGCCAATGATGCAGCAGTATCTTAAACTAAAAGCACAGCACCCGGATATTCTGCTGTTCTACCGTATGGGCGACTTCTACGAGCTGTTTTACGACGACGCCAAACGCGCCTCGCAACTGATGGACATTTCACTGACCAAACGCGGTGCGTCTGCCGGTGAGCCGATTCCGATGGCAGGTGTGCCGCATCATGCGGTGGAAAACTATCTGGCGAAGCTGGTGAGCCTGGGTGAATCGGTGGCGATTTGCGAGCAGATCGGTGATCCCGCCACCAGCAAAGGGCCGGTGGAACGCAAAGTGGTGCGCATTGTCACACCTGGCACCATCAGCGATGAAGCGCTGTTGCAGGAGCGCCAGGACAACCTGCTCGCCGCCGTCTGGCAGGACAGCAAAGGCTTTGGCTATGCGACGCTGGATATCAGTTCCGGACGTTTTCGCGTTAGCGAACCAGCGGATCGCGACACCATGGCCGCCGAACTGCAACGTACCAATCCGGCGGAATTGCTCTATGCGGAAGATTTCGCGGAAACCGCGTTGATTGAAGGCCGTCGTGGTTTGCGCCGCCGCCCGCTGTGGGAGTTCGAAATTGACACCGCGCGCCAGCAATTAAATATGCAGTTCGGCACGCGGGACCTGGTCGGTTTTGGCGTCGAGAACGCACCGCGCGGTCTGTGCGCCGCCGGTTGCCTGCTGCAATATGTGAAAGACACGCAGCGTACCGCCCTGCCGCATATTCGCTCCATCACCATGGAACGCCAGCAGGACACCATCATTATGGATGCGGCGACGCGCCGAAATCTGGAGATCACCCAGAACCTGGCGGGCGGCGTCGATAACACGCTGGCCTCGGTGCTCGACTGCACCGTTACGCCGATGGGCAGCCGTATGCTCAAACGCTGGCTACATATGCCGGTGCGCGATACGAAAGTGCTGACCGAGCGCCAGCAAACCATCAGCGCGTTGCAGGAACACACCAGTGAGCTGCAACCGGTGCTGCGTCAGGTGGGCGATCTGGAACGTATTCTGGCGCGTCTGGCGCTGCGCACTGCCCGTCCACGCGATCTGGCGCGCATGCGTTACGCTTTTCAGCAATTACCGGAACTGCGCAGCCAACTGGCGGATATCGACAGCGCACCGGTACAGGCACTGCGTGAGAAAATGGGCGAATTTGTCGAGTTACGCGAACTGCTGGAGCGCGCCATCATTGAAGCGCCACCGGTGCTGGTGCGCGACGGCGGCGTGATTGCGCCGGGCTATAACGCCGAGCTGGATGAGTGGCGCGGGCTGGCAGATGGCGCGACCGATTATCTCGACCGCCTCGAGATCCGCGAACGTGAGCGGCTGGGGCTGGATACGCTGAAAGTGGGGTATAACGCGGTGCACGGCTATTTCATTCAGATCAGCCGTGGGCAGAGCCACCTGGCACCGATTCACTATGTGCGCCGTCAGACCCTGAAAAACGCTGAGCGCTACATTATTCCGGAACTGAAAGAGTACGAAGACAAAGTTCTGACCTCCAAAGGCAAAGCGCTGGCGCTGGAAAAACAGCTGTATGACGAACTGTTTGATCTGCTGATGCCGCATCTGGCGGATTTGCAGCAGAGCGCCGCCGCGCTGGCCGAGCTGGATGTGCTGGTCAACCTGGCGGAGCGTGCTTATACCCTGAATTACTGCTGTCCGACCTTCAGCGAAAAACCGGGCATTCGCATTAGCGAAGGCCGCCATCCGGTGGTGGAGCAAGTGCTGAAAGAGCCGTTTATCGCCAACCCGCTGAACCTGTCACCGCAGCGCCGGATGTTGATCATTACCGGCCCGAATATGGGCGGTAAAAGTACCTATATGCGCCAGACCGCGCTGATTGCGTTGCTGGCCTATATCGGCAGCTTTGTTCCGGCGCAAAAGGTGGAGATCGGGCCAATCGATCGCATCTTTACCCGCGTCGGCGCGGCGGATGATCTGGCCAGCGGGCGTTCCACGTTTATGGTGGAGATGACCGAAACCGCTAACATCCTGCATAACGCCACGGAAAACAGCCTAGTGCTGATGGACGAAATTGGCCGCGGGACATCAACGTACGATGGCCTGTCGCTGGCGTGGGCGTGTGCGGAAAATCTGGCGAATAAGATCAAAGCGCTGACGCTGTTTGCCACCCACTATTTCGAGCTGACGCAACTGCCGGAAAAAATGGAAGGCGTGGCGAATGTGCATCTCGATGCGCTGGAGCACGGCGATACCATCGCCTTTATGCACAGCGTGCAGGATGGCGCTGCCAGTAAGAGCTACGGCCTGGCGGTCGCCGCGCTGGCGGGGGTGCCCAAAGAAGTGATCAAGCGCGCGCGCGGTAAATTGCGCGAGCTGGAAAGCCTGTCGCCGAGCGCGGCAGCCACGCAGATCGACGGCACGCAAATGTCACTGCTGGCGGCACCGGAAGAGACAAATCCGGCGGTTGAAGCGCTGGAAAACCTCGATCCAGACAGCTTAACGCCGCGCCAGGCACTGGAGTGGATCTACCGTCTGAAAAATCTGCTGTAACCCCTCTTCCCTCTCCCGCTCGGAGAGGGATTTTCCCTTATTCGCCAGCCACGCCGACATCTCCGGTTCAGTATCAAACCTTAGCTGTGTCATGCAAAACACGCTTGTGCAACGGCGCAGCGGTTCGCGATGACCATGCATTCAGCCGCCTTTTGTCGGTAATCACTCGCCTGGATGGCCATAGGGTGTCTCGCACTTTATTAACGGTGCCGGTCCGTTTTCCGCACAGCCTCTGGATGCCACATTTTCAGGTCGTTTAAGTGTGCCTGATGAGCTAAAAAGCCGGGGCAGCACTAAGCCAGACGAGCACGCAAAAAATCCACAAACGCGCGGACTTTGGCCGGCTGATGCTGCGCATCCGCATACACGGCATAAACCCCCTGCTGCGCGAAGCGGTATTCCGGCAACAGATGAACAAGCCGGTGACTGTCCAGCGCCGTTTGCACCAGCCATAGCGGTAACAACGCCACACCGCAACCGGCCAGCGCGAATGCCATTAACGCCTGCGCGCTATCGGCGGATAACCGCGCTGGCGTGGTGATTTCCAGCGTTTCGCTGCGCCCGTTGGCATCGGTAACCTGCCAGCGCAGCGGTGTGTTTAAGCGCTCATGAATGATCCACTCCGCCTGCGCCAGCGATTGCAGCGAGGTCACAGGATGGGCGCGCAGCCATTCGGGCGTCGCCACTGGCACAATCGCGAAGCGTGAAATCAGCGCGGCGTGATAGCGCGAATCCGCCAGCGATCCTAAGCGGATCGCCACATCAAAACGTTCTGAAATCAAATCATTATGCTGAGACGAGGCCACATGGCGGATGCGTAAACCGGGATGATCCTGACCGAACGCCGCCAGAGCCGGAACCACAATCTGTGCGCCATACTCCGGCGTGCTGGTGATCCGTAGCTCACCGCATAAACCTACGTGGCTTGCCCGGACATCATCTTGCAAGGACTCTGCGGCATTGAGCAACTCAACGCCGCGCTGATAAAACACACGCCCCGCATCGGTTAGCGTTAGCCGCCGCGTTGAACGCAGCAGCAAGGTTACGCCGAACTCATTTTCAAGCTGGCGGATATTAAAGCTGACCACCGCTTTGGTTTGCCCAAGTGCAACGGCAGCCGCGGTGAAACTGCCGGTATCGACCACGGCAACAAAGATAGCCATACGCGATAAATTGAGCATCGGGGTTCCATCATTGTAAAAATAATTTTGACAGTATATCGCCCGGCGCGCCGTTTATCCCGCCCCATGGCCCCGCTACATTACGCCTCCACACAGGAGGGCAGAAAATGGTGTATCGCAACAAGGTCGCGGTGGTATATCTGCTGGGTTTTTTTCTCGACTTAATCAACATGTTTATTGCCAGCGTAGCGTTTCCGGCGATGGCGGTTAGCCTGCAGGCGTCGGTTTCTGCGCTGGCATGGGTCAGCAACGGCTATATCGTCGGTTTAACGCTGGCAATCCCGTTTAGCGCCCGGCTAACCAGACGTTTTGGCGCTCGACGCGTCTTTATCTTTTCACTGGTTGTATTTAGCGCAGCGGCGATGGCGGCAGGTTGCGCTAACTCCGCTGGTAGCCTGATTTTCTGGCGCGTGCTGCAAGGCACAGGCGGCGGGCTGCTGATCCCGGTGGGACAAGCGTTAACCTGGCAACAATTTGAGCCTCATGAACGCGCCAAAGTCTCATCCGCCGTGATGCTGGTCGCACTGCTGGCTCCCGCCTGTTCGCCCGCGATCGGTGGCGTGCTGGTACAGTCTTTTAGCTGGCGTTGGATTTTCTTCGCCACGCTGCCTGTTGCGCTGCTAACGCTGCTGCTCGCGAGCCTGTGGCTAAAAGACGAGCCTGTGGCAGGCGGGTCGTCGCGCCTGCTGCATTTACCCTTACTGCGCAATTCATTGCTGCGCTTCGCCATGCTGATTTATCTGTGCGTGCCGGGGATGTTCATCGGTGTGAGTGTGGTGGGCATGTTTTATTTGCAGCGCATCGCCGGGATGTCGCCAGCAATGACCGGTGCGTTAATGATCCCGTGGTCGCTGGCGTCTTTCGCCGCGATCTGTTTTAGCGGCCGGTATTTCAACCGCCTTGGCCCACGACCATTAATTATCACCGGCTGTTTATTGCAGGCTGTCGGGATGCTGATGCTGACGGGCGTTACGCCAGAGACGCCTGCCAGCGTCGTTACCGCAGCATTTACCCTGATGGGTGCGGGTGGGAGTTTGTGCAGCAGCACCGCGCAAAGCAGTGCCTTTTTGACGATTCCCCATCATGAGATGCCCGATGCCAGCGCGCTGTGGAATCTTAACCGGCAACTGAGCTTCTTCCTCGGGACAACCTTGCTGGCGTTGGTGTTGAGCGCGTTACAGCATCTGTTTTCCCCTTTACTGGCCTGGCGCGGCACGTTTATTACCGCTGCCGCCTTTTCCTTGTTACCGCTGGTGGCCGCCCTGCGACTGAATAACCAACAAACTCTGCACTATCTGCATCAGGAGAAACCATGAAAGCCTATATTACTGAAATTATTGACGCACATATCGCCATCGAAAGCTGGCTCAGCCGGGGTGAAGGTGAGCTGGAGGCATTGATGGCGCGCTTTGCCGGAAACTTTTCCATGGTGACGCTTTCCGGCGCATCTCTGGACTACGCGGCCCTTGCCGGTTTTTTCCAGGCGCAGCGCGGTAGTCGAGCAGGGCTGAAGATCGTGGTCGATAACATCGAACCGCTGGCGGAGTGGGAGGATGGCGCGGTAATAGGCTACCGGGAAACGCAGGGTGAGCATGTGCGCTGGTCGACAGTGGTGTTTCAATTTCAACAAGGGCGCGTGTTGTGGCGTCATTTGCATGAAACGGCACAGGCATCGTGACGGTGAATTGAGATCAAAGAAAAAAGGCCGCGTCATCTGCGAGCGGCCTTTTTGTCGTGAAATGGTGCTTATTCGCGGAACAGCGCTTCGATATTCAGCCCTTGCGTTTGCAGGATTTCACGCAGACGACGCAGACCTTCAACCTGAATCTGGCGAACACGTTCACGAGTGAGACCAATTTCGCGGCCCACATCTTCCAGTGTTGCAGCTTCATAACCCAGCAGACCGAAACGACGCGCCAGCACTTCACGCTGTTTGGCGTTCAGTTCGAACAGCCATTTAACGATGCTTTGTTTCATATCATCGTCTTGCGTGGTGTCTTCCGGACCGTTGTCTTTCTCATCGGCCAGGATATCCAGCAGCGCTTTTTCAGAATCACCGCCCAGCGGCGTATCAACTGAGGTAATGCGCTCGTTGAGACGCAGCATACGGCTGACATCATCAACAGGTTTATCCAGCTGTTCGGCAATCTCTTCCGCGCTCGGCTCGTGGTCCAGTTTATGGGACAACTCGCGAGCAGTACGCAGATAGACGTTCAGCTCTTTAACAATGTGGATTGGCAGACGAATCGTACGGGTTTGGTTCATGATTGCCCGTTCAATGGTCTGACGGATCCACCAGGTGGCATACGTTGAGAAACGGAACCCGCGTTCAGGGTCAAATTTCTCAACGGCGCGGATCAGCCCCAGGTTACCCTCTTCAATCAGATCCAACAGCGCCAGACCACGATTGCTATAACGACGGGCAATTTTCACCACCAGACGCAGGTTACTTTCGATCATGCGACGGCGAGAGGCTACATCACCACGTAGCGCACGGCGTGCGAAATAAACTTCTTCTTCGGCCGTTAAGAGCGGGGAGTACCCAATTTCCCCAAGGTACAGCTGAGTAGCGTCCAAAACACGCTGGGTTGCACCCTGCGACAACAGCTCCTCTTCAGCCAGGTCGTTATCACTGGGTTCCTCTTCTACTAAGGCTTTCTCATCAAAAGCCTCTACTCCGTTCTCATCAAATTCCGCGTCTTCATTTAAATCATGAACTTTCAGCGTATTCTGACTCATAAGGTGGCTCCTACCCGTGATCCCTGGGCAAAGCACCTGAAGACTACTCATTTCGCCGGCTGCAGCGGCATCTGCGCACGCTGCAACGACTCAAATGGGGAGCACTTCATTCACTTTGCACCGATTTATCGCTGCGGCAAATAACGCAGCGGGTTTACGGATTTCCCCTTGTAACGAATTTCAAAATGCAAGCGTGTAGAACTGGTTCCGGTGCTACCCATGGTAGCGATTTTCTGCCCCGCCTTAACTTCTTGTTGTTCCCGGACCAGCATTGTGTCGTTATGGGCGTAGGCACTCAGGTAATCATCGTTATGTTTTATGATGATCAAATTACCGTAACCGCGCAGTGCGTTACCGGCATATACAACGCGCCCATCTGCGGTCGCGACGATAGCCTGCCCTTTACTGCCCGCAATATCGACGCCTTTGTTGCCACCTTCGGTCGCAGAGAAGTTGTCGATAACGTTGCCATCAGTCGGCCAGCGCCATGAAGCAATTGGCGAGCTGGTTGAGGTACTGCTGGCAGTCGGTTCGGTTGAGCTTACAGAAGGAGCCGTAACAGGCGCTGTGACGATAGTCGCAGGCTTATTGTTCGGCAACATTTTGTTAGCACTTTGTTCACCTGAATCTTCAGAATACGTAATTGTCGGTTTCGAAGCAACCACTACGGTTGAATTTTGTGCAGGTTTTGAGACGATTCCTTGCGCAGAAGCATCAGCCTGAGTTATGGCGTTACCACCAGTGATTGGCGTACCGGATGCATTGCCAACCTGCAATGTTTGTCCGACTTCCAGACTATACGGCGCGGCAACGTGATTACGCTGCGCGAGGTCACGGAAATCGTTCCCGGTGATCCACGCGATATAAAACAGCGTATCACCACGTTTAACGGTGTAGGTGCTACCGCCGGTGTAGCTGCCTTTAGGAATATTGCCATACTGGCGGTTATAGACGATATGGCCGTTCACCGTCTGAACGGGCTGCTGTGCGACGGGCTGGATCTGCGTCGGCTGAACGGCAGGACGCTGTACCGGCTGAATCTGCGGTTGCTGCGCGGACGTGCCAAGTTTTGGCGGCGGCGTGATTAACATACCGGAACTGGAATTATTACTGCTGGCGCTCTTCATGCCGCCAACGGAACTAACCGGGGCCGGAGCATTAGTGGAATTTGAACACCCTGCCAGCCAAAGTGAAACCAGTGATAATGCCGCAACACGGCTTACGGTTAATTTTGGGCTTCCCGCGCTCATTTATCCCCCAACAATATGTAAATTACCAATGACTTAAAGATAACCGTGAACGTTTACGGCAAATGTGCTCACCATACGCTGTTATTGCCTGAAAAACCCAGGAAAACTCTGTTTCTCAGGCCAGTTCGCCTTTCACCAGCGGCACAAAGCGTACGGCTTCAACGGTATCGATAATGAATTCGCTTCCCCGCCGACGAACCCGCTTTAAATGCTGGAGTTCGTCGCCCACGGGCAAAACGAGAATACCGCCGTCATCAAGCTGCGACATCAGCGCAGCCGGGATTTCCGGCGGTGCAGCGGTCACGATAATGGCGTCAAACGGCGCACGAGCCTGCCACCCCAGCCAGCCATCACCATGACGCGTAGAAACATTATGTAAATCAAGCTGCTTCAGGCGACGACGCGCCTGCCATTGCAACCCTTTGATGCGTTCAACCGAGCAAACATGATGCACCAGGCGCGCCAGAATCGCGGTCTGATACCCCGAACCGGTGCCAATTTCCAGCACCCGCGAGGCTGGCGTCAGCTCCAGCAGCTCGGTCATTCGCGCCACCATGTAAGGCTGCGAAATGGTTTGCCCTTGGCCAATAGGCAACGCGACGTTATCCCACGCTTTGTGTTCAAACGCCTCGTCAATAAATTTCTCGCGCGGCACTTGTGACAACGCCTCAAGCACCTGCTCGTTTTTGATGCCCTGCGCGCGTAATTGATTGAGAAGATCTTGTACGCGTTTGCTTACCATTGCCTGTTCACCCCGGCACGATCCAACCAACCCGACACCACATCATGCGCGCTGTAAGCGGTTAAATCTACATGTAGCGGCGTCACGGAAACATAGCCTTCATCAACGGCGGCGAAATCGGTATCCGGCCCGGCATCGCATTTCTCACCGGGCGGGCCAATCCAGTACAGCGTGTTACCGCGCGGATCTTGCTGTGGAATCACCTGATCCGCCGGATGGCGGCTGCCACAACGCGTAACGCGAATGCCTTTGATCTCATCCAGCGGCAGATCCGGGACGTTAATATTCAAAATACGGCCCGTTCGCAGCGGTTCGCGGCTTAACGCGCGTAAGAGGGAACAGGTGACCGCTGCGGCAGTATCATAATGCGTATGGCCGTTAAGCGACACCGCCAGCGCCGGGAATCCCAGGTGTCTCCCCTCCATCGCAGCGGCAACCGTACCGGAGTAGATAACATCATCGCCAAGGTTCGGCCCGGCATTAATACCGGACACCACCACATCCGGGCGCGGGCGCATCAGCGCATTTACGCCCAGGTAAACGCAATCGGTCGGTGTGCCCATCTGGACGGCGATATCGCCGTTTTCAAACGTAAAAGTACGAAGCGAGGATTCAAGCGTCAGTGAATTAGACGCGCCGCTGCGGTTACGATCGGGAGCGACGACCTGAACGTCAGCAAACTCTCTAAGAGCCTTTGCCAGCGTCTGGATACCCGGCGCGTGGATCCCGTCATCGTTACTCAGCAATATTCGCATAATCACCCGATGTGTTGATAAGTTCCCTGACGACACTGGTGGCAAAGCTGCCCGCCGGAAGCCAGAACCGTAATTCGACGGTGACGTCATCCCACCAGTTCCAGCTCAATTTTTGCGGGTAGAGCAGCATCGCGCGGCGCGCTGCCTCGACTTTCTCCCGCACCAGCAGCGCCTGTAGATCCGGCGCATCCGCAACCGCCTGTTGTTCAAACGCCAGCGCGTCACGCTGTGTGCCCCACTCACCGCTGCCTGGCAGCGACGCGGTAATCATCAGCGTTTTCGCCTCAACGCGCGTTTGCAGTTCCGCCTGCTCTTCACGGGTTGCAACAAACCAGCTGCCGCGCCCCGCTAATTGTAGCGCATCGCCGTCAACAACTTGATTAAAGTCTGTTTTTTTCAACCGCTCGCTGACGATTTGATTAAACAACGCGCTGCGCGCCGCCGACAACCAAAAACTGCGCTTGTTACGGTCGCGCACCGGCGCATCGCTCTGCGCCCAGCGAAGCGCGCCTTGCAGGTTGCTGCCGCCGATGCCAAAGCGCTGAGCGCCGAAATAATTCGGAACACCTTTCTCCACGATGGCCTGCAAACGCGCGTCAACATCCGCACGGTTGCTAACTTCGCGCAGTACCAGCGTAAACGCATTGCCCTGCAGCGCACCGAGACGCAGTTTGCGCTTGTGACGGGCATATTCCAGCACTTTGCAACCTTCAAGCTGAAAGGTGCTAAGATCGGGCATCGTATTACCTGGTACGCGGGCACACAGCCACTGCTCAGTGACAGCGTGTTTATCTTTTTGCCCGGCAAAGCTCACTTCACGCGCGTGGATTTTAAGGAATTTGGCCAGCGCATCAGCGACAAAACGCGTGTTGCAGCCATTTTTCAGGATGCGCACCAGAATATGCTCGCCTTCGCCATCAGGCTCAAAGCCAAGATCTTCCACCACCACGAAATCTTCCGGATTGGCTTTCAGAACGCCGCTTGCCCCCGGTTTGCCGTGCAAAAATGTCAGGTTCTCAAAATCTGTCATTTTGCCGCCTTCACCAGCAACGCCACCGCTTCACAAGCGATACCTTCGCCGCGGCCGGTAAAGCCCAGTTTCTCGGTAGTGGTGGCTTTGACGTTGACATCATCCATATGGCAACCGAGATCTTCAGCGATAAACACGCGCATCTGCGGAATATGCGGCAGCATTTTCGGTGCCTGAGCGATGATGGTGACATCGACATTGCCAAGCGTATAGCCTTTCGCCTGAATGCGCCGCCAGGCTTCACGCAGCAGCTCGCGGCTGTCTGCTCCTTTGAACGCCGGATCGGTGTCCGGGAACAATTTGCCGATATCGCCAAGCGCCGCCGCGCCCAGCAGCGCGTCGGTCAACGCATGCAGCGCAACATCGCCATCAGAGTGAGCCAGCAGGCCTTTTTCGAAGGGAATGCGCACACCGCCAATGATAATCGGGCCAACGCCTCCAAAGGCGTGTACGTCAAAACCGTGTCCAATGCGCATTATGCTTTCTCCTGGAGGTCTGCATGGGTCAAGTAAAATTCTGCAAGTCGTAAATCTTCGGGTCGGGTGACTTTAATATTATCCGCGCGTCCGGCGACCAGCTCCGGGTGAAAACCACAATACTCTAGTGCTGAGGCTTCATCAGTAATGACAGCGCCTTCGTTCAGCGCGCGGGTCAGGCAGTCGTGCAGCAGCGGCAGCGGGAAAAACTGCGGCGTCAGCGCATGCCATAAATCGTTGCGCTCAACGGTGTGAGCAATCGCGGTTTTACCGGGTTCGGCGCGCTTCATGGTGTCACGCACCGGGGCGGCAAGAATTCCGCCCACGCGGCTGGTTTCACTCAGCACCAGCAGACGGTTTAAATCATCCTGATGCAGACAAGGCCGTGCGGCATCGTGCACCAGCACCCACTGCGCGCCCGAGGCGGCCTTCAGGCCCGCCAGCACAGAATCCGCGCGCTCTGCGCCACCGTTTACCACGGTGATTTGCGGATGGCTGGCAAGGGGTAATTGCGCGAAACGTTCATCGCCAGGGCTGACCGCGATAATCACGCGACTAACGCGCGGATGGGCGAGCAACGCGGCGACCGCGTGCTCAAGAATGGTTTTATCACCGATGGAGAGATACTGCTTAGGACATTCCGTTTGCATGCGGCGGCCAAATCCGGCGGCCGGCACCACGGCACAGACGTCCGGGATCATTGCTGACATGTCGTGAGTCCGGGATTATTTAAGGTCTGTTCTGCGTATTTTGTGTATTTTGCGTGTTTTGCGCTGAGCCCGACGCGCGCTTTGAGGCGTCCGGCACCAGACGATAAAATGTTTCGCCCGGCTTCGTCATGGTTAATTCGTTGCGAGCGCGTTCCTCAATCGCTTCCTGGCCACCATTGAGATCGTCAATTTCGGCGAAAAGCTGATCGTTACGCGATTTTAATTTGGCGTTTGTCGCCTGCTGTGCCGCCACATCTTCGCTGACGCGGCCGTAATCATGCAGACCATTCTTGCCGAACCACAGCGAATACTGTAGCCAGACCAGCAAAGCCAGCAATAGCAGCGTTAGTTTACCCATCCTGCCCCCTGAAAAACGGCATCATCATCCCATAACTTTTCGTCAGACTCCACTCCAGCCGGGTGATGCCGCACAAGCGCCAGACTTTACCATAAATGTCTGTCGATCCGTAGCCGGACACATTGCCTTAATGAGCGTTACGGTTTGACGTAGGGATTGCGTTAACCCATCAGCCACATAAACAGCATGCCGAACATGGCGATCACCGTCATCAGTGTCGCCACGCTGCTGTAAACCAGCTTGCCATCGAGGAGCGAATGCAGCGCAATGCCGACCACAACGGATACGGGCATCAGGGCGAGAAAAAAAGGCCAGGTGTAGAGAAAGAAAAACAGCGTATTGGAGCCGTAAATCATGAACGGGATGCCGAGCGCCAGCAGCCATGCGACAAAGCCCACAACCGCTCCAGGGAACGACCATGTGGTGGCTTCATCGGTGGTGGTCGTCATCGACTGCGACCGTGGAATGGTGATGTTCTGACTGTTGCGCATATCTGATCCTGTTGCCTGTACGACCGGTAACGGAAATACACACCCTCGTTCAGGCGGCGCCAACATTAACGCCGGGAAAGCTGAAGATGGCGTGTATCGCCAGTACCGTCTCAGGATCTGATAATATCGCCCTGCCGGAGGAGGTCTAATAATTGGCTGACCAAATTTGTTACCAATTGTTCGCCGTCCAGATGCACTTCCGGGGATTGCGGCGCTTCGTATACCGAATCAATGCCGGTGAAGTTGCGAAGTTCACCCGCACGCGCTTTCTTATACAACCCCTTAGGATCGCGCGCTTCGCAGATCTCCAGCGGCGTATCAACAAATACCTCGATAAACCGCCCTGCTCCCAGGCGCTCGCGCACCATTTGCCGCTCGGCGCGGTGCGGCGAAATAAAGGCGGTGAGCACGACCAGACCGGCTTCAACCATCAATTTAGCCACTTCGCCCACGCGGCGGATATTCTCTTTACGATCGGCGTCGCTAAAGCCTAAATCGCTGCACAGCCCGTGGCGCACATTATCGCCATCCAGCAAATAGGTGCTGACACCCGCGCGGTGCAGCGCCTCTTCCAGCGCCCCCGCGACGGTCGATTTCCCCGAACCGGAAAGGCCGGTAAACCACAGCACAACCCCACGGTGACCGTGAAGTTGCTCACGCGCATCAGGCGTCACCGGATGCGCGTGCCAGACGACGTTTTCGTCATGCTGCGCCATTACTTGCCCCCCAGCAGATCGCGTGCGCCCCAGTGCGGGAAGTGCTTACGAATAAGCTGATTCAGTTCCAGTTCGAATGCGCTGAACCCGGATGTAGTGGCCTGCTGCTGAATATGAACGTCACGCACCATTCCTGCGCCAACGGTCACGTTACTCAGGCGATCGATAAAGATAATGCCGCCGGTCACCGGGTTCTGCTGATATGCATCCAGCGTCAGCGGCTCGTCAAACGTCAGATCCACCAGCCCAATACCGTTAAGCGGCAACGTATCCACCTGGCGCTGCGTCAGGTTATTGATGTCCACCTGGTAGTGGATGCCATCCACACGGGCGCGCGTTTTTTTGCCTGCCACTTTGATGTCATAGCTCTGGCCTGGCTGCAACGGCTGTTCCGCCATCCACACCACATCCAGCGATGCGCCCTGCACGGCAGGCAGCGTTTCCTGCGCATCCAGAATCAAGTCGCCACGGCTGATATCGATCTCATCTTTTAGCACCAGCGTAATCGCTTCACCCGCTGCGGCTTCCTGTAAATCACCGTCAAACGTCACGATGCGGGCAATAGTCGATTCGACGCCAGATGGCAGCACTTTGATGCGCTGACCAACTTTCACCACGCCAGAGGCGAGCGTGCCGGAGAAACCACGGAAATCGAGGTTCGGGCGGTTAACGTACTGCACCGGGAAGCGCATCGGTTGCGTATCCACCACGCGCTGGATTTCAACAGTTTCCAGCATTTCCAGCAGCGTCGGGCCGCTGTACCACGGCATTTTCTCGCTCTGGCTGGCAACGTTATCCCCTTCGAGCGCCGACAGCGGCACAAAGCGGATATCGAGGTTGCCCGGCAGTTGCCCGGCAAAAGTCAGGTAATCCTGACGAATGTTGTCGAACGTCTCTTCGCTGAAGTCTACCAGGTCCATTTTATTGACGGCCACGACCAGGTGTTTAATGCCGAGCAGCGTGGAGATGAAGCTGTGGCGGCGGGTTTGATCCAGCACGCCTTTGCGCGCATCGATCAGCAAAATCGCCAGATCGCAGGTCGACGCGCCGGTCGCCATATTTCGGGTGTACTGCTCATGCCCTGGCGTGTCGGCAATGATAAATTTGCGTTTTTCGGTAGAGAAATAGCGATACGCCACATCAATGGTAATGCCCTGTTCGCGCTCCGCTTGCAGGCCATCAACCAGCAGCGCAAGGTCGAGCTTTTCGCCCTGGGTGCCGTGCCGTTTGCTGTCGTTGTGCAGCGTGGAGAGCTGATCTTCGTAGATCTGGCGGGTATCGTGCAGCAGTCGGCCAATCAGCGTACTTTTGCCGTCATCAACGCTGCCGCAGGTTAAAAAGCGCAGCAGGCTTTTGTGCTGCTGGGCATGCAGATACGCTTCGACGCCGCCTTCATTGGCAATCTGTTGTGCAATCGTGGTGTTCATGGCGGCTCCTTAGAAGTATCCCTGACGTTTTTTCAGCTCCATGGAGCCGGCCTGGTCGCGGTCAATCACGCGCCCCTGACGTTCACTGGTCGTTGAAACCAGCATCTCTTCGATAATCTCCGGCAGCGTTTGCGCGTTTGATTCCACCGCGCCGGTCAGCGGCCAGCAGCCAAGCGTACGGAAACGCACCATCCGTTTTTCGATCACTTCACCCGGCTGCAGATCGATACGGTCATCGTCGATCATCATCAGCATGCCGTCGCGCTCAAGCACCGGGCGTTCCGCCGCCAGGTACAACGGAACGATGTCGATATTTTCCAGGAAGATATACTGCCAGATATCCAGCTCGGTCCAGTTAGAGAGCGGGAACACGCGAATACTTTCGCCTTTGTTGATCTGGCCGTTGTAGTTGTGCCACAGCTCCGGGCGCTGGTTTTTCGGATCCCAGCGGTGGAAGCGATCGCGGAAGGAGTAAATGCGCTCTTTGGCACGCGATTTCTCTTCGTCACGCCGCGCGCCGCCAAATGCCGCATCAAAACCGTACTTGTTCAGTGCCTGCTTCAACCCTTCGGTTTTCATGATATCAGTGTGTTTGGCGCTGCCGTGTACGAACGGGTTAATGCCCATCGCCACCCCTTCCGGGTTTTTATGCACCAGCAACTCACAGCCATAGGCCTTTGCGGTACGGTCACGGAATTCGTACATCTCACGGAATTTCCAGCCGGTATCCACGTGCAGCAGCGGAAACGGCAGCGTACCTGGGTAGAAGGCTTTGCGTGCCAGATGCAGCATCACGCTGGAATCTTTGCCGATGGAGTACATCATCACCGGGTTGGAAAATTCGGCGGCCACTTCGCGGATAATATGGATGCTTTCCGCCTCCAGTTGTCGCAGGTGAGTGAGTCGTTTTTGATCCATAACCATTCCTTAAGCCAGATTAATCACGGAGGCGCCGAACGCCTCCGTCGCTGTCGTATGCCGGAACCAGGCGAGTTCGCGATGCAGCCCGACCACCTCGCCCACCACCAGCAGGGCAGGCATCGGTGCGGCTTTCGCCAGTTCCTCAAGTTGTTCTAATGTGCCGGTAGCAACGTGTTGATCCACGCGCGTACCGCGGGAAATCACCGCCACCGGCGTGGTTTTGTCCCGCCCGTGGGTAATCAACTGTTCGCTGATTTCGGCTGCCTTCATCGTGCCCATATAAATCGCCAGCGTCTGGCGGCTCTGCGCCAGTTGCGACCAGTCAAACGGCGCGCTGTCGGCTTTATAATGGCCGGTAACAAAAGTAACGCTCTGGGCAAAATCCCGGTGTGTCAGCGGGATGCCGGCATAGGCTGTCGCACCCGATGCTGCCGTAACGCCCGGCACCACCTGGAAGGGAATGCCCGCTATAGCCGCCGCCTGCAGCTCTTCGCCGCCGCGTCCAAAGATAAACGGATCGCCACCTTTCAGGCGCACCACCGTTTTCCCCTCGCGCGCCGCGTCCACCAACATGCGGTTGGTATCATGCTGCGCCACCGCGTGCGAACCAGCGCGTTTGCCCACGCAGATTTTCTCTGCGTCCCGCCGCACCAGTTCCAGCACCGCATCGCTCACGAGGTGGTCATAAAACACGACGTCTGCCTGCTGGATAACCTGCAAACCCCGCAACGTCAGCAATCCGGCATCGCCTGGCCCGGCACCGACCAGAATGATTTCACCGCCCCCGGAACCCGGTTGCGCTAACTCTGCTTCCAGCGCTTTTTCCGCGGCCGGTTCGTCGCCCGCCGCCATTAGGCTGGCAAAACGCCCGCGAAAAGCCGTTTCCCAAAAACGACGCCGCTCATCGGTAGTACGACGAAACGCCTTGATGCGTGTCCGCCAGCGCCCGGCAACTTCCGCCATGCGCCCGAGATTACCCGGCAGCAGCGCTTCAATTTTTTCACGCAGTAACCGCGCCAGCACTGGCGCGTTACCGCCAGAAGAGATGGCAACCAGTAACGGTGAACGATCCACAATCGACGGGAAAATAAAGGAGCACAGCGGTTGGTCATCGACAACATTCACCAGCCGATGACGCGCATTGGCGGCGTCAAACACCCGGCGGTTCAGCGCCGAATCGTTGGTCGCGGCAATCACCAGGAAAACCGCGTCCAGCTGTGATTCGTCAAACTCGGTAGCCAGCCAGTGAAGAGATTGCGCATCGGCAAGTTGCTGCAACTGCGGCTCCAGCCGTTGCGCCACCACCTGCACATGTGCGCCAGCGCGACGCAAAAAGGCAATCTTGCGCGCGGCGATTTCGCCGCCGCCAATCACTAAAACGGGGCGGTCTTTTACAGCAGCAAATAACGGCAGGTAATCCACAACGCGGTAACTCACTCAAGGCCAGCAATAGAGGGACTATAGGGGGCGGTTTAGAACGAATGAAATTACGAATTGGAATGAGTAGTTCCGCAAAGGAATAACGCTTGTGCAAAGCAAATATCAAAAAGTGCTTAACATCAACATTTTCGGAAGGTTAAGAAGAAATGAAATTGTGTAAAGCGGGTCACAGTTTCATACTAAGCGCGGTAAAAATTCTGCTGCTTAAAGGACTCCCTATGTTTTCCGCATTGCGCCTCCGTACCGCTGCCCTGGCGCTCGGCGTATGCTTTATCCTCCCGGTTTCTGCCCGGACCTCTCAACCCGGCGACTTTGCAACTGAGCAGGCTCGTCACATTGCCACTCTGTTCCCGGGACGAATGACCGGCACCCCCGCTGAAATGCTCTCTGCGGATTACGTTCAGCAACAATTTGAACAAATGGGCTACCAGAGCGATATCCGTAAATTCAAAACCCGTTACCGCTATACGGCGAAAGATAACCAGCAGAACTGGCAAAACGTTACCGGCAGCACGGTGATTGCCGCGCATGAAGGCAAACTGCCGCAGCAGATCATTATTATGGCGCACCTCGATACCTACGCACCGCGCAGCGATGCGGATGTCGACAATAACCTCGGCGGTTTAACGCTGCAGGGTATAGATGATAACGCGGCGGCTGTAGGCGTGATGCTGGAACTGGCGCAAGCGCTGAAGCAGACGCCAACGCAATACGGTATTCGTTTTGTCGCCACCAGCGGCGAAGAGGAAGGCCAGCTTGGCGCAGAGAGTTATCTTGCGCGAATGAGCGAAAAAGAGCGCAAAAATACGCTGCTGGTGATCAATATGAATAACCTGATCGTCGGCGACAAGCTCTACTTTAGCAGCGGGAAAAACACCCCGGCTTCAGTGCGCAAACTGACGCGGGATCGGGCACTGGCCATTGCCCGTTCGCACGGCATTCAGGCGCTGAGCGCCCCGGTCACAGCCACCAAAAGCAACCACAGCGCTAATGATGCGCTGGTGTTTGATCAGGCCTCTATTCCGGTGCTGTCGGTGGAAGCGACAAACTGGTCGCTGGGTCTGAAAGACGGCAACCAGCAGCGCGCCAAATCCAAAACCTTCCCGGAAGGCGTAAGCCACCATAATGCCCGGCTGGATAACCAACAGTATATCGATCAGGCATTGCCGGGACGCATTGAGCGCCGCAGCCGCGACGTGGTGCGCATCATGCTGCCGCTGGTGAGCGAACTGGCGAAAACCACCAAAAATTAACGCCAGCATGGCTGGCGTTATCTTGCAACTCCCCCGAACCCGACCGGTGTGCAAAAACTGAAACGAAAAGATTTTTGCGCACGTCCGGGTTCAGCAGAAGTGATCAACCGGCGGCTAGCGTTCGTCGCGACGCCCGCCTACCGCAGCCCACATTCTGCGCACATGTACCGTCACTTCTTCACGGTCATGATAGAGCTGCCGCGCCTGAATCTGCGCGGCAACGTTATGCTCATCCAGTTGCGCCTGAATATACGCCAGGTTGTTCGACACCTCTTCGTAACGCTTTTTCATCGGCAGCTTGAGGTTGAAAATGGTTTCCCGGCACCAGCCATTAGTCAGCCACTGCGCCATCAGCGCGGCGACTTTCGCTGGCTTCTCCACCATGTCGCACACCATCCACGAGATGTTGTTGCGGTTCGGTCGATAGCGGAAACCATCTTCACGCAGCCAGGTCACCTGGCCGGTATCCATCAGGCTTTGCGCCATCGGGCCGTTATCCACGGACGCTACCCACATGTTGCGTTTCACCAGCTGATAGGTCCAACCGCCAGGGCATGCACCGAGATCCACCGCGTACATTCCATTTGCCAGGCGCTCGTCCCACTCATCTGCCGGAATAAAGACGTGAAACGCCTCTTCCAGTTTCAACGTTGAACGGCTTGGCGCATCGGATGGGAACTTCAGGCGCGGGATGCCCATATAGAACGGCGAGTTGTTAAAGGAGTACGAATAACCGGTGTAGCAACAACCCGGCGCAATGAAGAACACGTGAACGACCGGACGCTTCGCTGAATCACTACGCGCCAGGATGCCCGCTTCACGCAGCGCGCTGCGTAGCGGAACGGTAAACTTGCGGCAGAACTTCATCAGCTCTTTGCTTTCGTTGGTATCGGCCACTTCGACACGCAAATCGCCGCCTTTATCCACGACGCCCTGCAGCATGCCGACGATCGGCGTAATGCGATCTTCCTGCGGTAAGTCGCGCAGCAGCTCACCGACGACAAACATCTGGCGGGCAAAAATCAGCGAACTGAACGGCAGCTCGCGCGCCAGTTTGTCGGCGTCGTCTTGCTGGTAGCATTCAAACACAACGTAACCCGCGTTCTCTTTCACACGCGCGAAACCGAACACCTCAAGGCGACCGGCTTTATCGGTAATTTCTGCTGCGCACTCTTTCTCAAAACCCGGGCGGCACAGCAATACCACTTTATTCATGAACAACGCCCCTACGTTTCAGACGAATTGCGCCAACTAACATTAATGCCCAGCCGATGAGAAAACAGACGCCACCGACCGGCGTAACAAACGCCCACAGGCGTAAATGTGAGAGCGCCAGGCAATAAAGGCTGCCGCTAAACAACACGGTGCCGAACGCCAAAAAAACGCTGCTCCAGTAAAACCAGATGCTGATGCGGCGCTGCATCGCCACCGCAAGCCCAAGCACCGCGAGCGTGTGGAACGCCTGATATTCGAGCCCGGTCTGGATCCAACTCATCTCCACCACGCCCAAAGATTTACGTAACACGTGCGCGCCGAAAGCCCCCAGCGCGACAAACACAAAACCGCTTACCGCGGCAAAAATCAGCATAAAACGGCTGGTCATGTGAGTACCCTAAAAGTCATACGCGCCATACGCGCGCGAATTATTGTTCGTAACGGAAACGGAACTTTTCCTGTTCGCTGGCCGCTTTTGCCAGGATCCACTGACGAAAGGCGGCTATTTTACCCAGTTCTGCCTGGCTGTCATGACAAACCAGATAAAACGCGTTCTTACTGACCAGAACATCATTAAACGGGCAGACCAGACGACCTGCCTCAATTTCGGACTGCGCCATTACATTGTTGGCCAGTGCGATCCCCTGTCCGTGGATAGCGGCCTGCAGCACCATAGAGCTGTGGCTGAAAATAGGTCCCTGCTGAACGTTAAGATTAAGACCTAACTGGCGCGTATAAGTTTGCCAGTCGCGCCGGGAAGCGTCATGCAGCAAGGTGTGATGCGCCAGATCTTCAGGCTTTTTCAATGCTTTATCGCCAGTGAGTAATAATGGCGAGCAGACGGGCAGCAAGTATTCTGCGTACAATTTTTCAACACGCAGCCCTGGCCAGTTGCCGCGACCATAAAAAATCGCCACATCAACATCGTCCGCCAGTTTGTCCTCTTCGCGGTCAACCGCCTGGATGCGCACGTCGATTCCCGGATAAGCTGAGTTAAAGCTAGAGAGCCTCGGCACCAGCCATTGAATGGCAAAACTGGGCAATAAACTAACAGTGAGCGCGCCTTTTGCACTGCGTGCTTGTAGTTTTCGCGTGGCCTCATTGAGCTGGGAAAATATCTCTTTGATATCCTGAAAATAACTCTGACCTTCCTCGGTAAGCAGCAGCGAACGGTTGCGTCGACGGAACAGTTTCAGGCCAAGAAAATCCTCGAGAGACTTGATTTGGTGGCTTACTGCGGCCTGCGTCACAAAAAGCTCATCGGCGGCGCGCGTAAAACTCAGATGGCGGGCAGCGGCATCAAAAACACGTAATGCATTCAGTGGTGGTAATCGCTTGGACATGGTTATCAGGCTTAGATGTAAAGGCAATTTAACAAACAGGAAACAGTGTTTAACCTATTAGTTTTTTTTATCTGAGCCATTATAAATTGTCCGTTGAGCTTCTACCAGCAAATACCTATAGTGGCGGCACCTCCTGAGCCGGAACGAGAAGCTTTTTTTGGAATGTGTGTTCTGAAAGGCTTTTGGCTTACGGTTGTGATGTTGTGTTGTTGTGTTTGCAATTTGGTCTGCTATTCAGACCCCGGTAGCGACGCTACCCCTTTTTCACTTCCTGTACATTTACCCTGTCTGTCCATAGTGATTAATGTAGCACCGCAAGATTGCGGTGCTTTTTTTTACCTGAAATCAGGGTTATTTATCCAGCGCGACCATCTCTTTAACGTCGGTACGGTTGATCTGTTGCTCGTTACCGTTGGCGTCTTTATAAGAGATCATGCCGGTCTGATCGTCGGTTTTCGGTTTACCTTCCGAAATAATCGTACGACCATCGTTGGTGTGTAATGCATAGTTCGGGCTGGAACAAGCGCTCAGGGCAAAAGCAAAAGCACATGCAGAAATAATTGCGGCAGCCTTTTTCATCTTCTTCTCCTTCTGGCAATTAATGCTGTGAAATACTCTTCACGGAAGAGTCTCGAACGATTAACTAACACTATTCAGCATAACCTGCTTACCGGACTCTGCCAGGACAAACAGACAATTCCGATGGTTATCAACTGCCTTGCTACGACCGAAAAATTGCGCGACGATCTGAGTAATTAGATGAGGAATCGCATGAACGCATTTAACCCAGCGCACTTTCGCGCGCAGTTTCCGGCGCTTGCCGATGCGGGCGTCTATCTCGACAGCGCCGCTACCGCCCTGAAGCCGCAAGCCGTGATTGACGCCACGCAACAGTTCTACAGCCTGAGCGCTGGCAACGTGCATCGCAGCCAGTTCGCGCAGGCGCAACAGCTTACCGCCCGTTATGAAGCGGCGCGCGAACAGGTTGCCGCCCTCCTTAACGCGCCCTCCGGGAAAAATATCGTCTGGACGCGCGGCACCACAGAAGCCATCAATATGGTCGCGCAATGCTACGCCCGCCCGCGTCTGCAAGCCGGGGATGAAATCCTCGTCAGTGAAGCGGAACACCACGCGAACCTGGTGCCGTGGCTGATGGTCGCGCAGCAGACCGGCGCAAAAGTGGTGAAATTACCGCTGGGCGCCGACCACTTACCGGATATCGCGCAGTTACCACAATTAATTACTCCACGTAGCCGGATTCTGGCGCTCGGACAGATGTCCAACGTCACCGGTGGCTGCCCGGATCTGGAACGCGCCATTACCCTGGCGCATGCGGCAGGCATGATCGTGGTGGTTGACGGCGCACAAGGCGTGGTGCATTTCCCGGCGAACGTTCAGCGTCTGGATATCGATTTTTACGCCTTCTCTGGCCACAAGCTGTATGGACCAAATGGCATCGGTGCGCTGTACGGCAAAGCGGAACTGCTCAATGAAATGACACCGTGGCTCGGCGGCGGCAAGATGATTACCGAAGTGACGTTTGATGGCTTCACCACGCAACCGGTGCCGTACAAGCTGGAAGCCGGGACGCCTAACGTCGCAGGGGTGATTGGTTTAAGCGCCGCGCTTGAGTGGCTGGACACGATGGATATCGTTCAGGCGGAGAGCTACAGCCGTGGGTTAGCCACGCTTGCTGAGGAGCAACTGGCACAGCGTCCGGGTTTCCGCTCTTTCCGCTGCCAGGATTCCAGCCTGTTGGCTTTCGATTTCGACGGCATTCACCACAGCGATATGGTGACGCTCCTTGCCGGTTACGGTATCGCGCTGCGCGCCGGGCAACACTGCGCGCAACCATTGCTGGCGGCGCTGGGGGTCAGTGGTACGCTGCGCGCTTCATTTGCCCCATACAATACGCAACACGATGTTGATGCGCTGATAGTCGCTGTTGATCGCGCACTCGACATTCTGGGGGATGCATGACCAGCCCTGCTTTTGCCGGACATCCGTTCGGCACGGTGGTAACCGAAGAGACACTGCGCCAGACATTTGGCGCACTTAATCAGTGGGAAGAGAAGTACCGCCAGTTGATCCTGCTCGGCAAGCAACTGCCTGCGGCGACGGACGAATTAAAAGCGCAGGCGCGGGAAATTCCCGGCTGTGAAAATCGTGTCTGGCTGGGTTCCACGCTCGGCGTGGACGGAAAAATGCACTTTTTTGGCGACAGTGAAGGCCGCATCGTGCGCGGGTTGCTGGCAGTCCTGCTCACCGCCGTAGAAGGCAAAACCCCGCAAACGCTGGTGGAAAACGATCCGCTGGCGCTGTTTGATGAGCTGGGCTTACGCGCCCAGCTTAGCGCGTCACGTAGCCAGGGGCTGGCGGCGCTGGCCGCCGCCGTGCAGGAAGCAGCCCGTCAGGCGCTAGCCTGACGTTCCGCCTTCGCCATCAGTTTTTTCAGGGCATGGGAGACCGCGATAAAGCCAAACGTCGCGGTCACCATGGTCGCCGCGCCGAAACCGGCGGCGCAATCCATGCGTTTTGGCCCTTCCGCCGTGCTTTTCATCGCACACACCGAGCCATCCGCCTGCGGGTAAACCAGCGCTTCGGTGGAAAACACGCAATCCACGCCCAGCTTGCCTTTGCTGTTCTTGACTACGCCAAAATCGCTTTTTAAGCGCTCGCGCAGTTTCGCCGCCAGCGGATCCTGAATGGTTTTCGCCAGATCGCTCACCTGGATCTGGGTCGGATCGATCTGCCCACCTGCGCCACCGGTCGTTACCAGCGGGATCTTATTGCGTCGGCAGTAAGCAATGAGCGCCGCTTTTGGGCGCACGCTATCAATCGCATCAATCACATAGCTGTAATCACGGTTCATTAACTGTGCGACGTTATCGGCAGTGACAAAATCATCAACCACCGTCACCAGGCACTCCGGGTTTATCTGGCGAATACGCTCCGCCATCACCTCGGCTTTCGCCAGCCCCACATTTTCACGCAGCGCGTGGATTTGCCGGTTGGTGTTCGTCACGCAGACATCATCCATATCAATCAGCGTGATCGCACCAATACCGGTGCGCGCCAGCGCTTCTGCCGCCCACGAGCCGACACCGCCAATGCCCACCACGCAGATATGCGCGTCGGCAAACCACTGCAGCGCTTTTTCACCATACAACCGCGCGGTGCCGCCAAAGCGCTGGCGCCAGGCGTCACTGATTACTGCTGACATAAACAAACCTCAAGATGAAACGAAAGACCCTCTTCCGGAGCCGGAAGAGGGTGCGAGTGTAGCACACTCAGCCGCTGAACACGCCGCCGCCAGCGCCGGTTCCGGGGGCGGTTTTCAACACCCAGACGCGGCCATAATGGTTGTACCATCCGGCGCGATGACCCGCATCCGGGCCAATACCCTGATAAATATCGAAGTGCTGGCCTTTGATTGCGCCACCAACATCAAGCGCCACCATCAGGCGCAGCTCATATTTACCGTTGAACTTGCCGTTGTTATCAAGCTGCGGCACTTCCGCCAGCAGCGTCGTGCCCGGCGGAATAATCGACCGGTCGGAAGCGACAGACGCACGGCCAATCAACGGCACCGCGCTGGCACCTTTTACCGGTGCCCAGGATTGCGGTTTAAAGAAGACGAACGAGGCGTTCTCTTCCAGCAACGCGCGAACTTCCGCTTCACTGTGTTTTTCGCCCCATTCGCGAATCGCCTGCATCGACATATCTTCGCGCTTCACTTCACCACGATCGATCAGCACTTTGCCGATGCTGCGGTAAGCGTGGCCGTTTTTCCCGGCATAGCTGAAGAAGTTAAGCGGGCTGCCGTCGCCAAAATCGATATAGCCGCTGCCCTGCACATCCATAATGAAGTTGTCCATCAGCGAGTTGCTGTAGGCCAGCACATAACTGTCACTGAGCGCACCGGCGTAGATTTCCGCGCGGGATGGCAAGCGACCGCGTTTAGGCGGCATACGGTAGATGGGGTACTGGAACTCGCCCTGGCGGGTATGGCGCGCCTGCACAACTGGCGTGTAGTAACCGGTGAATTGCACGTTGCCATAGTTATCCGTGCCTTCCATTTGCCAGGCGTCGAGGCCAAACTGGCGCAAATTACGCGTATCGCCACCGGACATCAGCCACGACTGAATCGCGTTATAGACGCCGCTCTGGCTGCCGTAGAGGCGCGGCGAGGCGCTGCGAATTTGGTTAACCTGTTCGGAGAAATCTCCGGCGTTGATTGGCGCCCCTACGGCGTCAGGTTGATTGACCAGGGAAAAAGGCTGGGAAAATTTTCCGTCTTTATACTGTTGACCGCGATCGGTCGGTTTTGAAGAGCAGGCCGCGAGAATTGCCACCATTGCGCCTGTGAGTGCGAACTTAACCCAACGTCCTTTCATTATCTCTCATCTTCTGATTAACCCGGAGCGGGGTGAAGATAACAAACCCCACCCGCTAATGAAATGCGCTATCACTACCCGGCGCTAATTTAGTGCAAAAAATAAACGGATTGTGTTGTTTTTACACATAATCCCGCCAATTATGCGATCCAGGCAAAAAAAAGGTTGCATCAAAACGTTTGCAGAGTATAGTGCGCATCCACGGACGCGGGGTGGAGCAGCCTGGTAGCTCGTCGGGCTCATAACCCGAAGGTCGTCGGTTCAAATCCGGCCCCCGCAACCAATTAAAATGTGAAGAAAAAAGTTTACATGACGGAAGTGTAAACAAGACGGACGCGGGGTGGAGCAGCCTGGTAGCTCGTCGGGCTCATAACCCGAAGGTCGTCGGTTCAAATCCGGCCCCCGCAACCAACACAATAAACACCTTAACGGGTGTTTTTTTGTTTCTGTGGTTCGCAAAAAAAATGGCGCTGTTCAGCGCCACTCTGTTATCCCCTTCTCGCCAGCGTCGCGCCATCCGCGAAGTAGGCTTTAATCCCTGCCAGAATCGACTCCGCTACTTCCTGCTGGAATTTCGCCGTCTTCAGCTTACGCTCCTCTTCCACGTTACTGATAAACGCGGTCTCCACCAGAATTGACGGAATGTCCGGCGCTTTCAGCACCGCGAAGCCGGCCTGTTCAACCTGGTTTTTATGCAGGTTATTAATATTGCCAAGTTTATTGAGCACCGCTTTGCCAAACTTCAGGCTGTCGTTAATGGTTAACGACTGCACCATATCGAACATGGTGTGATCCAGATAGCGATCGCCGCTCTTGCTCACCCCACCGATTAAGTCGGACGCGTTCTGCGTTTCCGCCAGATATTTCGCGGCGGTACTGGTCGCCCCTTTGGTCGACAGCGCAAAGACAGAAGAACCGCTCGGCTGGCGGCTGCTGAAAGCATCAGCGTGAATCGACACAAACAGGTCAGCGCGCTGTTTCTGCGCCTTGGCAACGCGCACTTTCAACGGAATAAACACATCCTCGTTGCGCGTCATATAGGCTTTCATATTGCTCTCTTTCTCGATCAGCGCATGCAGCCGACGCGCGATTTGCAGCACCACATCTTTTTCCCGGGTGCGATATTTCCCCATCGCCCCCGGATCTTCACCGCCGTGACCAGGATCGAGCATGATCACAATTGGTCTGTCACGCCCGGCTTTCCCCGGCTTCGGACCGCTCTCTGCGGGCGGCACCTGCTGCTCAAGATCGCCTTTGTTGTACTCTTCAAGCAGCGCCAGCAGCGGGTCCTGCACATCTTTCGCATTGGCCGGGTAGAGATCCATCACCAGACGCTCTTTAAAACCGGCCACCGGCGCCAGCGCGAACAGCTGCGGCTTCACGTCCTGTTTCAGCTCAAACACCATGCGCACGGTCTGCGGATCGAACTGCCCTACCCGCGCGGATTTGATATAAGGATCGTCGCCACGGATCTGCGCGCCCATGCCTTTTAACACGGAGTTCAGATGCACACCTTCAAGATCCACCACCAGCCGGTCGGGATTACTCAACGCGAACTGCTTATATTTGACGACATGGTTCGATTCCACCGTCACGCGCGTATAGCTTGACGCTGGCCAGACGCGAACCGCCACCACCTGGCTGACTGCGGCCAAACCAATTTGGCTCACGCTTAATAACCACATGGCCCCCGCGCCTTTTAAAAATCTGCGGCGGCTCAGCGCTGATTGACTTCCCGACATGCTTCTCCCGAGCAATTTTTATCTACGTAATAATATTCGTCAAAATTGACGGAAAACTTTAACGAATGATGCATAAACTGTCATCTATTAAAGGGTAAACATATGTCTGCCCGCGGGCTGCGGCGAGGAACATTTGTTATACGACAGCAAAATTTGCACTTGCACGCGGCGGCAGAAAAGAATAAAAATACACAATTTACGAATAATCATGCATTGAGGACAGGCCGTGGTAAAAGAGCGTAGAACCGAACTGGTGCAGGGATTTCGCCACTCCGTTCCCTATATTAATGCCCACCGTGGCAAGACATTTGTCATTATGCTCGGCGGTGAAGCCATTGAGCATGAAAACTTTTCCAGTATTGTCAATGACATCGGCCTGCTGCATAGCCTGGGTATCCGGCTGGTGGTGGTCTACGGCGCGCGTCCGCAGATCGACGCGAATCTCGCCGAACACAACCATGAGCCGATTTACCACAAACATACCCGCGTTACCGACGCGAAAACCCTTGAGCTGGTTAAGCAAGCTGCCGGGTTGTTGCAACTGGATATCACCGCACGTTTGTCGATGAGCCTCAACAATACGCCACTGCAAGGCGCGCATATTAATGTCGTTAGCGGCAATTTTATTATTTCTCAGCCTCTGGGCGTGGATGATGGTGTCGACTACTGCCACAGCGGCCGTATTCGTCGTATTGATGAAGAGGCGATTAACCGCCAGCTTGCCAGCGGCGCGATTGTGCTGATGGGGCCGGTGGCAGTTTCGGTCACTGGCGAAAGTTTTAATCTGACCTCGGAAGAGATTGCCACTCAGCTTGCGATCAAACTGAAAGCGGAAAAGATGATCGGCTTTTGTTCGTCGCAAGGTGTGATGAATGATGAAGGCGAAATCGTTTCTGAGCTGTTCCCGAATGAAGCGCAGGCGCGCGTCGAGACGCTGGAAGCTCGTGGCGATTACCACTCCGGCACCGTGCGTTTCCTGCGTGGCGCGGTCAAAGCCTGCCGCAGCGGTGTGCGCCGCAGCCATTTAATCAGCTACCAGGAAGACGGCGCGCTGTTGCAGGAACTCTTCTCACGCGACGGTATCGGTACGCAAATTGTGATGGAAAGCGCCGAGCAGATCCGCCGCGCCACTATCAACGATATCGGCGGGATCCTGGAACTTATCCGCCCGCTGGAACAGCAAGGGATCCTGGTACGCCGCTCGCGCGAACAGCTGGAAATGGAGATCGACAAGTTCACGATCATCGAGCGCGATAACCTGACCATCGCCTGTGCGGCGCTTTACCCCTTCCCGGAAGAGAAAATTGGGGAGATGGCCTGTGTCGCGGTTCATCCCGATTACCGCAGCTCATCGCGCGGCGAAGTGCTGCTGGAGCGCATTGCCGCTCAGGCGAAGCAAATGGGGCTGAGCAAACTGTTTGTGCTAACCACCCGCAGCATTCACTGGTTCCAGGAGCGCGGTTTCACGCCAGTGGATATTGATTCCCTGCCGGAAACCAAAAAAGAGATGTACAACTACCAGCGCCGGTCAAAAGTGCTGATGGCCGATCTCACCTGAGCTTTCGCCCCCGCCTTCTGCGGGGGCTTTTTACATCCAGGAACGAAAGAGTGAATCCAGCCCGCTGCGCCGTTCAGTGCGCGTCGCGATCGCCTGCCCCAGCACGCGTTCGTCGGCATACACCGACAAGCGATTACGGGCGCGGGTTATCGCAGTATAAACCAGTTCACGCGTCACCACCGGTGCAATCTGTCCCGGCAGGATCAGCGCGGCATGATCAAACTCCGACCCCTGCGATTTATGCACCGTCATCGCCCACGCGGTGTCATGCTCCGGCAAACGGCTAGGCAATACCGGTTTGATTTCGCCGTCCGGCATCGGAAACCAGACGCGGATCCCCTGCCCTTGATCCAGCGCGATGCCGATATCGCCGTTAAACAACCCCAGCGCCGAATCGTTACGCGAAATCATTACCGGTCGCCCGTGATACCAGCGCGAATGCGCCAGCCGGGTAATCTGGTGCTGACGCACCAGCGCCAGTTCAAGCCGCTCATTCAGCCCGCTGACGCCAAACGGCCCTTCGCGCAAGGCGCAGAGCAGCTGATATTCGCCAAAGGCGGCAATCACCTCTTTCGGCCCGGCGTGGCTTCGCACCAATGAGAGAAAGCGCGCGTAACCCGCCAGCGCATCGTCAATCATGCCCTGATACTCTTCCGCGCTGTTCAGGGGTTTACGCTCAATGTCAGCAAAGCCCTGGCTGAATACCGCTTGCATCGCGCGTTTATCGCCCCGGTTGACGGCGGCGGCGAGCTGGCCAATCCCGGAATCACTGCCAAAGCGGTAGCTTTTTTGCAGCAAACAGAGGCTATCGCGCAAGCTGCCTGCCTCGGCGATACCTTCGGGAACCTGAGCGCCCGTCAGACGCGACAATTGCGCTGCGCGTTCAGCGCTATACCCGGCATTGACCCACGCGCAAATATCACCCAGCACCGCGCCGGCCTCCACCGAGGCCAGTTGATCGCGATCGCCGAGGAAAATGACCCGGGCGCGTGAAGGCAGCGCATCAATCAAGCGGGACATCATGGGTAAGTCGATCATTGATGCTTCATCGACGACCAGCACATCCAGATGCAACGGGTTACCCGCATGGTGACGCATGCGCTGGCTGCCGGGCTGCGCGCCAAGCAACCGGTGCAGCGTGCTGGCTTCATCCGGCAACATCGCTTTTTGTCGGGCATCCAGTTGCAACTGGCGTAGCGCACTGCCCAGCGATTCGGTCAGGCGCGCGGCAGCTTTACCGGTTGGCGCGGCAAGGCAAATTCGGCACTTGTCGCCGTCCACCATCTGCACCAGCGCGGCAAGCAGTTTCGCCACGGTTGTGGTTTTGCCGGTTCCTGGACCACCGGAAATCACCGAAATCCGCCGGGTAAGCGCCACGGCAGCGGCCACTTTTTGCCAGTTGATTTCAGTTTCCGACGAGGAGGGAAATAGCGTCTCCAGCGTCTGCGCCATTCGCGTTTCATCGACATCCTGAAGTGGCGCTTGTGCGGCAAAAAACGCGGCAACCCGCCGCTCATGACACCACATGCGGTTCAGATAGAGGCGAGAATCGGTGAGGATCATCGGCGTCGCGGCTTCACATTCGCTCACTGCGGGCGAACGCAGCAAGACGTTACGCCAGTCATCCGGGTTGCCCGCGAGGGCGAATAACTCGCTAAACAGCGGTGAGTCGTTACCGTATGTCTCAGGCGTAAGACGCGCGAGCGGCAGGCATACGTGCCCTTCACCAGTATCATGGCTGAGCAGCGCTGCAGCCAGCATCACGGCGGGTTCCTGTTCCGTGGCGACCGTCAGCGCAAACTGCACATCCAGCGCACGCAGCAATTTCTGCTCCACCGCTTCCTGTAGCAAATTTTGCATACTCATGGCGCAACCTCCGGCGCAACGCCTGCGAACAGGTCGTCCATTTGTGTAATTAATTCAACATCAGGCCGGATAGTGAAAATCCCCTGTTGTGGGTTTTGCGCATCCACGCCACGCAGAAACAGATAAATCACGCCGCCGAAATGACGTTCGTAGTCATACCCTGTAATGCGATGACGCAAAAAGCGGTGCAATGCCAGGCTGTAAAGCTGGTACTGCAAGTCATAACGGTGCGACTGCATCGCCGCCGCCATGGCTGCTTGCGTGTAGGCTTCTGCGCTCTCGCCCAGCCAGTTAGATTTGTAATCCAGCAGGTAATAGCGCCCGTTGTGGCGAAACACCAGGTCGATAAAGCCTTTCAACATGCCGCGCACATCGCGGAAATCAAGCGGCGGGCAGCCAGCCGAGAGCGGATCATAACGCCGGATGAGTTCATCCAGCGCCTCCGCGCTCAGCGTGGCGCTAATCGGCAGGTAAAACTCCATCTCCACCTGTTTTTCTTTGTTCGTCAGCTGGCTCAGCGAGATGCCTGTTTGCGCCAGAGGCACATGCAGCACGGTTTCCAGCCAGCGGCTTAGCACCGGCTGCCAGTGTGCTTCGTAACCGCCCGCCAGTAGTTTCTCTGCAACCCAGGTGTCAGCTACCGGCTGCGTAAAATCCAGATCCTCAAACAAGCTGTGCAAAAATGTCCCCGGTGCCGCGCCGCGCGGAAACTGATGCGGCGTTAATACCGGCTCCTGCAACGCTTCTCGCTCTCCGGCTGCGTCAATATCCAGACGCGGCAGCAGATCCTGAGCGATGCCATGAGCCCGCTGCTGCAATCCGGAATAGCTGGTGACACGCCAGTCATCGCTGATGCGCCGCGTGATTTCACGCACGCTCAGCGTCGGTGGTTCCGTTTGCGGCAGCTGCCAGCGCCCGGCGTCCGGCAGAGAAGGAATGCAAAGGGCAATATCGTCATTGCACAGTTGCTGCAAAACGTTACGCAACGCGGCGGCATCCAGCGCTTCGCCTTTCTGCAAAAGCCGCCCCAGCGCGCTCTGGTGAAAATCACTGGCTCCGGCTTTTTCGCCACGGCGACGAAACAGCGGGGCAACCCCCAGGCTGCAATGCCAGACAGAACGCGTCAACGCCACGTACAGCAAACGCAGGTCTTCGGCCAGACGCTCTGCTTCCGCCAGCGCGACACTCTCTTCGGCATGGCTGAGATCGAGCACGGCGGCAAAGGAGTCACGATCGTGGTAAAAGCCCTGATCCTGAATGCGGAAATTGGCGATAAACGGCAGCCAGACCAGCGGATACTCCAGCCCTTTCGATTTGTGGATGGTGACAATCTGCACGAGGTGTTTATCGCTCTCCAGCCGCAATTGCTCGCTTGATGCATTAGCGTTCGGCTCGGCAATACGCTGCGCCAGCCAGCGGGTAAGTGCGTGTTCACTTTCCAGTTGCGTCCCCGCCTCCTGCAACAACTCGCTGATGTGCAGGATATCCGTCAGCCGTCGTTCACCGCCGGGGGTCGCCAGCAAGTTTTCCGCCACATGTCGCGCACTCATCAGTCTGCGCAACATCGCCATCACACCGCGTTTTTGCCACAGCTCGCGATAGCCAGAAAACTCTTCAACAATCTCATCCCACGCCAGCTCATTCTGGTTGAGCGCATCAATATCCAGCGCAGTAAGCCCCAGCAAGGAGGTCGCCAGCGCACTGCGCAGCGTACTTTCGCGCTCCGGCGCCAGCACCGCCTGCAATAGCCACAGCAACTCCTGCGCTTCCGGTGTTTCAAAAACGCTGTCGCGGTTGGAAAGATACACAGACGGAATATTCAGTAACGTTAGCGCATCGCGAATAAGTGAGGCTTCATGGCGGCTGCGCACCAGCACGGTAATATCCGAGGCTTTTACCGGCCGCGCGTTTTCCCCTTCATACAGCAGCGCTTCGCCCCGCAGCCCGGCGCTCAGCCAGTCGCGGATTTGCGCTGCGCATAACTGCGCCATAAATCCCTGATAATCCCCGACGCTTACGCCGTCGCCCTCCATCAGCCACAGCTTCATCGCTGGCTGTGTTTCCCCCTGATACGCAAAACGTAAACCTGCGTTTTTGGCGGCGGGTTTTACCGGCTGGAACGGGATCTGACGGAACATGAAAGCGTCGTCCATCCGGCTGAAGAGCTGGTTGACGCTGGCAATCATGCCAGGCGACGAGCGCCAGTTGGTATCCAGCGTATAGCGGGCACTCACTTCATCGCGCGCTTTCATATACGTGAAAATATCCGCGCCGCGAAATGCGTAAATGGCCTGCTTTGGATCGCCAATCAGCAATAAACCGCAATCCGGCTGTTTCAACCAGATGCGGCTAAAAATACGGTACTGCTGCGGGTCGGTATCCTGAAACTCATCGATCATCGCAACCGGGAAACGGGTGCGGATTGCCGCGGCCAACGCTTCGCCGTTCGGGCTTCGCAGGGCATCATCAAGGCGGCTGAGCATGTCATCAAAGCCCAGTTCGCCGCGCCGACGTTTCTCTTTTGCCACCGTTTCACGAATCTCACGCATCGCGCTGGTCAGCACCAGATCGTTAAGCGTCAATGACTGCGCCAGCAAGTTTTCAATGGCGACGAAAAGCGGGTGTTCTGGCACAACGCCGTCAGGTTTTGTGCGTTCAGTAAGAAAGGACTGAGTGAATTTTTCCAGCGCGTCCGGCAACAGGTAACTACGGGTCTCTTCCTGCGCCCAGGTGGAGATTTTCTCGATCCATTTCGCCTGGTTGCCACGGTTAAATTTACGTCGGTCAATACCGGAGTTTTCGAGCAGTGGCTCGATTTCATTGACGCAAGCGCTCCACTGACGCTTCACCTCACCAATCTGCGCAATAATTTGCTGATGGCGCGAGGCCAGCGTTTCGTCTGCTGCGGGCGGCGTTTTAATTTGTGGCGCTTCCCCTTGCAGATAACGATCGATCGCTTTCAGCAGATCCTGCGGTCCTTTCCACGAAGCATGGATAACTTCAGCAATTTCACGCGCTAGCGGGTAGCAGTGACGACGCCAGAAATCCGCACAGGCCTGGTAACGCAGCAGCGACTCATCTTCCAGCAGTTGCAGTTCAAACAGCATGCCGGATTCGAAGGCATTGAGGCTCAGCATGCGCTGGCAAAAACCGTGGATCGTAAAGATTGCCGCTTCGTCCATTTGCCGCTCTGCCAGCAGCAGCCACTGCGCCGCCTGTTGCTTATCGGCAATCTCGTCCAGCAGGCGTGCGTATAGCGGGTTATCGCTCGTTTCGCGCAGGCAAGCAATGCGCAACTCATGGATGTTACTGCGAATGCGGCCGCGCAGCTCTTCTGTCGCAGCCTCGGTGAAAGTCACCACCAGCAGTTCTTCAACGCTGAGTGGGCGCGGGTAGGCGGCGCTGCCGCCTAACCCTAATAGCAGCCGCAAATAAAGCGCGGCGATGGTAAAGGTTTTACCGGTACCCGCCGAGGCTTCAATCAGGCGCTCGCCGGTGAGCGGCAAGCGCAGGGGATCAAGGGTCTCAGCGGTCGTTTCTCTCATCTTTCTCGGTCATCTTCGGTAAGGTTTGCTGCAACGCGCTGGTGCTATCCCAGACCTTCCAGCCTTGCGGGCGGGCATAATCTGCTTTACCGCTCTGGCTACCGGAGATCTGCGACAGGATCGCCATACCTTGCGGCTCTACCACCGCCTGATGGAAGAAATCGGCAAGTTTTTGCGGCGTCAGCAGTTTTATCTGAGCGACTACTTTATCACGCGAATCGAAGCGCATATTGCCACGATCAAAATCTTTGCTGAGTTTGGAAGCTTCTTCACCTAACGTTTGCGGCGCTTGCGTAAGTTGCGCGATGACGCCCTGCTGAAGTTGCGCAAACTCTTCCGGCTTCATTGCCCGTAATTTCGCTTCTGCGGTGGGGAAGAAAGCCTTGTAGCGCTCCCAGAGATAGGCTGGCTGCTTATCATTGCTTTGCAACAAGAACCCCATACCCCACTGGCGACCTACGCTCATAGGGAAGGCGAACACGGCATACCCCAGTTGTTCTTCTGTACGCAGTTGGTTATAGAACCACGGCTGCACGATTTGCCCTAACATCGCGCTGTATGCCGAACTGCTGAACTCATCAAAACCGGTAGGTACGAACACCGCCGCGAGTGCGGAGTCCGTACTGTTGCCCGCTTTTTCAAAGCTCACATTCTGCTGCTTGTCCACCACGACGTTCTGGTTTCGGCACCACACCGTACCGTTAGCGCCAAGCTGTTTTTGCACGTCATGAGCGAGGTCTTTCGTCTGCTGTTCGCTCAGGTTACCCACCACCAGGAATTCCGGACGCGCATTATCTTTCAGCGCATCACGGTAGTGCAAAATATCCTGCAAGGTAATAGACGGCAGCAGTGCGCGACGCTCTTCACGCTGGAAATAAGGCACCTGTGACAACATCTGGACCGGCATAATTGCCTGATCGAACGCTTTGCCTTTTTCGGCAGAATCCATCATCTGCGCATACCAGGATTTGGCCTGGGCAAGCTGTTCTTCCGTCGGCGTATAGCTGAAATAACCCGCCAGCAGTGCCTGGAAAAGCTGCGGCAAACGCTGGGTATAACCGTTGGCGTTGAGCATCAACCCGTTATTGGCGTTGGTGGAAAAACTGATGCCACCGACCGCCGCCTGATTGCTGAGCTGATCGAGTGCCAGCCCCGCCAGATAATCATTAAGGGCAAATATCACCTGGTTTTTTGCGCTATCCATAGCCTGCGGGTTACGCAGCACCACGCTGACATCCGCTTTGGGCTCATTGGCGAAATACTGGCTTGGCATATACACCACGCGCAGCGTCGGCTCATCGACAATCAATTCAGGGTGTTCATACTGCTTCGCCGGTTTTATCAGCGAGAAGTCATCGGGAATATAGGGGTTCAACTCCGGGAATTTCAGCGCAATACGGCTCTGGCGCGTCTGCCAGTCGGCATACGTTTCTGGCGTGATTTTATTCACCTGGTAAGGCGCTTCAACAAAATAGGCCGTTTTATTGTGCGGTTCATCCGGGCTGATGTACCAGATACGCGCATTTTGCGGCGTCATCTCATCAAGACGCGCCTGTACCGCTTTGGCATCGAACCGATCGGCAATGTTCACCGAATCCAGCGTATGGGCGACAGGTACGCGGATCATGGTATCCGCCAGCCACTCGACGTAATCCATATCGCGGGTAATAGAGGGATAGCGGAAATCGAGATCGAGAATATGTGCCAGCTCGTCGAAATAGCGTTTATCAACGCCTTTTTCGCGCAGCAGTTGCAGATAGCTGAAAATAGCAGCCACGACTTCATCACGATTGGCCTGGCCTTTATCGGTCAACGTTGCAGAGATGGCGAGCACGCCACTGTTGCCGTTCACTACCGGATCGGAATCACCGCGAATACCTTCTACCAACCCCTGACTTTGCAGCCAGCCCGAGAGCGTGCCCGGGCTGCGGTTACCAATTAAGTAGGTTATAAGCTCGTCCGTTTTACTGCGAAAAGCGGCGGTATTGTTATCGATACGAAATTCCACACGCAGCACTTTACGCGGCACCGCCGGGACATAATGGATAATGATGCCTTTCTGCGCATCGGTCACCACGGGAACCGTGATGTCCGGCTTGTCGATATTCTTATTCGGCACACGGCCATACGTTTCGACAGCAATTTTCGCCAGATCCGCTAATGGGCGGTTACTGTAGATCACCGCTTTCATCAGGTTGGCCGAATAGTATTTATCGCGAAATGCCAGCAGCGCGGCATGAACAGGGCTGCCCGGCTTATCGCTGAGGGTTTCGAGATTACCGCCGGAGAAGCGCGCGCCAGGGTGCGCCGGATTGATGGTTTCCGCGCTGACCTGCGCCATACGCATACCGTCACGCGTGCGGGCCATTGTCAGCTCGGCGTTGACCGCATTGCGCTCACGTTCACCATATTTTTTATCCAGCATGGGGGCGGCAATGGCATCGGCTAAGCGATCAACAGCCCCTTCCAGCGCATTGTTCTCCACTTCCAGATAATAAGCGGTGCGATAAGGCGCGGTGCTGGCATTGTGGCTGCCGCCATGCAGTTTCAGGAATTCGGCCAGGCTATCGGGCTGAGGGTATTTTTTGGAACCCATCAGTGTCATGTGCTCAAGATAGTGAGCAAGGCCGGGATGCGCATCCGGATCTTCAAGCGAGCCGACTGGCACCACCAGCGCGGAGAGCGATTTTACCGCCTGCGCGTCGGACACCAGCAACACAACCATGCCGTTATCAAGGCGTATCGCCTGATATTGCCGGGTATCTTTGTCGCTCTTACGGATAGTTTCCTGAACAGGTTGCCAACCGTTGTCTGCCTGACTGAATGAAGCCCAGAGGGCAAAAAACAGGACGAAAGCTTTGAACCAGGTGCTGCGGGGCATTCACGAACCTCATCATTAACTTTTCCGGCTCGCCCAGGGAGAATGGAGAAAGCCGGGTAAACCTGTGCTGGCTGAGCCAGCACTCTTGTTATATCAGTCCGTGACCGTCGCGCATGATAATGGATGCAACCATTTCGCGCAATTTTTATACAATCAATCGGACTGGTTGTGTCGATAAAGCGGTAACAGAAAACGCTGCGCTTGTTTGGTAATTTCAGCGTAGTACTCAGGTTCAAGGGTTCGCCACAGGCGCTGATACCAGACATCATCGCCTTCACCGCGCACCACCATGTTGCCTTCGTACGCCTGCAGGAATTTACTCTGCGCTTTTTGTAACGTCTCTTCGTCCTTTAACATGGCATCATTTGCCGCGTCATAACAGACTTTTATCCATGCGCCGCCGCTTTCCGGCAATAGCAGAAGCGGTTTAACCATGCCTTCCCGATAACCTTCAATCAGCGTTGCCAGATATTCCCGCGCCTTATCAGCGGGTAGCGGGGGAAAACACCATTTACCCTCTTTGCGCACGAACAAGCGGCTGGTGCCGGTGCCACCGCTGGCACAATAGACAAGATGTTCCAGCCAAAGTTGCAGGCCTTGCGAAACGTTCAACAAGGCCGGACGCCAGCGCAATAGCCCGTCTGGCTGCACACGCGGCAGCCATCCGGTGAGATGAACGCCTGCACAATGTAAGTCAATTTCAAGGCTGTCAGAAGGCTGGCGATATTCAATAACGCGGTCAGCCAGCTCCTGCATCTCCTGACATTGGGTTTCCCAGATGATTTCGCCAAACGCCCCATAAGGCAGTACGCCAGCCGCGCGGTAGCGGCGAAACAGCTTCTCTGCGTCTTGCTCTTCAACCAGCGTATTTAATATCTCCTGATTGAGCTGGTAACGGCTCAGGCCATCAAGGATAAACGGCTCTGCATCCGGGATTTCACTTTCTTCCGGGCGGAAATTAACGCGCAGGCGCATCTGGAAAAAAGCGCGCACCGGATGCGCCCAAAAACGCTGGAGCTGATCAAATGTGAGCGTTTCAAGCGGCACGTCATCCAGCGATTGAATAAACTCGGCATGCGCCTGCCCCTGCGAACTCGCGGCAGGTAGCCAGTCGCGGACATAACTTTGCCACTCATCAGCCGTATAGTTTGCCGGATCAAACGGCATACGCGTATGCAGATGCGTAATATGTGCCTTTACCCGCTGCTCGCTTTCATCGCAATTAAGCAAGGCATCGCCTGGCAAGTAGTGGCTCTGCCCAATGTAATCCACCAGTTCCTGTACCAACACCGAGGGAAAACGCTCTTTGTTATCCTGGATAGACCGGCCGATATAGCTGATATAGAGCTGCTGTTGCGCTGAGTTAAGCGCTTCGAGGAACAAGTAGCGGTCATCATCCCGACGGCTGCGGTCGCCTCGCTGCGGTTTCTGGCTCATCAGGTCAAACCCCAGCGGAGGCAGTGCGCGCGGGTAGACACCATCGTTCATGCCCAGCAAGCAGACCACTTTAAACGGAATAGAGCGCATCGGCATCAGGGTGCAGATATTCACAGGCCCCGCGAGGAAACGCTGACTGATACGTTCCTGATCGAGGCGCTGAGCCAGCTCGTCACGCAGTAGCGAAAGCGGGATCGCGTCGTGGTAATTTGCACCAATTCCCTGCGCGATAATGTCCTGCCACTGCTGTTCAATCAGGGCCAGCGCGGCTTCTGTGTCCTGGTCTGGCAGGAAAAAGTCATTAAGCATGTCGCGGCAAACCGGGAGCCACTCTTCCAGCGGTCGCGCCTCAGACAAGCCGCGACGCCAGATATTAAGCTGCATCAACAGCTCCGCCAGGTGGCCAACTAACTCCGCGATAAGCCCGCTGCATTCGTCATACGGTAAAATCGACTGCCACTCACCCTGGCGGCTTTCCATCGCATAACCGAGTAGCATTCGCGTCAGGCCAAATTGCCAGGTGTGCTGCCCGGTCGGGGGTAATTCAAGTTCGCGAACGTTGTCGTCGTCCATTCCCCAGCGAATGCCGGACTCATTGACCCATAAACGCAGGTAACGCAGCCCCTCTTCATTGATGTTGAAACGCGCCGCCAGCACCGGAACATCCAGCAGCGCCAGCACATCTTCACTCACAAAGCGGCTGTCCGGCAGGGAGAGCAAACTGATAAAGGCCTGCAGCGCCGGATGAGCCTGCCGCGCGCGGCGGTCGGAAATAGCATAGGGAAGATAACGCTCACCAGTGGCGCTCCCGAAAACCGCCTGAATATACGGGCTGTAGCTGTCGATATCGGCGACCATGACCACGATATCGCGAGGCGTCAGTTCAGGATCCTCTTCCAGCATCGTAAGCAGCCGGTCATGCAGGATCTCTACTTCTCGCTGCGGGCTGTGGCAGATATGCACCGTTACGCTGCGATCGTTGGGATCAAGCAGACGTTTTTTATCACTGCGGGAAAACTCTTCTGCCGTTACGCCCGCCACCGCACCATTTTGCAGTTCCAGGATGTCGTACTTCAGATTTTGCAGCAGCGAGCCGGGCGTAATGTCGACGAAAGCATCCAGCTCTTCATAGCGCTCCATGCCCGCCAGCAGGAAAATGTTGTCCCGTCCCAGCTTGCCCCATGAAGCCAGCAAAGGGTTACCAACATCCTGCTCGCCATCGGCATTGAACAGACCTTCGGCATTTTGCGTATCACGGAACAGCGGAAACTGTCGGTTTTCCCGGTGATGCCGACGATTACGGGTGATCAGTTTCGCCAGAAACGCCGGATCTTTAATATCGCCCCAGTAGTAACGGCAGGGATTCGTAAACAAAAGATGGACATCAATATGCTTACCCAGCGCCTGAAGCGCTTGCAAATAGATGGGCGGCAGCGCGGAAATCCCACAAATAAAGACGCGCGAAGGCAAACCGGCGGGCCGCTGCTCAGCCGATTCAAGCTTATCGATAAAACGCTGGTAGAGGTTGGCACGATGCCAGTGTGGCTGCCCCAGCGCCGCGGTATGTTCCACCAATGCGCGCCACAGCGGTGCTTGCCAGCGCTGCGCTTCATCCAGCCCGTCGATCTGTTCACCCGCTTCCCATCGTGTTAGCCATTCCGGGCGGTAAACCAGATATTGATCGTAGAGATCCGCCACGCGTGAAGAGAGCTGGAAGAGTTTACGCTTGTCATCGTCGTCATTCAGATAATGCCGCAGCATGGTGAACGCATCTTGCTCCAGCATGTCGGGCAATAGCGACATCAGCTTCCAGCTCATACTCTGTTTGTTAAATGCGCTCTCTTTCGGAATGCCGTCCAGTACGGTGACGAACATTTCCCAGATAAAACTCGCAGGTAGCGGGAAGGTAATATTGGCGGCAATACTAAACTTCTGCGCGAGCGTCATTTGCAGCCATTGCGCCATGCCGGTGCTCTGTACCAGCACCACTTCTGGCTCAAAGGGATCGTCGAGCCTGTCATGCTCAACAATAAACTCCATCAATGCTTCCAGCACATCCAGACGATTGGAGTGGTAGACCCTTAACATAAGCGCTCCTGACTACTGACTGTTCGGGCAAAATAATCGCGTCATTTGCCCCTGCCTGCCCGCTGGCGAACTAACGGTAACGTTGATGCTGACACATCCCCCGGTGGTTGTCTGCCCCCGCTGAACCTGCCAGCCTGGCGGTAACGATGATACTTCTGGTTGCGCCTGTTCCCAGGCGTAGCGCCATAGCTGTCGCCACTGGCTGGTGGATACAAACCCCGAGGCCAGCGCACGATGATAACCGCCAAGCGCGGTAACAACCATCACCATTAACACCATAGCCAGCAGAACTTCGGTAAGGCTAAAACCCCGTTGTTTGTTTACGGCGACCGGCATAGCGCTTCCTCTTTTATTGGACAAAAATCACTCCAGCCATGGGGCAAAAAACGTACCTGCGCCCCCTCCACGCGCCCCAGATGCCACAGTGCTCCTTCAGCATTTGCGACAATCAGCAGCGCTGCCCCATCGGTGAAAACGCGTAAGCAGCTTCGAACATTTTGCCCGGCGCTTTGCTGGCACTGTAGCGCGGGCTGGGCAGGCCAGGTTTGATGACGCGCCCACTCCATGGCTGAAGCAATTTCCGCAGCATTACGTATCCCCTGATTTTCATTGTTCACGCGCCAGATATGGCTGCTCAATTGCAGGTTTAAGCCGTGTAACATCAGGCTACCCAACAGCAATAACAGCAAAACCAGCGCCAGTGACGACATACCTCGTTGCCGGTTCATAAGTTGTACCCGATCACGCTTAAATCAGCGGTAAAGGGTTGCCCGGCATTACCCGGAACACGAGCCGAGAGCGTGATCGCAAGCTGTGGTGCAAACCCCGGTCTCTGATGCTGAGCGACATGAAAACGTTCAATACTCATTTGGGCAGGATCGGTAATTTTTTCCCAGCCCCGACCACTGCAGGATGTGGCTCCACGCATGATTTCCAGCGCGCCACTTTGCAGCCGAAAGCCGGTTTGTTCCGGTTCGCTGCTTCCCGATGACTCCCAGCGTCCATTGCTGTTGGCGTCCCACTGAGCAATAACACAGTCGCCAGTACTATTGATAACCAGCGGCTGGCCGCTACAACTGCCATTGCAATATCCCGCTCGCTGGAGATGTTTTGCGATGCCGCGCAGTTGCAGCCAGAGATCGTCTTCCACCGTCTGGATACGGGTGTGCTGCGTTACCGCCAGCTGTAGCGCCGGTAAAAAACGGGCAGACGCCAGTAACAGCACGCTGCCAATTGCCATCGCCAGCACGGTTTCCAACAGTGAAAACCCTTTTTGCCTGTCTAACATAGATTCTCCGCTGATGGCTGACACATTCTGATCCGCCCCCATGCTGAAACCACTACCCGCCACTCCCCTGCACTGCTACGTAGCCGAATACTGCCGGGCCAGGCAGTGTTGCGCAGCCCAAAGAACCCCAGCGAAGGTGTCACATCAACCAGCGTGACGTCCGGCCAGCGAGGCTGCAGTGAGAAAGCATTCTGTGCAGCGCAGTTTTGCGACGGCGAATTCACCAGGCACCAGTGTTCGCCATCCCGAATGCCATATACCAGCTGTGAACGGTTGTGCCAGTTGGCATCATCGCGCAGACGCTCAAGCAAATGCCGCACCTGCAACGCGGTTTGCCACAGCCGCTGCTGCGCCTGCCAACTTTGCCAGCCAGAGATTCCCGCTCCGCTCAGGATAACTATCAGCACCATTGCGACGAGGGTTTCAATCAGGGTGAAGCCATCTTCTTTTTTCATGGCGGCAGTGTGTCGTCACTACGCATTCAGGTCGAGGTGCAAACAGAGAGGTTACGAGGCAGCACGAAAGAAATGCAGTATGTTGCAGTGAGTTGCAGGTGGGGTGGAAGCAGAGCCGAAGAAACGATTATCGGGTAAAAAAAACCGGTACGATGCCGCACCGGTTATGACATGTTGGTAGAAGTCAGATAGCGACAGGCGCTTTGATGGCCGGATGCGGATCGTAGCCTTCGATTTCGAAGTCTTCGAAACGGTAGTCAAAAAGCGACTCAGGCTTACGTTTGATAACCAGTTTCGGCAGCGCGCGCGGTTCACGGCTTAATTGCAGACGCGTTTGTTCCAGGTGATTGCTGTAAAGGTGGGTGTCGCCACCGGTCCAGACAAAATCGCCCGGTTGCAGATCGCACTGCTGAGCCATCATATGCACCAGCAACGCATAGCTGGCGATGTTGAACGGCAGACCAAGGAACACGTCGCAGGAGCGTTGGTAGAGCTGGCAGGAGAGCTTGCCGTCGGCCACGTAGAACTGGAAGAACGCGTGGCAAGGGGCCAGCGCCATTTTGTCCAGCTCACCCACGTTCCACGCGGAGACAATAATGCGGCGTGAATCCGGGTCGTTTTTCAGCTGGTTAATCACTGTAGTGATCTGGTCGATATGGCGGCCGTCAGGCGTAGGCCACGCGCGCCACTGCTTGCCGTAAACCGGGCCAAGATTGCCCTCTTCATCGGCCCATTCGTCCCAGATGGTGACTTTGTTTTCGCGCAGATAGGCAATATTGGTGTCGCCCTGCAGGAACCACAGCAGCTCATGAATAATTGAACGCAAATGGCAGCGCTTGGTGGTCACCAGCGGAAAGCCGTCCTGCAGATTAAAACGCATCTGATGGCCAAAAATAGACAGCGTGCCTGTCCCGGTGCGGTCGTTTTTCGGGGTGCCTTCATTCAGCACCTTTTGCATCAATTCTAAATACTGTTTCATGGTTCCTCAGGAAACGTGTTGCGGCGAACGATGGCGGTACGCCCAAATCATCATGATTGCGCCTGCAACGATCATCGGAATGGAGAGGATCTGCCCCATGCTGATGTATTGCACCCACTCGCCGGTAAACTGCGCGTCGGGCTGGCGGAAGAACTCAACGATGATACGGAACGCGCCGTAGCCAATCAGGAACAAGCCGGAGACCGCGCCCGTCGGGCGAGGTTTGCGAATAAACAAGTTAAGGATGATAAACAGCACAATGCCTTCCAGCGCCAGCTCGTAAAGCTGAGACATATGGCGCGGCAACATGCCGTAAGTATCAAAAAGCGATTGCCACTCCGGATGTGAAGGCAGCAACGCCATATCTTCCGCGCGTGAGCCAGGGAACAGCATGGTATAGGGAAATGACGGATCAACACGTCCCCACAGCTCACCGTTGATAAAGTTACCCAGGCGCCCTGCGCCAAGGCCAAACGGGATCAACGGGGCAATAAAATCAGAAACCTGGAAGAAGCTGCGTTTGGTGCGTCTGGCGAAGATAATCATCACCACAATCACGCCAATCAAACCGCCGTGGAAAGACATGCCCCCGTCCCATACGCGGAACAGATAAAGCGGATCGTCCAGGAAAACCGGGAAGTTGTAGAACAGCACATAGCCGAGACGGCCGCCGAGGAAAACACCGAGAAAACCCGCATAAAGCAGGTTTTCAACTTCGTTTTTTGTCCAGCCACTGCCCGGACGATTCGCCCGGCGCGTTGCCAGCCACATCGCAAAAACGAAGCCCACCAGGTACATTAATCCGTACCAGTGGAGAGAAACCGGTCCAATGGAAAAAATCACCGGATCAAAGTCCGGAAAATGCAGATAGCCACTGTTCATCTGTCACCACAACTTGTTGTTATTCCGCCGAAAGTGGACAGCGGTTCACCTACGCGACCGCAATTGCTGGCCGCTCCAAAGCTGCGAATCATAGCATAAGGCACCGCGAGCGGGTGGCGGCGAAGTTGTAAAAGTTATGTATATCCCTGAGCCAGCTAAATTCCGCCGCGAATCAGGCCGCCCAGCCCACGCCGTTCCATAAATGCGGCAATTTGATGACGCACTTCTGTTGCCAGTTGCGCATCCAGCGTACGTCTCGCCAGCGTTTGCGCCTCTTCACAGTCAATGCGCCGCAGCAAATATTTAATGCGCGCTACTGAGCGTCCGTTCATGGAAAGATGGCGGTATCCCAGACCAATAAGCACGGCGACGCACATTGGATCACCGGCCATTTCGCCGCACAAACGGATATCAATGCCTAAGCGTTCTGCTTCACTGGCAATCATCGCCAGCGCCCGCAGCACCGCCGGGTGCAAGCTGTCGTACATATTTGCTACACGGGTATTGTTACGATCGACGGCCAGGATGTATTGCGTCAGGTCGTTGGTGCCAACCGAGATAAAATCGACGCGGTTCGCCAGGTGCGACAACATAAACACCATTGACGGCACTTCCAGCATCACCCCGATACGCGGTTTAGGAATGGCGTAACCAATCATCTCTTCGACTTCACGACCGGCGCGTTCAATCAGTCTGCGCGCTTCATCGATTTCGTCGATGCTGGTGATCATCGGCAACAGAATGCTGAGATTCCCGGTAGCCGCATTGGCGCGCAGCATGGCGCGCACCTGCACCAGGAAGATTTCCGGCTGGTCGAGGGTAATCCGAATACCGCGCCAGCCAAGGCAGGGGTTCTCTTCGCTGATGGGCATATAGGGCAGTTGCTTATCCGCGCCGACATCCAGCGTACGCAGCGTCACGGGCTTGTCGTTAAACATCTGCAACATGCCCTGGTATTGCGCCACCTGTTCCTCTTCGGACGGGAAACCACTTTGCAACATAAACGGGATTTCGGTGCGATAAAGCCCAATACCGTCAATGCGGCTGCCCAGTTTCTCTTCATGTTCCGGGCTTAAACCCGCGTTCAGCATCACCTTCACCCGCTCGCCGCTTTTAAGCTGCGCGGCCAGGTTCACATCATCTTCGGCAAGGCGGCTGAGTTCATTCTCTTCACTGATAAGGCGCTGGTATTCCTGCAACAGCACCGGTTCAGGATCCACCAACAACTCACCGCGATAACCGTCCACCACCAACATGCGACGTTGCAGCACGGCGGGCTGGATATCTGCCCCCATTACCGTCGGGATGCCAAGCGCACGCACCATAATTGCCGCATGCGAGTTTGACGCGCCATCGCGCACCACCACGCCCGCCAGCCTGTCGTGCGGCAGCTCTGCAAGTGTGGTGGCGGAGAGTTCCTCGGCAACCAGGATAAAGCGCTCCGGCCAGCTGTTTGGCCCCGAAATAGAGTCATCGAGGTGGAATAACAAACGCTGGCCCAGCGTGCGCAAATCCCCTGAACGCTCTTTCAGGTAGCCATCGCTGAGCGCAGCGAATTGTTCGGCAAAACGCTCAATAACGGTTTTGACCGCCCATTCCGCCACCACGCCTCTATCGACTTCCTCAAACAGATCACGGCGCAGGCGCGCGTCGGAAAGCAGGTGCGAATAGAGATCGAAAATTGCCGCCGTCTCTTTTTGCGCCCCGGCGGCGAAACGTTTGCTGTAACGGCGAAATTCGTTGGCGGCCTCTTCCAGAGCCGCCGTGAGCCTTTCGCGCTCAAGCGAGGTATCAAGCGTCGAAGCCGGATAAACCTGCTCCATTAACGGCAGCGTTTCATCAACCCAACCTTCAGCGATAGCAACACCAGGTGCTGCCGGTAAGGCGCGAATTCGCGTCTGCCGATACTGACCAAACAGCGCGTTTAATTGTGACTGGGAGAGAATGGCCGCCATCTGGGTGGCGAGCGTAACCAGAAAGGACTCTTCGCTTTCGTCATACTGGCGTAGCTCACGCTGTTGTACCACCAGCACACCAAGCAACTGGCGGCGCTGAATAATAGGTACGCCAAGAAAAGCGCGAAAGCGCTCTTCTTTTACAGCGGGAATATATTTAAAACTGGGGTGTTTTTGTGCATCCGCCAGGTTGATGGGTTCCGCCAGCCTGCCTACCAGACCGACAATCCCCTGATCGAATGCGAGCGTGACAGTGCGACCACGCGGCTTTTTTAAACCGCGCGTCGCCATCAGGTAATAACAACGCCGGTCGTGATCTGCGAGATAGACCGAGCACACTTCGGTTTCCATCGCCAGACAAACGTCGGTAACCAATATTTCCAGCGCTTCATTAAGGCGTGGCGCGCTGGCGACTTTCTCAACTATTTCTCGCAGTCGGGTGAGCATAATATGGGTGGCTTAACCTCGTTTACGTCGCCAGGCAGGCGCGCTTTGCTGCTTCGGAGGCGTTTCCTGAAGCGACATCACCGCGCTTGCAAACTCTTTCATCACCCGCCGGTAGACATCGCGTTTAAACGACACTACCTGGCGAACAGGATACCAGTAGCTCACCCAACGCCAGCCATCAAATTCGGGCGTACTACTGGTCTGCATGTTGATCTCACTGTCGTTACCTATCAACTGCAAAAGAAACCATTTTTGTTTCTGGCCGATACAAACCGGCTTTGTGTCCCAACGCACCAAACGTTTCGGTAACTTGTAACGCAACCAGTTACGCGTAGAAGCAAGGATACGAACATCTTTACGACTTAAGCCCACTTCCTCGAACAGTTCCCGGTACATTGCTTGTTCCGGGGACTCGCCAGGGTTAATACCCCCCTGGGGGAACTGCCATGAGTGCTGTCCAAAGCGTCTGGCCCACATGACCTGACCTTGTCGATTACAGATTACGATTCCCACATTTGGGCGGTAGCCATCGTCATCAATCACCGGACTACCTCAAAAAAAGTCTGAATAAAGCGATTGTTTCACACTCCCGGAAAACGGTAAACCACTCTATGACAGGGATACGAACGAATAACATTTGAATAACTCACAGTAATCATCAAAGTTATAAACAGAAAGCGATGCTGACGACGGTTTTTATTCACCTTTTCTGTGGATAGAGTTGTGAAAAAGTATGGAATTACCCAGGGAAAACCCGGAACAGTCTGAATAGCCCCGATTTACATCAAAGAAATAACATACAGCAATTCATGCAGTTAAATAGCTTTTCAACCGATAACAGCCCCATAATGTGACGATCATCACCTTAAGGATCCTGGCGCTGATGAAAGATCGAACAGAGCCGAATTTATCCACAGATTATGCCAATAAGTTAGGCACATTTTGTGCAGAATTTCGATTTTCATCGCACGTCAAGGCTGTAAATCGAAACAGTAGTGGCACTTTTCCCCAGTTATCCCACTTTTCTGTGGATAACATGGTGTAAGATCCTGTTTATTGTCAGTGACCAGATTTGGAAAACCCGGCGCACAGTTGCGCAACTCATCAAAACCCTCGTTAAATTCCCTTATAAATCATCTAATTGCTCACACAGGACAGAAAAAGGTACACTGCCTGGCTACAGTGCAAAACTAGCGGTTATTTTTTAGACAAAAGGTTTTTAACATGTTCGCGTTGGCTCCTTTCACTTCACCGCCTGAATCAGAAGCGCAATTACTGGCCCAGGCGCAGCGCCTGGCGGGCTACACGCTCGGCGAACTGGCCACGCTGGCAGGCTTGCCCGTTCCGCGCGATTTAAAGCGTGATAAAGGCTGGACGGGTGTTCTGCTGGAGCTGTGGCTCGGCGCCAGCGCAGGCAGTAAACCCGAGCAGGATTTTGCCGCGCTGGGCGTTGAGCTAAAAACCATACCGGTGGATAACCAGGGACGCCCGCTGGAGACCACGTTTGTTTGCGTGGCCCCTCTTACCGGCAACAGCGGTGTCGTGTGGGAAACCAGCCATGTGCGGCATAAGCTCAAGCGCGTCTTATGGATTCCGATTGAAGGTTCACGCGAGATCCCGGTCGCGGATCGCCGCGTCGGTTCGCCGTTGCTCTGGAGCCCCAATGCAGAAGAAGAACAGCAGTTACGGCTCGACTGGGAAGAGTTGATGGACTTGATTGTGTTAGGCCAGGTCACCCGCATTACCGCCCGTCACGGCGAAGTGCTGCAACTGCGCCCGAAGGCGGCCAACAGTAAAGCGCTAACCGAAGCCATTGGCGAACATGGCGAAACCATTCTCACGCTGCCGCGCGGTTTTTACCTGAAAAAGAACTTCACCAGCGCACTGCTGGCGCGCCATTTTTTGCTCTCACCCTATTAATTTTTTGCCTACTCCACAGCGACGCTTATAATTAGCGCTTCTTTTTTTGGCAGGACTTTATAGAGATGTTATTTGCATGGATAACCGATCCCAACGCCTGGCTCGCGCTCGGTACGCTGACGCTGCTGGAGATCGTTTTAGGGATCGACAATATTATTTTCCTCTCTCTGGTGGTCGCGAAACTGCCTACCGCGCAGCGTAATCACGCTCGTCGGCTAGGCCTGGCTGCGGCGATGATCATGCGGCTGTTACTGCTGGCATCCATTGCCTGGGTGACAAGACTGACACACCCGCTGTTCAGCGTGTTTGATCACAGCGTTTCGGCCCGCGATTTGATCTTGTTCCTCGGCGGTCTGTTCCTTATCTGGAAAGCGAGTAAAGAGATCCACGAATCGATCGAAGGCGAAGAGGAAGGATTGAAGACCAATGTGCATTCGTTCTTTGGCGCGATTGTGCAGATTATGCTGCTGGATATTATCTTCAGTCTCGACTCGGTGATCACCGCGGTGGGGCTGTCCGATCATCTGTTTATTATGATGGCGGCAGTGGTTATCGCCGTTGGCGTGATGATGTTTGCCGCGCGTCCGATTGGCGAGTTTGTTGACCGCCACCCGTCGGTCAAAATGCTGGCGCTGTCGTTTTTGATCCTCGTTGGCTTTACGCTGATTCTGGAAAGCGTCTCCATTCATGTGCCGAAAGGTTACATCTACTTCGCCATGTTCTTCTCCATTGCGGTTGAAACGCTCAACCTGATGCGAAATAAGAAGAATCCGCTGTAAACAAAACGCTTCCTCAACCGGGGAAGCGTTTTTTATCTTTGATCTGCCTTTAACAACTTTTTTCAGATTATCCTGCTTTTTCGTCTCCAGACAGCAAGTTATTACTAAACTTGTTGTCAGACGCATGCCACCAGAGGATCAGAATGATGAAGAAATGGGCAGTGATTATTTCCGCAGTGGGGTTGGCTTTCGCCGTTTCCGGATGCAGCAGTGATTACGTGATGGCGACAAAAGACGGCAGGATGATCCTGACCGACGGTAAACCGGAAATTGACGATGATACCGGGCTGGTCAGCTACCGCGATCAGCAGGGCAATAAGATGCAGATTAACCGCGATGATGTATCCCAGATTATTGAACGCTAAGAAATTGCTATAAAGGTCAGTTACCTGCTGGCCTTTATTTGATTTTTCTCTTTCCCTTTTTCCTCCCCTCTGCCATGTTTATATTCCTTTGTCAGGTCAACTGACGTTGTACTTTTAAGGAAGCCGGCTATGCAGTATCACCGTATCCCCCACAGTTCGCTTGAAATAAGCACCCTGGGGCTGGGCACTATGACGTTTGGTGAACAAAACAGCGAAGCCGACGCCCATGCACAGCTCGATTACGCCGTCAGCCAGGGCATCAACCTGATTGACGTTGCAGAGATGTACCCTGTTCCGCCACGTCCGGAAACGCAGGGTTTGACGGAAACCTATGTCGGTAACTGGCTGGCGAAACGCGGCAACCGTGAAAAACTGGTTATCGCCTCCAAAGTCAGCGGCCCAAGCCGTAACAACGACAGCGGTATTCGCCCGAACCAGGCACTGGATCGCAAAAACATCCGCGTGGCACTGGACGATAGCTTAAAGCGCCTGCAAACCGATTATCTCGATCTTTACCAGGTACACTGGCCGCAGCGCCCGACCAACTGCTTTGGCAAGCTGGGTTACAGCTGGGTTGATAGCGCGCCGGTCGTGACGCTACTGGAAACACTGGAGGCGCTGACCGAGTGCCAGCGCGCCGGGAAAATCCGCTATATCGGCGTTTCCAACGAAACGGCGTTTGGCGTGATGCGTTATCTGCAACTGGCCGAGAAGCATGAACTGCCACGCATCGTGACAATTCAGAACCCGTACAGCCTGTTAAACCGCAGCTTTGAAGTGGGTCTGGCGGAAGTAAGCCAGTATGAAGGCGTCGAGCTGCTCGCATACTCCTGCCTGGCGTTTGGGACGCTAACCGGCAAATATCTCAATGGTGCGAAACCCGCTGGCGCGCGCAACACGCTGTTTAGCCGCTTTACGCGTTACAGCGGTGAGCAGGCGCAAAAAGCGGTCGCGGCGTATGTGGATATTGCGAAGCGCCACAGTCTGGATCCGGCGCAAATGGCGCTGGCTTTCGTGCGACGTCAGCCCTTCGTCGCCAGCACCCTGTTGGGCGCGACGACGATGGAGCAACTGAAAACCAACGTGGAAAGTTTGCATCTCGATCTCAGCGCAGAGGTGCTGGCTGAGATCGAAGCGGTGCATCAGGTTTACACCTACCCGGCACCGTAACGGTTAACGGTTAACGGCGGCGCTGCCAGATCCACAGCGCCGCAATCGCCAGCGCGAAAATCACGCCAAAGCCAACGCCGGTGCCAATTACCGGCACACCCGCTTTCACCGCCAGCGAGTACAGACCGAGCATCAGCAGCATGGCCATGTTTTCGCCGAGGTTCTGCACCGCAATCGCGTTACCCGCGCCAACGGATTCTTTGCCAATGGCTTGCAACAGCGCATTCAGCGGCACCACAAAAAAACCGCCCAACATGCCGATCAACATCAGTACGCCGTAGGCTGGCAGTAACGCGTGTTGCAAGGAAAACAGCACCACCGCCACGCCAATGAGAATGCCGGCAGGCATACATCGCGCCACGGTTTCCAGCGTCACCAGCTTCGCCGCCAGCCCGGCACCGGCAACAATCCCCACGGCGACCATCGCGTTAAGATACGTTGGTGTCGCGTTATCGGTGATCCCGAGCGCCACCGGCACCCACAGCACCAACAGGAAACGCAGCGTCACGCCTGCGCCCCAGAACAGGCTGGTGCCGACCAGTGAGAAGCGCGTTTCACCGTTGCGCCACAGGCTTTTACAGGCGTTGAAGAAGCTGGATGTCATCGGTGTAAAGCGCCAGGATTGCCCCGGACGCGCAGCAGGCAACTTCGGGATCAGCAGATTGGCGATCACCGCTCCGGCATACACCAGCGCACAAACAGCAAGCGCCGCCAGCACATGCCAGTCGGCCAGCACACCGCCAGCCATTGAGCCGAGTAAAATGGCAGCAATGGTCGACGACTCCATCAGACCATTCGCTTTCACCAGCTTATCGCCGGTCGTGATTTCGCCAAGGATGCCGTACTTCGCCGGGGAATAGGCTGCCGCGCCCACACCTACCAGCAAATAGCCAACAAAGGGATTGATGCCGACGCAAATACTCGCCGCGCCAATCAGTTTCAGGCCGTTGGCAAACATCATCACCCGCCCCTTGGCGAAGCTGTCGGCGACCTGCCCGACAAAGGGCGCGAAAAGAATGTAAGCGCCCACAAACACCATCTGCAAAATCGGCTGGCTCCAGTCGGGATAAAACTCCGCTTTCAGCAGCGCCAGCGTGGCGAACAGCAGCGCGTTGTCGCCAAACGCCGAGAGAAATTGCGCGGCAATCACCGCCATCATCCCGCGCGACCACAGCGAGGAGTTAGTGCTTACTGACTCATGCATGTGTCGATTCCGCCTCTTCAATCATGCTTTTCAGGGTCACAAAATCAGGTTTGCCGCTGCCCAGCACCGGCAGTTGTTTCAGGAAGCGAATATCGCGCGGTACGGCAAGCTCCGGCACGCCCTGCGCCCGCGCCTGCTGTTGCAGCTTATCGCGCGTCAGTTCGCTGTCGGTGGTGAACATCACCAGCGCCTCGCCTTTGCTGGCATCGCTCTTGACCACCGTGGCGTGCAGTTTCTCCGGCGACACCGCCAGCGCCAGTTGTTCGACGATCTCCAGCGAGATCATCTCCCCGGCGATTTTGGCAAAACGCTTCGCCCGCCCCTGAATCTGCACAAAGCCCTGCTCATCAAAACGCACGATATCGCCGGTGTCATACCAGCCCGCTTCCATGTCGCCATTGATATTTTCCGCGGCTGGCGCTTCCAGCACGCCAGGGTTTTCCACCCGCAGATAGCCGGTCATCACGTTGGGTCCTTTTAATTGCAGGCGGCCGCCGTCTTCAATACCCGGTACTGCCATTAAACGTGCATCCATCCCCGGTAAGATCCGCCCGACAGTGCCGGGTTTTGCCGCCATCGGTACGTTGATGGAAACCACTGGCGCGCACTCGGTCACGCCGTAACCTTCGAGAATGCGCAGGCCGAATTTGTCCTGCCACAACTGACGGGTACTGTCCTGCAATTTTTCAGCACCGGCAACCACATAGCGCAAGCGGAAGAAATCATACGGGTTGGCGAAACGCGCATAGTTGCCAAGGAACGTCGAGGTGCCAAACAGCACGGTGCAGTTACGGTCATACACCAGTTCAGGAACAATGCGGTAGTGCAGCGGGCTCGGGTAAAGAAACACCTCCGCGCCGGTGAATAACGGAGTGAGTAACCCCACCGTTAAGCCAAACGAGTGGAACAGCGGCAGCGCCGACATAAAGCGGTCGTTGGCGGTGAAATCCGCAATGGTTTTGATCTGCTCAACGTTCGCCAGCAGGCTTTTATGGCTATGCACCACCCCCTTCGGATTGCCCTCAGAACCGGAGGTGAAGAGGATCAGCGCCGGATCTTCCGGTTTTTGCGGCAGCTGCGCTTTTAATGGCGTCAGCAGATGGCGGAAAATCCACAGCTTGTCTTCCCAGGTGACATCGCCTTTCAGATCTTCCAGGTACACCCAGCGCACCTGCGTAAGCTGCTCCGGCAGGTGCCACAGCTTGCCTTTATCCATAAACGTACGGGATGTGAAGATGGTTTTGATCTGCGCCGCCGTAATCGCACTACTCAACCCTTTGACACCGGCGGTGTAGTTCATCATCGCCGGGATGCGCGCACGCGCAACCGCGCCGAAAATCACCGCCGCGCTGATCCCGGCGTTTGGCAGCATCAGGCCGATTTTCTCGCCCGGCGCGCTGTATTTATCCAGAATACGGGCAACAAACAGCGATTTAGTCAGCAGCTTGCGGTAGCTATCCGGGGTGAAATTGATGTCTTCAACACAGTGCTTATTGGCGCCATAGCGATACTGCGCAGAAAGCAACGCTTCGAACAGGGTTTCGCGCGGACGCACGGCCATGCGCGCTTCCATCATGATTTGATGCAGCATTTCACCCGCCAGCTTGCGACGGTCACGCGCACGCGGCGCATCCGGCATCGGCAGATTTGTTGGCGGCAGAATATGCAAGGTAATGCGCGGGAACAGGCGCTGTTTTACCAGCCCTTTCAGGCGGCTGAAGTAGGTTAGCTCCGCGCCATCGATACGCAGTGGAACCACCGTCGCGCCCGATTTTGCCGCCACGAACCCCGCACCGTCGTAAATTTTCATCAATGATCCGGAAACCGAAATGCGCCCTTCCGGGAAAATCACCACCGGACGCCCCTGTTCCACCAGCCGAACCAGGTGTTTAATCGACATCGGCTTGGTCGGGTCCAGCGGGACAAAATCAATAATCGAGCTTATCCAGCGCATGTACCACTGGGTGCTGATGGAGGTGTAGACCGCGAAAACCGGGCGTACTGGCAGAAATAACGCCAGCAAAATGCCATCAATAAAAGAGACATGGTTAGGGGTAATAAGCACACGTTCGCCGTGCAGCGCCTGCGTGTTGCCGGTCAGTTGTACGCGAAACAACACACGGAACAGGCCGCGGAAAAAGCCCAGTAGCATTTCAACTCCTTTTGCCAGTAAATTAAGGACGTTATCAAATTGTGGCAGATTACATGAGAAGTGCGGCGGGTTAAAACGCGGGCGAAAAAAAACCTGCGCGTCCGCGCAGGTTGGTGCAAGAAATGAGTACGAAAAGCGTACCGAATAAATCACCAATCAATACCTCTGGGACCTTGATTGTCGCGTGCGGCACCGCGCCTCACCAGCGGGAAAAAGCAAGAGAGTGAGCCGAAGTGAAACGAGGTGTGTCCATTAGCGATTACTGTTACAGACTTAAGGTAAAAAAAAACCTGCGCATCTGCGCAGGTTGGTGTAATTCGAGTGTGCAACCCTGGGGGCCGCGTTCACCTATCAATACCTCTGGGAGTTCTACTCTGTCACGGGGGGATATCTGCCACCAGCGGACAATCGAAACAGCCCTTCGCAAAGTGTAACTAAAGGTTGTGCCTGAATTACTTTGCAATTTCCCGCGTGTAACGGTTTCACTGATTTCCTTCGCGTCAGCTCACGTTTGCAGACACCTGCCGGGTAGCTTCCTTGATTACACATCTCTTTTCCGTAACACTATGCAGCGTGTAAACGCTTACCCAAAGGAAGGTGCGTAATGGCGACTATCAAAGATGTCGCGCGGCTGGCAGGAGTTTCGGTCGCAACGGTTTCCCGCGTGATTAACGACTCGCCAAAAGCGAGCGAGTCCTCGCGCCTGGCGGTGCAAAGCGCAATGGATGCGCTCAATTATCACCCGAATGCCAATGCCCGCGCGCTGGCGCAGCAGTCCACCGAAACCGTAGGTCTGGTGGTGGGCGACGTGTCCGATCCCTTCTTCGGCGCGATGGTAAAGGCTGTCGAGCAAGTCGCCTCGGCTACCGGGAATTTCCTGCTGATTGGCAACGGCTACCATAACGAAGAAAAAGAGCGCAAAGCCATTGAGCAACTGATTCGCCACCGTTGCGCAGCGCTGGTCGTTCACGCCAAAACCCTTCCTGACGATGAACTCGCCTCGCTGATGAAACAGATGCCGGGCATGGTGTTAATCAACCGCATTTTGCCGGGGTTTGAACAACGCTGTGTGGCGCTGGATGACCGTTATGGTGCCTGGCTGGCTACGCGCCATTTGATCCAGCAAGGCCACACGAAAATTGGTTACCTCTGCTCCAACCACGCGATTTCTGATGCGGAAGATCGCTTGCAGGGCTATTACGATGCGCTGAAAGAGAACGGTTTGCCCTGCAACGACCGGCTGGTGACGTTTGCCGAGCCGGATGAGAGCGGCGGCGAACAGGCGATGACCGAGCTGCTCGGTCGCGGGCGTAACTTTACCGCCGTCGCCTGTTATAACGATTCGATGGCCGCAGGTGCTATGGGCGTGCTGAATGACAACGGCATTGAGGTGCCGCGTGAGATTTCCCTGATTGGTTTCGATGATGTGCTGGTGTCGCGCTATGTCCGCCCGCGCTTAACCACCGTGCGCTACCCGATTGTCACCATGGCAACACAGGCCGCCGAGCTGGCGCTGGCGCTGGCGGAAAACCGCCCGCTGCCGGAAATCACGCACCTGTTTAACCCAACGCTGGTGCGTCGTCATTCGGTGATTGCGCCGCAAGAGTAGCGATAGAGGTGCACGGTCTTGTCCGGATAGTCGAGACCGTCGCCAATATAGTGCCAGCCAAAACGCTCATAAAAATCGCGACAAGCCGAATAAAGATGCAGCTCCTGAAAACCCATCGCTTTCGCCTGCTCGATAACATGGCGCTGTAACTGCCCGGCCAACCCCTGCCCACGAGCGCTCTCTTTCACATACAGCGCCGCCATCCACGGGAACAGATCCTGGCGGCTGATTAAATCGCAGCGCCACAGCCCAACGGTGCCCAACAATTGCTCCCCATCAACCAGAACAAACGTCAGCGGCAACTGCCCGGGCGTCTGGCTGTGCGTGATAATAGAGGCGAAGAAATCACGCGGCAGCGAGTCGCCAAACTCACGCCATAACCAGTCCACCACCTGCTCTGCAAAGTGTGGCGCGTCGTAAAGGGGAATAATTTTCATACGATCTTTCCCTGAAAAATCGGCACTGATTCAAACAGGTAGCCGTCAAAGTCAGGCGCATCCTCATCGGAAAGCTCCAGCAAACTCTTTTTGACATTTTCCAGATGCAGCCACATCGCCTGCCAGGCACCCATCACATCGCGGCGACGCAGCGCCGCCAGCAGCGTCTGCCGGTCGCCTAACCATTTCAGGCGATAGGGCCGGCTGGCAATATGCACGTTGAATTGCTGCCACAGCGGGCTGCTGTCCATGTGGTGCCAGATACTCTCCACCGTCGCCAGCAGCATCTGGTTTTGCGATGCGCCCGCCAGCACCAGGTGGAACATTTTGCTGTTGTCCTGCGAGGTGTCGTTCATCGCGATGGCGCGCTGCTCTTGCTCAAGAATGCGCCGAAGATTATCGATATCCGCGCGCGTCGCCATTTTGGCGGCAAAGGCAGCGATATTGCTCTCCAGCAGCTGGCGCGCCTGTAAGATCTCAAACGGGCCAACATCGCTACTCAGAAAGCGCTCCTCTTCGTTCTCATGCTCCTGCGGAATACGCATCACATAGACGCCGGAGCCCTGGCGAATATCCACCGTGCCTTGCAGTTCAAGCATCAACAGCGCTTCACGCACGATGGTGCGGCTAACGCCATATTTTTCGGCGATATTGCGCTCCGGCGGCAGGCGGGAACCCACGGGGTAATGCCCCTGGATTATCTGCTCGCGTAAATCTTCGCCAATCTCCTGGTACTGTTTTTTTTCCGGCGGGACGACGGCCTTCTCCACAATATCACCTGCAAGTCTGAGTTATCGCGCAGGCCGGGCGCCCCGGCCTGTCGGCGCTATCTTACCAAAGCCAGCGCCTGATCGAGAACTTTCGCGCCGTTTAAGGTGCCATAAGCCACCGAATCGATCACATCAATCGGAATGCCGTATTCGTCAGTTAACTTTTTATTTTCCGCCAGTTTAAAGCGCACCTGCGGCCCCAGCAGCACGGCGGTTATCTCGGTGGCATAACTTTGCAGCTCGTCACGCAGGGATTGCTCGGCAATGGCGTAGATCTTCAGCTCAAGACCGCGCTCGGCCGCCGCTTTTTCCATTTTGGTCACCACCAGCGATGTGGACATCCCGGCGGAGCAGCACAACACAATACGTTTCATGGTGGCTCCTTATTTCCATTCGTCATCAATAGTCAGGGTAAGCTGGCGTTCGTCGCGCAGCTTGCGAAACCAGCCGGCAGACTTTTTCGGCCTGCGGTCGCGGTTGTTTTGCAGGTCAATCTCAATCAGGCCATAGCGGTTTTTAAACGCGTTCATTGGCGAGACGTTATCGGTAAACGCCCACAACATGTAACCCTGGCAGTTCGCGCCCGCTTCTCTGGCGCGCAGCGTCTGGTATAAATGCGCGGCAATAAAATCAATGCGGTAATCGTCCTCAATGGTGCCCGCCGCATTGCGAAACTGCCCTTCGTTCTCAATGCCCATGCCGCTTTCGGCAACAAACCACGGAATGTTGCCGTAGTCGTTTTTGATGCGCATCGCCATGTCATAAATGATCTCCGGCAGGATCTCCCAGCCGCGAGATTTGTTCATTTTTCTGCCCGGCAACTCAAACGGCTCGTAGTAATACGCCGGGTGGAAAGGTGTCTCCGGGTGCCAGGCACGGGAAGGCGCTTTTACCCGGTGCGGGTAGTAAAGGTTAATGCCCAGCTCATCCACAGTGTTATCGCGGATGATCGCCAGCTCTTCCTCGCTGTAATCCCACGCGACCTGGTGTTTTTCCAGCAACGGGAACAGCTCCGGTGGATAGTGGCCTTTCACCATCGGATCAAGAAAAACACGGTTATAAAAGAGATCGTAGCGTTCGGCGGCCAGCACATCGTGCGGTGCGCGCGAGCGCGGATAGGTGACTTCCGGGTTGAGAATACAGCCCACAGTGCCCTGATAACCCTTCTCACGAAACAGTTTCACCACTTTCGCGGTGGCCAGGTTTTTGTGGTGATTCCACTGCATCCAGGTACTGGTGTTCTGCTCATAAGGCCAGCGCAGCGCGTCAAGGTAGACACGGGTTTGCACGACAATTGGCTCGTTGAAGGTGAACCAGCGGGTCACTTTTTGATGAAAGCGCTCAAACACTTTTTCGACATACAACAGGTACAGCTCAACCACTTTTTTTGACGCCCAGCCGCCGTAGGTTTCCAGCAAATAACCCGGCAGTTCGTAATGTTCCAGGCAGATCATCGGCACAATGCCGTGGCGCTGCATCTCGTCAAACAGTTCGTCGTAATAGGCGGCATAGCGTTCATCGACCACGCCGTTTTCATAATCGGTGAGAAAGCGCGACCAGTTGATCGAAGTGCGATAGTGGGTTAGCCCCGCCTGTTTCATCAGTTGCACATCTTCACGAAAGCGCTGGTAAAAGTTGGTCGCCACCGCCGGACCGTAGCCGTCGTGCCAGACGTGACGATCGTTTTTGTACCAGAGATCGGGCCAGGAATCCTGGCCCTCCCGCTTGTCTGTCCAGCCTTCGGTTTGCCAGGCTGAGGCCGCCGCGCCCAGAATAAACGACGGCGGTATCGCAATTGTTTTCGTGCTCATTACATCCTCAGGCGTTGTTCGTCGCTTCGGCTTGCAGTTGCGCTTGTTCGGCGCGGCGAGAAGCAATTTTCACAAACGGCAGATAGATAATGACGGAGGTGATAATGCAGATAAGCTGCGTCACTACCGCGCCCATTGAACCGGCAGTCGATAGCCAGGCGTTGATCAACGGCGGCGTCGTCCACGGCACCATCACCACCGCTTTGCCGGCAAAACCGGTCACCGTGGCGAAATAACCGATCGAGCCGGTCACCAGCGGAGTGATGATGAACGGGATCGCGAGGATCGGGTTGAGCATGATCGGCATACCGAAAATCACCGGCTCGTTAATATTAAATACCCCCGGCCCGATAGAGAGTTTGGCGATCTCTTTCATCTCTTTGCGTTTGGTAGCGATCATCACCGCGATCAGCAGACCGATGGTTAAACCCGAGCCGCCGATACTCATATAAACATCCCAGAACGGCATGGTGATGATGTTCGGCACCTCTTTGCCCTGCTCAAAGGCGCTCATATTGACGGTGATCGCGCCCAGCAGCAGCGGTTCGCGGATAGGCTTAATCATCTGGTTGCCGTGAATACCAATAACCCAGAACAGTTGCGCCACAAACATCAGCAATAAAATGCCCGGCAGGCTTTGTACCACGCGCTCCAGCGGCTGCTGCACTACCTGGTAAACGGCGTCATACAGGTACATGCCGGTCACCTGGTGGAAAACAAAACCGAAGGTGGCAATCACGGTGGTGGTGATGATCGCCGGGATTAGCGCGGAAAACGACGCGGAGACGTTAGGCGGCACGGTGTCCGGCATTTTGATCTTCAGCCCGTCGCGGTTCTCCAGCCAGCAGTAAATTTCCACCGACAAAATAGCGATAAACATGCCGAGGAACAGGCTACGGGTATCGGAGAACTGGCGCAGCAGCACGTCTTTCACTACGTGCATTTGCCCGTCTACCAGCATTTCCACGGTGGTTGGTGTGACGCAGATAAAGCAGATTACCGCCAGCAAACCAGGAAACAGCGTCTTAATGCCGTTGATACGCCCCAGTTCAATACCGATTAAGAACACCGCGCCAATGTTGAGAAAGTTGAGCGTGGCGTAGTTAATCGCGCTGGTGATCGGCTTTAGCGCGGCAAGGAATGAGAGTGACTGGAAGCTGGCGAGGCCGTTTTTCGGATCCAGCACCATGTTGGAGATCAGGACGGAGAATGCGCCGACGATGATCACCGGCATCAGGGTAATGAACGAGGCTTTGATCGCCATGATATAGCGATAGCTGTTGAACTTTGTCGCAAAACTACCCAGAGAATCGATGAGCTTTTCTTGTAGGGCCATGAGTTAACACCTCAGTAAAGGGGCTTTTTTATCGATGCAGGGATACAGCACAGTCCCATTTGGCATACCAAAAATAGCGATGCGTGGCGGAAAGTTCTGTGACGAGCCTCCCAACCCGCTTACTGGTATTCCAAAACGAGACGTAAGCCCACATTGGCATACCACCTTGCGCTTCGCAGGGATTTCCAACACTTAGCGCAAACCGTTACCGCTGGCCTTAACCCGTGAAATGAGTGTGGTAAACTGCGTTTCATTACGCGAAACGAGAACTCGTCATGGTCACAATGCTGGATGTCTCACTGCGCGCGGGCGTTTCGAAAGCAACGGTTTCCCGCGTGTTGAATGGTACGGGTCAGGTCAAAGAGAGCACCCGCAATCAGGTTTTTAAGGCGATGGAGGAGCTGGATTATCGCCCCAACTTTCTTGCCCGCTCGCTGGCAAACCGCACCAGCAACAGCATTGGCCTGGTGGTGTCCAGTTTTGACGGTTTCTATTTCGGCCGCTTATTGCAGCAGGCGTCGCGTCAGGCGGAATTACACGGCAAACAGCTGATTGTCACCGACGGTCACGATACGCCCGAACGGGAAGAGCTGGCGGTGCAGATGCTGGCGGACAGGCGTTGCGACGCCATTATTCTTTACACCCGGTTTATGAGCGAAAAAGCGATTCTAACGCTCATTGACGCCACGCCAATGCCGCTGATTGTCATCAACCGCGAGCTGTTCCAGGCACATGACAAATGCGTGTTCTTCGAGCAGCAGGACGCGGCGTTCCAGGCGGTGGATTACCTGATCACACAACACCACCGGGATATTGCCTGTATTACCGCGCCGATCCATACACCAACCGGTAAAGCGCGGCTGATGGGCTATCGCAAGGCGCTGGAAAAACACGGCATTCCCTGGGATCCGCACAGAGTGAAGTACGGCGACTCGACCATGACGCGCGGGTATGAGCTGTGCCAGCAGATGTTGCAGGAAGGGGTGAAATTCAGCGCCCTGTTCGCCTGTAACGACGATATGGCGCTGGGTGCCTCAAAGGCCATCTGGCAGGCGGGTTTGCGTATTCCGCAGGATATTTCGCTGTTCGGCTTTGATGATGCACCAAGCGCCCGCTGGCTGGAGCCGGGCCTGTCGACGGTCTATTTGCCGATCGACAACATGATCACCACCGCGATTGATCAGGCGATCAAACTGGTGAACAACGAACAGATCGCCGCGATCCCACCGTTTACCGGCACACTGGTATTGCGTGAATCGGTAGCGGCGGGACCGGTCAGCAAGGCTTAGAACTGCTCCAGACCGATCAGTTCTTCGATGGTCTGGCGGCGGCGAATCAACCGCGCGACGCCGTTATCGAACAACACTTCCGGCAGCAGCGGGCGGCTATTGTAGTTTGATGACATCGATGCGCCATACGCGCCGGTGTCATGCAGCACCAGATAATCTCCGGCTTTCACTTCCGGCAGCGCGCGGGTTTCCACTTTCCCGCCCTCCTGCTGGGTAAAGACATCCCCGGATTCGCACAGCGGGCCGGCAACCACGGTATCAATCAATGGCGCATGGCGAAGATCGCGGCCGTCGGCGGCCAGCGCCGTAATGTGGTGGTAGCTGCCGTACATTGCCGGGCGCATCAGATCGTTAAAACCGGCGTCGATCAGCACAAAGTGGCGGCTGCCCATGTTTTTCACGCTACGCACTTGTGAAACCAGCACGCCAGATTCCGCCACCAGGAAGCGCCCCGGTTCGATCTCCAGCTTCACCGCATGCCCCAGATGTTTGGCGATTTGCTCACGCGCCGCATTCCACAGCCCGTAATAATGCGCGGTATCCACCGGCTCTTCCCCTTCGTGATAGGGGATCGAAAGACCACCGCCCGCGGAAATAGCATGCAGATCCTGGCCGAAATCGACCACCTGGCGCACCATCGCCCCGCACACCTGTTCCAAATGGCCATAATCCACGCCGGAACCGATATGCATATGAATGCCCGCCAGTTTCAACTGGTAGCGCTGCATTACCGCCAGCGCATCGGCCAGATCGCTGTACCAGATGCCATGCTTGCTGTTTTCGCCGCCGGTGTTGGTTTTCTGGCTGTGGCCATGACCAAAACCAGGGTTAACGCGTAACCAGACGCGATGCCCCGGCGAGACCGCGCCAAGCTGTTCCAGCATATCCACCGAACCGGCGTTCACTGCGATACCCAGTTCGCTCACCCGCGCGATGGTTGCCTCGTCCAGCACATCGGCGGTAAAAACGATATCGTCCGGGTGCGTTTGCGGATCGTAACCCGCTGCCAGCGCACGTTCGATCTCACCGAGCGAGACGGAATCGACTTTCACGCCCTGCTCGCGCATCAGACGCAGAATATGAATATTCGAGCAGGCTTTTTGCGCAAAGCGCACCACGTCGAAGGCGCGCAGTTTGGCGATTTGCGCGCGAATGATTTGCGCGTCATAAACCCATACCGGGCAGCCAAATTCAGCAGGTAAGCGCAGCAGATTAGCGGCGTTAAGGTCGGTTTCAGTCTGGTGTAATGAGCGTGGCATGGTGACTCCGGGCAACAAAATTTTTACTGATTACGCCACAGCGCGAAGAGAATAAAAAATATCGTTTTATCGCGACTCTATGCAAAAATGATATGGATAACCTGCTGAAACTGGATCTGCCGATGCCCGCTGTCAATCTGCGCCATATCGAAATCTTTCACGCCGTAATGACCACCGGCAATCTGACGGAGGCCGCCGCACTGCTGCATACCTCGCAACCGACGGTAAGCCGCGAGCTGGCGCGCTTTGAAAAAGTGCTGGGGCTGAAACTGTTCGAGCGCACGCGCGGGCGTTTACAACCCACGGTGCAAGGCTTGCGGTTATTCGAAGAGGTGCAGCGCTCCTGGTACGGGCTGGACCGGATTGTCAGCGCCGCCGAAAGCCTGCGTGAGTTCCGCCAGGGCGAGCTTTCTATCGCCTGCCTGCCGGTATTTTCGCAGTCTTTTTTACCGCTGCTGCTGCAACCGTTTCTGGCGCGCTATCCGGATGTCAGCCTGAATATCGTGCCGCAGGAGTCGCCATTGCTGGAGGAGTGGCTGTCGGCGCAGCGCCACGATCTGGGCTTAACCGAAACGCTCAGCACCCCGGCGGGCACCGAGCGCACGCCGCTGCTCACCTGTAATGAAGTCTGCGTCATGCCACAGGATCACCCGCTGGCGCGCAAAACCGTGTTAACACCGGCAGACTTTCAGGGCGAGAATTACATCAGTTTGTCGCGCTCCGACAGCTACCGACAGTTGCTGGACGCGCTGTTTAATGAACATCAGGTGAAGCGGCGGATGGTACTGGAAACGCACAGCGCCGCCTCAGTGTGCGCGATGGTACGCGCCGGGGTGGGCATTTCGGTGGTGAACCCGCTGACCGCACTGGATTACGCGGCCAGCGGTGTCGCCGTGCGTCGTTTCAGTATTGATGTGCCGTTTACGGTGAGCCTGATCCGTCCACTGCACCGCCCCGCTTCCGCGCTAGTCGAGGCGTTTACCGCCCATTTGCAGGCAGCCATGCCGCTGGTTAGCGGGCCGCTGGCTGCCATGCTGGGCGAACGTTAAGAGAGCATAAAGTCCACCGCGTCGGCGGCATGCAGCGCCGCCGTATCAAACACCTTAATCGGGCAATGCGTTTCCGGCAGTAGCAGGCCGATCTCGGTGCAACCGAAAATCACCCCTTCCGCGCCTTCGCCAGCCAATTTCTTGATTAAATTAACAAAATAGTAGCGAGACTCATCGGTGAACGTTCCCAGACAGAGCTCACTAAAGATGATGTCGTTGATGCGCTCGCGATCTTCCGGGCCCGGCACAGAGGTTTCGATGCCAAACTGTTTTTCCAGGCGGCCACGGTAAAAATCCTGCTCCATGGTGTAGCGCGTACCCAGCAGCGCGACATTGCGCATGCCGGCGTTTTGAATCGCCCGTCCGGTGGCGTCGGCAATATGCAGGAACGGAATATGGCAGCGCTCTTCAATTTGACCGGCGACTTTGTGCATGGTGTTGGTACACAGCACAATCGCCTGCGCGCCCGCCTGCTCCAGACCCGCCGCCGCCTGGGCCAAGATCTCACCCGCTTTGTGCCACTGCGCTGTCGCCTGGCAGGTCTCAATTTCATGGAAATCCAGGCTGTGCAGAAGCAAGCTGGCGGAGTGCAAGCCGCCGAGACGAGCTTTCACGCCCTCATTAATCAGGCGGTAATAAGGAATGGTCGATTCCCAGCTCATACCGCCCAACAGTCCTATCGTTTTCATCGCTTGTCTCCGTCTGGTTTAGCGCTCAGTCAATCAAAGTTGTGATCGACTTTCAACTTCTCTGGCCTCGCGTTTATTTTTATAGAACGCTGAGATAAGTTATTTTGAAACAACGTTTCATCATTTACTCTGTCGTAATCACTAACGATACCTACTACAGGACACTCCGATGTTTATCTTCCATAAAGACACTCAGCTTGAAGACCTGGGCAACGGCGTCAGCCGCCGTATTCTTGCCCATAACGGCAAAATGATGGCGGTCGAAGTTATGTTCGAACAAGGCGCCATCGGCCCAATGCACAACCATCCTCATGAACAACTTACGTACGTTTTATCCGGCGAGTTCGAATTTACCATTGGTGATGAGAGACATATCGTCACCGCAGGCGATACACTTTATAAGGAACCGCACATTATGCACGGATGTGTGTGTTTAAAAGCCGGAACGCTGCTCGATACCTTTACACCGGTACGTGAAGATTTTTTAAAACGTTGATCGCGCCCTAAAATAGTTAACGCCTCCCATAATTAGGGGGGCGTTTTTATTTCCCGGCCAATAAAAATAGTTCGCCGGATAATCGTTTTAATTTCCAATGATTTCATTTCGCAATTTTTAATACCTTAGGCTGTTACTTAAATCTTTACGCTTATTGGCTTTAAACCCGCTGTTTTTCGGCAAAAATGACACCCACCTCACTTTATTGAAACATCGTTTCGACTTCGATCACATTTCACGAATTAATCGAATGACGCCAATTCAAAACGCAATAAAATATTTTAAAACGACGTTTCACAAACCAAGAACGCAAGTTCGCAGGATTTTAAAACCCGGAATATCGTGAGTAATTTCCGGTGGTTAAAGTTTCAAAACGTATTGATTCAATTGATTATTGTGATCAAGCGCACGCGCAGAGCCTGTTTTAATCCCCGGACGCCCATGCGGCGGGGGAAAAAAGTTAATCTCCGAATCCGTATTACACATTGTTCGCCAGGTAGGTATGTATGAATGAAAACAGACTACTGGGATTGGCCTGGATATCGCCCTACGTTATTGGGTTGATAGTCTTTACGGCTTTCCCATTCATCTCATCGTTCTTTCTCAGTTTTACTGAGTATGACCTGATGAGCCCGCCGGTATTTAACGGCATTGAGAATTATCGCTACATGTTTACCGAAGACACGCTCTTCTGGAAATCAATGGGCGTCACCTTTGCGTATGTATTTTTGACAATCCCGCTGAAGCTCGCCTTCGCGCTGGGGATTGCCTTTGTGCTCAACTTTAAACTTCGCGGCATCGGTTTTTTCCGCACGGCTTACTACATTCCGTCCATTCTCGGTAGCTCTGTGGCGATCGCCGTACTGTGGCGCGCACTGTTCGCCATCGATGGCCTGCTGAACAGCTTTATCGGCGTGTTTGGTCTGGATCCGATTAACTGGCTTGGCGAACCGTCGCTGGCGCTGATGTCCGTCACCTTGCTGCGCGTCTGGCAGTTCGGCTCCGCGATGGTCATCTTCCTTGCTGCGCTGCAGAACGTACCGCAATCCCAGTATGAAGCGGCGATGATCGATGGCGCCAGCAAATGGCAGATGTTTATGAAAGTTACCGTGCCGCTGATTACGCCGGTTATTTTCTTCAACTTCATCATGCAGACCACCCAGGCGTTTCAGGAATTTACCGGCCCGTATGTCATTACCGGCGGCGGCCCGACCTATTACACCTATCTGTTCTCGCTCTACATCTACGACACCGCCTTCAAGTATTTCGACATGGGCTACGGCGCGGCGCTGGCCTGGGTGCTGTTCCTGGTGGTGGCAGTCTTTGCCTCCATCGCCTTTAAGTCTTCGAAATACTGGGTGTTCTACTCTGCCGATAAGGGAGGCAAAAATGGCTGATATCCAACATCTCACGCCGGGCATGAAAGAAGCCGAACGTGAAGTGGCGCGCACGCTGCGCCGCGAGAAAATCAGCGCATGGATCCGCTATACGATCCTGCTTTTTGTCGGCCTGTTAATGCTCTACCCGCTGGCGTGGATGTTCTCGGCGTCGTTCAAACCGAACCACGAGATCTTCACCACGCTGGGACTGTGGCCCACCCACGCCACCTGGGACGGTTTTATTAACGGCTGGAAAACCGGCACCGAATACACCTTCGGTCATTACATGCTGAATACCTTTAAGTATGTGATCCCGAAAGTGATCCTGACCATTATCTCTTCCACCATTGTGGCTTACGGCTTTGCCCGCTTTGAGATCCCATGGAAGAACTTCTGGTTCGGTACGCTTATCGCCACCATGCTGCTGCCAAGCACCGTGCTGCTGATCCCGCAATACCTGATGTTCCGTGAAATGGGCATGCTCAACAGCTACATGCCGCTGTATCTGCCAACGGCGTTTGCGACACACGGTTTCTTCGTCTTTATGTTGATTCAGTTTTTACGCGGCGTACCGCGCGACATGGAAGAAGCGGCGCAAATCGACGGCTGTAACTCCTGGCAGGTGCTGTGGTATGTGGTAGTGCCAATCCTGAAACCGGCGATTATCTCCGTGGCGCTGTTCCAGTTCATGTGGTCAATGAACGACTTCATCGGGCCGCTGATTTATGTCTACAGCGTGGATAAATACCCGATCGCACTGGCGCTGAAAATGTCCATCGACGTCACCGAAGGTGCGCCGTGGAACGAAATTCTGGCAATGGCGAGTATCTCCATTCTGCCGTCCATCATTGTCTTCTTCCTGGCACAGCGCTACTTCGTACAGGGCGTGACCAGCAGCGGAATTAAAGGTTAAGAGGGAAGTATCATGGCTGAAGTTATTTTCAACAAACTGGAAAAGGTTTACTCCAACGGCTTCAAAGCGGTACATGGTATCGACCTGAAAATTGCCGATGGCGAATTTATGGTGATTGTCGGCCCAAGCGGCTGCGCCAAATCCACCACGTTGCGTATGCTGGCAGGTCTGGAGACCATCAGCGGCGGCGAAGTGCGCATCGGCGAGAAGATCGTCAACAACCTCGCGCCAAAATCACGCGGTATCGCGATGGTGTTCCAGAACTACGCGCTCTACCCGCACATGACGGTGCGTGAAAACCTCGCGTTCGGCCTCAAGCTCAGCAAAATGCCGAAAGAGGAGATCAACAAACAGGTTGATGAAGCGGCGAAGATCCTCGAACTGGAAGAGCTGATGGACCGCCTGCCGCGCCAGCTTTCCGGTGGTCAGGCGCAGCGCGTGGCGGTGGGCCGCGCGATTGTGAAAAAGCCGGATGTGTTCCTGTTTGACGAACCGCTGTCGAACCTGGACGCCAAGCTGCGCGCCTCGATGCGTATCCGTATTTCCGACCTGCACAAGCAGTTAAAGAAATCCGGTAAACCGGCGACCACCGTTTACGTCACGCACGATCAGACTGAAGCAATGACCATGGGCGACCGTATCTGTGTGATGAAACTCGGCCATATCATGCAGGTGGATACCCCGGATAACCTCTACCACTTCCCGAAAAATATGTTCGTGGCGGGCTTTATCGGCGCGCCGGAGATGAACATCAAACCAGCGAAAATCGTGAAAAAAGCCGACCAACTGCACATCACCGTTGGTCATGAAACGCTGGCGCTGAACGCTTATCAGCAGGAGAAAGTCGCCGATTACGCCGACAAAGAGGTGTTCTTTGGTGTGCGCCCGGAGTTTGTCTCCGTTTCAGATGAGCCTTACAGCGACGATTGCGGCTCCGGTGAGCTGGTGCGCGTCGAAAACATGGGTCACGAGTTCTTTGTTTACCTGAAAGTTGGCGACTACGAACTGACCGCCCGAATCCCTTCTGATGAAGCTAAGCCGATGATTGCAAAGGGGCTTCACCGGAAGGTGTACTTTAAGTTTGATATGAATAAGTGTCATATTTTTGACGCGAAAACAGAACAGAACATTTCCTTATAACGACGAAATCATTCGCGATGCCCCGGCGCGGCAAGTCGTTGTCTCCCGGCGCTTACGCAAGTAAGTCGCCGGCAGACATCAACGCAGCCACAAAGGGGCAGCCTGAAGAATGAAATTTAACTAAACGTTGGAGTATAAAAATGAAAAAAGTGCTTACCGGCGCCATCATCTCCGCAACTCTGGGCATGTGCGCTGTACCCGCAACCGCCGCTGATAATGTTGATCTGCGTATGTCCTGGTGGGGGGGCAACGGTCGTCATCAGGTCACCTTAAAAGCGCTGGAAGAGTTTCATAAACAGCATCCGGACATTACCGTTAAATCTGAATACACCGGTTGGGACGGCCACCTCTCCCGTCTGACCACGCAAATCGCGGGCGGCACCGAGCCGGACGTGATGCAGACCAACTGGAACTGGCTGCCGATTTTCTCCAAAAATGGCGACGGTTTTTACGACCTGAACCAGGTGAAAGACATTATTGATTTAAGCCAGTTCGACGCTAAAGAGCTGCAGTCCACCACCGTTGACGGCAAGCTGAACGGCATTCCAATCTCCGTCACCGCGCGCGTGTTCTACTTCAACGATGAGCAGTGGAAAAAAGCGGGCGTCGCCTTCCCGAAAACCTGGGATGAGCTGTTAGCCGCGGGCAAAACCTTTGAAAGCAAGCTCGGCAAACAGTACTACCCGGTAGTGCTGGAGCACCAGGATACGCTGGCGCTGCTGAACTCCTACATGGTGCAGAAATACAACATTCCTGCCGTGGATGAAAAAGCGAAGAAATTCAGCTACACCAGCGAGCAGTGGGTCGAATTCTTCCAGATGTATAAAAAACTGGTCGATAGCCACGTGATGCCGGACGCTAAGTACTACGCGTCATTCGGTAAGAGCAACATGTATGAAATGAAGCCGTGGATCGAAGGTGAATGGGCCGGTACTTACATGTGGAACTCCACCATCACCAAATACTCCGACAACCTGAAGCCGCCAGCCAAACTGGTGCTGGGTGACTACCCGATGCTGCCGGGCGCGAAAGACGCGGGCCTGTTCTTCAAACCGGCGCAAATGCTGTCGATCGGTAAATCCACCAAGCATCCGAAAGAGGCGGCCCAGGTGATTAACTTCCTGCTGAACAGCAAAGAAGGCGCGGAAACGCTGGGTCTGGAACGCGGTGTGCCGCTGAGCAAAGCCGCGGTGCAAACGCTGACCGCCAATGGCGCGATCAAAGAGGCCGATCCGGCGGTTGCGGGTCTGCGTCTGGCACAGTCTCTGCCGACCAAACTCTCGGTATCGCCTTACTTTGACGATCCGCAGATTGTTGCCCAGTTCGGTACCGCAATTCAGTACATCGACTATGGCCAGAAATCCGTTGAAGAAACCGCAGCCGACTTCCAGCGTCAGGCTGAACGTATTCTGAAACGCGCCATGCGCTAAGGTTTTACCGCAATGACATACCCTGCCCGTTCGCGGCAGGGTATTTTTTTATCTAAGGAGCAGGTAATGGCAAAGGGGAAAATAGTCTCTCTCACCTTCCGCAGCCAGAAAGACGACAAAACCGGGCATGAAGTTATCCGGCTGACGCCGCCGCATATTATTTGTCACCGTAACTACTTCTATCAAAAATGCTTTACCCGCGACGGCGAGAAACTGATTTTCGGCGGCGCGTTTGAAGGCCACTGGAATTACTACTTGCTGGATCTCGCTAACCGCGAAGCGACACAACTCACCGAAGGCGCGGGCGATAATACCTTCGGCGGCTTTTTATCCGCCGATGACAGCGCGCTGTGGTATGTGAAAAATACCCGCGAATTGCGCCGCGTGGATTTGCAGACGCTCGAAGAGCATATCATCTACGAAGTCGACGATGAATGGGTGGCTTACGGCACCTGGGTCGCCAACTCCGGTTGCACAAAACTGGTTGGTATCGAAATCAAGAAAAGTGACTGGCAGCCGCTTACCGACTGGCAGAAATTCCGCGATTTCTACTTCACTCATCCGGAGTGCCGCTTGATCCGCATTGATCTGCAAAGCGGTAAACGTGAGACCCTGTTGCAGGAAAAACGCTGGCTTGGCCACCCGATCTATCGCCCGTTTGACGATAACACCGTGGCGTTTTGCCACGAAGGCCCGCGCGATGTGATTGATGCACGTATGTGGCTGATTAACGAAGATGGCAGCAATGTGCGCAAAGTGCGCCAGCACAAGCCAGGAGAAAGTTTTACCCATGAATTCTGGGTGCCGGACGGCTCCGCGCTCTATTACGTAGCGCACCAGGAAAACGATCCGCGCCGGTATCTCTACAGCGCGGATCCGAACACGCTGGAAAACCAGCAGTTAATGGCGATCCCGCCCTGTTCGCACCTGATGAGTAATCAAGACGGCAGCCTGGTGGTTGGCGACGGCGCGCCGCATCACACCGGGGATATCCACCTTAACGATCCGTTTATCTGGGTATTTGATATCAAAAGCGGCGAACAGAAAGCGATTTGCCAGCATAACAGTAGCTGGAAAGTGCTGGATGGCGACCGCCAGGTCACTCACCCGCACCCGTCTTTTTCGCCAGATAACCAGTGGGTACTCTACACCTCCGATGCCGAAGGCATGCCCGCGCTCTACCTGGCGCGGGTGTAATTTTGCCCTCTCCCGCCAGGGAGAGGGATGTTGTTACACGCCGATATTACGCAGTTTTTCACCCGACATCAGACGGCGCTCGATATGTTCCAGCGTGACGTTTTTGGTTTCCGGGATCAGCCAGAAAGTGACGCCGACAAATGCCAGATTCAGCGCGGTATAGAGCCAGAAGGTACCCGCCGCGCCAATCGCGTCCAGTAAGGTCAGGAAAGTCGCGCCGATAATCATGTTCGACACCCAGTTAGTGGTGGTCGAGCAGGTGATACCGAAGTCGCGGCATTTCAGCGGCTGGATCTCAGAACACAAGATCCATACTACCGGCGCGGCGCTCATTGCATACCCGGCAATACAGATCATCGTCATACCAACGGAAAGCCAGGATAACCCGCTCGACGCAGTGCCGTTATCAAACTGCATCAGGCAGTAGCCCAGGATCAAGGTGCCAATTGCCATCACGCTGAAACCAATTTTCAGCGCCGGTTTGCGCCCGGCTTTATCTACCGTAAACACCGCGATAAAGGTGGCAAACATAAAGGTCAGCCCCACCACCAGCGTGGCGATCATCTGCTGTTCCGTAGTGGTAAACCCGGCCATTTTGAAGATGCGCGGCGCGTAATACATGATGATATTCATGCCGGTGAACTGCTGCATCGCCTGCAATAACATGCCGAGGAAAACGGCGCGGCGCACGTTGCGGTTAGCTTTAAACAGCTGGAAACCGCCCTGTTTCAGTTTCAGGCTTTCGCGGATTTCATTAAGTTCTTCGCGCGCTTTTTCCGAGGTATCGCGCAGCATACGCAGCACCTCTTCCGCTTCAATATGCCGCCCTTTTTGCGCCAGCCAGCGCGGGCTATTAGGCAGGAACACCACCAGAATAATCAGCAACACCGCTGGCAGCGCCAGCACGCCGAGCATTGCCCGCCAGTTGCCGCTGTAGCTAAACGCGGTATCCGACAGGAACGCCAGCACAATGCCCAGCGTGACCATTAACTGGTACATGCTTATCATCTTGCCACGCACGTTTTCACTGGCCATTTCAGAGAGATACAGCGGTGCGGTGTAAGACGCAATGCCGACCGCAATGCCGAGCAGCACGCGGGAAAGCAGCAGCACTTCCACACTGGCGGCAAACGCGGAACCGAGCGAGCCGGCGACAAACAACACCGCGCCCGCCATTAAACTGTATTTGCGCCCAAGGCGGAAAGAGAGCCAGCCGTTAAACAGCGCACCCAGCGCCGCGCCCAGCATCATGCTGCTCACCACCCACTCCTGCAAACGGCTGGATAAGGTGAAATGGTCGGTGATAAACGGCAGCGCGCCGGAAATCACCCCAATATCGAGACCAAACAACAGCCCGGCAACCGCTGCCGACACCGAGACAAACAGATTCATACGCCGGGTATCACGCAGGGCGCGCGGTAAAGCTACGGAATCATTACTGATAGAAGTCATTTTTTCCTGCCTACACAGAATAAGACGTCCTATGAAAGTAAGTCAGCGACGGGTCAAAGCGTCAGTGCTGAAAACGCGAAGATATGGATAAATGCGCTGTGGCATGGTGTTTTGTGATGGAGTTTACAATTTTGAAAATATAGTTTAAGCACTAAACTAATTTTAAATTATTTATTTTTAACGATTTTTAATCAATAGCCTGCGAATTAAGATAAAAGGATATGGATTTTTCTATTCATCAGATATGGACAATTAATACGCAGAGATAAAAAAACCTGCCCGCAGGCAGGTTTTTTATGCAGCTAATGCCAGGCGAATTAACGCGCCAGCCAGCCACCGTCCACCGCAATGGTGTAGCCGTTGATGTAGTCAGACGCTTTTGATGCCAGGAACACAACCGGCCCCATCAGATCGCTCGGCAGCCCCCAGCGGCCCGCCGGAATGCGATCGAGGATCTCGGCGCTACGCTGCTCGTCGGCACGCAGTTGCTGAGTGTTGTTGGTCGCCATATAACCCGGCGCGATAGCATTAACGTTGATGTTGTGTTTCGCCCACTCGTTCGCCAGCAGACGCGTCACGCCCATGACGCCGCTTTTTGACGCGGTGTAAGACGGTACGCGGATGCCGCCCTGGAAAGAGAGCATCGACGCGATGTTGATGATCTTGCCGCCATTACCCTGCGCGATGAAGTGTTTTGCCGCCGCCTGGGACATAAAGAATACGCTCTTGATGTTCAGGTTCATCACGTCGTCCCAGTCTTTCTCGCTGAAGTTGATCGCGTCTTCGCGGCGGATCAAACCGGCGTTGTTTACCAGAATGTCGATTTTGCCGAACTCAGCGACCGCGCGCTCCAGCAGAGCCGGAATGCCATCGATCTGACGCAGATCGGCAGTCAGGCTAAGAAAACGACGGCCCAGCGCGGTGACGCGCTCGATGGTTTCTGTTGGTTCAACAATATTGATACCGACGATATCACAGCCCGCTTCCGCCAGGCCCAGCGCCATACCCTGGCCCAGACCGGTGTCGCAACCGCTGACTACCGCAACCTTACCTTGAAGAGAAAATGCATCCAGAATCATGTTTATTCCTTAATCTATCAGCGCCTGTGTTGGACAGGCATGGTTTTATGCTGCCCGCTATTAGCGCAGATCTTTTACAGCGACGTGATCCATGTCATCAAAGACCTGGTTCTCACCCACCATCCCCCAGATGAAGGTATACGCACGCGTACCAACGCCTGAATGGATTGACCAGCTGGGAGAAATGACCGCCTGCTCGTTATGCATCACAATGTGACGCGTTTCCTGCGGCTGCCCCATCATATGGAATACGCAGGCGTCTTCTTCCATATTGAAATAGAAGTACACTTCCATGCGGCGCTCATGGGTATGGCACGGCATAGTGTTCCACAGGTTGCCCGGCGCAAGCTCGGTCAGCCCCATGCTTAACTGGCAGGTTTCCAGCACGTCCGGCACGAAATATTTGTTGATGGTGCGACGGTTACTGGTTAGCGGATCGCCAAGCGTCACTGGTGCGACATCGGCTGGCGTCACTTTTTTCGTTGGGAAGGTGGTGTGTGCGGGTGCGCAGTTGTAGTAAAACTTGGCCGGTTTAGCGCTATCTATGCTGGCAAAAACCACCTCTCTGGCGCCTTTTCCGACATATAACGCATCGCGATGACCAATTTCATAACACTGACCATCAACGGTGATGGTGCCCGGGCCGCCGATATTAATCACGCCCAGTTCGCGGCGCTCAAGGAAATAGCTCACGCCAAGCTGTTTACCCACTTCGCCACCGACAGAAACGGTTTTATTCACCGGTTTAATACCGCCGACAATAATGCGGTCGATATGGCTGTAAACCATGGTGTATTCGTCATCAGCGAATATTTTTTCGACTAAAAACTCATTGCGCAGGCCCTGGGTATCCAGCGTTTTCGCATGCGCACTGTGGATGCTTTGTCTGACTTCCACAATAACCTCCGAAGTAAATTTTGACCGAAACGTCACTTAACGAAACGCAGAAACAGTGTTCCGTTTCTTCATTAGGCGCATCTTATCCCGGCTAAAACATGTTTTCAATCTTGAATAAAACAACGTTTCAATTTTTCTGCGACTTATTATTAAATCTGTAAGTCCGATCACGATTGTTTGGCGTTGACAGTGCGTCATTACCGGTTAGGTTATGAGAGTAAGTTTAAATAAATCATAGCAAACAATAAGTTAACACCGTCTTTGAGTTTTGACGGCTAATCAGTAATTTTTGTGTGTAAAATCAAAGCACGCTAGCACAAACGCTTTTTCACCTCGCATTCATCCGGCTCACAGACGTTGTTTTCTTATAAAGTGCGTCAGCAATCACACATATTGAAACGTTGTTTTGATAAATTAACACTCTATTTTTAAACTTGTAATCATCTGTGGTCATCATTGGGGCGCAACTTTCCCACCGGACCATCTAAAGGAGTGAAATATGGCGAAAGGCATGCGGGTAAAACTCAATTACGCAATCAGCCGCGATCCGGATACCGGCGCGGAAGTCACCCGCTTAACACCACCGGAAGTGACCTGTCACCGGAACTACTTCTATCAGAAGTGTTTTTTCAATGATGGCAGCCACCTGTTGTTTGCCGGTGAATTTGATGGCCACTGGAATTATTACCTGCTGGATATCGCGAAAGCCGAAGCCGTGCAGTTAACGGAAGGCGCGGGCGATAACACCTTTGGCGGTTTCCTCTCGCCGGATGACAGTGCCTTATATTATGTGAAAAACGATCGCACGCTGCGTGAAGTGAATTTACAGACACTCGCCGAGCGCGAAATTTATCGCGTACCGGATGAGTGGGTCGGCTACGGCACCTGGGTGGCAAACAGCGATTGCAGCAAACTGGTTGGGATTGAAATCGCCGCCAGCGACTGGACGCCGCTCAATGACTGGAAATTGTTCCATGATTTCTTTCATAAAGGCCCGCACTGCCGTCTGCTGCGCGTGGATCTGCAAAGCGGCGAAAGCAGCGTGATCCATGAAGAGAAAAACTGGCTGGGGCACCCGATCTATCGCCCATTCGACGACAACACCGTGGCGTTTTGCCACGAAGGCCCGCACGATCTGGTGGATGCGCGGATGTGGCTGGTCAATGAAGACGGCAGCCATGTGCGCAAAGTCAAAGATCACGCCGAAGGCGAAAGCTGTACCCACGAATTCTGGGTGCCGAACGGTTCCGCGCTGGTGTATGTCTCTTACCTGAAAGGCAAACAGGGGCGCATGATTTACAGCTTCAACCCGGATACCGGCGTGAACGACGCGGTGATGCCGATGCCTGCGTGTTCACATCTGATGAGCAACTTCGACGGCACATTACTGGTCGGCGATGGTTCCGGCACGCCGGTGGATGTGAAAGATACCAGCGGTTACACCATTGATAACGATCCGTATTTGTATGTTTTCGACGTGGCGAAAAAAGCCTATTTCCGCATGGCGCGCCACGATACCTCCTGGGCAACGGTTGCCAACAGCCGCCAGGTAACGCATCCGCATCCGTCGTTCACACCGGACGACAGTGCGATTCTGTTTAGTTCCGATAAAGACGGTAAACCGGCGCTTTATATCGCGAAACTTCCTGAGCAACGCGTAATGTTGCAAGCGTAAACTTTGAGTTAGTGTTTCTGTAACTGGCCTTGCCCTCCTCCTGGGGGGCTTTTTTTGTGCCGTTCTTGCCCGTCATACTTTCAGCCACTGGTGTGCTGGCTGCCTTACTTTTCGCTACAGGTTCGTTACTTTCTTTGGACTTTTGGAGAGTGCTTTTTGCATTTGCTCAGGTCTGCCCTGAATAATTTGAGTCACAGGAAGGCGGCAACGCAGCGAGTTTCCGGGAGCTAACTGAAGTAAGTGATTGCGGTGAGCATGGCGGGCATAAATATAAAAAACCCCGGCCAATGGCTCCGGGGTTTTTGTGAGGGTAACACAGGTAGTTCAGACAATCAGAAAGAGTAAGCTACACCGAGGCGGAAACGGGTCTGGCGTTCGTCGGTGCTTTTCACACCCACGTTGCCCACTTCCACATACGGGGACCAGTTTTTATCCAGTTTGTACGCCACCTTGGCGTTATATTCGTTGGAATAGGTTTTGTTGTTTTCACGAATAACATCTTCGGTGCTCTTCGCGTAAACATAGTTCAGCTCAATACGGTAGTCGCCCATCGCCCAGCCGACCCAGGTATCAAATTTGTTGACCTTGTTATCAACGGTATTGGAATCCGGGTTACGTGTGTATTCGTAGCGATAACGACCGGCAATATAGACGCCGTTATCAAAGCTGTATTGCACATGAAGATACGGTTTATAGATGGAGTTGGTATCTTTACTTTCGATATTAAAGCCCGGTGTTAACGCAAAATTCTGCGTCGCAGCCCAGCGCCAGTTAATGGACTCTTCGTGGCCGTTACCCACGATTTCCGTTAACGGTTTGTCGGCGTCATCGCCGCCAGATTTCCATTTCGCTTCAACACCGAAACCTAAGCCATTATCGAAACGGTGAGAAACCGCTACGCGATCGGCGTTGGAACCGCTGTCGATGTATTCATGACGTAAATCCACGGTGACGGCTTGTGAAGCAAAGGAAGCGCCAAGGAGTGAAGCAAGAGCCAGAGTTTTCTTAAACATGAGATTACCTCAATAATTAAAATTATGTTCCATTTTTATGGAATTTCATTTTATTTTTTTGGTAACTTTATTTTAGTGATCGCGATCGTAAATATTTGTATGGAACGGAACTATGTATAACGGCGTGATGAATATCAATATATTTTCCCGAAAACGGCGAATTAATATGATAAAGATCACACCGATTTTCTATTAACTGTTAACTTACAAATTCAAATACAAATTAAAAACATAAAATAAAACAGATACCTACAAAACAAAATCATTAATAATAAGCACGCTTATCGCTTGCAGACATAATGGTCACGCAGGGTACGATATTAATAACCAGCGCTGAAGAAGTGATTTTGAATAAGCCAGGAAAATTATTAGTTGGAAAGGTGGAAGTTTTAATTAAATTGAAACGCGAGAGGTAATGGGTGCCAAAAATAATAAAACCTTCCAGCGGGAAGGTTTTATTTAGCTTAAAGTCAGATTAATCGCGTTCGATTGCCAGCGCCACGCCCTGGCCACCGCCGATGCATAAGGTTGCCAGTCCTTTACGGGCCTGCCGTTTTTGCATTTCATGCACCAGCGAAACCAGAATACGACAGCCGGAAGCGCCAATCGGGTGGCCCAGCGCTATCGCCCCGCCATTGACATTCACCCGCTTCTCATCCCATTCAAGGATTTTACCGACCGACAGCGCCTGCGCCGCATAGGCTTCGTTCGCTTCAATCAGATCGACATCATCGAGCTGCCAGCCCGCGCGCTCAAGGCAGCGGCGCATGGCATAAACCGGCGCAATGCCCATTAACGCCGGGTCGACGCCGACACTGGCAAACGCGCGGATGCGCGCCAGCACCGGTAAATTCAGTTCCTGCGCTTTTGCTTCGCTCATTACCAGCACCGCCGCCGCACCGTCATTGATCGGCGAGGCGTTACCGGCGGTGACGGAGCCGCTTTGTTCAAAAGCGGGGGCGAGTTTCGCCAGCGCTTCCGCGCTGGGGTCGGTACGCGGTTGTTCATCGGTTTCGATAACCTGCGTCTGGCCTGCTGCATCCAACGCACTTACCGGCACAATTTCATCGCGAAAACGCCCGGAATCGATAGCGACACGCGCTTTATGCTGCGAGCTTAACGCCCATTCATCCTGGCGTTCACGGCTGATGCCATATTCACGCGCCAGGTTTTCCGCCGTTACGCCCATATGATAATCGTTGAAGGCGTCCCACAACCCGTCATGCACCAGGCTATCAATAAGCTGGCTGTTGCCGAGCTGCGCGCCAGTGCGGCTGTCGGTCAGTACATGCGGCGCACGGCTCATATTCTCCTGCCCACCGGCGATCACCACATCGGCTTCGCCGCACTGGATCGCCTGAGAGGCCAGGTGCAGGGCTTTCAGCCCGGAGCCGCAGACGTCATTAATGGTGATTGCCGAAACCGTATTCGGCAGGCCGCCTTTGATCGCCGACTGCCGCGCAGGGTTTTGCCCGGCGCCTGCTGTCAGCACCTGGCCTAAAATCACTTCGTCGATATCTTGTGGCTGCACGCCGCTACGCTCAATCAATGCGCGCACCACCTGGCTGCCCAACTCAACGGCAGAGAGGCGTGACAAAGCGCCCTGAAAACAGCCGATAGGCGTGCGAACCGCGCCGACTATCACGACATCTTTCATCTCTACCCCCGCAGTTGTTCAACCCGGCAATAGTAGTGCATTGTTAACAAGTATTAACTCAATTGTTTAAAATTGGTGAGATTAGTCACAGCGAAAGTCAGAGGCGGGAAAGCAGCGGCAAGTTGCGCGGCCAGCAAGGCCGCGCAGAAGGGGAAAATCAGTTGTTAACCGGGATCACCGCGCCTTTATATTTGGTGCGGATCCAGTCCTGAATTTCTTTGGAGTGCAGCACGTTTACCAGCGCCACGATATCTTTTTTCTTCTCATCGCCACGGTGTACGGTGATGATATTGGCATACGGGTTGTTTTCACCGCTTTCCACCGCGATCGGATCGTGAACCGGATCCAGACCGGCATCAATCGCATAGTTGGCGTTGATCACCACCGCATCGCCTTCATCATTGTTGTACATCTGCGGCAGTAGCGCTGCTTCGACGTTCGGCAGGAACTGCAGTTTTTTCGGGTTATCAACGATGTCATCAATACGCGCCGTCACTTTGTCGATGCCCGGTTTCAGCTTGATGACACCCTCTTTTTCGAAAATAGAGAGAATGCGCCCCTCTTCAGACACCGCATCACGCATGATAATTTTGCCGCCCTGCGGCAGATCTTTCAGCGATTTGTATTTTTTGGAGTAAATACCAATCGGCTCAATATGAATGGCGCCTGCGCTGACGAAATCATAGGTTTTGTCGCCCGCGTGATCTTTGATAACGCTGTTCAGGTACGGAATGTGCTGGAAGTAGTTGGCATCCAGTTCACGGCTGGCCAGCGCCGTGTTCGGCAGGATGTAGTCCTGGAATGGTTTAATTTCCAGATCAATTCCCTGCTTCGCCAGAATCGGTTTTGCCTGCTCAAGGATTTCGGCGTGCGGCACGTTTGACGCGCCAACGGTCAGCGTATCGGCCCAGGAGGAGAAGCTCAGCACGCTGAGGGTGGCTGCGGCAATCAGTGTCAGTGTTTTTTTCATGATGTTGGTTTCCAATAATTATCGTTTATCTAACAGAGAAGTAATCACGTCGCCGCAGAACTGGATGATGAAGACGATGATAAGAATGGTCACCGTCGCCACCAGCGTGACGTCGTTATGGTTCCGCTGGAATCCTTCCAGATAAGCAAGATTGCCCAACCCGCCAGCGCCGATAACTCCGGCCATGGCGCTGTAGCTCACCAGCGCAATCAGCGTCACGGTAATCCCGGACACCAGCGCTGGTGATGACTCGGGCAGTAACACCCGAAATACCAGTGTGCTCAACCGCGCGCCCATCGAACGCGTCGCCTCAATCACCCCTTTATCCACTTCGCGCAGCGCAATCTCGACCAGGCGCGCATAAAACGGCGCGGCACCGACGATTAGCGCAGGCAGCGCGGCGTTCGCGCCAAGAATGGTGCCAACGAGGGTTTTGGTAAACGGGATCAGCAGCACAATCAAAATGATGAACGGAATAGAACGGAAGACGTTCACCACAATCGAAATCACGCTGTACAACGTGCGATTCTGGAACAGGCCGCCGCGCGCGGTGAGAAACAGCGCCAGACCGAGCACGATCCCCAGTACAAAAGTCGCCGCGCCCGACAGCGCTGTCATATACAGTGTCTCTTGCGTCGCCGCCCAGAGTTGCGCCCATTTCAGGTGCGGAAAGAGGGATTCAGCCATGCGTCACGACCTCGCTTTCAATATCCGTCTTGCTCAGGTCTGCAAGGATATTGTTCAGTTGTTCCGGGGTCGCCTTCACGTTCACCCATAATTGTCCAAATACGCCGTGCGCGGTTTGCGACATCTTGCCGTGCAAAATGTTAAACGGCAGACCATAGCGCAGCGTCAGTTCGCCGACGATCGGCTGGTGTGTGCTGTGGCCGGTAAAGGTCAGCTTGATCACCGTACCGTCCAGATCGCTGTTCAGCTCCGGGTTGAACGCCTCTTCTTCTTTATACTGGCTCACCTGGCGCACAAACTGTTTGGTGATCGGCTGCTGCGGATGGGTAAAGACGCTCAGCACATCGCCCTCTTCCACCACTTTGCCGTTCTCCATTACCGCCACGCGGTCGCAAATCTTGCGCACCACATGCATTTCATGGGTGATCAACACAATGGTCAGTTTGAAACGGCGGTTAATATCGAGCAGCAAATCGAGGATCTGATCGGTGGTTTGCGGATCCAGCGCCGAGGTGGCTTCATCGCACAGCAGCACATCCGGGTTATTCGCCAGCGCGCGGGCAATGCCAACACGCTGTTTCTGCCCGCCGCTAAGCTGCGACGGATAAGCCTTTTCGCGCCCTTTCAGCCCCACCAGCTCAATCAGTTCCGCCACGCGGGCATTAATCTGCGCTTTTGGCGCACCGGCAATTTGCATCGAAAACGCTATGTTTTCGCTCACCGTGCGCGACCACAATAAATTGAAGTGCTGAAAGACCATGCTGATCTTCAGCCGCGCCTGGCGCAACGTTTCCCCGCGCGCGGCGGCAATGTCCTGACCATTAATCACAACGCTGCCGGAGGTGGGTTTTTCCAGACCGTTCAGCAAGCGAATCAGCGTACTTTTCCCGGCGCCGCTGTAGCCAATAATGCCGTAAATCTGCCCCTGCTCAACCGTCAGATTGACGCTGTCGACGGCGGTAATCGATGCCTTTCCCTGGTCGAAAATCTTGGAGATATTCCTGAGGACGATCATTCGTTGGTGTTTCCGTTTGGCGGTTTAGCAGTATGGATGTCCAGAAGATAATAATCAGCCGCAGTTATAATTCAAATAACCAAATAGACATTACTTATAACTAAACACGCTAACAGCGATGGAACCGGGGTTTTGACGATAAGACTTTATTTCGCATTGCATTGCCGGAAATTGCATAACTGCGATGGAGAGAAGAGGAAAAGTGCCTGAAATCAGCACAAAACCTTGCTTTTCTGGCAATCAATCCATCCGGACGACTGTATGGCTCGACGTCCTGATGGCTAAACAGCGGTTTATATTTCCAATCGCTCTAAACGCCGAATAAAGGTTATTTAAACAGGCAAAATGACAGACCTATCATCCGCTCATCACGAATGTTAACGGGTGAATCTACAATGTCAGTCTTCCATTCTGTAACCGAATTGATCGGTCAAACACCGCTGTTGCAGTTACATAAACTGGCGAGCGGGCCATGCGAATTATTTCTCAAGCTGGAAAACCAGAACCCTGGCGGTTCGATTAAAGACCGGGTCGCGCTGTCGATGATTAACGAAGCCGAACGCCTCGGTTTGCTCGCACCCGGCGGGACGATTATTGAAGCCACCGCCGGTAACACCGGGCTGGGACTGGCGCTGATCGCTGCGCAAAAGGGTTATTCACTGGTGCTGGTAGTACCGGACAAAATGAGCCGCGAGAAGATTTTCCACCTGCGCGCACTGGGCGCGAAAGTGGTGCTCACCCGCTCAGACGTGAACAAAGGCCATCCGGCTTACTATCAGGATTACGCGCGCCGCCTGGCGCAAGAGACGCCGGGCGCGTTTTACATCGACCAGTTCAATAACGACGCCAACCCGCTGGCACACGCGTCGACAACCGCGCCGGAACTCTTTGAACAACTGGACGGCAAAATCGATGCCATCGTCGTTGGCGTGGGCTCCGGCGGCACGCTTGGAGGACTGCAAGCCTGGTTTGCTAAACACTCGCCGCACACCGAATTTGTGCTGGCCGATCCGGCCGGCTCGATCCTCGCCGATCAGGTGGAACATGGTCGTTACAGCACGCCAGGTTCCTGGCTGGTTGAAGGCATTGGCGAAGATTTTATTCCACCGCTGGCACACATTGACGGTGTGCGCAAAGCCTTTCGTATTACCGATCGCGAAGCCTTCGCCACCGCCAGAGAACTGCTGCAACAGGAAGGCATCCTGGCGGGATCGTCCACCGGGACGCTGCTCAGCGCTGCCCTGCGTTACTGCCAGGCGCAAACCGCGCCGAAACGCGTGGTGACGTTCGCCTGCGATAGCGGCAACAAATATCTGTCGAAAATGTTCAACGACGACTGGATGCGCCAGCAAGGGTTGCTTACGCGCCCTTCTAACGGCGACCTCACGGATTTTATCGCCCTGCGCCACGACGAAGGGGCCACCGTCACCGCCGCGCCAGAAGATAGCCTCGCCGCCGTGCTGGCGCGCATGCGGCTGTACGATATTTCGCAACTACCGGTGCTGGAAAACGGTCAGGTGGTGGGGATTGTTGACGAATGGGATCTGATAAGCCACGTGCGCGGCGACAGTGCGCGTTTCGCGTTGCCGGTGAAAACGGCGATGACCCGCAACGTGGAAATCCTCGATAAACACGCGCCGGAAAGCGCGCTGTACGCCATTTTTGATCGCGGCCTGGTAGCGGTGATCGCCGACAACGGCCACTTTGTTGGCCTGATAACCCGCAGCGATGTGCTGACCACCTGGCGCAACCGTCTTGAACAATAAGGGAAATAAAATGAAAACACTGGCAACGCAGAGCGTCCACAGCGGCGCATTCAACGACCAACACGGCGCGGTGATGCCGCCGATTTACGCCACCTCCACCTTCGCACAGCCTGCGCCGGGACAACACACCGGCTACGAATATTCGCGCAGCGGCAACCCGACGCGCCACGCGCTGGAAACGGCGATTGCCGAACTGGAAGGCGGCACGCGCGGTTACGCGTTTGCTTCGGGCCTCGCCAGCATCTCCACGGTGCTGGAACTGCTGGATAAAGACAGCCATCTGGTGGCGATTGATGACGTTTACGGCGGCACCTACCGCCTGATTGAAAATGTGCGTCGCCGCAGCGCCGGATTACAGGTGAGCTGGGTAAAACCGGACGATCTCGCAGGCCTCGAAGCTGCCATTCGCCCCGACACACGGATGATCTGGGTGGAAACGCCAACCAACCCGTTACTGAAGCTGGCGGATCTGGCGGCGATTGCCGCCATCGCCAAACGTCATAATATTCTCAGCGTGGCGGATAACACCTTCGCATCGCCGGTTATCCATCGCCCGCTGGAGTTAGGGTTTGATATTGTGGTGCATTCGGCCACCAAATACCTGAACGGGCACTCCGATGTGGTTGCTGGTTTGGCTGTGGTCGGTGATAACCCGGCGCTGGCCGAAAAACTCGGTTATCTGCAAAACGCCGTCGGCGGGGTGCTCGATCCGTTCAGCAGTTTCCTCACCTTGCGTGGCATTCGCACACTTTCCCTGCGCGTGGAGCGCCACAGCAGCAACGCGCTGGCCCTCGCACGCTGGCTGGAACAGCAACCGCAGGTCGAGAAAGTGTGGTTCCCGTGGCTGGAATCGCACCCGCATTATCAGCTGGCGCGCAGGCAGATGGCGCTGCCGGGCGGCATGATTTCGGTGGTCATCAAAGGCGACGATGCGCGGGCGACTGAGATTATCAATAAGCTAAAACTGTTTACGCTGGCGGAAAGCCTCGGCGGTGTCGAGAGCCTGGTCAGCCAGCCGTTTAGCATGACTCACGCGTCAATTCCGCTTGAACAGCGCCTGGCAAACGGCATCACACCGCAGTTGATCCGCCTGTCGGTGGGCATCGAAGATGAACAGGATCTGATTGCTGACTGGAAAAACGCGCTGGCGTAAGCACATAAATCGGGGAGCCATCAGGCTCCCTGCGATGTTAACGGGTTGTCCCACGCCGATACCACCTGGTTGCGGCCCTGTTTTTTCGCGGCATACAGCGCCGTATCGGCCCGGTGAATAAGACCGCTGGCAATCATATGCAACGGTTTATCTTCAAAATGCACTTGCCCCGTTTGCAGTGTCGCCACGCCGATACTGATGGTCAAAAAACCGGTCGGGCTAGCCGCGTGCGGTACGCTAAGCGCGTTGATATTGCCGCGAACATCTTCGGCGACATTCATCGCCTGCATCAGGTTGGTTCCCGGCAGGATAATCAGAAACTCTTCGCCACCGTAACGGCTGACGTTATCGCCGCTGCGCAAGGGTGACGAGGTGAGCGTGCGGGCAACCAGGCGCAGGCAATCGTCCCCGGCCTGATGCCCCTGGGTATCGTTGTAGTTTTTGAAATAGTCGATATCCGCCAGACAGACCGACAGCGGGAAATCCTCCTGCAAAGCGCGGGAAATCTCGCTAAGCAGACACTCATCCATATAGCGCCGGTTAAACAACCCGGTCAGATGATCGTGTTGCGCGTACTGTTGTAACACTTTATTCGCGCTGGCGAGCTTGTGCTCTGCCTGGCGACGTTCGGTGATATCGACCCAGGTGACCGACAGCCCCACCACCATATCCATAGCGTCATGTACCGGTACCGCCTGAATATCGTAACAGCGATCGCGCCAGCCCAACTCGCGTGACGGCAACGCCTCACCCTTATCCGCCAGCGCGAAATCCGTCAGGAAAAAGGGCCAGTAATCAGGCATCAAACGCTGAAAGTGATCCTCTGTTTCCAGCGCCTCACCCAGCAATTTCGCCATCGCCTTGTTGGACATCACCAGACGCCCGTGGCGGTAAATCATACACAGCGCCACCGGCGTGGTTTCGTAAATGGTCTCCAGTTGCAGCACCCGTTCACCGAGGTTGGAGATATTGCGATCGATACCGCGATAACCGCGCAGCTCACCCTGCTCATCAAACAGCGGGATGCCGCTGGTTTCCAGCACCACAATGCTGCCATCGGCGCGTTGATTACGGTTGACCAGGCCAGAAAACGCGCGCTTCTCCGCCACAATGGCACCAAACGCGCCCGCCACGCGTTCCGCTTCGCCCGGCGGCATAAAATCAAAAGGGGTTTTGCCAATCACCTGGTCAGGCGGTACGCCGAGCAATTCCGTCACGACGTCGGAAGACCACGTATAACGTCCCTGCGCGTCGACTTCCCACACCCAGTCAGAATTGTTGTGCAGCAATTCGAAGAGATGTTTGGCATCTTCTTCCCGGTGATCCAGCCGTTTTTTGTCATTATTCATGGTTTCTGTTCCGCATGGCCCGCTATGCGCGCAACAACTTGCCTGGTCAGCGTGGTGAAGGCAAGAAATATTCACCACAAAAATATATCTATCTGTTTTGCAAAGCTGCGCATTAACCCAATGAAAGTGAATAAGATTCATACTTACTTTGGGCGTTTTTTTCTGCAACATCTCTGCTTCGGAGATGTCGGTTTTGCGCCTGCTTAGCCTGTTTTCAATCACCAGAAGTAATAATAGCCACACTGTACACGATTTCGTCAGACTTTTTCATGCGGCTTATTTTTTTATCTCTCGGCAACGTGGCCAGAACCTGCGATTTATTTATCGTCACCTTAATTACAATAAGCAATTATAGATCGTATCTATTTAAAGCAATTGATTTACCTTAAGGCGAATTACTCCTGGATTTTTTAAATTTTCCGGTTAATATATTTTCTCTTCACCGATTATCGCCATCGATATTTATCACGCAAGACAATAGCTATATATAAAGACAAATTAATTAATACTATCTATAAAATAAAAATAACGTTACCGCATTTACTTTGGCGGTATAGCCACAACGCTTTACTCATCACCCACGCCGCGCCGCAAGGCCTGGTGCGGGTTTGTTATTAGTGCAGGGTTATAAAAACAATGAATAGCGATAACCGCAAAAATAAAACCACCAGCGTCAACCCGGCGCGCCAGGCGCACCGCCAGATGTCGTGGGGAATGTTATTCTTTTGCTTATTTCTTCTGGTATTGAAGTTTTTTAGCTGAATCGGCGAGATGGCTATTAAAACAATAAAATAATCCCCCGATAACGGGGGATATATTCCGGCTCGCACTCCTTGCGGCCTGGGCCACTGCTGCTACCTTGCAAACTCACTTCTTTTATTATTGCGCTGCATGTCGGCTTTGTAACCACCCTGCCAACGCCGAGGCATTTAACGCCCGGGAATAGAGATATCCCTGAGCGATATCGCACTGCAAATCCCGTAGCTGATTACGCTGCTGTTCGGTCTCCACCCCTTCGGCTACCACCGTCTGGTGCAGGCTTTGGCCGATTTTCACCACCGTGGTGGCAATGGCTTTCATTTTGCTGCCTTCGCTGAGATCGCGCATAAAACTTTGATCAATTTTCAGCTCGGTCATAGGCAGGTGCGCCAGGCGTGACAGACAGGAGAAACCGGTGCCGAAATCATCCATCGACAGGCCAACGCCGAGCTCGCGCACCGCGCAAATCACTTCCATCGTTTCCGGGCGCTTATCCATCATCACCCCTTCGGTGATCTCAATGGTCAGGCTGCTGGCCGGGATCCGGTACTGGCGCAACAGATAGTTGATATAGTGCGGCAGGCTACTGTTATAGAAGTTAATGGGTGAAAGATTTACCGACACCACCGGCACGTGAATACCGTTGCTGCGCCACTCCGCCATCTGGCGGCAAGCTTCATGGAGTGTCCAGCGGCCAATGGCTTCAATCTCACCGGTCTCCTCGGCCAGGGCGATAAATTTTCCGGGGGGAATATCGCCAAGAACCGGATCTGTCCAGCGCGCCAGCGCCTCAACCCCATAAAGCTCGCCATTCTTCAGCCATATTTGCGGTTGATAGTGCAAATGCAGCAGGTTACTGGCGATAGCGAGCTTTAACGCCGCCGCCAGTTTTAAACGTTCCTGATCGACCTGGTTCATCTCCGGGCTGAAAAACAGATAGCCGCCGGAGGCCGCCGCTTTCGCCAGATGCGAGGCGTGGTTGGCATGTTTAAGCAGGCCATCGCGCGAGGCGCCGTGATCCGGGTAGACGCTGATGCCGGTACTGACCGTCACATTCAGCGCCAGATCGGCGACATTGAACGGCATACGGAACAGGGCCTGGATCTTCTGCGCAATGCTGGTGGCACGCGTGTAATCACAGTCCGGGATCACCAGCACAAAGGCGTCGCTATCGGCGTGGCTGACAAAGCCCTGACGTGAAAATTCACTCAGCAGACGCTGCGCTATCGCCACCAGCACGTTGTCCCCGGCGGCGTAACCAAGCGCATCATTCACATCTTTAAAATGGTCGAGATCGAGAAAGAAAAACGCGGCGCGCTGATGAATGTCGCCTGCGATCATCTGATCAATATAGTGATGCAGCGCGCTGCGATTGGGCAGCCCGGTTAAACGATCAAACGTGGAAAGCTTAGTGACGCGCTCCTGATCGATATGCACCACGACGCGGCAAGGCGCACGGTCGCCTCTTGCGCCTTCATAACTGATGGTCGCCGCCAGCGAGGTCTCCTCGCCGGTAGACGAGATCACCGTCAGCGCACGTTCACTTTCCATTTCGCCGGGCAGCATATCCAGCGAGCCGAATAACGGAATGGCCGAGGCCTTACAGCCCAGCACTGAAATACGTGGATAGCCCCATAATTTCTCTGCCGCGCGATTAAAGAAAAACACGGTTTCCGTACTGTCCAGCAGTACGACAGCATCGTGAACATTTTCGAGTGCGGCAAGCATATTCTCAGAGCCGAAAATATCATTTTCAGAATGCATAATCTTTTTTCTTAAAGAAGAGTTCGGCAACATCCTAATTGAAAGTAATAACAGGTTCAATATCACCCAGCCGTAATATTATGCGGCCATATCATTTATAGAGAACCTCAATAAATAAACAGTTATTTATCGTTAAAGAAACCGCAGTAAATGCCGATCAATTAAAAACGATCAAAAAATGAAGAATTATGGATTAATTGTGGAGATTTTAATTATACGTGCTTATCAATAAAAATACTGACGTAACGCACAGCGATAATATTTACCTCTTTCCCCTCGCCATCCCGCGTACTTAGCGGCCCCGACGCGATGCACAGCAATAAATAAACGTTGCATTCATAGATGCATTTAATAAGTGTCTGGCTATTTATCGATAACGTCACTTGACCTTAACTGACCGCCACCGACAGTATATAAGGAAATTCTCATTTAAAGCGGAATGCGGAAATTAATATTAACGACACCCCGTCCGTTTTAACGCGTAACCTTTGTTCGCGAATAAAAGAGAAAACAACCACCACGTGCTTATATTAGCGCATATTCAACACATCGGAGTCAGGCAAATACTATGTATGATGATTTAGGTTCTTTGGCTGAAAAACTGAAGATGTCCGGTGTTTCTTTCCAGGAAATGAGTGATGAAGATGGTGCAACAATGCAAGCAGTAACCACAACGGCAGTCACATCCGAGGTCAAAGACGATATGCAGGCCGCCGCGCTTGCAACAACACCGGCGAGCCACAAGGAGGCTAACCAGGCCAGTGCACCGGCAGGCATCCCGGCTAACACCCTTTCCTGGCCTAAAAATAAACCGGTACCGGTCCCCGCGCCTGACGCCTTTAGCACACCGGCTAACGGTATTCTGCAGAGCGTGGCTGCCCTTCACCGCCCGGCGGAGGTGGACGTTCGCGAGCGCAATCCAGTTCGGCTGGATATGTTATTTTCCGTTATTGGCAAATAATATCGCTCTGCCATGTGAAATCTTCACCTGGTAATAATAACGCACGATTTTTCTTGGCCTGCGGCCCGGTAAACAGTAACGATTTTTAACTGACCGGATAAATCCGTCTCGTCACGAATTTTAACTGGTAACCGGAAGACATTGTCGCGCCGGTATGCCTTTATTCTTTTCTGTGCAAGATGATAACAACATGAAAAAAATCATCGGGATTATTTTCACGCTGATACTGCTGTTATTATCGCTGCTGGTAGTGATTACTCCCATGAGCAGCGATAAACAATACCTTTTTGGCCTTAGCGTGATGGCAGTGGTATTTATTCTGGGAAGAGTAAAAAGCAAAAAAGCCGTACTGGCAATGCTTTCCCTCTCCGTATTGATGTCGACACGTTATATTTGGTGGCGCGCCACAACAACGCTGCATTTTGATTCAACGGTTGAAATGCTGCTCGGCAGTTTATTGTTTGCCGCAGAAATTTACTCGTGGACGATTTTACTGCTGGGCTATATTCAAATGGCGTGGCCATTAGAACGCCCGATTGCGCCTTTACCGGCAGATAAATCAATCTGGCCGACCGTCGATATTTATGTCCCCTCTTATAATGAAAGCCTTGAAGTTGTTCGCGATACGGTTCTGGCAGCGCAGTGTATCGAATATCCGCAAGATAAAGTGAAGGTGTATATTCTTGACGATGGAAAGCGCGACGAATTCCGTGATTTCGCCGCTGAAGCGGGCGTTGGGTATATTACCCGCCCGGATAACAGCCACGCGAAAGCCGGTAATCTCAACCACGCGATGACCATTACCCACGGCGAGCTTATCTGCGTGTTCGACTGCGACCACGTGGCAACGCGCGTGTTCCTGCAAGCCACGATTGGCGAGTTTTTCCGTGACGATAAACTGGCGCTGATCCAGACGCCGCACCACTTCTATTCGCTCGATCCGTTTGAGCGCAACCTGACGGCGGCAAAGCGCGTTCCGCACGAAGGGGCGTTGTTCTACGGCCCGGTGCAGCAGGGCAATGACAACTGGAACGCCACCTTCTTCTGCGGCTCCTGCGCAGTGATCCGCCGTAGCGCGCTCAATGAAGTTGGCGGCTTTGCTGTGGAAACCGTGACCGAAGATGCGCACACCGCACTGAAATTACAGCGTCGCGGCTGGAACACCGCGTTTCTGGATATTCCGCTGGCGGCGGGACTGGCAACCGAACGTCTGGCGCTGCACGTTAACCAGCGTATTCGCTGGGCGCGCGGCATGACGCAGATTTTCCGTATCGACAACCCGCTCTTAGGGCGCGGTCTGAAGCTGACGCAGCGCATCTGCTATCTCAACGCCATGCTGCACTTCCAGTATGGCCTGCCGCGTGTGGTGTTCCTGACCTCGCCGCTGGTGTTTATGTTATTCAATCTGAACATTATTTCGTCGTCGGCAACGCTGATTTTCGCCTATGTATTGCCACATCTGGTGCTGTCGACAATGGTCAACTCGCGTATTACCGGGCGCTACCGCTACGCGTTCTGGGGCGAAATTTATGAAACGGTGATGGCGTACCACCTGATTCTGCCGACGCTACTCAGCCTGATTTCACCGCGTCTGGGCAAGTTCAACGTTACCGATAAAGGCGACCTGACCGACCGCGATTACTTCGATGCCCACACGGTACGCCCCTTGATCATCACCACCCTGTTGATGGTGGGCAGCATGATCTGGGTTGGCGTACGTTACTTTATGCATGATTACGCCGGTATCGATCCGCGCGTGATCCTGTTCAACATCGCCTGGGGCACGTTCAGTACCATTATTTTGCTGGCCTCCATTGCAGTGGCGAAAGAGACCAAGCAGATCCGCAAAACCATCCGTATTTACGCCCGCTTGCCGGTCACGGTGCTGTTCTCTGACGGTTCAAAAATGCAGACCCGCACCTTTGATATCTCGATGGGCGGCGCGCGCGTGGCGCTGGTGAAAGGCGAAGATATGAGCCACAAAACCCCGGTACAAATCGAGCTGGGGCTGGGCGGTGAAATCGCCCATGTGCCGATTCGCGCCGCCGGGACTGGCGTGGGCGATCTCCGTCTGGAGTTCGACACCGTGGCGCTGAGCGAACGCCGTAAGCTGGTGCGCGTGGTGCTCTCCCGCGCCGATGCCTGGTATCGCCCGCCGCATGCGCCAGACCGCCCGCTGGTGTCGTTTATGGGGATTTTGCAGTGCGTGTATGAGCTGTTCTTCGGCCGCAAAAAAACCGTGAGTGGCTTTAATAGCCAGATGTCCGCCGTGGCGAAAAAACAGGAAGAGGTTAACAATGCGCTTTAACCCCTTCACTTTGACCGCCTTACTGGTGGGCGGCTTCAGCCCGATCTGCGCCTTTACGGCCCAGGACGACGCGCTGCCGGAATTACCGCTGCCGGTCACGCTGCAAGGCGCAAAACCGCAGCCGCAACCTGCACCCGTTGCGGGCAGCAGCAACCAGGATATTGCCAGCACGCTCAGCTTTGGCGATATGGGCGCAACCGGCGGTTTAACCCTCAGCGGCCAGCAGTTACAAAACGGCGTGTCGTTCAACCTGCCGGGCGATCTGGTGATCACCAATGCGCATATCAATTTGAATGTGCAGGTTAACCGCAGCGATGTGAGCGGTGAAAATCTGCAACTGATGCTCAACGGCCAGCCGCTGGGCGCAATTCCGCTCGATCAGTTGCAGCAGGATAAAGGAGCCTGGAGCCTCGATGTACCCGCGTCGATGATTGCGTCCAGCAACAACCTCAGCTTCCAGCTAAAAACCGGTGACGACATTATCAATAACGTCTGGAGCTGCCAGCGCGCGCTGCCCGCCGATTACAACGTGACGTTACAGCCGGAATCGTCGTTGAATTACCAGGGATTATGGCTGAACGTGCGCAAAACCCTCGGCACATTCCCGCGCCCGTTCTTCGATGTGAAGCAGACCAAAGACCAGACGATTAGCATTGCTTATCCGGCCTCGCCGGATGCGGATGTACTCACCGCGTCGGCAATTGTCGCCTCGCAGTTTGGCGCATTGAGTAATGGCAAACCCAGCCGCTTTGAGGTGCAGTACGACACCCTGCCTGCGGGCAATGGCATCCTGATTGGCAAACCCGGCCAGACCATCGGAGGCGTTACCATTCCGCAGAGCAACGGCTCCGCATTGCAGGTTATCGACAACCCACAAAACCCGGCATACAAGCTGTTGATCGTAAGCGGTCATAACGACATGCAACTGCGCCAGGCCGCCTGGCGGCTGAACATACCGGGGCTGCCGGACAGCGACACGCTGGATGTGCCGCCTCTGAAAGTGGCGCAACGCGCGGCCTGGGATGCTCCGCGCTGGATCAATACCGAACGTCCGGTGGCCATACGCTCTTTGCTCAGCGATGAAGGCGCGCTGGTGGCGCACGGCGTCTGGCACGGCGAGAATCAGTTGCCGTTTCGCACCGCGCCGGATCTGTTCTTATGGGACGGTTCTGCCGTTCCCCTGCACCTGAACTACAGCTTTGCGCAGAAAAACTGGATCGACGATCAGGCATCGTTCCTCAATGTCAGCCTGAACGGTGAGTTCCTCAAACGCCTGCCGGTAAGTAAAGAGGGATTGCTGGCGCCTGTGCTGGCGGCATTCGGTCTGTCGCACCGCCAGCAAAGCGCGGTGGTGAACATAGACCCACGGGCGATCCTCGGCAACAACCAGCTTGGCTTCTGGTTTGGCTTGCAGGCGCAGAAAAATGCCCCGTGTAACGCGCTGGCGGATGAGAACATTCAAAGCCGCATTGACGGTGATTCGACGCTCGATTTCAGCCGCGCCTGGCACTTTGGCAAGCTACCCAATCTGGCCTGGTTTAGCAGCGCCATGTTCCCGTTCACTCGCCATGCCGACCTGGCGCATACCACGGTGCTGATGCCAGCACGCCCGTCCGCCGAGGATATTGCGTTGCTGCTAAACCTGATGGCGCAAGCCGGGCGCGATACCGGCGTAAGCGTCAATTATCTGCACCTGTACACCGGCATGCCGGGGCAGGAAGAGGCACAAGCGCAGCTTGCTGACAGCGACATTCTGGCGATTGGCAGCCTGAGCAACCGTGAACTGCTCACGCCCCTGCTGCAAAGCAGTGCTTTTACGCTCAACGAAAACACGCTCGAAGTAATGACCGCCAGCGTGATCAACCGGATGCTGTCTCTGCTGAGCGGCGACCAGCCACGCACAGACATGGACGCCGCCGAATACCTGCTTGATACCAACCAGTGGCGTGGCCTGCTGAGCCTGCGCTCGCCGTGGAACGCACAACGCGTCGTGGTCATTGCCACCGGCACGGACAACCAGCAACTGGCCTTACTGCCAGCGGACATGAGCAAACCGGCATTTCTCGCCAATGCCGGCGGGGACTTCACCGCCATCAGCAATGCGGGCGACGTGCGAAGCTGGCGCGTGGGCGAGCAGTTCACCAGCGGCAACCTGCCGGGCTACATGAAAATCTTGTGGTTTGCCAGCGAGCACATCTTCTGGCTGGTTGCCCTTACCTGCCTGATTGCCGCCGTCACCGGCCCGATGTTGTTTAACGCGTTACAGCGCCATGCCCACCAACGCTTGCAGGATAAGACGAAGAAATGAATACGCGTAAACCACTGACGCACGCCTTTTATCTGCTCTGCCTGCTGGGAGCTTGCCACCCGGCGGCAGCGACGGAAAGTACGGATGCGAACGCCAATGACACGGCGGTGAAAAAACTGCTGGCGCAGGCCAGTTACTGGCACAGCAAAGCCCACGACGAAATGGCTATCGACGCGCTGCAAAAAGTGCTGGCGGCGGATGACAAAAATATCGACGCCATGTATCTGCTGGCGCTCTACTCGTTGCAGCAAGGCAATGTTCAGCAGTCGGAAATCTGGCGGAAAAAAATCGCCGAACTTTCACCGCAAGATCCGCGCCTCAACGCGCTGAACAGCGCCAGCACGCTGCGTAATATCCCGCAGGACAAGCTCACTGCGGCCCGCCAACTGGCAAGCCGTGGGCAGATTAAAGAGGCGATTGCCGCCTGGCGTGCGCTGTTTAACGGTAATCCGCCGCCGGACGATGTGGCGCTGGAGTATTACCAGACGATGGCAGGCGACAGCGCCAGCTGGTCAGAAGCGGTTGCCGCGATGCGCCAGCGCGCCAGCGTGATGCCGGATGATGTGCCGACCAGACAGGCGCTGGCGATGGCGCTCACCTACCAGGAGCCAACGCGCCGGGAAGGGATCGCACAGTTGAGCCGCCTTGCGCCGGACGATAAAAACGCCGACAAAGCGCTGCAACAAGCGCTGCTGTGGCTCGATGCCAAAGCAGGCGATCTCCCGGCCTACACCGCGTATGCGCAGCGCCACCCGGACGATAGCGCGCCGATGGATCACTACCGAAAAAGTGTGGAAGGCGATGCCACCAAAGCCGGATTCGACGCGTTAAACAGCGGCGACTTAGGCGGCGCGAAAGATAAGTTTGCCGAAGCGCTGCAAACCCGCGCCAATAACGGCAACGCGCTGGCCGGGATGGGTTACGTCGCGCTGCGACAGAATAATTTCAGCGATGCGGAAAAATTTCTGCGCCGCGCCGCCCAGGAGGACACCACTAATCCGAACAACGTGCAGTGGGCGAAAGATGCCGATAACGCTCGCTTTTACGGTGCGCTCGGCCAGGCGCGCAGCCTGAGCCAGAAAGGCAGCTACGATCAAGCACTGGCAAGCCTTGAAGGCAGCAACACTCACGACGACAGTCAACAACTGGCGGCGGAGATGCTGCGCGCCGACATCCTGCGCCGCCAGGGAAAATTGCCGCAAGCGGAAGAGATTTATCGCAAGCTGCTGGCTGAACGTCCACAAAACACCGATATCCGCACCGGCCTGTGGTGGGTGTTAAAGCAGCAAAACAAGCAAAGCGAAGCGGACGCCATGCTGCGTACCCTGCCCGCCAGCCTGCGCACCCGCTTTGCCGCCGTTGGCGATAACGGCGACGGCGAACGCAAAGCCGCGCAGTCAGCACTGGAGGCGGGCAACAGCTCACGCGCAATGCAAATTTTACAGGCGGCGTCCGGTAAATATCCGCAAAACGTCTGGCTGCAACTCGACTATGCGCGCGCTTTACGCAAAGCCGGACAGAAACAGCAAGCCGCGACGGTAATGACCGCCGTTACCACGCGCAGTAATACCAGCAAAGAAGCGCTGTATGCCGCCGCGGTTTTCGCCGCCGAAGAGAACGACTGGTCACGCGCGCAAAGCCTGCTCGCCCGCGTACCGCGCAGCAGCTACAGCGCCGATATGACAGCGCTCAGCACGCGCGTGCAGACCAACCAACAACTGGATATTGCCCGTAACTATTTACGGCTCGGCAATGCCGCCGCCGCGCGCAACTCGCTGCTGGCGTTGCAGCGTAACCCGCCGCAAACCCCGGTCGATGTTGGCCGTCTGGCAGAACTGTTAATGCAAAGCGGTGACAGCAGCGGCGCACTGCAATTAGTGCGGGAAAACCAGGCGCAGGGGCTGCACGGTTCGGTGATCGATTACGCCGGGCAGATCCGCGTCCTCAATCAGGCCGGTCAGTTCGCCGAAGCGGAGAGCATTCTCAACGCCCCGGCGCTGCAAAACGGCACCAGCCAGCAGGAGATGAACGATATCCGTACCGGCAGCCTGATCGCCCGCGCCGACCGCCTGCGGGAAAAAGGACAAATTGGCAAAGCGTGGAATCTGCTCATGCCGGAACTGCAACGCAACCCGACCAATACGGATCTGCTGCTGGCGGTGGGGCGTATTTACCAGGCCGATCACATGGACGACAAAGCTACCGAGATCTACCAGTACGTGCTGCGCAAATCCCCGCGCGATAAACAGGCGCTGACCGGGCTGGTAAACCTGGCACTGGCGCGTGGCGATAACGATGCGGCGCGGCGGGCGTTCTCTACGCTTGAGCCAAGCCAGGATGCCGATTACATGCTGTTGGCGGCGCGTGTCGCCGCCGCTAACGGTGAAAACCAGCGCGCCATGTCGCTGCTGCGCACCGCCCAGTGGCGTCTGCAACAGGGGGATGAGAACGACAACGACGAACTCAGCGCCGTGATGTCCCTGCCCTCGCCGACGCGCCAGGCGCAGTTAACGGCAATGAGCGGCATCAACAGCATGATGCGCGATTTACAGGAAAAGAGCGCCACGTGGACCAGCGCGGGCGTCTCGCTGCGTAGCCGTAATGGCGAGTCCGGCCTTGGCGCGCTGGATGAAGTGCAGGCGCCGATGATCCTCTCCGGTGCCATTGGCGACGCCACGCGCCTGAGCCTGAATATCACGCCGGTGTCACTCAATGCTGGGGAGATGTCTGGCGAAGCGGCGAACCGCTTTGGTTCCGGGGCGCTGGAGCATGCGGAAAAACTGGCGCAAGCGGCGGCAAGCACTTCAACCACCACCAGCTCGACGAATGCCACTTCGCAAGGCAGCCAGCAGGCAAATGGCGTTGCCGCCAGCCTCAGCATGAGCGGCGACAACTATAAGCTGGATATCGGCAGCACGCCGACCGGCGGCGAGTTCACCCGGCTGGTGGGCGGCGTGGAGTGGAACCCGAAACTGACGCAAAACAGCTCGCTGAACCTGAAAGCAGAACGCCGGGCGGTGACCGACAGCCTGCTCTCTTATGTCGGCGTGAAGGATAAGAGCACCGGTGAGAGTTGGGGTGGCATCACCCGTAACGGCGTGTCGGCACAATTCGCCTGGGATAACGAGTTAATCGGGCTTTACAGCAAATTAGGTTTCGACACCTATGTTGGCACCAACGTACCGACCAACCACGCGGTGAGCGCGCAGGCGGGCAGCTATTTGCGGCCGTGGAAAACCGCCGACAGCGAGCTGAAAGTCGGGGTTAACGTCAACTACATGAACTTTGACCGTAACCTCAGTTACTACACGCTCGGCCAGGGCGGTTATTTCAGCCCGCAGGATTTTATGGCGGTTTCGCTGCCGGTCACGCTGACGCGCCATCTTAATGACTGGGATCTGACGCTCAACGGCGCAGTGGGTTACCAGTCCTACAAACAGAGCAAGAGCGACTATTTCCCCGGCCACAGCAGCCTGCAGTCGCAGTTAAACAGCTACGCCAGCGACGATGACGATGTGGATGCGGTTTACAAAGCCACCTCGAAAAACGGCATTGGCTACACGTTGGGCGTGGATGCGCGCTACCACCTCAGCGACAACCTGGCTCTGGGTGCGAACTTAGGCTATGACACCTTCGGCAGTTATAACGAAGGTAAAGCGTTGTTTTATTTCAAATATTACGTCGATCAAGATAAATAACCCGTGGGACAGATGATGTTTAGCAATCAGGACACTTATTTACAACGCAATTATCAGGCTGGCTGGCATGACCTGGTGTATCTGTTTTTTAACGAATACACCGAAGGCCGTGGCGATAAAGATCCCGACGCCCTGAGACGCATCGGCCAGATGATGGCTCAGTGGTATCCCATTGATAACGCCACCACGGTGAGCGAACTGGAAGCCAGCATCAACCGGGTGCTGGAGCTGTTCAACTGGGGTTTTGTGAATATGGCACCGGCGCAGCGCGAGCTGATCTTGCTGCACTGCGCCTGGCCGCACGCGCCGGAGTACCGCGATGAAGCGGGCTGGCGTCGTGCCAGTGCGTATGTGCTGGAAGGGGCTTACTCCCAGTGGCTGGTATCGCAGGGGGCGGGCAACCAGGTTCCGGTACGCTGGAAAGACAACGCCACGGAAGATGTACTGATTTTCCGCTACGCCATCGGCGAATAAGTACACAAAGGCATGAAAACTCTATATCAACGATCAGGTGATCATCATGGTGAATGAAATTATGGTTTCAGGCAGGAAACTTGAAATCGAAGCCGTTAATTATATGGAGGATAATGCCTTTGTTTCGCTGGTGCTCGACACCGCCGGGCGGCTAATTCACGCCAGCCCGTTCTTTTATCAGCTCACCGGCTTTACGCCGGATGAGGTGACAGGCCAGGTGCTGTTTCAGACCGCGGACGACGACACGGAAATCTCACTGGCGGCGGCGATAAATATCGCCAAAACCACCGGCGATAATTGGCAGGGAGAAATATCCCAGCGTAAAAAGAGCGGTGAAATTGTCTGGCTCGACACCCGCTTAATGCCTAAGCGAGATGAGCGTGGTGAAATATTCGCGTTTATTTTGTTAGGCTTTGATATTACCCGGCACATGGCGATTCGCGAGAAATTACATTTTCGCGCTCACAACGATGCGTTAACCAAAACGCTGAATCGCCAGGGCTACTATATTCGCAGCCGCAAGAAAATCCGTGCCGCCAATGCGCGCGGCGCGCAGATTGTGGTGGCCATCCTCGATCTCGATAATTTTAAAAACATTAACGACGACCTGGGTCACGCCGCCGGTGACGAGGTGCTGCGCTGTTTTATCAGCCGGGTGAAACAGTGCATTTCTCGCGGCACGCTGCTTGGCAGGCTTGGCGGTGATGAATTTGCGCTGACGTACATTGAAGGTGTCGATGAACCTGCCGGGCGTGGCGTGTTGCAATTAATTGTCGAAGCCACCCGCCAGCCGATGTATTTGCAGTACCTGCAACAGACGGTGGAATTATCGGTCAGTATTGGCGTCGCCAGTTATCCCGAACATGGGCCGAATTTTTCTTCCATTTTAAAAGCCGCCGATACCGCCCTTTATAAAGTGAAGGCGCGAGGCGGTGATAATTATATTAACTACCAGGTTCCGGGCATTAATGAATCGGGTGGCATCATTAACACCGTTGTGTGTTGATATTTAAACAGCAATAAAAAAACAGGAAATAACTATGTTAAAGGCTGTAATCCCAGTGGCAGGCCTCGGCACGCGTATGCTTCCGGCAACCAAGGCTATTCCGAAAGAGATGTTACCCATCGTCGATAAGCCGCTTATCCAGTATATCGTGCAGGAGTGCTACGCCTGCGGGATCCGCGAGATCGTGCTGGTGACGCACTCGTCTAAAAACGCCATAGAAAACCACTTCGACACCTCTTTTGAGCTGGAGTCCTTGCTGGAATCGCGCGTGAAAAACCAGCTGCTGGAAGAGGTGCGCACCATCTGCCCGGCGGGGATGAACATTATGCATGTGCGCCAGGGTCACTCGAAAGGCCTTGGTCACGCGGTGCTGTGCGCCGAGCCGCTAATTGGCGATAACGATTTTGTCGTCGTGCTGCCGGACGTGCTGATCGACGATAGCCAGTGCGATATGGCGCAGGACAACCTGGCGGCGATGATCAATCGCTTTACCCTCACCGGCGCCAGCCAGTTAATGATCGAGCAGGTTAATCACGACGATGTTTCGCGCTATGGCGTGGTGGATTGCGGCGGTGAAAACCTGCCCGCCGGTGGTTTCGGCCAGGTACAGGGCATGGTGGAGAAACCGCCGGTCGATGAAGCGCCATCCGATATGGCGGTGGTGGGTCGCTATGTGTTGTCGAAAGCGATTTGGCCGCTGCTGCATAAAACGCCGGTTGGCGCAGGCGGCGAAATTCAACTGACCGATGCGATCGCTATGCTGCTGGCGCGTGAGCCGGTTGAAGCCTATGCGCTGACCGGCAAGTCACACGACTGCGGGGACAAAATTGGCTATATGAAAGCGTTTGTGGAGTACGGCCTGCGCCACGGCGCGACTGGCCCGGCTTTCCGCCACTGGCTGCAGCATGAACTGGCGCTCAAGCCGGTGGCTGAGGTCGTAGAACGTATCGCTGAAGCGGTGTAACGCCTGGGCAGGTAACTGCCCTATCTCTACCACAGGAAATCTCATGTTAAGAACCACCTGGCTCATGCCGTGTTTGTTACTGTCGCTGGCCATGACCGCTTTTTCAGCCCACAGCCAGGACAGTAACTGGGTGCTATTTAAGCAGAATTACCTGAGCCAGGATGGCCGCATTGTTGACCATGAAAATGGCGATATCAGCCATTCGGAAGGTCAGGGATATGGCATGTTACTGGCCGTACTGAATGACGATCCCGCCACGTTTGAAAGAATGTGGCGCTGGACGCGCAACACCTTATTACGCCCGTCGCTGTGGCTGTTTGCCTGGCGTTACGATCCGAAGACGCACAACGTGACGGACGAAAATAACGCCAGCGACGGCGATACGTTGATTGCCTGGGCCTTATTGCTGGCCGGTAATAAATGGCACGATCAGAGTTACCTGGCGGCTTCGAATAATATTCAGGATGCGCTGATCAATTGCCTGATTATTGAGCAAGATTCCCGCCTGCTTTTGCTGCCGGGGCTGAGCGGTTTTACCAAAGACGACGGCTATATTGTTAACCCCTCTTATTTTATTTTTCCGGCGTGGGAGAGCTTCTGGCGGCAGCGGCATAATGAGATTTGGCTTAAGTTAAAAAAGTCGAGCCTCGAATTGCTCAATAAAGCGCGCTTCGGTAAGCCGCAACTGCCCAGCGACTGGATTTTTATTAAGAATAGTGGTGAAGTCATGCCTGCCGAAAACTGGCCGGCGCGATTTGGTTATGACGCGATTCGCGTTCCGCTGTATTTAAGCCTCAGCGATACGCAAGCGCATTCGATGGAGAATTTCCGTCATTATTGGGCTAATTATGCCCGCAGCACGACGCCTGCGTGGGTGAGTGTCTCCGGCGACGAACGGGCGAGTTACGCGATGTCCGGCGGCATGCTGGCAGTGCGTGATTTAACGATGGGCGACTATCAGCAAATAGAGACATCTGTGCTACCGGGCGAAGGTTATTATTTGTCCGTTTTGCACATGTTGTCGCTTTTTGCCGTCTCATTAAAAACGAAATAGTAGTAAAGCAACAATGCCGGCGCGGGATTGCGCAGGAGTCAGGCAGGAAGCTTCAAGCGCGAAATGAATAATAAAAACCATCAAATCTCATGTGCAAACATGAGGGGGAAAACCTGATGACTGAGTTGAAAACAATCACACGTCATTTGCACAGCATGTTGTTACAGGCGGGTTCTCAGCAGAACGGAAACTTGCGCCCCGGGGAACACAATGAACATCCGTAATCTTGAGTACCTTGTCGCGCTGGCGAAACATCGCCATTTTCAGCGCGCTGCCGAAGCGTGTAATGTCAGCCAGCCAACACTCAGCGCCCAGTTACGCAAGCTGGAAAATGAGCTGGGCTTGCAGTTACTGGAACGTACCACGCGTAAGATCCGCTTCACACAAACCGGGTTGCGGCTGGTTGAGCAAACCCAGGTGGTGCTGCGCGAAATTGAAGCGCTGAAAAATATGGCCAGCAGCAGCCATTATCAGAACCTGATGCAGACGCTGGATGTCGGTATTATTCCGACGCTCGCACCCTATATTTTTTCTCATCTCAATACGGTGTGTCGCGAGAATTTCCCGGAAATCGAGCTGGAAATTCACGAAGCGCAAACTAACCAGTTGCTGCATATGCTGGAGTCGGACACCATTAAATGCGCGATCATGACCTCCAATAAAGACACCAGCAAATATGTCGAGCTGCCGCTGTTCGACGAACCGCTGGTGCTGGGCGTGAGCCACCAGCACCCCTATTCGCGAATGAGCGAAATCGATATGGGGCATCTGAAGAATAATAAGATTTTGATGGTGGATGACGGCAACTGCCTGCATAGCCAGGTACTGCGTTACTGCTATCAATTTGAGCTGGAGCCGGATTCGCGCTTTGTCGCCATGCATCTGGAAACCCTGCGGCGCGGTGTGGCGTTTAATCGCGGCGTCTCTTTCTTTCCGCTGCTTTCCACACAGCAGGGCGGCAACGAGAATATTCGTTATATTCGCTGCGTTAGCCCGGAGCCAAAACGTAAAGTGGTGCTGATTTTCCACCGCAGCGATCCGATGCGCAAGAAATATGAAATTCTGCGCAACGTTATTGCCCGTTATATGGAACGCTACCTTCTCGATTACAACGTTATGGCGTGAACTTAATCGTGCGGTTGTGGAATATTCTGCATGCAGCCGTTTTCATTTTCACGACAATCACGCAAATGCGTGGTTGTCGTTTTTGCCATTAATCCCTGCATAATCTCGTCCGGCAATAACTTGCCCCGGTGATACATCTCTTCAATAGTAAGCCACAGGCTGACCAGCATAATCGTATAGTCGGCAATCGGCGCAGGCGCATTCAGTTCCGCCATAAAAGGAAAGCGTGCGAGTAGCTGTTCTCTGTTTTCCGCCGTCACCGCACCGTGATAATAGGGTGCCGCGAGCAGGCGATACGCTTCCGATTCAGCAACTGATGAGGCCCAGGATAAACGCACCGCAATGGTCTCGACAAAAGGTGGGATCGGGATATTTTGCGTCGCCTGCGGATCCGGGTGCAAAGGCAGGTCCTGACCGAATGATTGCGTTTTCATTTTTTTCCTCGATGCCTGGCGAAACTCTATTCATCGACCAGTCTGGAAAATACTTTAGGAATATTATTTAAAATAAAGAATAACAGGAAAATTAGCTATGCGGATCGTCTTAAAACGTTAAAAAAATCATATAAAGAAAAAGGTTAATTCATGATCAATTATTGACAGCATCGATCTAAATATCCGTTTTTCATTTATTTCATAAATTAAACGCCGCCTTACTCAGGTTATTGTTGAATAATATTGAGTTTATTTCGCCTGTAAGATGAAAATCTATCACCTAAAAGGGAAAGGTATGGTTCAGGATTATCTCAACAGCCTCGTCTTTTTCCACATCATCACGAGAGTGATGCCGTGACACCTCTTTTTTTTTGCGCCAAATACCACGCTTTCTTTCATCTATTTGAAGGATGGAAATGCTCTGGCCTATGCTCTGATAATGACACGTTTAACCCCACTGACGCTCATGACAGGAGCCGCACCTGATGGATCCGTTTCAGCAAATATTAAAATCAACGCTCGCCCGCACCGATGACGCACCACCTGCCATCAAGCCTCAGGCATTGCTGGAAGCGGAGTTAAAACCGAGGATTGCTCACGTTGCGGTGGACGACTTCCTCTCGCTCGCCAAAGCACGCAGAACCATTTATACCCTCGGCAAAGATTTGCCCATCGCCGAAGATGAGGTGGTTGACATCATTAAAGAGGCCATCCGCCAGGCGCCGTCGGCGTTTAACTCGCAGAGTTCGCGGGCGCTAATCCTGCTCGGTAAAGAGCACGATCGTTTCTGGGAGATGGTGCGCGAGCAGCTGCGCAAAGTGATCCCGGCAGAGAGCTTTCACGCCACCTCCGATAAACTCGACGGTTTTGCCGCCGCCGCTGGTTCCGTGCTGTTTTTTGAAGATCAGGAAGTGGTCACTCACCTGCAGCGTCAGTACATCGCTTATGCCGATAATTTCCCCGTCTGGTCAGAACAGAGCAGCGGTATCGCCCAGTACGCGGTGTGGCTGGCGCTGGCGGAAAAGAGCATTGGCGCGAATCTGCAACACTACAACCCGTTAATCGATCTTGATGTTCGCGCCGCGTGGCAGATCCCGGAAAGCTGGAAGCTGCGCGCAGAAATGAATTTTGGTTCGATTGTTACTGCCGCTGATGAAAAGAGCTACATCGACGATGATAAGCGCTTTATCGTCGCGAGATAACGATATTGATAAAGATATTGCCCGCTGAGCGGGCAATTCTTTTTCTCCGCCACGTATTGGTATTGTACAAATTTTGGCTAGATGGCATGCAAATACCTGCGTATACTACACACATCTATACACAGGAGGGGGACGTCATGCCTGCTACTGCACCTAAACAGCGAAACAAGCAAAATGTCAGCGTGACCGTCGAGCGCGAACTACTGGAACAAGCGCGCAAAGAAGGCATCAACCTTTCGCAAACACTTGCGACCGCCTTGCAAGGTGAACTGCGCAATCTGGCAGCTGAGCGCTGGAAGCGCGAAAATGCCGCCGCCATTGCCGATCTAAATGAATTTATTGCCGAACGCGGCCACTTCTCGGATGAACACAGGAAGTTTTAATCCATGCAATATTCGGTTTATCGGAACAAAAGTAACAGCCGGGATTTCCCGTTTCTGCTGGATGTACAGAGCGATATTATCGGTAGCATGAACTCGCGGGTGGTGATCCCGCTCTGCCCACTGGCGGATTACAAAGATCGCCGCCGGGTTGAGCGGTTAAACCCGGTACTGGAGATCGAAGGGAACTCGTATTTGTTACTGACCCACGATCTTGCAGGCGTCAGCCTGGCGATTTTGGGTGAAGAGGTTTGCAGTATGCGCGCGCAGCGCGACGTGATCCGCAACGCGATGGATTTTATTTTTAACGGGATTTAAAGTGACTGAACACCATAAATGCTCAGTCACTTTATTGCTGGAAACACGAAGAAATTTTACTCGTCGAAGTACCAGTAACCCTGATTCACCAGATCGGTCAGCTCTTGTGCAAAGGCCGGGTTATCCAGCGCGTTGCCCAGTTCTTTAAGGCCGATAATGGTGTAGCGGCACAGCGCATCGGCGGCCTGCGCATCGGCCGTGTCCAGATATTCGCTGTTGATAAAGACGCTGCCGTCAACGTTCAGCACACGTAAACCGCTAAGGCGCGTCAGCACCTGCCCCTCTTTTAGCGCATCGACAATTTCCTCAACGCGGTAATCGTCCGGCTCCGGTGCGACATCCAGTTCGTGGCGCGGCGTGGAAATAAAGCTACCAAACCACTGTTTGAAATGCTCCGGCTGGCTAACCAACTCGATCATCATATTGCGCACGCGCTCCAGCTCGTACGCTTCTACCCGGCCCGGATGTTCGCGGCAGGTTAAATCCGGGTCGCTGTAGTGCTCGTTCCCGAGATCGTTTTCCAGCGCGTAGTCAGCAAAACTGCTGATCAGATCGCGGCCGTTCGGCCCACGGAAACCAATTGAGTAGTTGAACGCTTCCTGGTGTGTAAAACCGTCATGCGGGAATCCTGGCGGAATATAGAGGATGTCGCCCGGCTCCAGATCTTCATCAATGATCGGCGGGAACGGATCAACATGCAGCAGCGCCGGGTGCGGACAGAACTGACGCATCGGCAGTTTATCGCCCACGCGCCAGCGGCGGCTGCCCATCCCCTGAATAATAAACACATCATACTGGTCGATATGCGGGCCAACGCCGCCACCCGGCACGGAGTAAGAAATCATCAGATCGTCAAAACGCCACTCCGGCAGCACGCGAAACGGCTTCACCAGCTCGGCAGAGGGCATATGCCAGTGGTTAACCGCCTGCGCCAGCAGCGACCAGTCTTTTTCGCCTAAATGGTCAAACGACTCAAACGGGCCATTCCACGCCTGCCACTGACCATTCACATGGCTGACAATGCGGCTGTCGACTTCCGGCTCCATCGCCAGCCCGGCCAGTTCGTCTGGCGTAATCGGGTCGACAAAATCCGGGAACGCGCGTTTCAGGACAACAGGTTTCTTTTGCCAGTATTTTTCAAGAAATTCCGGCCAGTTGAGGTTGAGTTGGTAAGCCATAAATCACACCAGTGAGAAGGGAAACGGGGCTGATTATAAAGAGAGTCCCTACCCACCCGCCTTGTCATTGGTCAAGTGCTGGTGCGGCAAGCGGCGGAGAGATCTCCAGCGCGCCGAGCGCCATCAGTAACGCGTCCACTTTTGGTAATAGCTGCTTGCGGCGCGGCCACACCAGCGTGAGCGCCAGCCCGTGCGGCTGGCATTGCGGCATAATTACCTGCAACTCGCCGCGCTGCACGTGCTCATGCACCAGCCAGGTCGGCATCTGCCCAACGCCCAACCCGGCGCAAAGCGCCTGCACCTGCGCATCGACATCGCCGAGCGCCATGCGATACGGCACGCGGCGCCACTCCGGGTGCCCGTCGGCGGTGGTAAATAACCACGGCTTGGTGCTGCCATCCACCCGCTCATAAAGAATAGCCCGGTGCTGCATCAGCTCCGCCTCATGTTGTGGCGTCCCGGCGCGTTGCAGGTAATCGGGCGCGGCGCAAAACACCATCTTTTCACGACCAATTTGCCGGCACCCCAGCGATGCGGGTAGATCGACGGTTTGCCCGATGCGTACAGCAACGTCGATCCCCTCATCGAACAGATCCACAAAACGATCGGAGAAAGTCAGGCTAAGATCAATTTCCGGGTGTTGCTGACAAAACGGGATCAGCAGCGGCATCACGCCCAGCCGCCCGTAGGTGTTTGGCACGGCGAGACGCAACCGCCCGGACGGAATGGTGCGGTGTGCCGCCAGCACCGACTCGGCTTCCGCCAGCTCCTCCAGGATACGAATGCAGGTCTGGTAATACGCGTTCCCGGCATCGGTGACTTCAAGGCGACGCGTGGTGCGCTCCAGCAAACGCGAACCCAGCCGCGCTTCCAGACGGGCAACGCTTTTACTCACCGCCGAGCCGGTCAGATGCAGGCGTTCCGCCGCTGCGGTAAAACTCCCCTCTTCAACGCTGGCAACGAAGGGGACGATATCTTTCAGACGTTGATCGCTCATGGCATTAGTGAATTTAAGTTACGAATGATGTGAATTAATACCAGAGATAAGAAATTAATTCTCTATTAGCCTGTGAGGTAGACAAAACCCAGGGGAACATCTCATGCAGAAAAAAGCATTAATTGTCGGCATCAGCGGCGTGATTGGCCGGGCGCTGGCGGAGAAACTGCTGGCAGACGGCTGGCAGGTTACTGGTTTATCACGCGGGCGCGGCGCGGTTCCGGCGGGCTGCACCAGCCTGACGGCGGATTTAACCGACGCGGCGGCGGTCAACGAGGCGCTGAAAAACGAGAAACCCGATGCGCTGTTCTTTAGCGTCTGGGCGCGCCAGGAGAATGAAAAAGCCAATATTCGCGTCAATGGCGCGATGGTGAAAAATGTCATTGATGCGCTGGGCGAACGCCTGGCCGGGGCGCATGTCGCGCTGGTCACCGGAATGAAACACTATCTTGGCCCGTTCGAAGCCTACGGCAAAGGCAATGTGCCGGTCACGCCTTTTCGCGAAGAGCAGGGCCGCCAGAACGTGGATAACTTCTACTATGCCCAGGAAGATGAAGTGTTCGCCGGGGCGGAAAAATACGGTTATCGCTGGAGCGTACATCGCCCGCACAGCATCATCGGGTATGCGCTCGGTAACGCCATGAACATGGGGCAGACGCTGGCGGTTTACGCCACGTTGTGCCGCGAAAAAGGGTGGCCGTTTATCTTCCCTGGCTCACCTGAGCAGTGGAACGGTGTCTCCGATGTGACCGACGCCGGTTTACTGGCGGAGCAGCTGAGCTGGGCGGCGGTGAGCGACGGTGGCGCGAACGAAGATTTTAATGCGGTGAATGGCGATGTGTTCCGCTGGAACTGGTTATGGCCGCGGCTGGCGGCTTATTTCGGCATTGAAGCGGCCGCCTTTCCGGCGAGCATGATGCCGCTGGAAGGGCGCATGCAAGAGGCGCAAGCCGCGTGGACAGAGATCGCGGACAAGTATCAACTGGCAGAACCAGACATCGGTAAACTGGCCTCCTGGTGGCATACGGATGCCGATCTTGGTCGCCCGATGGAAGCCTTCGCTGATATGAGCAAGAGCCGAAAAGCCGGGTTTACCGGTTATCGCAGCACGCTGGATTCCTTCACCGCGCTGTTTGACCGCCTGAAAGCGGAAAACATTATCCCAAGCTAAAGTAGTATTTGCCCGGCAGCGCTGACATGCCGGGCAATTCCTCAATTAGGTTCAACGCCGTCTGCGGCACTGTTCCGGCATTGCCCCTTGCTGCGCCTCGCTATGTATCGCATTCCCCTGCCGGTTCACATACCGTAGTTGGCGGCGATATTGCTGTGCCGCAAAGTGACATTTTGCGCGGCCAATTCCGGCAAACCGCTAACGATCGTCGCGTCACTGGCGTTGGTGGCGGTGAGATACTAAATATCGACGCCGTTGATTTTCGGCGTTGCGGCAGCGCCTTGCGCATTTTCAAGTGGCGAAACCCGCGTTGCCGGAAAAATATGCTGGTAGAAAACTCGTTGGCGCGGCCTGCGCCATAAAAGAGCCAACAGCGTCGCAGCACCAGCACCAGCACCAGCACCAGCACCAGCACCAGCACCAGCACCAGCACCAGCAGAGATTGATTCATTAGTCCTCAAACCCTAAGCAAATTTATAACAGCGACTTATGCGCAAATTTACTTTCTGGCAGGCACTGCGCGAGGTCTATGGTGCCAAAGTGTTTATGTCACCGTGGCTTATTCACCATTGGGTCACGGATTAATTACTTTTGGCGCGGAATCGGGCCACTTTTGCCCGGTTGCCGCACAGCGCCATGCTGCACCAGCGGCGGCGATGTGCTTTGGTCTTATCGTAAAACCACAGTGTGCAATCCGGGTGTTCGCACTGGCGGATATAGTCAAACTGCCCGTTTGCCAGTAACGCTGCCGCCTGTTCTGCGACCGGTGCCAGTGCTTGCTGCGGCGAATCAAGCAGGTATACGCGCTGCGTTTGCAGCGCGCCTTGCTCATCGACCACGAGGCGTAAGTGGCTTTGCGCCTGCGCCAGCCAGCCGTTCAGCTCATCCAGCGACAGTTCCCGCCCGTGCTTTTTCTGTTCGACAAGCTGGCGGATCAACGCACGCAGCTTACGCGCCTCAGCCAGCAACTCTCCCGGCTTTGCCATCGCGTTAACCTGCAACCCGACATGCTGTAGCCACTGGCGCACATCGTCATCGGACTGCCAAAAGTCATGCGGCGATTTTTCCGCCATCGCCAGCGTGTTGATAAAATCCAGCGCGTGGTCTTCGGCTATGAACCACGGGCCTTCCGCACCGGGTAACGTGGCTGCTGTCATCGTTGCTCTCCCCTGTTTCTCATTCTTCCGCATATTGTAACCGATAAAATATATTTTACACAGTTACATGCTTTCGCCATACTCAGCTTCGAAGTAACCTTATAAATTAACTTTTAACGGTTTCAAAAGAGGTGACGATATGGCTGCCAATACGCATTTCCCGGTTCGCTATCAGTATGCAGACGCCGATGGCGTCAAGGTGTTTTACCGTGAAGCCGGTAACCCGGAAAACCCGGTATTACTGCTGCTGCACGGTTTTCCCAGCTCTTCGCATCAGTTTCGCGAACTGATCCCGCTGCTGGCAGATAAGTTTCACCTTATCGCCCCGGATCTGCCCGGCTTCGGCTTTACCGAAGTCCCCGCCGAGCGCGATTACCGCTATAGCTTTGATGGGCTGGCAAACACGCTGATTGCTTTTGTCGATGCGCTGAATCTGCAACGTTTTGCCATGTATGTTTTTGATTACGGCGCGCCGACCGGATTGCGGCTGGCGCTGCATTATCCGCAGCGGGTGAGCGGGTTTATTTCGCAAAATGGCAATGCGTATCTGGACGGTTTAGGCGACGCATGGGTGCCGGTACAGGCTTACTGGCACGCGCCGACCGCGGAAAACCGGCAGGTCGTTCACGATGCGATCCTCAATCTGGAAGGGACAAAATGGCAGTACCTGCACGGTGTGCGCGATCCTGAAACTGTCGCACCGGAAGGTTATCAACTGGATACATTACTGATGGAGCGCCCCGGAAATAAAGCGATCCAGCTGGATCTGTTTCTTGATTACGCCAACAACCTGAAGCGCTACCCGGAGTTTCAGGCCTTTTTCCGCATCCACCAGCCACCCGCACTGATTATCTGGGGCAAGCACGATCCGTTTTTTATCCCGCCAGGCGCGCACGCTTATAAACGCGATAATCCAAATGCGGTGGTCGAGCTGCTTGATACCGGGCATTTCGCACTGGAAACCCATGCTGGCTACATTGCCCAGCGCATTCGTGATGTGATCGGTAACGCGATTGGCTAAGAAACCGGTGCACCCCGCGTGGTGGGCGCACCGATTTTGCTTACGCACGCGTCTGAAACATCAGCGTGTCGGAAGTAAACGAGCCATCGTCGCCAATAAAAAAGTGCGCTTTCACCTCGTCGGAGGTTTGGTTTTGCAGGTAGCGGATCGCCGCGCGCAATACCTCCGGCGTGTTCATGCGTTCCACCCAGGGCTGATATTCCAGCGCCAGCCGATCAGAAACCATCTTCTCAACCTGCATGCCGCTTTGCTGCGTCATTTGCAGCCACTCGGCTGGCGAGTAGTTACGTACGTGGGACGGATCGCGAAGCACTTCAATGGTTTGCAGCCAGATATCCAGCACCGGGCGGCCAGGCGAGGCGATATCCATCAGGATAAATTTCCCGCCGGGTTTCAGCACACGTTTTACTTCGCGCAGCGCCAGTGCGACATCATGCCAGTGGTGCGCCGAGTAGCGGCTGATTACCACGTCAAATGTATTGTCGGCAAAGGGCAGCTTTTCCGCCGCGCCGTGTGCGGTGGTGATGTTGTGTAACTGACGATCGCTCGCCGCCTGGCGCACTACCGCCAGCATTTTTTCCGATAAGTCATACGCTGTTACTTCGCGCACCACGCCTGCGGCGGCAAAACTGGCATGCCCGGCACCGCAGCCCAAATCCAGCAGCGAGGCATCCGCATCAGTACTCAGCCACTCGACCAGACGCACTAAATCTGCGCCTTGCGCATGCACCTGGCTTGTCAGGTAGGCCTGGGCCTGGTCGCCAAACTGCTTTTTTGTTAACTCATGATGATTAACCGACATTCTCTTTTTCCTTTTTAGCACGACACAAAGTTGCTCTTTGGCGACTATACGACCGCCTTTATAGGGGTACAATATGTGTACTTATACTGGTATTAATGAGTACCCCCATGGAAAGTACCTTATTTGCCGGGCCGAAAACTCTTGGCGCTTTTTTGCGATCGCAGCGGGAAAATACCGCGCCTGCGGATATTGGCTTGCCGGCGCAAGGGCGGCGGCGCACGCGTGGGTTGCGGCGGGAGGAAGTGGCGCAACTCAGCGGCATCAGCACCACCTGGTATACGTGGATTGAACAAGGGCGGGATATTGTTGTTTCGCCGCAAACCCTGTCGAATATCGCCAACGTGTTAAAAATGAGCGCCGCAGAGCGCAAGTATTTGTTTCATCTGGCGCTGCAAAACGACCCGCAGGAAGAGCACGTCATTACCGTCGAACCTGCTGTGCTGGCCACGGTGAATCAGATGGCCTGCCCCTGCTATTTGCTGGATTTGACCTGGAATATGCTGGCGTGGAATACACCCGCTGAGACACTGTTCAGCGGCTGGCTGGATAAGGATACCCAACCGAATATGATGAGTTTTATGTTTCGCCACCCGCTGGCGCAAACGCTGGTTATCAACTGGGAAACGCGCGCCAGCCGGATTGTCGCCGAGCTACGCGCGGACGCGATGCACTACCCGCACGACAAAGGACTGAACCAGTTTGTGCAGAGTCTGAGTAACGACAGCGAACTGTTTCGCGCGTTCTGGTCGCGCCAGCAAGTGGTGGTGCGTGAGGGTGGCGAGCGCGTTTTTCATCATCCGCAACAAGGCGAGTTGCACTACCGGCAGATGACCTGGCAGCTAACCAGCAACCGTTCGATCAAAATGATTATGTTAATGGACGAGTAATTCGGGCGCGGGTTCTGTATATCGCAGAAAAAAATGAAGTTTATTGCTCGACATAAAAAAACAGGCCAGAAAACTGACCTGTTTTTTTATTATTTACGGAATTCCAGTGGCGTCTGGCTGGCCTGAACAAATGCGGCGATATTATCAAATGTGGTCATTGCTGATTTGCAAAAAATACATTTGGCACCTGCCGGATTTTTCTCAGTTATATCAAAGCTGGAAACTCGGTATTGCGACCCGTGACAGCACGGGCAGCGAAAATGAATACGATTAATAATTCTAAATCCTTAGCGCGGAACCACGTTGGCCGCAGCCGGACCTTTCGGGCCGTTCTCAATAGTAAACTCAACCTCTTGATTTTCTTCAAGAGTACGGAATGCATTGCTCTGGATAGCGGAGAAATGTACGAATACATCTTTGCTGCCATCTTTCGGAGTAATGAAACCGAAGCCTTTCTCAGCGTTAAACCATTTAACGATACCGTTCATTTTAGTAGACATGCTTATTACCTTCTTTTTGTTCGCCGAATGCGGCAGTAATGGTCTGAGACATTATTTTTATCAGAGTGTAAAGCGAAGACCCAAAAAGAAGTAGCAAGGAGGTACTTAGAGATGAGAAAGACTTTAGTGAACTGCTGGAGATAATGATTTATCAAACCGACGACGCATTAACGCATGGTTGCTTTGACAGCGCAAGCACTATTTTAAAAATATTTGTCAGTAAAACGTTATCAGCAGATTAACGTGCTGTTCTATTTGCTTCTCAGGGATTCAATCCTGGCGAAGGGGTTTGTGTGAAGTGGATCGCACAAATGCGCTTACCATCCGGCTATTATCAATACTAGTATGGTAGTTAAGCAAAACGTTTAAGGGTGGTAATGAGCATGCAAATGACAATGCGCTGGTTTGGTCCAGTTGAAGACAAAATTCCGCTGGAGCACATCCGGCAAGTTCCCGGCGTCGAAGGTGTCGTTGGCGCGCTTTATGATGTTCCGGTTGGCGACGTGTGGCCCAAAGAGAAAATCCGCGCGCTTGCCGATCAGGTTCATCAGGCTGGTTTAAAAATGGAAGTCATTGAAAGCGTTAACATTCACGATGATATCAAAATTGGCCTGCCCAGCCGCGAGCAGCTAATTGCCAACTACCAGCAAACTATTCGCAACCTGGCGGAAGTCGGCGTCAAGGTGATTTGCTATAACTTCATGCCGGTTTTCGACTGGATGAAAACCGACATGAATTACGTTCTGCCAGACGGTTCACTCACCATGGCGTTCGAGAAAAAAGGCATCGATAAAACTCTTGATGAAGTCGTGAAAGAGGTGCTGGAGAATTCCAACGGTTTCGCCCTGCCCGGCTGGGAGCCAGAAAGGCTGGCAAAAGTGCAGGAGCTGTTTGCCAAATATAAAGATGTCGACGACGCGAAATTGCGCGAAAACCTGGTGTATTTCCTTAAACGCATTATTCCAGTGTGTGAAGAAGTCGACATAAAAATGGCCATTCACCCGGACGATCCGCCGTATTCTATTTTTGGGCTGCCGCGTATTGTAAAAAACCGCGACGATCTCGACTGGATTTGTAATGCGGTGGATTCAGAAGCCAATGGTATTACATTATGCACTGGCTCCATTGCTGAAGATCCGGATAATAATGTCTACCAAATCCTCGCAGAATTTACCCGCCGCAAACGTATTCACTTTGCTCACGTTAGAAATATTAAGCTCATTAAAGATAAAGATTTTTATGAGTCTGCACATTTATCCCGCTACGGCTCGCTGGATATGTTCCAGATAATGAAATCACTTTACGATAACGGCTTTGATGGTTATATCCGCCCCGACCACGGGCGCTTTATCTGGGGCGAAACCGGGCGTCCGGGCTACGGGCTTTACGACCGCGCCCTCGGTGTCACCTACCTGCACGGTTTGTGGGAAGCACTCGAAAAACAACATTAATAAAATGTCATTCAGGCCGGTGGCTCCACCGGCTTTCATGTAAGGCAAATCCGAAAGGTATTCTCTATGTCCCCGTTGTTAGCGCTATTTTGGGTGCTGGTTGGTATTGCGCTCCTGGTCGTTATGAATCTTAAATATAAATTTCACAATATTTTCGCCTTGCTGATTGCGGGGATATTTGTTGCGATCATGGAAGGTATTCCGCTGGATAAAATTGTCACGGTTATTCAGGACGGTCTGGGAAGTATTCTCGGCCATCTTGCATTGATTATTATATTTGGCGCTATCATCGGTAAATTCATGACCGAATCTGGTGCCAGCCAGCGGATTGCGGATAGCGTCATTGAACGCTGCGGGACGCGTTTTCTTTCGGTCGGGCTGATGTTTATCGGCGTTATTTTTGGCATCGCCATGTTTTATGAAGTGGCATTTCTTATTGCAATGCCGCTGGTGCTGAATATCGCTAAAAAAGCCAATATTCCGTATATGAAATTAGTGGTGCCCACCGTGGTTGGCGCGACCATGGGACACAGCCTTTTCCCGCCGCAGCCCGGCCCGGTCGCGCTCATCAGCGCATTCAACGCCGACATTGTACAGGTCTATCTGTACGGCATTTTAGTGATTATCCCGGCGCTGTTTTGCGCGGGCATTCTGCTGCCCAAATACCTGCCGGGTATTAACGCGATTCCGTTGAATTCGCTACTGAAACCGGTCGAAGAGAAAACCGCGCAGGATTTGCCACCGTTCAGCATCAGCATTCTAATCCCGCTGATCCCGGCGGTGCTAATGATTGTCGCGTCGGTTATCAAAGGGTTAATGCCCGCAGGCTCGGAGCTGGTGAAAGTCTGCACCTTCTTTGGCAGCGCGGAAATCAGCATGCTGTTAGCCACGCTGGCGGCAATCTGGTTTCTTGGCATCAAGCGTGGGATGTCAGCGGAAGGCGTCACCCACTGCGCCAGCGACGCGATTGCGAAAATCGCCAATGTGCTGTTTGTCATCAGCGCCGGCGGCATTCTGAAACAGGTGATTGTAGTTTCCGGTGTGGGGAACCATATCGTGGACATTATGAGTCACGTCCCGCTGTCGCCGTTTATCGTGGCGTGGATAATCACGGCGATAATCCGCATTCTCACCGGACAGGGCGCCGTCGCGGCCATCACCTCGGCGGGTATCGTTGCGCCGATGGTCAGCGCGTTTCACCTCAATCCGGCACTGATGTGCCTGGCCGTTGCCTGCGGCAGCAACACCATCACACTGATGTACGACGGCGGTTTTCTGCTGTTTAAAGAGACGTTCGGCATTTCGATGAAAGACACCTTCAAAACCTGGGGGCTGCTGGAGTTAATAAACTCGGTGGTCGGCTTAGGTATGGTTCTGCTGCTCAGCCTGTTTATCGCGTAGCGGATGAAAACCGACGGGGACAAGGATGTGCCCGCCCCCTTCTCTTTCGAGAAAAGTGATGCTAGGTTTACAGATCTCTGCAATTCATCAGGCTCGCCAATGTAACGACATTTTCTTTGTGAACATACCTTTGCACCGTGCGCTGTATGCCGCACGCGGTTTTCTGTTTACGTGAGAATGTCGACAATGAACACATTATTGATGGTTCTGGTGCGCGCGCTGCGCCAGCACCGCTGGCTGTGCTTGTTTGGTAGTGCCTATCTTTTTTCTTCTATCGGCAATGGGTTAACGCAAACCCTGATCCTTGGTCAGTTATTACGCTGGCATGCCTCCCCGGCAACGCTCACGCTGAGCTATATGCTGGCTACGCTACCCGGTTTTTTTGGCAGTCTATTCGGGGAATACGGGTGCCGGCGTGTTTCGCCGCTGCGCTTACTGTTGCTGTGTGAGCTAATTGGCCTTGCCGGGCTGCTTTTCCCCCTCTACGGCTTGCTGGCGCACAGCATTCCCGCGCTGCTTGCAGTGCAATCACTCGAAGCATTTGCCGCCGGGTTATCCTGGCCTGCCATGAGCCTGGTTTTTAAACGGGGTTTAAGCGCAAACGAACTGCCGGCGGCGACCAGTATGGAAACGGTGATTTTCGCCTCTCAGGTGTTGTTGGGCGCAGGCGCCGGCGTGGTGCTTTTTGACCGGGTATCACCGTTGTCACTGCTGTCAATCGATGCCATCAGTTTCGTGTTGTCTACGGTGTTGCTATGCGCCACGGCACGTTACCTGCCGCAGGTAAGCCACGAGGATCGCCACGAAAAGAGGGTGATCCTACGCTGGCATCATTTACCGGTCATTCAAAAACGCAGCTTGTTGTTGTTACCGGCACTTGCCGCCGTTGGCGCGCCGGCAATGGCGTTGCTCCCGGCGCTGATACAGCAAATGCGTCCCGCTGAAACCACTGAGCTTGCACTGCCGCTTATCTTTGCGCGCAGCCTGGGCCAACTTTGTGGCCCGCTGCTGCTAAAGGCCGATAACCTCAAACGCTATGCCAGCCACAACCGGTATCTCGTCGGCTGTTTACTGGCCTTTCTGGCAGCTTACTGTGTGCTGCCGGGTTTAACGTCCTATCCAAAAACCGCGCTGCTCATCATCTTTGCCGCGCATCTGGCGTCGAATATGGTCTTTGCCGTCGGGACATTCGGCTTGTTGCACAATTTCCATGCCGATACCGTTCCCACCGCCACGGCAAAAGTATGGCGCTGGCAATCGTGCTGTGCCGCCGTGGCGACACTGATTGCTGCCTTACTGGCGGCAGAATGGGGAGCAGCGCAGGCGTTATATACAGTTTCATTCAGCACGCTGGCGCTGGTGATGATGGTGCTGCTGCGCTATCGCAGCTGATTTATGTGAGCACAGCGTCATTCTGGCTGAACTGCCATCAGATAAGACGTGCAGTGAGGCAGGCAATTGTCTTTCGGCTGGATAAGCGGCCTGGCGAAACCTGAACGTTGTCTGCCTTTCGCTCCCTGCGTTTTACGCGGCGCAGGGAGCGGATGGGTGAGTTAATACGGGTTTTGCAGCCCTCCTGCACGGTCAGTGGACTGACGGCGTTTTTTTCTGCTCATCAAGGGAAAAGAACGCCACAACATCGGCCAGCTGCTGCGCGTACTGATCCATGCTTTGCGCGATTCCCGCCGACTGCTCGACGAGCGCTGCATTTTGCTGCGTGGCTCTATCCATCTCGTTGAGCGCAACTGCCACCTGGTTCACACCGGTGCGCTGCTCTTCGGAGGAGTGGGTAATCTCATTCATAATGGCGCTAACTTGCGATATTGAATCCGCCACGTCTTCCATCGCTTTCGCTGCATCCTGAACTTGATTCGCGCCAGCGCTGACATCGTGCATTGAGCCCTGGATGAGCGAATTGATCTCATCGGCGGCTTCAGCGCTTCGTCTCGCCAGGCTACGCACTTCGCTTGCCACCACGGCAAATCCGCGCCCACGCTCCCCGGCACGTGCTGCCTCAACTGCGGCATTCAGCGCCAGAATATTCGTCTGATGCGCGATACCATTAATGACATGGTTAATCTCTGCAATATGCGCCGTGCTTTGTTCAATTTTTTTCATCCCGGCGATCACGATCGACATGGACTGTGCGCCAGCTTGCGCGATTTCATTGGCTTTTGCCGCTAACATATTCGCCTGATGAGCATGCTCGGTGTTACCGACAACGGTGGTTTTTATCTCTTCCATGCTGGCGGCGGTCTGTTGTAAAGCGCTGGCCTGCTGTTCAGTACGTGAAGCGAGATCGTGATTGCCGCTGGCCATTTCGCCGGAGATTAATTTTATCTGCGCGGCCGATGTCTTAAGCGAAGCGGTGATTTTTGTCAGCGATGCTCTCATTCCATCAAGTTCATGGTGCACCCCATTAATATCGCCACCGCTATTATCAGCGTCGTGATGCAAATCCCCTTGCGATATCCTATGAATATTCTTTTTGATTGTATTGGTAATACTCAAAAATTCATTGCGCAATATAAAGAACAAAATCACTGATGCAATTAAAAACGCAGATAATGTGGTTATGATAGTGATAACCGTAAATCTATGGGCTGAAGCAACATAATCCTGCGTGCCCTGAACATCATATTTGACGATTAATCCACGAAAATTCCTGGCCAGCTTATTAAACGTATTAACATTTTCACGCGTTGGCTCTTGTTTAATCGACTCAATAGCTGAGGTGAGTTCCCGCGTCATTTTCACGCCACTTTCGGTCTTGACCGGCGCAACCTGAAGAAAACCGTTATAGGCTCTGGCAACCTCTGCCAGCGCCGCACTTCTCTGCGTCGCTGTCAGGCCTTCGAACTGCAAACGTGCACTCGTCTGAGCAAGCGCATCATATTGATAAAACCCGAGAGCTAAGCCCCTCACGCTCTCTTTGATATTGTTCAGGGCGAGCAGCGAATAGCCCGAAACAAATAAAAGCGAAGTAAAAAGAATCACGTAGGAAAATATAACGGTATATTTTAATCTTCCCTTCTTTACAGACATACCCCATCCTTGATTCATCAAGTAAATTTCAATGTGTTTCACCATGAATAAAGCACAAGGAAAAACGCATACTGCAACGATAAACGCAGTCTGCGCCCAATGGGTTATTCAGGATTATTAGCAACGCTAACATATACTCCTTCACCCATAAGGAAACAACTATTTTGCCAAAAATGAATAAATTCTGAAAATGCGAATTAATAAAGCGAAAAAACTAAAAGCTATTTACTGGATTGCATATCAAAAATTAAAAAAATACCGGCGTTGCCGGTATTTTTATTTACGCACGGATATCGTCATATTCGCGTGTGTTGTCAAACTCGTGTTTGGCAAAGGGACATAACGGGATAATTTTACGGTTTTCCGCACGCATTTTTTCCACCACTCGCGCGACCAGCTGCTTACCTACGCCTTGCCCTTTAAGGCTCGGATCCACATCCGTATGTTCAATAATGCTTAAATGCTCGCCGGTGGGAACGAAGACGATTTCAGCAACCTGCGTTCCCTGGGCGTCATTAACATAAAACTTGTTGTGGCCTTCCAGAATTTCCATGGTTTTCTCACTTAGTTGTGGCGGTACTTCAGCGCACCGCTCGGGCAGGTATCAATGACTTTCACCACCGTTGCGACATCCACTTCATCGGGAATGATCCACGGTTTGCGTTTCAGGTTAAAAAGCTTCGCGCTGCCGCGTACGCAGTTTCCCGCGTGCTGACAGACCGCAGTATTGAAATAAACGTCAATCTTTTCACCGGTATAGACGCGGTAACCCGCGTCCAGCAGTTCCTTATCCATGACATTGCCCCTGTTCTTTTTGGTGTTGGAAAAGTAAGCATAGCCGCTCTACTTTTACGCACCCTCCGGCGTTTAATCAATAACGAACGATACGAAACCCTTCTTGTTCAGTCGGTTCGACAAAGTAGCGGGTAATAAGCGCAAACTGCTCGTCGGTAGCGGCAAAATCGTGGTCGCCTGCGGCATTTCGCTGGCGTAAACGCGCCTTGCAAATCTCATCGCTAACCGGCAAGTAGTGCAACAAATGCGGCGCGCCGGATTCGTTAACGATCGACATCATCCACTGGCGACTGGCCAGCGTGTTGGCGGGAAAATCGAGAACCACATTAACGCCTGCACGCAGTAGCGCGATGGCATGTAGCTTGATGGCGGATTTTAATTTTGCTGAGTAGAAAACGTAGTCCTCAACGGTGGTCATCGCGTCCTTAAATAACAACGATAACCAGCTATCTTCGCTCAGCACCACCGTGCACGGTGCTTTTGCCAGCTCGCTGGCAAGCGTCGATTTACCCGATGCGATTTTGCCGCACAGAAGATGGAGTGTTGCAGAAGAAGCGGAACAAACATTCATAACATCACCTCGCAGGTTGCTGCCAGCAAGGCCCCGCCGTGCTGGCGGGAAAAGGACGAACGTTATCCCACCGGTCGATTGACAGTGCGAATAATGCTCGCAATAGATAAATAGGATGAATATTTAACAGGCATGCTGGCAACGTAGCAGCAAACCTGCTCCGTTGCCAACGGTTTGTATGGGTGGGGCTTATAGCCAGCCCCATCGTGGTTAGCCGATCAACAGCAGGCAGGAGAGATCATCGCCGCCGTTGATCGTATCGATCGCGGCATCCATTCGTGTGTTGATGGTGCTGTTATGCATGGTTTTTTCAGAAAAACTGGCGATCGTTTTCATCACCAGAGGCGGGTCTATCTCAACATGCAACGACTGTACGCTGAGGAACGTTTTGAGATAAAAATAGTCCATAACGATGCGATAAAACTGGCGCAATATTGTCGCCGTATTCGTGCCGGGAAAATCGCTTTCATAAAGCTTATACAGTAAGTAGTTTCGCAGCACATGCGGTTCACCCAGACAGGAATGCTTACACAATTGCTCCCACTGCTGATCAAGAGCGGCAAACTTCTCACTCAGCACCGACGCTTTCGTCTCTGGCGTAATTGCCAGATATTCAGCAACTTGCAGGTGCCCTTGTGATATCAGCGGATCGCGCGAAGCGTATTTCGCCACATGTTTACCCATCACGGTTAACGCATCGACTTTCATACTGGCCGCGCGAACGGTATTTTGCGCACGAAGCAGCGTTCGACCGTTCTGTAGTTCATCGATCAGCCCTGCATAAAAGTTTTCCACTTCAGCCAGATTATTCTGCAGATCAAAGTTGAGCATTTGCAGATAGAGAATAAATTGCGCCAGCGCCATCAAATTCTCTTCAATATTGTTGCTCTGCGCCTGAACCAGATTCCAGGCGAAAAGATGTATCAGATGGCCCACCTGGTCTCGCGGCTTTTGCTGCTGCAGTAATTTTACTTTTGAGCGGGCAACCAGCGTGCTTTTCTCTTGCAGCAGCATGCTTTGCGGGTCGAAAAGCACCTGGCGTACCACTTCCGGGCAGGAGAGCGTCATGCTAAAGCGTACTTCATCGGCATATTTGCGTACACCACGCGGATAGGTTGAGCATGTAGGGGATAACGCTTTTTCACCTAAATCACGGTGAACCATGCAAAGCCGGTTTTCATCAACAAACGGGCACTGCTTATCCTCATTCAATTTAATGACCGAATATTCATTTTTGCCGTTATGAACCGGGATTAAATTCTCTTTCGCAATGGCTGCAATAACAGGATTGGATGAGGACAGATAACGTTGATGCGTTTTCTTATCAATATTTATTTTCCAGCTACGGCAGCAAGAAATTAAACAATCCGGGCCAACGCATTTGAATTTATCAAAGAAAACAGGTGTCACTGTTTTATGGTGTCGCATAATACATTCTTTATAAATGAAAAGCAGAAAGTTACACGACAAAAGTCAATATCAAAAGTTGCATAAGCGCGCACAATATTCAGCATTTCACCACATGGTTCCGCGCGCTTAAAATCCTGGAGTTAGCTTCATCTGCGAAATGATATTTCCACTGTCGTTAAGATTCTGCTCAACAGAGGTAACATCGTTGCGCTCATTGCCAGACGCTTTTCCCTCTTCCCGCATTTTGCTTTTAATCAGCGACAGCAGCGATTTTAGCTCCCGGAGCGCTTCTTTCAGAGAACGGGCGTCTTCCTGCCTCTGGCTGGCGTTTTGTAGCGTATTGATAACGTTATCGATAGTAGATTGTGCGCCCGCGATCTCTGCCGACTTTTCTTTTTCGGTCGGATTTTCTTCGTCGCTCACTTCAGCGTCAGAGGCAGCCTGCGCTTTTATGGCTGATTCATCGCTTTCACCGGTAGAAGCCTGTGCTGCGTCAGAAGCGTTAGTATCGGCACCATTGCCTGCACCAGTGTTATCACTCTGACCTAGCTGGGAAGCGAGTTGTCCAAGCTGAGATGACAGCTGTTTGAGTTGTTTCATAATGTAGCCCCCGGAGCCGCCAAACAACATGGCCAGCGCTTTCAGGCGGGCGATTTCCCGTTTCAATGCCTCAAGCTTTGCGCGCGCATTCGCTTTACTGTTCCGGGCATTTTCCTGCGTAAAGCGATTAAGCGTAGTGAGGTTTTCCTGCAAATTTTCGTAATACTCTTTCGCCTGCGGGCTGAGCGTCACAATGCTGGCAGGCGTGGGGTTAACGATTTCACTGGTGCGGGTGGCCTCCTGAGTACGAACCGTTCCTCCTTTGGCGGAAGAGGATACGTAAAGATCGAGAGAGCCAGTAAATGTGGGGCGAAGCATGCGCAATACTCCTGAAGTCTATTGCTCATATTAACGGCAGCAGGGAATAAAACTTTATGCGTAAAAACGGGATAACAGGCGTTCATGCTCTAACAAAGAACCTCACGCAACACCTGAAATGCCTCTTCTGATGCTATTTAAAAATCAGAATTTAACGTAAGCATATTCTCTATAAAAATCAGGATACGTGTTTGTAGAATAATCCCCCGGCAGGAGAGTGAAAAAAACCAAACTTAGAGGAGAGAAATATAAATTACTGGCGATATGCGCCTCTATTTATGATTCATCAAACTGTTATGTGGGCAGCATAATTAGTGATTATTGAATGGTCAGGATGAAAACAACAGGTAAATCGAAATGCTTGCGTAAGTATCTCTGTAAATAAAATTTATTAAGGATGATTCTATGCCAACGGGTTATTTTCTACGTCCTGGCGATAAGACAACATGCGGCGGCCATATTCTTTCAGGCTCTCCGCGCCATAGCTTTGGCGGGATGGCGACCGCAAGGAATGGTGACTCTGTATCGTGTGGTAAAGATGGAAAGATCTACTACATCGCGGGTGGCATACCCGATTACTGGATTTATGGCGTTGCAGCAGCAGGGACGTTGCATAGCCGAAGCACATGTCCCTGTAGAGCAAGATTTATTTCGTCATTTCCAAATGCCTCTTATTGGCTTGAAGAAGCAAAACCAGTTAAAGCCATTCCTGTCGCTGCCCCGCCAGTTGCAAACGCTCCTCCTCAACCTGCAAAAATTGCAGAACCTGAACAATATGCACAAGCGGCGAAGAAGAAAAATAACTTTGCGGACACCTGTGGGCCCGAAGATAACCCGCTATTGAACGGCGTTTATATCTGGACTGAAATCAAAAGAGCAGGTCACGTTTTCGTTTCGGTACATGAGAACAACACTGTCTCCCTTTACACATACGGGCGATACGGTAGAACCGCTCCCGGAGGTTTCACGGGGGACGGTATTCTTAACTTCCTGCAAGATGAAGACGCAAGAGATTACTATAGGGTCGAGCTATATCGGATGGGCGCAAGAGCATTCCGTATAGGTGACACTGACCCGACGAAAACGAGGCAATTTTTTGAAGATCTTTGGAACAAAGGCGAACCAGCGATTCAAACATCTAAGATGGAAGAAAAAATCAAGCGAAGAGGCCACACCATCGATGAGTACGACGTAACAGGAAATAATTGTACCACTCACTCTGTTGAGGGAATTAAGTTTGCCGGGTCGATGGTATTCGAACATAGCTACACATCCACCACGACTCAGATTCCTATCGAGTTAGAAGAAGATTTCACCATTCCTCTCTCATTGCAGCGTTATCTTGAGATCAAAAGTTCTGACTTCTCATCAATGACAGTTATTGAAATGACGGACGAGTTTAAAAAACTCTATTCCAATAAGGACAATTTATCGCCCTATCAAGAGTCACCAAAAGGGAAAATTCAGCACATTGCGGCGGGGTTCGCCGCTACTGGTGATTCATTATCACAATATTCCAGCGGTACTTTTGGCGGTGTATTAGGTGGATCTTATGACGTTGACGAGTAGAACTAAAACCATGCTCCGATGGGGAGGGATTTGTATTGTCTGCCTAGGTTACTTCCTTGGGCTGTTTGTCGCCTCACAAGCATTCGCTATTTTCTCTGAAAATCAGACTCTTGTTTCAAACCCTGTTCCATTAAAAGAGTATTACCAGGCGATTGATTCACTTATGCAAGCTACAAACGGCATTTATAACGCCGCCTTCTTTGGCTTTGCGATCTGCGTGCCGCTCATCTTACTTATCTTTAAAAAGGTAAGATGATGAATAAGAAGTACTGGATCAGGTGGGCGTGTATAGCGCTTATTTGCGTTGCGTATTACGTTATCGTGCTTTACTTCGATCTTGTATTCGCAGTGAACTTTTCAGAAACAGTAATCCATGGATGGGATTTTACACCGTCTCAGTTGGCCAGGTTTGTTATGGGGCTATCGCAAAATCCCCAAGATTTGGCGTTAGCCTTTATTGTGGGTTTCGCTGTCTGCATCTCGTTGTTCTTTCTCATCTTCAAGAAAATGAGATTGAGATGCCCTCAATGCTTGTCGTTGAGATGACGTTTGCGTTCAAAGAACAGTATCCAAATTCGGGTCATTTGCAACCATACCAGGAAACTCCCGGCGGCGTAGTCGAGCATGTTTTAGCAGAAGGTGCAGCCACAGGATGAATCGCCACGGGTTTAACAGACACCTCAGAGTCATTTAAGATGGCTTAAAGAGAGGTGCCCATGAGCGGTAAGCGTTATCCCGAAGAGTTTAA
>NZ_QPJR01000013.1:0-86145 GCF_003337365.1 Kosakonia sp. AG348
GATTGCTTCACCTGACAGGCCGGTGTGTTTGCCGTTGTGCCGTGTCAGTGGAGGCGCATTATAGGGAGTTAATTCCCGCTGACAACCCCTAATTTCAAAAAACTTTTCAACCGTCTCTTTTTTGCACAAAACCGCGCTAAAGCGCCAGTTTTTCGAGCTTTTTGAACCCATAGCGCTGCAAAACGGGCAATAATTGCGCAGTCTCTGGCGTTAATGCCATGCAATAGGCAATATTCTCATCGGAAGATTTCGCATCCGGCGCTTCGTGTTCAAGCAGCCAGGCAGTACGACGCGCAATTGCCGCGCCTGAATCAATCAAACGCGTTCCTTCCGGCAACACTTGCAGCAACTCGTCTTGCAGTAAAGGAAAGTGCGTACATCCCAGCACCACCGTATCCGGCGGCTCTTTCATGCGCAGCCAGGGGCGAAGGATATGGCGCAGTTCATCCAGCGAGACCGCTTCACCATGCAGTTTCGCTTCCGCCAATACGACCAGCTCCGCCGAACCCAGCATCTCAATCCGACACTCATTCGCGAAACGCGAAATCAGTTCGTGTGTATAAGGACGCTTCACCGTACCCCGCGTGGCCAGCAGCCCTACAACGCCGTTCGCCGTTAGACGCGCGGCGGGTTTGATGGCAGGCACTACGCCGACGACAGGGAAGGAAAACGTCTCCCGCAGCGCGGGCAAAGATACGGTGCTCGCCGTATTACAGGCAATAACGGCCAGTGCGAGGGGGTATTGGGCCTGAACGGCGGCGACGATTTCGACAACGCGTTCAACGATAAACGCTTCGCTTTTCTCACCATAGGGGAAAGCGACATTGTCAAACGCGTAGATGTAATGCAGATCCGGCAGGAGATGCCGGATCTCATCATAAACGGATAACCCACCGACGCCGGAGTCAAACACCAGCACGGTGGGACGTGCGTCAGAAGGTGTAGCTGCCAGACAAGGTGTATTCCCGTCCTGCAGTTTGGTAGCCATATGCTGTCTCGTACTCTTTATCGAACAGGTTGGCGATTTTACCACGAACTGTTAAATGAGAGGTCACAGGATATGAGGCAGAAAAATCAACCGTACTATAACTTGGCAAAATACGTTGCTCAGGATTATAGGTTGACGTGCGGTTGTCATAGCGCTTACCGAAGTACTCCCAGGCCAGATCCATATCGACATTCAATACGGACCAGTCAAGCTGGTACTTCGCCTGACGCTTCGCACGACGCGGCAGCACTTCATTGGTTTCATCATCACGCGGATCAATGTATTGCAGCGTCACGCGATGCGAGAAAATGCCGGTATCTACGCTGCCCGTCCACTCAACGCCTTTAATAGTGGCAGAGTTGATGTTGTAGTAAGCCGTATTGCTATAGGTGATCAGGTTTTCAATCTCATAGCGATAGGCAGACAAACGCCAGTCCAGCGGGCCGGTTAAGCCTTCAACACCCGCTTCCCACTGTCTGGACTCTTCCGGTTTCAGGTTCGGGTTGGAAGCAATGCCAAAACGCTTCGCACCAAACTGCTGGCCTAAAGAAGGCGCCAGGAAGCCGGTGCCATAAGAGACGGTCAGACGGTAGTTTTCAACGAACTCCCAGCCAGCAGCGGTCTGCCAGGTACCATGCCAGCCGAACTCGTCATCTTTATCTTCACGGCCCGAGGCTTCCAGCGTGACATCGCCGAACTGCTGCATCCCGTTCAGGTACAAGCCTGTATTCTCACGCTCATAAGCATCGCGCGTCGTTTTATTCGATGAAACCAGGCGCTCTTGTTTCCAGTCTACGCCCGCGCCAACAGAACCTTTGCCGACATCAACATTGTTGCCCCACTGAATATATCGCTGCTCCATATCATCCAGCGTGGTGCCGTCGTTATAACGGCCATAAATGCTGCTGTAGTTGTAGTCTTTGCTTTTCTGGTAGCTGGCCAGCAACTGGGACGAATAGATCCCCTCGGCGAAATTCAGTCCGGTATCCCAACCCTGCACAAACAATTGACGCTCATCGGCGCTATAGTCTGGCGCGAACGGTGGGCTGCCAAGATCGTAATCCACGTTATTGCTAAAGTTGTAGCCGCGAAAGAAACCGTCGACGTTATCGTTGAACTTGTGCTGCAGGCTGCCCCAGAACGTTTTGTTGCGATAACCATCGCGATCACTGTCATGATCCCAGGTTGAACCGGGCTGCACATTAAAACCGCGTGTGCTGGTATAAGAACCCGCCGCCGTCGCCACGGTGTCGCCAAAGCGCTGGCGCAGCGTACCGTCGTAGGTCTGATAGCCTTTCGAGCCTACGCCGGCATTGATTTGTGATTTCTCATTGCCGGTCATGGTAATGACGTTAACCACGCCGCCAATCGCCCCGGAGCCATACACGGCAGAGCGCGGCCCGCGAATATATTCAACACGTTGCACTAAAGAGAGCGGGATTTGATTCAGCTCGGGATCGTTGGAAATCCCTGAGCGCGCAACCGGTACGCCATCAATCAGCAGCAGCAGGTGTTTCGCTTCTGTACCCCGCACATAAACCGAAGCGGTCTGGCCTAATCCGCCGTTTTGCGCGATATCAACTCCAGGCAGGCGACGCAGCACATCAACCAGTGAGCGCGACTGCCAGCGATCGATGTCCTCACGCGTCACCACTTCAGTTGGTGCAAGCACCGTCTTAGCCGGTTGTTGAAAACGATTTGCTGTCACCACCAAAGTGTCTGAGCTGCTATCTTGCGCCCAGCCGGAAAAAGCTGTGACGGAGAGCGCCGTCAGCAGCGAAGCTTTTTTAATCATTGTGAAAGCATCCACAAAAGAGTAAGGATGCCGCAGGTTCCATCAATAGCACGCGATGATGTCACCAGATGCGACGTATACCGGCAGGTCTTCGGGCTTGGAGGTACATCAAGAAAGCGACTTCCCACCCCACAGGCAGTGTCTGCTCTCTCACCTTGATCCTTACCGCTGCGCGTCAGCCCCAGATTCTCACTGGGTTCCCTTTTAACTCACAGGACCGGAACAAGGATGCTACATTCTGTAACATATGGATGTCCAGACTGCTAACTGACTATTTAGCTCACATCCGGGGCTGGACATCGCCTGAGCAATGCCTACAATCCCCGCGTTATTCTTAATCACTCAGGAAGCATGATGACCCCCGAACACCTGCCGACAGAACAGTACGAAGCCCAGCTGGCCGAAAAAATGGTGCGTCTGCAATCAATGATGACGCCTTTTTCCGCGCCGCTTCCGGAGGTGTTCCGCTCACCGGTCAGCCATTACCGTATGCGCGCCGAATTCCGCATCTGGCATGACGGCGACGATCTCTACCACATCATTTTCGATCAGCAGACGAAATCGCGGATCCGCGTGGACAGCTTCCCGGCGGCAAGCGAGCTGATTAACCAATTAATGACGGTGATGATCGAGGCGGTACGCGGCAATAAAACACTGCGTCATAAGCTGTTCCAGATTGATTACCTGAGCACCATGAGCAACCAGGCGATTGTCACTCTGCTCTATCACAAAAAGCTGGATGATGAATGGCAGGCAGAAGCCGCGCACCTGCGTGACGCACTGCGCGCCCGGAATCTGAATCTGCAGTTAATTGGCCGTGCGACCAAAACTAAAATCGAGCTGGATCAGGATTTTGTCGATGAGCGTCTGCCGGTCGGTGGCAGAGAGATGATCTACCGCCAGGTGGAGAACAGCTTTACGCAGCCTAACGCCGCGATGAATATCCAAATGCTGGAATGGGCGCTTGACGTCACGCGCGATTCAACGGGCGATCTGCTGGAGCTGTATTGCGGCAATGGCAACTTCTCGCTGGCGCTGGCACGCAATTTCGATCGCGTGCTGGCAACCGAAATCGCCAAACCGTCCGTGGCGGCAGCGCAATACAATATCGCGGCTAACCACATCGATAACGTGCAGATTATCCGCATGTCCGCCGAAGAATTTACGCAGGCGATGAATGGCGTGCGCGCTTTTAATCGCTTGCAGGGTATCGATCTTGCGAGCTACCAGTGCGAAACGATTTTCGTCGATCCGCCGCGCAGCGGGCTGGATGCGGAAACCGAGAAAATGGTGCAGGCCTATCCGCGTATTCTGTATATCTCCTGCAACCCGGAAACGCTGTGTAAAAACCTCGAAGCATTGAGCCAGACACACGATATTTCACGTCTGGCGCTGTTCGATCAATTCCCGTATACGCACCATATGGAGTGCGGCGTACTGCTTACGCGTAAAATAAATAGCGCTATATAAAACCCGGCAATTCCGTTTAACGGCTGGCCTGTCAATCAGGCCAGCCGAATAATAGCGGTGAGACGCAAATGACTGCTGCATGCAACTATTTATTTATCAGAATAATGATCATTGCGAAACGTGATCTCGCTAACGTTATTTTATAATAGTTTGTGAATGTTCTGATGCGGTATTTATATCACCAGAGATGTTCACTTCTGATATTACACAATCAGCCCCGCGAGAAACAGGGCTGAGAAATAATGCGTTTTACGGGTTATTTATCGGCAATAAAGTGGTCATCATCACCCACCGGAATATAAACGCGAACCCACTCTTTACCGTCGACAATATCCCAGCTGTGACCTTCGCCCGCCGTGTCTGCCGCAAGCAGAACCGTGCCGGGTTCGATGATGAAGGTTGAGCCATCGCTTACCCTGAACTTAAGTTTGCCTTTCATCGTCACCACGTATTGCTTCTTCGGTGCCGGATGTACCCCTTTCTGCCACTCTTCGAATGTATTGCTGAAGTAGAGATTTTGCGACGAGAGCTTCGCCAGCGAGGGAACAGAACCTTTAATAAACGCCGAGTGGTTATCCGGCGTATTAATGAGCTTTATCGCCGGAATACGGTGCTCGCTCTCATTCGTTTTTATTGTATCCGCGAATGCGGCGACCGAAATAACTAAACCGGCCGTGGCTAACAGAAGTTGTGTTATTTTTTTCATGAGGATGTCCAGAGTTAATTTTAACCTGTCACCTGGATCAAGCGATCGTAAGGCAACCGAATAAAATGCCGGATCAGTACATCAGATGAAATGCGTTTTACCGTAGATTTTTTTAATTAATAAATTATTGATGGATTCTGGCTGGGAGTTATTTCGCAAGCGCAGAACAAAGGAATGAATAATTCCCAACGCTTGATTCATTGGAGATGAAAATCCCCTCTCGCAGGGAGAGGGGATAATGCTTATTCAGAGGCTTCGTGTTTGCGATCGCGCAGACGAAAACCAATCCAGAAAACCAGCACCACCGACAAAACGGCAGGCAGGAAGTTAGAACCGATATCAGGATACTCGGCGCGCACCACCGTACTGTAAATCAGCACACCGAGGATAAAACACGCGGCGGCAAGGCCAGGCAGACCCACCGGCATCGTGCGATTTTGATAGCGCTGATGCAGACAATACACCGTCAGCACCAGTGAGATAATCGGGAATATTGAAAACGGTACAATCGAGCTGAACACGGCGGAGAACGTACCGTTAATCGATAAGCCAGCGATGAGCGCCAGCAGCAACGTACCTTTATCTTGACCAGACTGTTTCATTACTCATCCTTCACTCGTCGGTTGATGCGCCAGTTTTTCCTGTTCACGGCGATACCAGTAATACGCGCCTTTTGAAATCATGCGCAATTGTAGTACCAGTCGCTCTTCTAATTGCCTGCGTTGTTCCGCCCCCACATCCAGCGCTTCAGCGCCGGCGTTGAAGACAATCGTCACCATCGCTTCGGCTTGCGCTTCAGTGAACGCTCGCGGCATATGGTTTTCGAGTTCAAGGTAGTCGGCAAGTTCCGCAATAAAATGTTGGATCTCACGCGCCACCGCCGCACGAAAGGCTGCGGACGTTCCGGAGCGTTCCCGCAACAGGAGCTGAAAAGCGTTGGGATTATTGCCGATAAATTCCATAAATGTGGAAACTGATGTGCGGATAACGCTACCGCCTTTCGCAATACGCTGACGCGCCTGGCGCATCAACTGGCGCAGCATTAACCCGCTTTCATCCACCATGGTCAGACCGAGTTCATCCACATCCCGGAAATGACGATAAAAAGACGTTGGCGCAATACCTGCCTCACGGGCGACTTCCCGCAGGCTCAGGCTGGCGAAGCTGCGCTCCGCGCTGAGTTGGCTAAATGCGGCTTCGATCAGCGAACGCCGCGTTCTCTCTTTTTGTTGCGCTCTTACACCCATCACGATGTTTGAATCCTTCCAGGGGCCCGCTGGCACTATACCAGAGAATAAATCCGATCCGATTGTACTGGATTGTGACTGATTGTTTACGCGCAGTTTCTTCTTTTTCGTGGCAAAAGAGCACAACGATAATTGGGTTACCGCCGCTTTGATGTTAGTATTATGTTGCTTTTATGTATAAGAACAGGTAAGCCTTACCATGCCACATTCCTACGATTATGATGCAATAGTAATAGGCTCCGGCCCCGGCGGCGAAGGCGCAGCCATGGGCCTGGTTAAACAAGGAGCACGGGTCGCGGTTATTGAGCGTTACCACAATGTCGGCGGCGGCTGTACGCATTGGGGCACTATCCCCTCAAAAGCGTTGCGCCACGCCGTTAGCCGTATTATCGAATTCAACCAAAACCCGCTCTACAGTGACCACACCCGCCTTCTCCGCTCCTCTTTCGCCGATATCCTGAACCATGCTGAAAGCGTGATTAATCAGCAAACGCGCATGCGTCAGGGCTTTTATGAGCGTAACCGCTGCGAAATTTTAGAAGGCAACGCCCATTTTATTGATGACCACACACTGGCGCTGGAGTGCCACGACGGCACTGTCGAAACCATCACCGCCGAAAAATTTGTTATCGCCTGCGGCTCACGCCCCTACCGTCCGGCCGATGTCGATTTTGCCCATCCCCGTGTTTACGACAGCGACTCGATCCTCGATATGCACCACGAGCCCCGCCATGTGATCATCTACGGCGCGGGGGTGATCGGTTGCGAATATGCGTCGATCTTCCGCGGTATGAACGTCAAAGTGGATCTGATTAACACCCGCGATCGCCTGCTGGCGTTCCTTGATCAGGAGATGTCGGACTCACTCTCTTATCACTTCTGGAATAGCGGCGTCGTTATCCGCCATAACGAAGAGTACGAGCGCATCGAGCCGCTGGATGACGGGGTGATTATGCACCTGAAATCCGGCAAAAAACTGAAAGCCGACTGCCTGCTCTACGCCAACGGCCGTACCGGGAACACCGACAGCCTGCAACTGGCGAATATTGGCCTTGAAGCGGACGGACGCGGTCAGTTGAAGGTTAACAGCATGTACCAGACCGCGCTGCCGCACGTTTATGCGGTAGGCGATGTGATTGGCTACCCCAGCCTGGCATCAGCGGCTTACGATCAGGGGCGCATTGCCGCGCAGGCGATGGTCAAAGGCGAAGCCACGGCGCATCTGATTGAAGATATTCCGACCGGGATTTATACCATTCCGGAGATCAGTTCCGTGGGCAAAACCGAGCAGCAGCTCACGGCCATGAAAGTGCCGTATGAAGTGGGTCGCGCGCAGTTTAAACACCTGGCGCGGGCGCAGATTGTCGGCATGAATGTCGGTACGCTGAAGATCCTGTTCCACCGCGAAACGAAAGAGATTTTGGGAATTCACTGCTTTGGCGAGCGCGCGGCCGAAATTATTCATATCGGCCAGGCGATTATGGAGCAGAAAGGTGGCGGTAACACCATTGAGTACTTCGTTAACACCACCTTTAACTACCCGACAATGGCGGAAGCCTACCGGGTAGCAGCATTAAACGGCTTAAACCGCCTGTTTTAACGCTGTGTCGAAATGGCCATCCATCGCACCACGGATGGCCTCTGCCAGCTGCTCATAGCGGCTGCGCAGCGGCGAACCCGGGCGATACACCAGCCCAACCGTGCGTTTCGGTTCAGGTTTGATGCACGGCAGATACACCACGCCATCGCGTTTACGCTCGCGCGGAACGGAAAGCGCAGGCAGCAACGTGATGCCACTCCCGGCGGCGACCATATTGCGCAGCGTTTCCAGGCTGGTCGCACGGAAATGGGTATCTTCGTCCGCACCCGCTTCAAAGCAGAAGCCCATCGCCTGGTCACGCAGGCAGTGCCCGTCTTCCAGCATCAGCAGCTTTTCGCCCGCCAGGTCAGCCATCGGCACACATTCGCGATTCGCCCACGGATGATCTTCATAAATCGCCAGCATCATTGGCTCATCGTACAGCGGCACCTCAATAAAGGCTTCGCTCTCTTTCACCAGCGCGAGGATCGCGCAGTCGAGCTTGCCGCTGTCCAGCTGCGCCAGAAGTTGATGCGTCTGCGCTTCATGCAGATACATTTCCAGTTTCGGGAAAGTCTGGTGCAACAGCGGAATGATGTGCGGCAACAGGTAAGGTCCAACGGTTGGGATCAGGCCAATATGCAGCGGGCCGGACATCGTTTCCCCCTGCTGGCTTGCCATTTCCTTCAGCACTTTGACCTCGCGCAGCACAGTGCGCGCCTGATCTACCAGCAACAAACCCGCCTGGGTGAACAGCACTTTGCGGCTGGTACGCTCCAGCAGCATTACGCCAAGTTCATCTTCCAGTTTACGGATCTGCCCGCTCAGCGTGGGCTGGCTGACGTGGCAAGAATCGGCTGCACGGCGAAAATGGCGGTGTTCGGCTAACGCCACCAGGTACTCAAGATCACGAATATTCATTATTCATCCTCCGTCGCCACGATAGTTCATGGCGATAGATAGCATAGCAACGAACGATTATCCCTATCAAGCATTCTGTTCAATAATTAGCACCAGAAACGAAGCGGCACCTCAGCTTGACCCGTGATGAGGTAACTACCCTCTGTTTCTCTCTGAACAACTAAAGCCAACGTGAACGTTTTGCGGACCTTAGCGTCCGCATTTTTTTGCATAAAAAAGCCCGGCGTAACGCCAGGCTCCTGTTTGCAAACTGTAGCGTGCTTACACCAACCGCGCCTTCGCATCCGCAATGGCCTGCGCGACCTGCACCGGTGACACGCCGCCTTTCGCCGCACGTTTATCAAGGCAGGATTGCAGTGACAGAATGGGATAAACATCATCGCCAATCACATCGCTGAATTTTTGCAGATCGGCAAGTGGCAGATCTTCCAGCGGTTTGCCCTGGCGAATCGCTTCCACCACCGCTTCACCAACGATGTGGTGCGCTTCGCGAAACGGTACGCCTTTCGCGACAAGGTAATCCGCCAGTTCGGTGGCATTAGCGTAACCCTGCTGCGCCGCTTCCTGACAACGCGGGCGTTTCACCTGAATGCCGTCCAGCACCAGCGCCGCCATGTGCAGGCAGTCAAGCCAGGTGTCGAGCGCATCGAACAGCCCTTCTTTGTCTTCCTGCATATCTTTGTTGTACGCCAGCGGCAGGCCTTTAAGCGTCATCATCATGCCGGTTAGCGCGCCCTGCACACGGCCGCATTTACCACGGATCAGCTCCAGCGCATCCGGGTTTTTCTTTTGCGGCATCAGTGAAGAACCAGAGGTTACGCGGTCAGAAAGCTCAACAAACGCCGCTTCACCGGAGTTAAAGAAAATCAGATCTTCGGCAAAGCGCGACAGATGCACCATGCCGATTGAAGCGTCAGAGAGCAGTTCCAGCACGTGGTCGCGGTCGGATACGCTATCCAGGCTGTTGCGGGTTGCCGAGGCAAAACCCAGCCAGCCCGCTAACTGCTCACGGTCGATTTCATAAGCCGTTCCCGCCAGCGCGCCGCTGCCCAGCGGGCTGACATCCAGGCGTTTTAGCGTATCCTGCAAGCGGCTTTCATCACGCGCCAGCATCTCAACATAGGCCAGCGACCAGTGCGCGAACGTCACCGGCTGCGCGCGTTGCAGGTGAGTATAACCAGGCATGACTGCGTCCTGGTTATTTTCCGCCGTCACCACCAGCGCGCTCTGCAACTGGCGATTCGCCAGCAGCAATTCACTGATGGTGTCTTTACACCACAGTTTCAGATCGGTCGCTACCTGGTCATTACGGCTGCGCCCGGTGTGCAGTTTTTTGCCCAGTTGACCCACTTTGTCGATCAACTTGCCTTCCACCCAACTGTGAATATCTTCCGCGTCGCTTTGCAGGATCTGCTGCGGATTAGCGCGCACCTCTTCCAGCAGATTATTCAACGCTTCTTCCAGTTGCTGCTGCTCAGCCGCAGTCAGCACGCCAACGGTTACCAGCGCTTTAGACCAGGCCACAGAGCCAACGATATCCTGCTCCGCCAGGCGATAGTCAAAGCGCAAAGAGTCGTTGAACTGTTTGAACCGTTGATCCGCTGCCTGAGTAAAACGCCCGCCCCAAAGTGCCATAGTTTGCTTCCTTCTCTTTATCCGTTTTGCCGGACGGCGCAGCGCCTGCCCGGCCTACATAAATTGTTGTGTCGTTACGCCAGAATACGGGTGCCGATCGGCGTGCCGTTAAACAGCGCGGGTAGCTGCTCGGCATGACGCCAGGAGGCGATATCCACCGGGCGACCCAGCGTGCGCGCCGCGTCCAGCGCCGCGTTTACTTTTACGATCATGCCATCGGTAATGATGCCCTGGGCAATCAGTTGCTCCGCTTTCGCCGCCGTCATCTCGGCAATACGCTGGCCTTTGCCATCCAGAATACCGCTTACATCGGAGAGCAGAATCAGATCTGCGCCCAATGTTGCAGCCAGTGCGGTTGCTGCCTGGTCGGCGTTGACGTTCATCAGCTCACCTTCATCGGTGACGCCGATGGAGCTGATCACCGGCAAAAAGCCGCCATCAAGCAGCGCATTGATCAGTTTCGGTGAACCCGGTTGTGCCAGGCCGACATGCCCCAGTTCTTCATCCAGTTGCGTCACTTTCACGCTGTCGCCATCACCGAGGAACAGGCCGACAGAGGCGATATGGTGTTTCTTCGCCCACGCCAGCAGGGTTTTGTTGGCCGTACCGGCCAGCGCACCGGTGATGATGTCAATCTGATCCGCCGGGGTTACGCGCAGGCCATTTTTCTTTTTAACCGGCAGGTTAAGCTGTTTCATCAGCTCATCCACCACGCAGCCGCCGCCGTGGACAATCACTAACGGGCGCTGATGAGATTCACGATAGTGCACCAGTGCCGTAAACAAACGCTCCAGCGCTTCCTCGCTATCCAGCAGTACGCCACCGAGCTTAATAATTAATGGATTCATCATCACGATCACGCCTGTTCAATTTAAATAAGTGACTGAGTTTCAGCATAGCCAAAACGAATATTCGCGCACTGTACTGCCTGCGCCGCCGCGCCTTTCAGCAGGTTATCTTCCGTGGCGACGACAATCAGGTGCTCATCCTGTACCGCAAAACCGATATCGCAGAACGGCAGGCCAACCACGTTTTTCAACGCCGGAACGCCTTTGTCATACAGACGCACCAGCGGTTTATCGCCATACGCTTGTTTGAACACATCCGCCACCTGTGCGTGGGTAACGCCCGGTTGCAAACGGCAGGTGATAGTTTCAAGGATCCCACGCGGGAAGCTCGCCAGGTGCGGAGTGAAGATCACACTCGCGCCAAGGTGAGTGGCGATTTCCGGATGGTGGCGATGGTTGAAAACACCGTATGGTTGCAGGCTCACTTCGCAGAAACTGTTGGAAAGCGCCGCTTTGCGCCCCGCGCCGCTTACGCCGCTGGTGGCGTTGATCACCGGCCATTGGTTCAGATCCAGCAGCCCGGCGTCGATCAACGGTTTTAATGACAACTGCGCCGCCGTCGGATAGCACCCCGGCACGGCAATTAATTGCGCTTCTTTCAGTTTGTCATGGTTCCACTCCGCCAGCCCATACACCGCCTGTGCCAGCAGATCGGTATGCTGATGGGTGAAGCCGTAGAATTTTTCGTAAAACGCGGGATCGTTAACGCGGAACGCACCAGAGAGATCGAACACCACACATCCCGCCGCCAGGCAGGTTGGCGCCAGATCGTGGCTCACTTCATGGGCGGTGGCGAGGAAGACAACATCCACGCCCTCCAGGAAATCGCCAATATCGGACATCGGTTGTAACGGGAGATCAACAATGCCTTTCAACTGCGGATGTAAATCAGAGATACATTTTCCTGCATCATTACTTTGCGCAGAAACCGTCAAAGCGGTTATGTTCATATGAGGATGGCGATTTACATAGGTCACTAGCTCTGCACCAGCATAACCGCTGGCACCCACAATTAATGTGTTCAACATTGGGGCGGTTTACCTTCTTACGTCATGTGTGCCAGGGAAAGACTCGGCATCAATCCCGCGTCGCTGAGCAAAGTCGCCGCATGGGTTCCTTTACGCTCAACATTAATGTATTTTTATTCACATTTAGTGCATGAATATTGATACTATCACGAACTCAGGTATGTCAACAATGAAAATGAATTTGCCACCATTTATCGAGATCTACCGCGCCCTGATAGCCACGCCGTCGATCAGCGCGACGGAAGAAGCGCTGGATCAGAGCAATGCGTCTTTAATCAATTTGCTGGCTGGATGGTTTGGCGATCTCGGTTTCAAGGTTGAAGTGCAGCCGGTTCCCGGCACCCGTAACAAATTCAATATGCTTGCCAGTGCCGGAACCGGCGCGGGCGGCCTGTTGCTGACCGGTCACACCGACACAGTGCCGTTCGATGATGGGCGCTGGACGCGCGACCCGTTTACGCTCACCGAGCATGACAACAAGCTCTACGGTCTGGGCACCGCCGACATGAAAGGCTTTTTCGCCTTTATTCTTGATGCGCTGCGTGACGTCGATGTGACAAAACTGAGCAAGCCGCTGTATGTGCTCGCCACCGCCGATGAAGAGACCAGCATGGCCGGTGCGCGCTATTTCTCCGAGAACACGCAACTGCGCCCGGACTGCGCCATCATTGGCGAACCGACCTCTTTGCAGCCGGTGCGTGCGCATAAAGGCCATATCTCCAATGCGATTCGCATTCTTGGTCAATCCGGCCACTCCAGCGATCCGGCGCGCGGCGTCAACGCCATCGAACTGATGCACGATGCCATCGGCCATATTCTGCAACTGCGCGACAGCCTGAAAGAACGTTATCACTACGACGCGTTCACCGTGCCGTATCCAACATTGAACCTTGGGCATATTCACGGTGGTGATGCGGCAAACCGTATCTGCGCCTGTTGCGAACTGCATATGGATATTCGTCCGCTACCGGGCATGACACTTAACGATCTCAATGGGCTGTTAAACGATGCGCTGGAGCCGGTAAGTTCCCGCTGGCCGGGTCGTTTGACCGTTTCTGAACTGCACCCGCCGATTCCGGGATACGAATGCCCGCCGGATCACCAACTGGTAGAAGTGGTAGAAAAACTGCTCGGCGTCGAAACCGAGGTAGTGAACTACTGCACCGAAGCGCCCTTTATTCAGACGCTTTGCCCGACGCTGGTGCTGGGACCGGGGTCTATTAACCAGGCGCATCAGCCGGATGAATATCTGGAAACCCGCTTTATTAAACCAACACGCGAACTCATCACCCAGGTCGTTCATCATTTCTGCTGGCACTGAAGTGATTTTCGCTTTTTTACCCCCTCGTATGAGGGGGTTTTATGTGCGAAAAAGCGTGACAATTGTCACGATCCCATAAGCAATACTTATTGGACACGATGCGAATTAAATTTCGTAAATTGCCGACATTTATTCGTTTGCTGAAGCGATTTCGCAACAATTGACGCGGTGGGTTTTACGTGGCTTTATAAAAGACGGTGTCTTATATCTGCGCAACGGCAGGTATAACAAAATAAAATGAGATGGGGTGTCTGGGGTAACATGAACGAACAATATTCCGCTTTGCGTAGTAATGTCAGTATGCTCGGCAAACTGCTGGGAGATACCATTAAGGATGCTCTCGGCGAGAACATTCTCGACCGGGTAGAAACAATCCGTAAGCTGTCCAAATCCTCCCGCGCCGGGAATGAAGCCAGCCGTCAGGAACTGCTCACCACTTTGCAGAATCTGTCCAATGACGAACTGCTGCCGGTAGCCCGCGCGTTTAGCCAGTTCCTGAACCTTGCTAACACCGCTGAGCAATACCATAGCATTTCAGCGAAAGGCGAAGCGGCCAGCAACCCGGAAGTGATTGCCCAGACCATCAGAAAGCTGAAAGACCAACCCAATCTCAACGAAGCCACAATTATTAAAGCGATTGAATCACTGTCGCTGGAGCTGGTGCTGACTGCGCACCCGACCGAAATTACTCGCCGTACGCTGATCCACAAAATGGTGGAAGTGAATAACTGCTTAAAGCAGCTAGATAACAGCGATATCGCCGATTATGAACGCCACCAGCTGATGCGCCGCCTGCGCCAGTTGATTGCCCAGTCCTGGCACACCGATGAAATCCGCAGAAACCGTCCAAGCCCGGTAGATGAAGCCAAATGGGGCTTTGCGGTGGTGGAAAACAGCCTGTGGGAAGGCGTGCCAAATTACCTGCGCGAGCTGAACGAACAGCTGGAAGAGAACCTCAATTACAAACTGCCGGTGGACTTTGTGCCGGTGCGTTTTACCTCGTGGATGGGCGGCGACCGTGACGGCAACCCGAACGTTACCGCTGATATCACCCGTCATGTCCTACTGCTCAGCCGCTGGAAAGCAACCGATCTGTTCCTGAAGGACATTCAGTTGCTGATTTCCGAACTGTCGATGGTGGAGTGTACCGACGAGTTGCGCGAACTGGCGGGCGCAGAAGGCGCGCGTGAACCGTATCGCTACCTGATGAAGAAGCTGCGCGGCGATCTGATGGCCACCCAGGCCTGGCTGGAAGCGCGCCTGAAAGGCCAGAAATTACCGAAACCGGCCGGACTGCTGGTGCAAAACGAGCAACTGTGGGAACCGCTCTACGCCTGTTATAAATCGTTGCAGGCCTGCGGCATGGGCATTATCGCCAACGGGGAACTGCTCGATACATTACGCCGCGTGAAGAGTTTTGGCGTGCCGCTGGTACGCATCGACATTCGCCAGGAGAGCACCCGTCATACGGAAGCGCTGGGCGAATTAACGCGTTACCTGGGTATTGGCGACTACGAAAGCTGGTCGGAAGCGGACAAACAGGCATTCCTGATCCGCGAACTGAACTCTAAACGTCCGCTGTTGCCGCGTCAGTGGGAGCCAAGCGAAGAGACCCGCGAAGTGCTGGACACCTGCCGGGTGATCGCCGAAGCGCCGCGCGGATCTATCGCCGCGTATGTGATCTCAATGGCGAAGACGCCTTCAGACGTGCTGGCAGTTCACCTGCTGCTTAAAGAAGCCGGTATCGGTTTTGCGCTGCCGGTCGCGCCGCTGTTTGAAACCCTTGATGACCTGAATAACGCCGACGACGTGATGACCCAGTTGCTGAATATCGACTGGTATCGCGGCTTTATCCAGGGCAAACAGATGGTGATGATTGGCTACTCCGACTCGGCGAAAGACGCAGGCGTGATGGCCGCTTCCTGGGCACAGTACCAGGCGCAGGACGCATTAATCAAAACCTGCGAAAAAGCAGGAATCGAACTGACACTGTTCCACGGTCGCGGCGGCTCTATTGGCCGTGGCGGCGCACCGGCTCACGCCGCACTGCTTTCGCAACCGCCAGGCAGCCTGAAAGGGGGTTTGCGCGTTACCGAACAGGGCGAAATGATCCGCTTCAAATACGGTCTGCCGGAAGTCACTATCAGCAGCTTGTCGCTCTATACCAGCGCGATTATGGAAGCCAACCTGCTGCCGCCGCCGGAGCCAAAAACCGAGTGGCGCCATATTATGGACGAGCTCTCAACCATCTCCTGCGATATGTACCGCGGTTATGTGCGCGAAAACAAAGATTTCGTACCGTACTTCCGTTCCGCCACGCCGGAGCAGGAACTGGGTAAACTGCCGCTGGGTTCTCGCCCGGCGAAACGTCGCCCGACCGGCGGTGTTGAATCGCTGCGCGCGATCCCATGGATCTTCGCCTGGACGCAAAACCGCCTGATGCTGCCAGCCTGGCTGGGCGCGGGCGCGGCGTTGCAGAAAGTGGTGGAAGACGGCAAACAGAGCGAGCTGGAAGCCATGTGCCGCGACTGGCCGTTCTTCTCCACTCGTCTGGGCATGCTGGAGATGGTGTTCTCGAAAGCCGACCTGTGGCTGGCGGAATACTACGATCAGCGTCTGGTGAAACCTGAACTGTGGGCGCTGGGTAGTGAGCTGCGCAAACTGCTGGAAGCGGATATCAAAGTGGTGCTGGCAATCGCCAACGACTCGCACTTAATGGCCGATCTGCCGTGGATCGCCGAATCCATCCAGTTGCGTAACATCTATACCGACCCGCTGAACGTGTTGCAGGCCGAGCTGCTGCACCGCTCGCGCCTTGCGGAAGAAGAAGGCAAAGAGCCGGATCACCGCGTTGAGCAAGCGCTGATGGTCACGATCGCCGGGGTGGCGGCGGGTATGCGTAATACCGGTTAATTTCGCTATCATCGCAAAAGGCCACACTGGTTGTGGCCTTTTTTGATCCCGCCAGTTAAGGTTGTCCCTTCGCCAGCAACCAAAGGGACATCATGAGTCTCGATGTCAGCCATCTTATCTCGCGCCTGATAAACGGCCCGGCCCCGCTACGGCAGATATACTTTGCGGGCGTGACCGGAACCGCGCCTGCGCAGGCCTGCCAGGTGGATTTCCCGCGCCTGGAAATTGTGCTGGAAGGAACGGTGACCGATACGGGGATCAACGGCGAAACCGCGCGGATGTCGCAGCACGACGTGCTGTATGTTCCCGCAGGTAGCTGGAATCACCCACAATGGCAGCTACCGGCCACCACATTAAGCGTGCTGTTTGGCAAGCAACAGCTCAGTTTTAACGTCACGCAGTGGGATGGCGCCATGCTGCAAAACCTGGCGAAACAACATGTTGCGCGTCGCGGCCCGCGCGTCGGCTCTTTCTTGCTGCAAACGCTGCATGAAATGCAGATGCAGCCGCACGAACAGCAAACCGCACGTCTGATTGTCACCAGCCTGCTCAGTCACTGTCATGACTTGCTTGGTAGCCAGATCCAAACCGCATCGCGCAGTCAGGCACTGTTCGAAGCTGTTCGCGACTATATCGACGAAAATTACGCTTTGCCGCTCACGCGTGAATCGGTGGCGCAGGCGTTTTATATCTCACCCAATTACCTGTCGCACCTGTTTCAGAAAACCGGTTCTGTTGGCTTCAACGAATATCTGACTCATACCCGGCTGGAGCACGCTAAAACGCTCCTCAAAGGGTACGATTTAAAAGTGAAAGAAGTGGCGCACAGCTGCGGGTTTGTTGACAGTAATTACTTCTGCCGCCTGTTTCGTAAAAACACGGAGCGCTCCCCCTCGGAATACCGCCAGCAGTATCACAGCCATCTCAGCGAAAAGTCCCCGCTGGACGAATAACGCCAGCACTGGATTTTTGTACGTTAAAAAAACCACTTTTGTTTCAAGATCACTCTACAATGCCTCTTTTCATCTGCTATCACGCAACTTGTGAGCCAGCTCGCACTTTGCTCTCTCGATCACATTTGTCCAGTGTTTGGCAGATTTGTTATATGGCGAGCACACAACCCGCGCTCTTATGCTGTGTGCAGAAACGCTATATGAGGAAGCATGATGGAACTGTATCTCGACACCGCAAACGTAGCGGAAGTGGAGCGCCTGGCGCGGATTTACCCACTGGCGGGTGTAACCACCAATCCAAGCATTATCGCCGCCGGTAAAGACTCCCTGTGGGACGTATTGCCACGCCTGCAGCGCGTTATTGGCCCACAAGGAACGCTGTTTGCCCAGGTGATGAGCCGCGAAGCGGATGGCATGGTGGCGGAGGCCAAACGCCTCAATAACGCCGTGCCGGATATTGTGGTCAAAATTCCGGTCACTGCTGAAGGCCTGGCCGCCATCAAACAACTGAAAAAAGAGGGCATTGTCACGCTGGGTACGGCAGTTTACAGCGCCGCGCAGGGGCTGCTTGCCGCGCTGGCGGGCGCAAAATATGTCGCCCCGTATGTTAACCGCGTCGATGCACAGGGCGGAGACGGGATCCGCATGGTGCAGGAGCTGCAAACCCTGCTGAAACTCCATGCGCCAGAGAGCAAAGTGCTGGCCGCGAGTTTTAAAACGCCGCGCCAGGCACTGGAGTGTTTGTTGGTCGGATGCGAAGCGATCACGCTCCCATTAGATGTAGCGCAACAAATGCTCAATACACCCGCAGTAGAGTCAGCCATTGAGAAGTTTGAACAGGACTGGAAAACAGCTTTTGGCAACCTCAACCTGTAAGGGGGTAGTATATGGACCGCATCATCCAGTCGCCGGGCAAGTATATCCAGGGTGCAGACGTTATCACCCGCCTCGGTGACTATCTCAAACCACTGGCCGATCGCTGGCTGGTGGTCGGTGACAAATTTGTTCTCGGTTTTGCGCAGGAAACGCTGCAAAAAAGCCTGGTGGATGCCGGGCTGGCCTGCGAAATCGCGCCGTTCGGCGGCGAATGTTCACAAAACGAAATTGACCGGCTGCGCGGTGTGGCAGAAAGCGCCCGCTGCGGCGCGGTACTCGGCATCGGCGGCGGCAAAACGCTGGATACTGCCAAAGCACTGGCGCATTTCATGCACGTGCCGGTGGCGATTGCCCCCACTATCGCATCGACCGATGCGCCCTGTAGCGCGCTGTCGGTTATCTACACCGACAGTGGTGAGTTCGACCGTTATTTGCTGCTGCCCAACAACCCGGATCGGGTGATTGTCGACACCAAAATTGTCGCCGGAGCCCCTGCGCGTTTGCTGGCAGCCGGGATTGGTGATGCACTCTCGACCTGGTTTGAAGCGCGTGCTTGTTCACGCAGCGGCGCAAAAACCATGGCGGGCGGTCAATGTACGCAATCCGCCCTCGCGCTGGCGGAGCTGTGTTACAACACGCTACTTGAAGAGGGTGAAAAAGCGATGTTCGCCGCCGAACAGCATGTGGTGACGCCTGCGCTGGAGCGCGTGGTGGAAGCCAATACCTACCTCAGCGGTGTCGGTTTTGAGAGTGGCGGTCTGGCGGCAGCACACGCCATTCATAACGGCATCACGGCAATTCCGGAAGCGCATCATTACTACCATGGCGAAAAAGTGGCGTTTGGCACCTTAACTCAACTGGTACTGGAAAACGCGCCGCTGGAAGAGATCGAAACCGTCGCCGCCCTGTGTCATACCGTGGGTTTGCCAATTACGCTGGCGCAACTGGGGATTAAAACTGACATTCCAGAGAAAATGCGCATCGTGGCGCAGGCTGCCTGTGCACAAGGGGAAACCATTCACAATATGCCGGGCGGTGCGACACCGGATCAGGTCTATGCCGCGCTACTGGTCGCCGATCAGTACGGGCAGCGTTTTCTTGAAGAGTGGGAATAGCGCTCAGGTTTACAGTGGGTGGCTCTGATTGCACCCTCACGGGGAGTATCAAGCGCCTAAAAAGCGTCTCTGCCAACCCTGTGAGATATAAATCCAAAACAAGGCAGAGCTAAAATCGGTTGATGACCACGCGCATACATAAGGCGTGGTTTTCAGTCAGCCATAAAAAAGCCGGATCGCAATCCGGCTTTTCTTTAATTTTTCCACTGCGAGGATTCTTACACTGCCGGGCGAACGCCCAGCGTGTGGCAAATGGCGTAACTCATTTCGGCGCGGTTCAGCGTATAGAAGTGGAAATCTTTCACCCCTTCGCGGCTTAAAATTTTCACCATATCCATGGCGATATTCGCGCCCACCAGCTTGCGGGTTTCCGCGTCGTCATCCAGGCCGTCGAACATCTGCGACATCCACGCCGGGATACGCACATTGGTCATATCGGCGAATTTTTTCGCCTGTTTAAAGTTGGAGACCGGCAGGATGCCCGGCACGATCTCAACATCAATACCGGTCGCCGCGCAGCGATCGCGAAAGCGCAGATAGCTTTCCACATCAAAGAAAAACTGCGTAATCGCGCGGCTCGCGCCCGCATCCACTTTACGTTTCAGGTTCAGCAGATCGGCCTGTGCGCTTTTCGCTTCCGGATGAACTTCCGGGTAAGCGGCGACGGAGATATCAAAATCGGCGACCTCTTTTAACAACGTCACCAGATCGGCGGCGTACATATCCGGCTTACCGCCGCCCGGGGGTAAATCACCGCGCAGCGCCACAATGTGGCGGATGCCGTTGTTCCAGTAATCCTGCGCGATAGTGCGCAACTCGTCACGTGTGGCATCGATGCAGGTCAAATGCGGCACCGCTTCCAGCCCGGTGCGATCTTTGATGCCTTTAATGATGCTGTGTGTGCGATCGCGCTCGCCCGAATTTGCACCGTAAGTTACCGAAACAAATTTCGGCTTCAGGCTGCTTAAACGATCGATGGAGTGCCATAAGGTCTGTTCCATTTCACTGGTGCGCGGCGGGAAAAATTCAAAGGAAACATTAATCTGGCCGTGAACTTCCGCCAGGCTCTGATTCAGGGCTTCCCGCTGATTGGCGTGAAAAAAGCTCATACCTTACCTCATCAATCGCATGTCATTGTCTGTTGTTTTGTGAACTTCTATACGTTTAGACGTCCAGATGTAAAAATGACGGAAAACGATCGGGGCGTCAACAGGAAAATCACTATTCTGGGTGAGGAATGTTCAGCGAAGATGAAAAAAGTTCATGATGCCGCAAAGCATCCTCTCCCGGTTCAGGGAGAGGATAAAAGAAAGGAACTACAGTAACTGTGCGAGGCGATTGATATCCGACTGGATAGCGCCAGCGGTCACATCGCGCCCCGCGCCCGGCCCGCGGATCACCAGCGGGTTATCGCGGTACCAGCGGCTTTCAATGGCGAAGACGTTATCCCCCGGCAAAACCGCCGCCAGCGGGTGTTCCGGGCGAACGGCCTCAACACCGACGCGCGCTTTACCGTTAGCATCAAAACGCGCCACATAACGCAGCACCAGCCCCATTTCGCGGGCGGCTTCCAAGCGCTGCACCATCTGATCATTCAGCTCATCGCCATTTTCAAAGAAGTGATCGACCGATCCCTCTTCGCAACCCGCAGGCACTAAAGACTCTACGCGTACCTGGTCTGGTTCGATGTCGTAACCTGCCTCGCGGGCGAGGATCACCAGCTTGCGCATCACATCTTTGCCGGAAAGGTCAACGCGCGGATCCGGCTCGGTCAACCCTTGCTGCCAGGCCTGATCCACTAAATCGGTAAACGGTACGGTGCCGTCGAATTGCAGGAACAGCCAGGAGAGCGTACCGGAGAAAATTCCGCTGATCGCCAGAATCGAATCTCCGCTTTCACGCAGATCGCGCACGGTATGATTCACCGGCAGACCGGCGCCAACAGTGGCGTTATACAACCAGCGGCGACCGGTTTTTTCGAACGCATCGTGGATCTGACGATAGGTATCGGTTGTGCTGGCTCCGGCCAGTTTGTTGGCGCTGATCACATGGAAGCCGTGGCTGGCGAAATCCAGATACTGCTCCGCCAGCTGCGAGCTTGCGGTGACATCCAGCACCACCAGATCGTCGTACGGATGGGCGCGCATCCACAAAAACAGCGACTCCTCATCCTGCTCCACCGCTTCATCGTTAAAGAACGCCAGCGCACGGCTGGCATCCAGCCCGTCATAGCTCAGCAAACTGCGGCGGCTATCCACCACGCCCGCCAGCACAAATTCAAAACCGGTACGCGCCGACAACGCGCTCTGCTCGCGCGAGAACAGCTCCAGCCAGCGGGAACCAATATTGCCTTTACCAAACAGCACCAGACCTATGCGTTTCTCCGCGCGGAACAGCGACTGGTGCAGCCCCTGAATAAGGCTTTCCGTTGGGCCAACGCGCAGCACGGCGACCAGGCTAATACCTTCGTCAGATTGCCAGATAAACTCCACCGGCTGGCCTTTAAGCTGCTGCCAGAAACGGTGGCTGTGCAACGGATTGCGACAAACACCCGCACCAACCATCGCTACCAGCGCCAACCCCTGACGCAAACGCAATTCGCCCGGCAAACCGGCTTCATCAAGCAGTTTAAAGACGCTATCGACCACTTCTGAGGTGTAGCAAAGCTGCAGCAGGTTGCGGTCAGCATGTGCGCCAACCGCCAGCGGGCGTACCTGCGCACGTTTAAGGATCAGGTCAATCTCTTTGTGCGCCAGTTTGAAGTCCTGCCCGGACGGTACAACGAATTCAATCAGGCAGACGTCATCATGGCTGGTGACAATCCGCGCCCCGGTGCCGGAAGCCAGCACGCGTTCAATGCGTGTCGACCCCTGTTCCGGGTGGTAACTACAGCGCAATTGCAGATCGATATTGCTGCCGGAGACCGGTTGTAGCGTGCGCGCATGCAGCACCGGTGCCGCCAGACGTGCCAGCTCGCTGGCTTCATCAAGGCGCAGCAGCGGTAACAGGCAGGCATCTTTCACCTTACGCGGGTCCGCGCTGTAAACACCGGCCACGTCACTCCAGATGGTTACGCGGGTAACATCGCCCAGCGCGCCAATTTGCGTGGCCGAGTAGTCCGAACCGTTACGCCCCAACAGCACAGTTTCACCGGCTTCGTTGCGGCTGATAAAGCCCGTCACCACAATACGTTTGCCCGGATACTGCGCCAGCTGTTGTTGCAGCAGCGGATAAGACGCACCTTCATTTACCTGCGGCTGTGCCGCGCGTTCGGCACGCAGGAAATCGCGGGCATCCAGCCAGGCGGCATCCAGACCTTGCTGGTTCAGCACAGCGGCCATTAAACGCGCCGACCAGATTTCACCATGGCCAACTACTTCGGCGTAAACCGCGTCGGTGATGCCGCCATCCAGCAGCACCGCCAGATGTTCAAGGTCGTGAATAAACTCGCTGGTCAGACCGTCGGCGATAGCGGCGGGCAACAGCCCGCTGATTAAATCACTCTGGTAACGACGCAGCGATTGTTGAACCTGATGCGCAGAAAGCCTGTCAGTCTGGCTCAATTTCAGCCAGTTGATCAGCTGGTTGGTGGTGCTGCCTGCGGCCGAGACAACCATCATGTCGCCCGGTTGTGAATACTCCGCCATGATCCCTGCGACACGCAGGTAACATTTCACATCCGCCAGACTACTCCCACCAAATTTGTGCAGCTGACGAGCCTTCGTCCCTGCCTGCGCAATCACACTCATGTTTACCCCTCAGCTGCGACCCGGAAGCCATTTTCCAGATCGGCAATTAGATCTTCACTGTCTTCAATACCGGTTGAGATACGCAATAGCGTCTCAGAAATTCCCGCTGCGACGCGCGCTTCCGGCGCCATGCCTGCGTGGGTCATTGTCGCGGCGTGGGAGATTAAACTTTCAACCCCGCCTAATGATTCCGCCAGCGTAAACAACGATAGACCACTTAAGAAACGACGCAGCGTTTGTTCGTCGCCATCCAGCTCAAAACTTAACATCGCGCCAAAGCCTTTTTGTTGACGCGCAGCAATCTCATGCCCCTGATTATCCGGCAGAGACGGGTGGTACAGTTTTTTCACCAACGGCTGTTTTTGCAGGAAATCGACGATCGCCTGAGCATTACGCTGCGCCACTTCCATGCGCGGCGACAACGTACGCAGACCGCGCAACAGCAGATAGCTGTCGAAGGCGCTGCCGGTGACGCCAATGTTATTCGCCCACCATGCCAGTTCGGTGACAGTCGCCTCATCTTTCGCAATCACCACGCCCGCCACCACATCGGAATGGCCGTTGAGATATTTGGTGCAGGAGTGCAGCACCAAATCCGCGCCCAGCGCCAGCGGGTTTTGCAGGGCCGGGCTCAGGAACGTATTATCCACCACGCTGATTGCGCCAGCTTCACGCGCAAGCTGGCAGATTTTCGCGATATCCACAACGCGCAACAGCGGGTTGCTTGGGCTTTCGACCAGCACCAGCTTCGGTTGTTCCGCCAGCGCCGCTTTCAATGCCTGCTCATCGCCCTGATCAACAAATTTCACCCGGTAGCAACCGCGTTTCGCCAGACTATCGAACAGGCGATAGCTACCGCCATAGCAGTCGTGCGGCGCAACCAGCAGATCGCCTGGTTTGAGAAAGACGGTCGTCACCAGATGAATTGCCGACATGCCGGTATTGGTCAATACCGCGCCCGCGCCACCTTCCAGTTCTGCCAGCGCACGCTGAACCACATCACGCGTTGGGTTGCCGCGACGCGAATAGTCATGCGCACGGGGTTCGTTAAAGCCGGTGAAATTATAAGTACTGGAGAGATGAATAGGCGGGACAACGCAACCGTACTGCTCGTCATCGTTCAATCCGCTACGCACTGCGATGGTGGCCTGTTTACGCGTCATGGTGAAGGCTTCCTGGCTTAATGGATGAAAAGTCTCACGACAGAGTAAACATTGCGAAAATAGACGTCAATACATCTGGACATCTAAACTTCTTTGCGTATAGATTGAGCAAAAGTACAATAGCCGTTAAAATTATACGCTTTAGTACCGGTAGCTGAGCGATACACCGTGTCACCATGTTGACTCTACGGTAAACTACGCGGAATTACGGCCCGGCGGTGTCCGGGTTTAGACTAATGACTGAGAGGATTAAAGGTATCTCATGGCTGAATGGAGCGGCGAATATATCAGCCCATACGCTGAGCACGGCAAGAAGAGTGAGCAAGTAAAAAAAATTACGGTTTCCATTCCTCTTAAGGTGTTAAAAATCCTCACCGATGAACGTACCCGTCGTCAGGTGAACAACTTGCGTCACGCCACCAACAGTGAACTGTTGTGTGAAGCGTTTTTGCATGCGTTTACCGGTCAACCCCTGCCGAACGATGAAGACCTGCGTAAAGAGCGCAGCGACGAAATCCCGGAAGAGGCGAAAGTGATTATGCGTGAACTGGGGATCGACCCGGATACGTGGGAATACTGATCGCAATAAAAAAGGGCGGAAGATATCTTCCGCCCTTTTTGTTTCAATCTGTTTATCTTATCGGCTCACTCAGAAGCGCGTCACTTCCGGGTGCACTTCCGCCAGCGAGAGCAGGTAAGACATAAATACGTTTTTCACAACCGTCAGCAAATCGCTCATTTTTTTCGCTCAATGTCACAGGAATGGATGGCGAAAAGCATATGCTCGCTTTTTAAGCAGAGCAATATTTTTGTGACTTTTATCACAAAAAAGCACCCCTTCGGCAAAACGCAGAGACAAAAAAAGCGCCTTTCGGCGCTTTTTTCTTTGGCAACTTATTTGCTGCCCGGGATGCTGAAGCGTTTGTTGAAACGCTCAACACGACCACCGGTATCAACAACACGTTGTTTACCAGTAAAGAACGGGTGGCATTTGCCGCATACGTCCAGGTTCAGGTCGTGACCCACGGTGGAGTGGGTTTTGATCACGTTACCGCAAGAACAGGTTGCAGTAATCGCTACATAATTCGGGTGAATACCTTTTTTCATGGGAAACCTCAGTTTAAGGCCGCGTCGCTCTTCCAGCCCTAACGCCAGACACCACGCGAGTTAATATGTAAGTGTATCTTTGGCACGTTCAAAACGCATCAAAGGCGGCGAATCATACAGAAATTAGCCAGCACATGCAAACTGATCCGCTCGCCGGTAGCAACAATGTGTATACTATCCCGCCAGTTTTCAAGTCAGGATGATGAGATGCCCGTCGCCCGCGTTGCGCTATCTGTACCGTTGCCCCGCACGTTCGATTACCTGTTGCCGGATGAGATGTCCGCGCGCGCGGGTTGTCGCGTGCGTGTGCCGTTTGGTAACCAGCACCGCGTCGGCATTGTGCTGTCAGTGGGCGACGAAAGCGAGCTGCCGCTGGCCGATCTCAAGAGCGTGGAAGAGGTGCTCGACAGCGAACCGGTTTTTTCCCCGGCGGTCTGGCGGTTATTGCTGTGGGCTGCGGATTATTACCACCATCCGATCGGGGATGTGTTATTCAACGCCCTTCCCGTTCTGCTGCGCCAGACTAAGCCCGCCAGCGCGGAGTTCCAGGGCTACTGGTTTGCGACCGAGCAGGGCCAGGCGATGGACATCAACCGCGTCAAATCAGCCAAACAACAACAGGCGCTCTCGGCGCTGCGAAAAGGCAAAATCTGGCAGCATCAACTGGCAGCGCTGGATCTGAAAAGCGTTACCCTGCAAGCGCTGCGCGCCAAAGGGCTGGCGGAGATGAACAGCGAAACACCAGCCTTTAATGACTGGCGCACGACATTTTCCGTAAGCGGCGACCGACTGCGCCTGAACACAGAGCAAGCCACCGCCGTTGGCGCTATTCACAGCGCAGCGGATCGCTTTTCCGCCTGGTTACTGGCGGGCGTGACCGGTTCCGGTAAAACAGAAGTCTATTTAAGCGTGCTGGAAAACGTGCTGGCGCAGGGAAAGCAGGCGCTGGTGATGGTGCCGGAAATTGGTCTGACACCGCAAACTATCGCCCGTTTTCGCGAGCGCTTTAACGCGCCAGTTGAAGTGCTGCACTCCGGGCTGAACGACAGCGAACGCCTGATCACATGGCAAAAAGCAAAGAGCGGTGAAGCGGCGATTGTGATCGGCACACGCTCATCGCTGTTTACCCCGTTTAAGAACCTTGGCGTGATCGTCATCGACGAAGAGCATGACAGCTCCTATAAACAGCAGGAAGGCTGGCGTTATCACGCCCGCGATCTGGCGGTTTACCGCGCTCACAGTGAGCAGATCCCGATCATTCTTGGCTCGGCAACACCTGCGCTGGAAACCCTGCACAACGTGCGGTCACGCAAATACCATCTGCTGCGCCTGACCCGCCGGGCTGGCCACGCGCGACCCGCGATGCAGCATGTGCTGGATCTGAAAGGCCAGCCGTTACAGGCCGGCCTGGCTCCGGCGCTCATCAACCGTATGCGCCAGCATTTACAGGCGGGAAATCAGGTTATTTTGTTCCTTAACCGCCGTGGTTTTTCGCCTGCATTGCTGTGTCATGACTGCGGCTGGATAGCGGAATGCCCGCGCTGCGACCACTATTACACCTTCCACCAGGCGCAGCAGCATTTGCGCTGTCACCACTGCGACAGCCAGCGCCCGGTGCCGCGCCAGTGTCCGTCCTGCGGTTCAACACATTTATTGCCTGTTGGCCTTGGCACTGAACAGCTGGAACACGCGTTAACGCCGATGTTTCCCGGTGTGCCGCTATCACGCATTGACCGCGATACCACCAGCCGCAAAGGCGCGCTGGAGCAGCATCTTGCCGAAGTACATCGCGGCGGTGCGCGCATTCTGATTGGCACGCAAATGCTGGCAAAAGGCCACCACTTCCCGGATGTCACGCTGGTTGCGCTGCTGGATGTCGACGGCGCGTTATTTTCGGCAGATTTCCGCGCTGCCGAGCGTTTCGCCCAGCTTTATACCCAGGTTTCCGGCCGTGCCGGGCGCGCAGGCAAACAGGGCGAAGTGGTACTGCAAACGCACCACCCGGAACATCCGCTTCTGCAAACGCTGCTGCATAAAGGCTATGACACCTTCGCGGAACAGGCGCTGGCGGAGCGGCAAACCATGCAATTGCCGCCGTGGACCAGCCATGTGCTGATCCGCGCGGAAGATCAGAACAACCAGCACGCGCCGCTGTTTCTGCAACAGCTTAAAAATCTGCTGCAAGCCAGCCCACTGGCGGACAACCAGCTCTGGATCCTGGGCCCGGTTCCGGCGCTGGCGGCCAAACGCGCCGGGCGTTACCGCTGGCAGTTGCTGCTACAACATCCTTCCCGTATTCGCCTGCAGCATATCGTCACCGGCGCGCTGGCCCTGATTAACACCCTGCCGGACGCTCGGCGGGTGAAATGGGTGCTGGATGTCGACCCGATTGAAAGTTAAGGCTGCGAGCCGGCGTATAAAATTCAACTTTCATCACACTTTTCATGAAAATTCTGTAACCGGTGCGCTTAACTATCTGATAAAAATGTGACAACGCCTGCGCCGTGCATGCGAGGAGAACAAGGTGAAACCCAAAAATCAGGTTGCGGCAGCGACCATGAAAGATGTTGCCATGAAAGCAAAGGTTTCGACGGCAACTGTGTCACGTGCATTAATGAACCCGGAAAAAGTGTCGCAGGCTACCCGCAATCGGGTGGAACAAGCGGCAATGGAAGTGGGTTATTTGCCTCAATCGATGGGACGCAACGTCAAACGCAATGAATCACGCACACTGCTGGTGATTGTGCCGGATATTTGCGATCCCTTTTTCAGCGAGATTATTCGCGGCATTGAAGTGACCGCCGCGGAACACGGCTATCTGGTGCTGATTGGCGACTGCGCCCATCAAAATCAGCAGGAAAAAACCTTTATCGACCTGATTATCACCAAGCAAATCGACGGCATGCTGCTGCTCGGCTCGCGTTTGCCGTTTGACGCCAGCATTGAAGAGCAACGCAATTTGCCGCCAATGGTGATGGCTAACGAATTCGCGCCGGAGCTGGAGTTGCCGACGGTGCATATTGATAACCTGACCGCCGCCTTTAATGCCGTCAATTATTTGCAGGAACAGGGTCACCAGCGAATCGGTTGTATCGCCGGTCCGGAAGAGATGCCGCTGTGCCATTACCGCTTGCAGGGCTATGTTCAGGCGCTGCGCCGCTCTGGCGTGACCGTTGATCCGCATTACATCACGCGCGGCGATTTCACTTTTGAGGCGGGCGCGCGGGCGTTGGATCAGTTATTGATGCTACCGAAGCCGCCAACGGCCGTGTTCTGTCACAGCGATGTGATGGCGCTTGGCGCCCTGTCGCAAGCTAAACGCCGGGGTTTGAAAGTACCGGACGACTTATCGATCATCGGCTTTGATAACATTTCCCTGGCTGAATTCAGCGACCCGCCGTTGACCACCGTTTCGCAACCGCGTTATCAGATTGGTCGCGAAGCCATGTTATTGCTGCTGGAGCAGTTGCAGGGGCATAACGTAAGCAGCGGTTCGCGCTTGCTGGAGTGTGAATTGATCCTGCGCGGCAGCACCCGGGCGCTGAAGTAAAGGCGCGGCCTTTCAGACGCCCTCTTCTGGTCAAAACCCCGTCGCTTAAGTAACATGGCGGGCTGATAAACGAAATAAATACAGCGAAACGATAGTGGCACAACGAGATTATGTACGCCGCAGCCAGTCGGCTCCTGCGCGGCGAAAGACGAGTAACTCAAGGAAAAAACAGCGCAGCAAGTCTGCGGTCTCTCCAGCTATGGTCGCCATTGCGGCCGCCGTGCTGGTCGCCTTTATCGGTGGTTTGTACTTTATTACGCACCACAAAAAAGAAGAATCCGAGTCACTGCAAAACCAGAAAATGACCGGCAACGGCCTGCCGCCGAAACCGGAAGAGCGCTGGCGCTACATTAAAGAGCTGGAAAGCCGCCAGCCTGGCGTACGAGCGCCAACCGAGCCGACGGCCGGTGGTGAAGTGCAAAAACCGGAGCAGTTGACCGACGAACAGCGCCAGCTTTTAGCGCAGATGCAGGCCGACATGCGCCAGCAGCCGACGCAGCTCAACGAAGTGCCGTGGAACGAACAGACGCCGGAGCAACGCCAGCAAACGCTGCAACGTCAGCGCCAGGCGCAGCAACAGGTGCAGATGCAACAGCAGCAACAGCAGTGGACGCAGTCGCAGCCGGTACAAGCACAGCAGCCGCGCACGCAACCGCGCGTGACGGAGCAGCCGGTGCAGCAGCAGGCGCGTACTACGCAAACCACGCCACCGCCGCGCCAGACGCAAAGCACAACGCAGCAAAAACCGGCCACCTCGCAACCGTATCAGGATCTGCTGCAAACGCCGCCGCATACCGCTGCGTCACAGCCGAAAACGCAACAAGCCGCTCCGGTGACGCGTGAAGTGGAAACGCCGAAGGCGCAACCGCAAACGGCTGAGAAAAAGGACGATCGCCGCTGGCTTATCCAGTGCGGTTCGTTTAAAGGCCAGGATCAGGCAGAAACCGTACGTGCACAGCTGGCATTTGAAGGTTTCGACTCGCGTATTACCAGCAACAACGGCTGGAATCGCGTGGTGATGGGCCCGGTGAAAGGCAAAGAGAGCGCCGATGCCACCATCAGCCGCCTGAAAATGGCCGGTCACGCAAACTGCATCCGTCTTGCCGCCGGGGGTTGAAACCCCTAAAACACCCCCCATTTATAATTGCATTCTGCCCCGTACTCCGTGCGGGGCGCTGTATTGTGCATTCGTAACCAAGGGGTCTGCTCGTGACAACAATCGTAAGCGTACGCCGTAACGGCCATGTCGTTATCGCCGGTGATGGCCAGGCCACACTGGGCAACACCGTAATGAAAGGCAACGTGAAAAAAGTTCGCCGCCTGTATAACGACAAAGTCATTGCGGGCTTTGCCGGCGGCACGGCCGATGCCTTCACTCTGTTTGAATTATTCGAACGCAAACTGGAAATGCACCAGGGTCATCTGGTGAAAGCGGCTGTCGAGCTGGCAAAGGACTGGCGCACCGATCGCATGCTGCGCAAGCTGGAAGCACTGTTGGCAGTTGCCGACGAAACCGCGTCGCTGATCATCACCGGTAACGGCGATGTGATCCAGCCGGAAAATGACCTGATCGCCATCGGTTCCGGCGGGCCATACGCCCAGGCCGCTGCCCGCGCGTTGCTGGAAAACACCGAGCTTGGCGCACGCGAAATTGCTGAGAAGGCGTTGGGGATTGCAGGCGATATCTGCATCTACACCAACCACTTCCACACCATCGAAGAATTAGCCTATAAAGCGTAAGGATCTCCCATGTCTGAAATGACCCCACGCGAAATTGTCAGCGAACTGGACAAACACATTATCGGCCAGGACGCGGCGAAGCGTTCTGTGGCGATTGCCCTGCGTAACCGCTGGCGCCGCATGCAGCTTGATGAAGAGCTGCGCCATGAAGTCACGCCGAAAAACATTCTGATGATTGGCCCAACCGGCGTCGGTAAAACCGAAATCGCCCGCCGCCTGGCAAAACTGGCCAATGCGCCGTTTATCAAAGTTGAAGCGACCAAGTTCACCGAAGTCGGCTACGTTGGGAAAGAAGTGGATTCTATCATCCGCGATCTGACCGATGCGGCAGTGAAAATGGTGCGTAGTCAGTCGATCGAGAAAAACCGCTACCGCGCGGAAGAGATGGCCGAAGAGCGCATTCTCGACGTGCTGATCCCACCAGCGAAAAACAACTGGGGCCAGCCGGAACAAGCCGCTGAACCATCCGCTGCGCGCCAGTCTTTCCGCAAAAAACTGCGCGAAGGCCAGCTCGACGACAAAGAGATTGAAATCGATCTCGCTGCCGCGCCGATGGGCGTAGAAATTATGGCGCCTCCGGGCATGGAGGAAATGACCAATCAGCTCCAGTCCATGTTCCAGAACCTGGGCGGCCAGAAGCAGAAACCGCGTAAGCTGAAAATCAAAGACGCGATGAAGCTGCTGATTGAAGAAGAAGCGGCGAAACTGGTGAACCCGGAAGAGCTGAAACAGGACGCTATCGAAGCCGTTGAGCAGCACGGGATCGTGTTTATCGATGAGATCGACAAAATCTGTAAACGCGGTAACACTTCGGGCCCGGATGTTTCCCGCGAAGGTGTGCAGCGCGATCTGCTGCCGCTGGTGGAAGGCTGCACCGTATCGACCAAACACGGCATGGTGAAAACCGACCACATTCTGTTTATTGCCTCTGGCGCGTTCCAGATTGCCAGCCCGTCGGATCTGATCCCGGAACTGCAAGGCCGTTTGCCAATCCGCGTTGAGCTGAAAGCGTTAACCACGGAAGATTTCGAACGCATCCTGACCGAGCCAAACGCGTCTGTCACCGTACAGTACAAAGCGCTGATGGCGACCGAAGGCGTAAACATTGATTTCACCGAAGACGGCATCAAACGTATTGCTCAGGCCGCATGGCAGGTGAACGAAACCACCGAAAACATCGGTGCGCGTCGTTTGCATACGGTGCTGGAACGTCTGATGGAAGATATCTCCTATGACGCCAGCGATCTGGGCGGCGAGACGATCACCATTGATGCAGACTATGTGAGTAAGCACCTTGATGCTTTAGTGGCAGATGAAGATCTGAGCCGTTTTATCTTATAATCCCGGCCACAACGTTTTCATCACACTCGATGGGGGCTTTTGCCCCCATTTTTGTTGGCTGACCTTATGAACGAAACGCAATCTCTTAGCCTCACCCAGGCCTGGCTGGAAAGCCTGCGACCGAAAACATTACCGCTGGCTTTCGCCGCGATTGTCGTTGGCACAGTGCTGGCCTGGTGGCAGGGCTATTTTGATCCGCTGGTGGCGGTGCTCGCACTCATCACCGCCGGATTGCTGCAAATCCTCTCCAACCTCGCCAATGATTACGGCGATGCGGTCAAAGGCAGCGATAAACCGGATCGCATTGGTCCGTTGCGCGGCATGCAAAAAGGCGCCATTTCCCTTGCGCAGATGAAGCGCGCGCTGATGATTGTCATCGTGCTGAGTTGTATCTCCGGGCTGCTGCTGGTAACCGCGGCAACACAAACGATGGCGGATTTCATCGGTTTCCTTGCGCTCGGTGTGCTGTCGATTATTGCCGCCATTACCTACACCGTCGGCAAGCGTCCATACGGTTATCTTGGCCTTGGCGATATCTCCGTGCTGCTTTTCTTCGGCTGGATAAGCGTAATGGGTAGCTGGTATTTGCAGACGCATATGCTGATCCCGGCCGTTATTCTGCCCGCGACCGCCTGTGGTCTGCTGGCGACGGCGGTATTGAATATCAACAATCTGCGCGATATCGAAAGTGACCGCGAAAACGGCAAAAATACGCTTGTCGTCCGTTTAGGACCAATTAACGCACGCCGTTACCATGCTGGCCTGCTGGTTGGCGCGCTGTTATGCCTTGCGCTGTTTAACCTGTTTTCGCTGCAAAGCCTGTGGGGCTGGCTGTTTGTGCTGGCAGCACCACTGCTTATCAAACAGGCGCGCTTTGTGCTGCGCGAGCTCGACCCGCGCGCTATGCCGCCGATGCTGGAACGCACGGTAAAAGGTGCACTGTTAACTAATCTCTTGTTTGTATTAGGAATAATCTTCAGTCAAACGCATCTTTAACTGATAAATGTCAACGAACAATTGATGATTTTGCCAACAGCGCGTGATGCGCGATATACTGACGGTTCTCGCAGCAACTGAACGCTAATCCTATGAAATACGATACTTCTGAGCTTTGTGATATTTACCAGGAAGAGATCAACGTCGTGGAACCGCTGTTCTCCAATTTTGGCGGACGGTCGTCGTTTGGCGGACAAATCATCACGGTGAAATGTTTCGAGGATAACGGGTTGCTGTACGATCTGCTCGAACAAAACGGCCGTGGTCGCGTCCTGCTGGTCGACGGCGGTGGTTCAATGCGTCGTGCGTTAATCGACGCGGATCTCGCCCGCACTGCGGTGCAAAACGAGTGGGAAGGAATTGTTGTCTATGGCTCAGTACGCCAGGTAGACGATCTTGAAGAGCTGGATATTGGGATTCAGGCGATTGCCGCCATTCCGGTTGGCGCAGCGGGCGAAGGTATCGGCGAAAGCGACGTACGTGTCAATTTCGGCGGCGTGACCTTCTTCTCCGGCGACCATCTTTATGCGGATAGCACTGGCATTATCCTTTCCGAAGATCCCCTCGATATCGAGTAAAAAAAGGGCACCGTCAGGTGCCCTTTTTCTTTTTGCCGGATGGCGCTTCACTTATCCGACATCGCAGTACTTTCCCTGCCCATTTCGCGCTGTAGCTAAGCCCGTTTCTCCGGCAACGCCGTTACCGGGGTGAATACGCGCAGCCAGTGCCGCGACAGCACGAAAAGCGTAATCAGACTTCTTCCATACGCCCCAGCAGCGCCTGCAAGCGTTCCTGCCAGCCGTGCTGCTGCTCTCTCAGCTGGTGGTTTTCACGCTCCAGCTCTTCACGGCTCTGCTGAGCAGACTGTACGTCCTGCGCCAGGCTATTGTTTTTCTCTTTCAGCTCTTCGATTTCCATCTGCAGCAGCGTGATGGTATCAATCGCCTGCTGCACCTTCGCTTCCAGTTTTTCAAACACTTCTAATGACATTGTCATACCTCTCCTGAGTTGCAAGGCGCTGATGGATATACACTTAATATCTTCGCGTTGCAGGTGCGTCGCCGCTTTCTTGCAACCCGAATGATGCGTGTCTTTAAAAATCCCCGTCCCGAAAATCGGCGACGCCTTATGATATTGAGCGGATCTCGCTTGTCCCCGATTGTATGAAGCCCACCAGCCCCTGTCCAGCGCAGAGCCGCGCTGTTTGCGCTTTGCAACACTTTTCGTCCTCATCCTGGTGCAACGCGCACGCCTACCACTAAATTGTTAAGGCCTGGGTTACAAAAATGATTCAGCTCACATTTCGCTATGGTGCAAAAACGCGCTTCAGCGCTCGAAAACGCTCATTTTATTGACGCAGTACACACATTTTAATTTCGATATTTCTCGTTTTTGCTCGTTAACGATAAATTAACACTATGTCTACACGACATCATGGGGGAGCGATCGCCCGTGCTAACAATAACCATTACTCTTTTGCAGGATCCGATTATGAGTCAGACATCAACCTTAAAAGGCCAGTGCATCGCCGAGTTTCTCGGCACCGGGTTGTTGATTTTCTTCGGTGTCGGCTGTGTCGCGGCGTTGAAAGTGGCTGGCGCCACCTTCGGCCAATGGGAAATCAGTATCATCTGGGGTTTGGGTGTGGCGATGGCCATCTACCTGACTGCAGGGGTTTCCGGCGCACATCTGAACCCGGCTGTGACTATTGCATTATGGCTCTTCGCTAGTTTTGATGGGCGCAAAGTTGTTCCCTTCATCATTTCTCAGTTTGCCGGCGCGTTTTGCGCGGCTGCACTTGTTTACGGGCTTTACTACAATCTTTTCCTCGATTTCGAACACACGCACAATATGGTGCGCGGCAGTGTTGAAAGTCTTGATCTGGCTGGTATTTTCTCTACCTACCCGAACCCGCACATCAACTTTGTGCAGGCCTTCGCCGTTGAAATGGTGATTACCGCTGTGCTGATGGGCGTCATCATGGCGTTAGGTGACGACGGCAACGGTATTCCGCGCGGCCCCCTGGCACCCTTGCTCATCGGTTTGTTGATTGCGGTTATCGGTGCATCCATGGGGCCACTGACGGGATTCGCCATGAACCCGGCGCGTGACCTTGGACCGAAAACGTTCGCCTGGCTTGCTGGCTGGGGCAACGTTGCCTTTACCGGCGGCAAAGATATTCCCTACTTCCTCGTCCCGCTGTTCGGGCCGATCGTAGGCGCGGCGCTCGGCGCATTCGGTTATCGTAAACTGATTGGTCGCCATCTGCCGTCTGGAACCAGTGAGGCGGCAGAAGAAAAAGGCACCGCCTCCACGACTCAACAAAAAGCTTCGCTGTAATGTGACTACGGGAACATAACCATGACTGACAAAAAATATATCGTTGCGCTCGACCAGGGCACTACCAGCTCCCGCGCCGTCGTGATGGATCATGACGCCAACATCATCAGCGTCTCACAGCGCGAGTTTGAACAAATTTATCCGAAGCCAGGCTGGGTTGAGCACGACCCGATGGAGATCTGGGCATCGCAGAGCTCAACGCTGGTCGAAGTGTTAGCGAAAGCGGATATCAATTCCGACGAGATCGCCGCTATCGGTATCACTAACCAGCGTGAAACCGCGATCGTCTGGGAACGTGAAACCGGCAAGCCAATTTATAACGCCATCGTCTGGCAGTGTCGCCGCACCGCCGATATTTGCGAAAAACTGAAGCGCGACGGCATGGAAGAGTATGTGCGCAACGCCACGGGTCTGGTGGTTGACCCGTATTTTTCTGGCACCAAAGTGAAATGGATCCTCGACCACGTTGAAGGCTCTCGCGAACGTGCGAAACGCGGCGAATTGCTGTTCGGTACTGTTGATACCTGGCTTATCTGGAAAATGACCCAGGGCCGCGTTCACGTGACGGATTACACCAACGCCTCGCGTACCATGCTATTCAACATCCACGAGCTGGACTGGGATGACAAGATGCTGGAGGCGCTGGATATTCCGCGCGCCATGCTGCCAGAAGTACGTAAATCGTCTGAAGTTTACGGTCAGACCAACATTGGTGGTAAAGGCGGTACACGTATTCCTATCGCCGGGATCGCGGGCGACCAGCAGGCGGCGCTGTTTGGCCAGCTATGCGTGAAAGAAGGGATGGCGAAAAACACCTATGGTACCGGCTGCTTTATGCTGATGAACACCGGCGAGAAAGCGGTGAAATCTGAGCATGGTCTGCTGACCACTATCGGCTGCGGTCCGAAAGGTGAAGTGAACTACGCGCTGGAAGGTGCGGTGTTTATGGCGGGGGCGTCAATTCAGTGGTTGCGCGACGAGATGAAACTTATCAGCGACGCGTTCGACTCCGAATATTTCGCCACCAAAGTGAAAGATACCAACGGTGTGTACGTAGTACCCGCCTTTACCGGTCTGGGCGCACCGTACTGGGATCCGTATGCGCGCGGTGCTATTTTCGGTCTGACCCGTGGCGTCAACGCGAACCACATCATCCGCGCTACGCTTGAGTCTATCGCCTTCCAGACACGCGATGTACTGGAAGCGATGCAGGCGGATTCCGGCATTCGTTTACACGCGCTGCGCGTGGATGGTGGCGCAGTTGCCAACAACTTCCTGATGCAGTTCCAGTCTGACATTCTCGGCACGCGCGTAGAGCGTCCGGAAGTACGTGAAGTTACGGCGCTGGGCGCGGCGTACCTGGCGGGTCTTGCGGTTGGTTTCTGGCAGAATCTGGATGAGCTGCAAGAAAAAGCGGTTATCGAACGCGAATTCCGCCCGGGTATCGAAACCACCGAGCGTAACTTCCGCTACGACGGCTGGAAAAAAGCCGTCAAACGCGCGATGGCGTGGGAAGAGCGTGACGAGTAATTAGCCTCAACCTTGCCCTCTCTCCCCGGAGAGAGGGTGCTCTACCAACCCTCCTCTTCTCGCTGTGATAAACTTCGCTCAATTTCTTTCACTATAGAGTTTGTTATGAGACGAGAACTTGCCATCGAATTCTCCCGCGTGACCGAAGCCGCAGCGCTGGCTGGCTACAAATGGCTGGGGCGTGGCGATAAAAACACCGCGGATGGCGCGGCGGTTAACGCTATGCGCATCATGCTCAACAATGTCGACATAGACGGCACCATCGTGATTGGCGAAGGCGAGATCGACGAAGCGCCGATGCTGTTTATCGGTGAAAAAGTCGGCACCGGTAAAGGCGATGCGGTCGATATTGCCGTTGATCCGATCGAAGGGACGCGCATGACGGCGATGGGCCAAGCCAACGCGCTGGCGGTGCTGGCGGTCGGCGATAAGGGCTGTTTCCTGAATGCGCCGGATATGTACATGGAAAAACTGATTGTCGGTCCTGGTGCGAAAGGCGCTATCGATCTCAATCTGCCGCTGGCCGATAACCTGCGTAATGTCGCCGCTGCGCTCGGCAAACCGCTGAGCGAACTGACGGTCACCATTCTGGCTAAACCACGCCACGACGCGACTATTGCCGAGATGCAGGCGCTGGGCGTACGTGTTTTCGCGATTCCCGATGGCGATGTTGCCGCCTCCATCCTCACCTGTATGCCGGATAGCGAAGTGGATGTCCTGTACGGTATTGGCGGTGCGCCGGAAGGTGTGGTTTCCGCGGCGGTCATCCGCGCGCTTGATGGCGATATGCAGGGCCGTCTGCTGGCGCGCCATCAGGTGAAAGGCGATAACGAAGAGAACCGTCGTATTGGCGAATATGAGTTAAAACGCTGCCGCGGTATGGGGATTGAAGCGGGCAATGTGCTGCGTCTGGATGAAATGGCGCGCAGCGACAATGTTATTTTCGCCGCTACCGGCATTACCAAAGGCGACCTGCTGGACGGCATCACCCGTAAGGGCAATATCGCCACCACCGAAACGCTGCTGATCCGCGGCAAATCGCGCACCATTCGCCGTATTCAGTCTATTCACTATCTGGATCGTAAAGACCCGGAAGTGCAGCGTCATATACTGTAAGGGTATTTGTTCAATTGAGCTTTCCGGCCTTCACGGGCTGGAAATCTCGCACGACAGACACGAAGATAAGGCAACGCTACAGAACAGGAGAAAACCATGGCGGACTGGGTAACAGGAAAAGTCACAAAGGTGCAGTTCTGGACCGATGCGCTATTCAGCCTCACCGTTCATGCCCCCGTTCACCCCTTCACTGCCGGACAATTCGCCAAACTTGGGCTGGAAATTGACGGCGAGCGCGTCCAGCGCGCCTACTCATACGTGAACGCCCCGAGCAATCCCGATCTGGAGTTCTACCTTGTCACCGTGCCGGAAGGGAAACTTAGCCCGCGCCTGGCCGCACTCCAGCCGGGAGACGAGGTGTTACTGGTGAGCGAAGCGGCGGGGTTCTTCGTGCTGGAAGAAGTGCCGGACTGCGACACTTTGTGGATGCTGGCAACCGGCACCGCGATTGGGCCGTACTTGTCGATGTTGCAGGAAGGCAAAGATCTGGAGCGTTTCAAAAACCTGGTGCTGGTACATGCGGTGCGCTACGCGGCGGATTTAAGTTATTTACCGCTAATGCTGGAGCTGCAAAAACGTTATGAAGGGAAACTGCGGATTCAGACGGTGGTCAGCCGGGAAACCCTTTCCGGTTCGCTGACCGGGCGCGTTCCGACGTTGATTGAAAGCGGTGCGCTGGAAGAAGCGGTCGGGCTGCCGATGACAGCGGAGACCAGCCATGTGATGCTGTGCGGCAACCCGCAGATGGTGCGCGATACCACACAGTTACTGAAAGATACCCGCCAGATGGCGAAACATCTGCGCCGCCGCCCCGGGCATATCACCGCCGAACACTACTGGTGATCAGCGGTATTTCACATCCAGTGTCTCTTTGCCGTACTTATTTTCCCCCTGGGTGCCCACAAATGCGCCCAGGTCGATGACCATCATGACAATAATCACCACCGGGATCAGACGCCCCACCGTCCACTCCAGCGTACCGCCCAGTACCTGCCAGTTGCCCGACAACAGCATCCACGCCAGCACCAGCAAAAAACCCCACGCGCCGTGACGCCCCCGGTCATGCAGACGTTTTACCATCACGCAGGTTGTCGGCCAGATCAGACACACAAGGATAAATGCCGCCATCTGAAAATCGAGCATGCCGCCGTTGGCGAGCGTGAACAGCATCGTCATACTCAATAGCCAGAGGATCATCCAGACCCAAAAATCGCGACGCCCAATGCGCCCTTTAAAAGAGAACAACCACTGCTGTATGCCCATGTAAGGTTCCTTATTATCGTAGTGCCGCGTAGTTTACCCTGGCGGCGGGAGTTTTTGACAAGCCAGCCCGATATCGTTTTAATCGTGAGCAAACTCAACAGAGGGCGATGTGAATGAAAGCATGGCGTTATCCCATTTGGCTGCTCTTTTCCGCGCTGGTTTTCAGCATACCGGCTCATGCAGAAGAGCCGTCGACCGCCACCACTGCGCCCTATTTATTGCCGGGCGCGCCGACATTTGATCAGTCGATTAGTCAGTTTCGCGAAAAATTCAACACCGATAACCCGACGCTGGCGCTCAGTGAATTTCGCGCGGTAGATAGCCGGGGCGATCAGGCGAACCTGACGCGCGCAGCCACGAAAATCAATGATTACCTCTACGCCTCGACGGCGCTGGAGCGCGGTACGCTGAAAATCAAATCGATGCAGATAACCTGGCTGCCAGTGCAAGGTCCAGAGCAAAAAGCGGCGAAAGCAAAAGCTCAGGAGTATATGGCGGCGTTTATCCGCGCCTTTTCACCGACGTTAACCGCCGCACAAAGTACGCAAAAGCTGCAAAAGTTGCTGACTAACGGCAAAAACAAACCTTACTACGCCGAAACGGAAGGCGCGATTCGCTATGTGGTAGCAGACAACGGTGAAAAAGGGCTGACCTTCGCTGTTGAACCGATTAAGCTGACGCTATCTGATTCGCTGGAAGAGAACAATAAATGACAAAAAGCAAAGCCTTTCAGGGGATGAATCTCTATACTGTTTCACAGACCATGCTGCCCTGAGGGGCGGCCATATTCCTTAATTCGCCAAGCGCGTGGAGAGTAAAAATGCGACATCCTTTAGTGATGGGTAACTGGAAACTGAACGGCAGCCGCCACATGGTAAACGAACTGGTTGCAAACCTGCGTACCGAGCTGGCTGGCGTAACGGGTTGTGCTGTCTCAATCGCTCCGCCGGAAATGTACCTCGATCTGGCTAAACATGCCGCTGACGGCAGCCACATCGTACTGGGCGCGCAAAACGTTGACGTTAACCTGTCTGGCGCATTCACCGGCGAAACCTCTGCCGAAATGCTGAAAGATATTGGTGCGAAATACATCATCATCGGCCACTCTGAGCGCCGTACTTACCACAAAGAATCCGACGAGTTGATCGCGAAGAAATTTGCCGTGCTGAAAGCGCAGGGTCTGACGCCGGTTCTGTGCATCGGTGAAACCGAAGCAGAAAACGAAGCCGGTAAAACCGAAGAAGTATGCGCACGTCAGATCGACGCCGTGCTGAAAACGCAGGGTGCTGCGGCATTCGAAGGCGCGGTAATTGCCTACGAACCGGTTTGGGCTATCGGTACCGGCAAATCCGCGACCCCGGCACAGGCACAGGCTGTTCACAAATTTATCCGTGACCACATTGCAAAAGCCGACGCGAAAGTGGCTGAACAAGTGATCATTCAGTACGGCGGTTCCGTTAACGCTGGCAACGCAGCTGAGCTGTTCACCCAGCCGGATATCGACGGCGCACTGGTTGGCGGCGCATCCCTGAAAGCTGACGCTTTCGCGGTGATCGTTAAAGCGGCAGAAGCTGCAAAACAGGCGTAATTCTGTTTTACCCTCTCCCACCCGGGAGAGGGTTTTACCTCACAATTTCCCCAACATGCTAAACCACGCGTAATCCAGCGGTAACAACACCAGATACGTCACCACTGCCAGTGCCAGACAGAGCAGCATCCCCGATCTCGCCGGGACTTTGCCGAGCGCCATCGCCACCACAATCGGCGACGCCTGATACGGCAACAGCGGCGTGGAATATCCCAGCACCTGAATCATGATCACTGACAACAACGGAAAACCGGTGGCGTCGGCAAAACTCTGCGCAAGCGTAGTAAACAGTGCCGGTACGCCGTTAGCGGTCATAATAAAATTCAGGGCGGTGGTAATGCCGGTCAGCGCCAGGAAACTGGTGAACGGCCGCGTCGGATCGAGCGGCATCACATGCAGCAGCGCATCACCAACGGCGCTACCGATCCCGGTTTGCGTCACCGTAATCGCCAGGCCAAGAATTCCCGCCACATAGATACAGGTGCGAATATTCACGCCGCTGGAAAATTCATCACCCGTGATAAACCCCACACGCGGCAGCAGCGTCACGCAGGCGGCAGCTAGCCCCGTCCACGCAGGCCCGATGCCGTGCCAGCTTTCGGTAACCCACAACGTCAGCACCACCGCCAGCATCCACGCCAGCCGTTTTTCTGCCCGGCTCATCGGTTCAGAAGGGGCTTGCTCGCGGGGCGCACGTGGCTGACCGGGAAAAAGCCAGCAAATAAGGCCAATCAAGATCAGCCCTTTTAAAATGCCAAGCACCGGCGTATGCAGCAACAGATAAGGCACATAGTTAAGATGAATGCCGTAAGAGCCTTCTGCCGCGCCGCTCATCACCAGGTTTGGTACGTTAGCGGGCAAAATGGTTGCCGATAACTGGAAAGTGCCAAAACCGACCGCCAGCGCCAGCCCGTACCACGAACGAGTGCCTTCGTGAATACCCGCGCGCGCCGCCATTGCCGCGACGATCGGCATCAACAGCGCAATGCGCCCCATGTTCGAAGGCATCACAAACGCCAGTGCGTAACTGAGCAGTACGACGCTTGCGACCATTTGCAGCCATGAGTCGGTCAGCTTTGCCGATAACGCTCTCGCCGCCCGATCCGCCAGCCCGGTTTTGCGTATTGCCACACCGAGCACGAACCCGCTGAACACCAGCCAGAAAGCCGATGACGCGAAGCCACCAAAGATCACCTCCGGCGGAGCAATTTTCGCCACCATCGCCGCCGTAAAAAACAGCAGCGCGGTGATAAATTCCGGCAATAACGAGGTGGCCCACAGCACAATAGTGATGCCGACAATGACAGAGGGAAGGAACAGAGGGTGAGAAAACCAGAGCGACATGCCTGTCTCCTGTAGTTTTTTTCAGCAAGTCTACGGTGACAGGCAGGCGGAGTAAACGTGAATTATGGTGGGGTTATTTCAGGATATCGCATTGATGATCTTGAATTTCCTCTGCCGATGCGCGATTAAGCGCTAACAGATTACGCTCGGTGGCCAGCAGCACAAACGAGCCATCGGCCTGCTGCGCCAATGCCAGCGCGAAGCGGCCCATATGCGCTTTTGCTTCCGGCACTTCTTCTGCCAGCATCAAAAACGGGCTGCGTTGCACCAGCTCCGCTTCCGTCACGCGGCGCGCTAAATATTGATGACCGAGCAGCCCCCCCGGAAATGCCAGCCACTGGCTGCTGATACGTGCGGCATTGTCATTCAGTTGCGTGCGCACATCAGGACGCAGGCAGGAGATATGAATATGAAAATGGTTCTGTGTGCGCCCGGAGCGTGAATTAATGGTTAAGGAGATGGCGTTGTCCGGCACCGTGCTGCCACGCAGTTTGCTCATCACATCGCGGGATTGCCACGCCTGCCAGAAGAAGTTGGGCGTTGTCGGTTGCAGCAGCAACGGGCTTTCCGTGCCGTTGATGCGGTACGTTGGCATCAGCAAAAACTGCAGCGGCCCATTGCGATCTTTCATCAGCACATAGCCGCCTTTCAAGTTCACCTGGGCGCAGGGTTTTGGCGAGTTATGCTCACGCAGGTTCGGTAAACATTGTTCGGTAACGATATGGCGCAGCGCATCCGGGTTACCGCTGTTTTTAAACCACAACCACGCTCCCGCCGCTGCCAGTAAGGCCAGCACCAACAGAACAATGACGACGCGACGCACTGTTTTCATTTTTTCCGCTTCCTTTGCTGAAAGAACCGGAATGATAGCGCAAATTGCCCGGCAAGTTGAAAATCCTGGATTTTACGCAGACAGAAAAGAAGACGCCCTCTTACGAGGGCGTTTGGGGAGATTAACGTTTACTGATTTGGTCGAACGTACCGCCGTTGGAGAAGTGCTCTTTTTGCGCCTTCGTCCAGCCACCGAACACATCATCAATGGTGAAGAGTTTCAGTTTCGGGAACGCGCTGGCGTATTTCGCCGCCACCTGCGCATCACGCGGGCGATAGAAGTTCTTCGCGGCGATTTCCTGACCTTCCGGCGAGTAGAGATATTTCAGGTAGGCTTCCGCTACTTTCTCAGTGCCTTTCTTCTCTGCCACTTTGTCGACAACGGAGACGGTCGGCTCTGCGAGAATAGATTCGCTCGGGGTGACAATTTCAAATTTGTCTTTGCCCAGTTCGTTGGTTGCCAGCAGCGCTTCGTTTTCCCACGCAATCAGTACATCACCGATACCGCGCTCAACGAAAGTATTGGTCGCACCGCGCGCACCGGAATCCAGCACTTCTACATTTTTAAATAGCGCTTTAACGAACTCCTGCGCTTTTGCCTGATCGCCGCCGTTCTGATGCAGCGCATAACCCCAGGCCGCCAGGTAGTTCCAGCGCGCACCACCGGAGCTTTTCGGGTTCGGCGTGATCACCGAAACACCCGGTTTAATCAGGTCGTTCCAGTCATGAATCTGTTTCGGATTGCCTTTACGCACCAGGAAAACAATGGTCGAGGTGTACGGAGCGGAGTTGTCTGGCAGGCGTTTGATCCAGTTTTTATCGATACGGCCACGTTCTGCAATCGCGTCAACATCGTAGGCCAGCGCCAGAGTTACCACATCGGCGTCGATACCGTTGATAACCGATGTTGCCTGTTTGCCGGAGCCGCCATGGGACTGACGAATCACAACGTTGTCGCCAGTCTCTTGTTTCCAGTGCGCGCTGAAGGCTTTGTTGTATTGCTCATACAGCTCACGCGTTGGATCGTAAGAGACGTTTAGTAACTGGATATCCTTTGCCAGAACGCTGGTGGAAGCCAGCAGTAATGTAATCCCCAAGCCCCATTTATTCATCGCCCGCTCTCTTAAAGTTATCGATTTTGATGTCGTCAGACTGCCAGAAAGGCATCCAATGATTAAAGAATAAAAAAAGATTTGCTATAACTTTAGAGAATAAATGGGGATAAAAAAACGCCCTCGCTATTGAGGGCGTTTTTGCACTTAGTAGAGTTTTTTCGCGCAGTCGAGCCAGTCGCCTTTGAACGGGCGTTTCATGTTCTCGATAGCGTCGATGATGTCGTGATGTACCATTTTTTCGTTCTGAATACCGACACAGCGACCGCCGTAGCCCTGCAACAGCAGCTCGATCGCATAAGAACCCATACGGGAAGCCAGAATGCGGTCGTAAGGTACCGGAGAGCCGCCGCGCTGAATATGGCCAAGAACGGTAGCGCGAGTTTCACGCTGGGTTTCGCTTTCGATGTACTTCGCCAGCTCGTCGATATCGCAGATATGCTCGGTAATCGCCACGATGGCGTGTTTTTTACCTTTGGCGATACCCGCTTTGATCTCTGCTACCAGGTCTTCACGGTTGAATTCCACTTCCGGCAGTACGATAAACTCGCAACCGCCCGCAATCGCCGCTGCCAGCGTCAGGTCGCCACAGTAGCGCCCCATGACTTCAACGATAGAGATACGCTGGTGAGAAGAAGAGGTGTCACGCAGGCGGTCGATGGCTTCAACCACGGTTTGCAGCGCGGTGAAGTAACCGATGGTGTAGTCAGTACCGGCAACGTCGTTATCGATGGTGCCCGGCAGACCTATGCACGGGAAACCCATTTCAGTCAGGCGCTTAGCACCCATGTAGGAACCGTCGCCGCCGATAACCACCAGCGCGTCGATACCGCGTTTTTTCATGTTCTCAATAGCCACGGCGCGGATATGCTCTTCACGGAATTCCGGGAAGCGGGCGGAGCCGAGGAATGTGCCGCCGCGGTTGATCATGTCGGACACGCTATAGCGGTCAAGTTGGATCATGCGGTCTTCGTACAGGCCGAGGTAACCGTCATAGATACCTGCCACTTCCAGACCTTCTGTCAATGCTGCGCGGACGACACCGCGGATCGCGGCATTCATGCCTGGCGCATCACCGCCACTTGTCAACACACCGATTTTTTTAATCATGACTACCTCTGAACTTAGGAATGCAAAATAAAATTCTGTGGCCCGAAGCGACTCCCCTGTGGGAGCGAACAACTATGCTGCAAATAGTATATCAATCCCAGCTTGCTGAATTGATTCAGGTCAGACCAAATGGCGGTAATTTATACACAAAAAGTTGGTCTGGCTCACTTTTTTACAACGAAATACGAAAGCCTCTACGTGCTTATCGTCCTTGAGGTACTACCGAACAAGGATCCTGATGGATTATCACATCAGAACCCGGGAAACGTTGCAGAATCGCCTGTTCTACCTGCTCAGCAATAAGATGCGCCTGAACGAGCGGCAGGTTATCTTCCATTTCCAGATGTATTTGAATAAAGCGGGTCGGCCCTGACTGCCGCGTGCGAAGATCGTGAGCGCCGCTGACGCCCGGCCAGGAGGTGACAATGGTGAAAATTTCCTGTCGCTCTTCGTCGGGTAAGGCTCTGTCCAGCAATGCCTGAACGGCGTCATACCCCATGTGTAACGCGCTATACAAAATATAGCTGCCAATACCCAGCGCAAACAATGCATCTGCACGATGCCATCCATACCAGGAAAGACCCAGCGCGATGAGAATTGCGCCGTTCATCATAACATCAGACTGATAATGAAGCATATCCGCCCGCACCGCCTGGCTGTGGGTTTTCCGCACGACCCAACGCTGAAAAGTGACAAGGATCACAGTACTAAACAGCGCGATCAGCGTGACCGTAATACCAATGCCAGCATCACGAAGCGGTTCAGGTTTAGCAAGGTGCTGAATACCGGTCAAAAACAGGAACAACGCCGAACCAGAAATAAACATACTTTGTGCCAGCGCCGCCAGCGATTCCGCCTTTCCGTGGCCGAAGGTATGTTCTTCATCGGCCGGTTGCAGCGAATAGCGTACCACTAACAAGTTGGTTAGCGACGCGGCGATATCCACCAGCGAATCAACCAGTGCCGCCAAAATACTGACCGAACCGGTAAACCACCACGCGAATATTTTAATTATCAACAGTGACGACGCCATGACGGTCGCCGCAACTGCTGCCCGGGTAACCAAACGCCCATAGGATTGATTCATAAACGCTCCTGCCTGGATCCAGCAGGGATTATAACGAAAGGCAGGCAACAGCAATGGGGAAATTAAGCAGTGGAATTGCGGGCAAAAAACCCCCACATCGTGTGGGGGAAGACAGGGATGGGGAAAGAACTCTCTCTTTAATCAATTGTAATAAATGGATTTATTGCAAAAGCTGTCTACCTGTTGACTACATGTCGACAAAGCGGCCGGGCATCTACCCGGTGGTCTGTTTAAAAATCTGCGCAAATTATTTCCAGCCGCAGGCTTCCTGAAGCGGCTTAATGGCTTGCGGCAGACCGGCAAGATCAAACGTTGCGCTCACCGTGTTTTCACCATATGGAGTGACCTGAAGAAATAAGCGGGTAGATGTTGCGAGCTCTTTGGCAAGCTCGATCGTGTTGCCCCGGTAAAAGGCTGCCTTGTTGTCAGCAGAGATCCCCCATGAATTGGTTTGTGCTTTCGCTTTATCCAACCTGTACAGCACCTCTGTATCCCCCATACCGAGATATACGCCCCAATTGATAAATAGCTCGGTTTTATTCTCCCGGCATATAACATACAAACCCGGTGTAACCGTCTCGCCAAATTGTGAGCGAATTGGCTGATTAGCAGACAAGCTGAGAGTGACGTTTTTTGAATCATCGACCGGTGATAGTTCTGAATCTATCTGCCATTTTCCGGCGCCTTCCGCTGTTTTATTATGAGCAGTTGCCGCAGGTGGCATAATTTTATCGTAACAAGCCAGACGCCTGTCACTGTTTGTTTCAGACTGGCACGTTGTCAGACCTTCCTTATCAATATTATCCGCAGCATATATTTTCGAAAAAGCCGCAAACAAAAACACCATGAATATAATTCTTTTATTCATAATGTATTCCTTATGCTTTCGGCCTGGTCAGAAAAACAATCATGCCGATAATAATATCGCCGATAACCCATATCCCCCCCAGGAGCATCACGCCGATGCCCGCGCCAATCGTCGCGCCTGCGCGTTCCGCTTCTGTCGTTGCGGCATCGATCACTTCACCACTCCCACCCGCACCGGCAAATAGGCAATAAATCATAAATATGTTGAATATAATAAATATCCATTTTACCACTTTCCCGAATAATGTTCGTTTCGGTTTTCTTATTTGCTGCCCGCAGGATGGACATTTTAATGCGGAATCACTGACTTCTTTTCCACATTCCGGGCAATGAATTAACGCCATTTTATTTCTCTCCATAGAAATAGTTATTTAACCGGCGTAAAACATAGCAGGTGAAAAAGTTTCGATAAATAAAAAACCCGCCGAAAGGCGGGTTATTTTTATAGCGCTAACGATATCTGATCGTCCCCCTTGTGACTTCGCGGGAAAACATCCGGAACCGTTGCGCCGGGTACGGTTTTGACTTCATTTAGCGGGCCATCAATATGGGTCATGCTTGTGAAGCAGTAACCGCACGTCAGATTCTGGCACTGGTGATAGCTGCGCCGCACTAATGGGCTTAGTTCGGTGCTGGTTCGGGTCTTTGCCGCTGCGCGGCAACGAGGGCAGCGTAATGCCATACGTGCGCCTCCTTTCTTGCGGGTTAATATCGCCGCAAGTATAACGTCTACGCTGTTGAATCGTCACTTTCTGCCGCCCCGTCGGCGCTCTTCACTTCCGGCGCTGGCGATGTGGTAAACCCGCTGCCAGCCATATAATGAACGCCGCGCGTAATCGTCCAGTTCCCGCTGTCGATCACGGCCTTAAATCCGCTTTTGCCGGCCGCCAAGCACCGTAAACCGGCGTTTACGATGTGCCGGTTCCTTAATGAATACGCACTGTCGCGGGCACTCTGCGAATGCCCGCTGCACTGGTTATTCAATTGTTTCCAGGATCATATACACCGTTTCTTTGCTTACCCCTGCCGGGAAACCGAAGTTTTTAATAAGCAGCGGCAGGTTATCCATCGCTTCCTGATAGTCGAGAAAGCGTGTCGCGCTTGGCCCGGCGGTTACAACGTAGGTGTCTTTTACTACTTTACTGATTTGTGCTTTTTCCATGATGTTTCCTCACTTTTTGACCGTCTTCACGCCGGTCACTGCGTCATATGTCCGTTCACAACTGCGCCCGGCGGTGTAAGCCCGGTCAGCCTCTTTTGCATACTCTCCCGCTGCCGCGTCAGATTCGCGGAGCAAGTCGGCAAGCAATATGCCGGCCTTTTCCCTTGTCGCGCGTTCTGCTGCAAGTGCGGATAGTTTGCCGGTTTCACTTCTGGCGAGGCTGTTTCGAAGTTCGGCGACTGATTTGTGCAGCTTGTCGCCAGCACGCTTAGCAGCATCAGCATCGGCCTGCGCACTTGCCCGTTCCTCATCGGCTTGTTTCCTTTCTGCATCGGCTGCGCGCTGTCGCCGGTGCTCTTCTGCTCTTTCCTGCGCCTGCCGTTGCGCCAGCGCGTTTGCGTCATCCCGATCGCGCTGCGCCCACTTTATCCGCCAGGCGTTATTTGCCTGCATTGCCCCGTGGTGATCTCCCGCCCAGAACAGCGCGATACTTATCAGCACCGTGATGACCTTCAGCCAGTATTGACCGATAAACGACACCATCAGGCCGGGTAACTCGCGTGTGGCAACTGAAAATGCGGGCCGTCTTTTAGCGTCTGCCAGTCGCCGCCCCACTCGACCGGGATGCCCATTGCTTCGCTTGCCTGCTTAAAGGCGGCGGCGATCGCCTCATAGTATTTCCACTCCCAGGAGCCAGCGTTTGTCGGGTATGCAAACACGTCGATCGCATGACCAGTGATATGCCTGCTTTTCATGGTCTGGCTTGCGCCGCTGGCTACCAGTTGCTTTTGACGCTCCAGAGTTCGCAGCCCTTCGGTCACGCCAAAATCGACCGGCGAAAGCTGCAGCGCTGCCCGCGCCAGCCGCGCCAGATCGGGGTGCACGCCGCGCAGGTTGCTATCGCTGCGCTGGCTGAATGAAAAGTTATTCCCCACTTTTTACTCTCCGATTCCGGCTATCGACGAAACTGGTAATTTTGTCCCGAATTTTTTCCGCGCCCATAAATCCTACGGATGCGCCAACGAGTGTTGCGGAGGTGATCGGCAGGCCAAAGAAATCCAGAGACGTGGCCAGAACCGCCGTCATGACGCCGCAGGCCAGTGCGCCCGTGACGGTCTTCACAACTGGCTGGCCGTCATAAAGGCTCATCAGCGAAGAGAGGCTGACAGCGGCCAAAACCGCATAAATAATGGGCAGATGGGTAGCGATCCATTTCACTGTTTTTTTCTCGCTGTTTGAATTGTTCATATCGCGCTGAGTCCCACAGTTGCACAATCTCTCGCTGCGCTGGCGGCCGGATATCAGGCAGATAAACCAACGCTCCTGCCTGTAATTCAGTTGCAGCCGAAATCCCTTTATTTACGTCTCACACCGCCTCAGTTACGCGCGCCAATCTGATCGAGGGGGCATTCTGTTGCGCCCCCGACCGCCACGCGGAAAATTCATCACTGGCATGTGACAAAGCGCCAGTGATAAGCGGTTGATATTAACCAGTTGGCTTATCATCCCCCCCGATGGCCGCCCGGCGCAAAGCGTTGCTTTTGTCAGAGGCGTGCCACAATCAAAGCCGGGATGGTTGAACCTGCGGGCGCGTTAGTCTGCCGCCAGGAATATCGTCGAAGACCTCATTACCCGCGCAAAATCAGGTGGATAGGGTCATTGAGATTTCGAAAAAATCGGGGTGGGCATCAACCCGATCTATCGCTGGCGACGTCGCTCTGAGTGGGAACGGGCGCGCGATCGCACGCTTGTGCAGTATCCTCGCCCGGTCGGAAAGCCGGAGAAGATGGCGAAAGACGCGCGCCTGTCCTCCCGCCTCGTCACTAACTGTTCCTTACTCTTGTGCAGTTTTGCCGACCAGCCGAAGTCGCGCCCCGCCGGGTGTTTGTGCGTGCTAAGACGTCGTTTTTGCGGCTAGTTTTCAGGCGTATTTCACCCATAAAAAAGCCGCCCTTCGGCGGCTTTCTGCTTGTTTTCCTGCGTTTATCTGATGCCTGCGATTCTCTCTAAAGCCGCCTGCGCCAGAAACCCGCTGCGGGTTTTGTACTCCGGATGTGTCGCAACGCACCGATCAATTCTGTCGATCAGAAAGCGCGGCAGCGTCACGTTGATTTTTTCGGAACCGCCCAGCAGGCGAGTCACATCAATATCGACAAGCGCCCACGTATACCCGGCAAACGCTGGATTTTTTGACCACTTTTCCGCGGTGGAAACCGGTGGAACATCGCGGCCCAGCTCGACCAGCGTTTCTATATGCCCGATGATCGCCTCTTTCGCGTTCTTGATCGCCTCATCAAGCGTATCGCCCGCGCTAAAGCAGCCAGGCAGATCCGGCACTGTCACACCGTAAGCATGACTTTCGTCGCCGGCCTCGATTGCGATTGGATAATACATAAACATCCTCGCTCATACGGCGGGCTGGATGCCCGCCTGTTTTCGTATGCTTTTTACCGTGCCAGTCGGTAAATCTTTTTTAGGATGGGGTATCGTCACAAGCCCCGGTTTTGTTGGATGGACGAAGTGGTGATGACTGCCTGTTACTCTTATCAGCACCCACCCATCCGCCTGAATTTCTGCTATCAGCTTCCTGCTGTTCATCTCCTGCTCCGTTGTTCTCAACAAGGTAACCCCAATAACCCCAACATGCAATTCACTAGGGTTACTGGAGTTATTCTTTTGCTGCGGTTACGTTGATCGCAAACACGTTTTCCAGTACGCCGCCGAAGTGCTTATGCGTGATTGTCTTTATCCCGTAGCCGCGATACGGCATCGCCAACCGGCGTTCGGCGTCATCGCGGCGCGGATACCCCGTCGTGATAATCAGCTTTTCGTACTGGCGGCCAATAAGACGCCGCGACCAGTATGCGTTCACCAGACGATACTCTTCCGGCTTATCGCCGCGTTTCATCGCATCGACGTATTCCCCACACACGGCCAGATGCAGATCGGCCACTAATGCCTCCCCCTTATTCCGCTCCTGCGGCGTCATTTTTTCTGCGAAATGCCGCCTTCATCCTGCTGATCAGGCTGCTGGTCTGCTGCTTTGCCGCCATCACCCGCGCTGGTGATTTGTCTTCACCGCGTTTCATCGCATCGACGTATTCCCCACACATGGCCAGATGCAGATCAGCCACTAATGCCTCCCCCTTATTCCGCTCCTGCGGCGTCATTTTTTCTGCGAAATGCCGCCTTCATCCTGCTGAGCAGTCTGCTGGTCTGCTGCTTTGCCGCCATCACCCGCGCCGGTGATTTATCTTCACCGCGTTTCATCTTCCCCACACACGGCCAGATGCAGATCGGCCACTAATGCCTCCCCCTTATTCCACTCCTGCGGCGTCATTTTTTCTGCAAAATGCAGCCTTCATCCTGCTGATCAGGCTGCTGGTCTGCTGCTTTGTCGCCATCACCCGCGCCGGTGATTTGTCTTCACCGCGCCGGCGTGTAACCAGGCGCCCGTCCACCACGCTGTAAACCAGATCACCGCAGGCGATAGCCGCGCCAGCCATCACCGATTTCACCAGCGCCGGGCTGCTCTCCAGCCCTTTGGCCGCCAGCAATTCCGCGATCATCGTTTCGCGTCCTTCTAATATCGGCGGCGGTGTCGGCGTTCCCCGTTTCCTCCTTTTCCGCTTAACGTCACTGGTTAAACGTTGCGCAATTTCCCGCTTCTCTTTGCGCGTCAGCGCATCAACATTCACCGTCGCGCCATCACCGGCAAACACCGCTATTTCTGCCGGTGCAGCTGCGTCGCTGTCGGCATGTAAATCTCCGTCAAACCCTTGCGCGGCCTGCCGCGTACAGTTATTGACAGAACTCCGAGGGGCGGCGCTGCCGCCTGAAAAGCCCAACTTTTCGCCAGTGTCGTCGGCCTTCAGCTTCGGCACGATTTTGTAAGCGCTGGTGCGGGTAAAAATTAAAGAATCTTTTCCCGCCTGCGGCGAATAGACGCCGGAGATCCGCGACACGTCATCGCCGAAGTCATTACCGTTTTCCGTGGTTTCATAACTCAGGCGCACGCGCAGCGCGTCGCGGGTGACCAGCGGTCCGCCCTGCGCCGTGATATACCCGGCCCAGTCGCCGCTATCGGCCGCAACGTGGGCCGGTGAAATGTCCGGGTGAAGCGTGAGATCGCGATCGCGCATGCGGCGAAGCTCGCGATACACCGTGACCGGCGCGCCGCCGATTTGCTGAAACTGGCGAATCGCCCAGCGTGAAGCCCAGGCGCTGACGCGGCGTGACATCGCTTTCAGGTCTTCGCCGGTTTCGTCGTCCTTCTCATCGTCCAGCGCGAAGCCATCGATATTCTTTGCAATGTATTTGGCTATGTAGCCCGTCGCGCCGCCGCGCGCGTTGTCGATCGGCACGACTTTAAAGCGGTTCTCGTCTGCGCCCGGCTCGTTGCCGTCTTCCTCCAGCGCGTACTGGCGGAAAGTGGCGCGCGCCAGCCCGACGTGATCGGGGCGCATGAACAGCAATAAGTGCCAGTGTGGTGTCGCGTCGTGGTGCGGCTCCGCAACGCGGAAACCGAAAACGCGAATGCCGTGGCGCTTCCACGCGGCGCGCACTTTCGCCCACACGTTGCAAAGGTATTTCTGGGTTTTCCGTGGTGATGCGCCGGTGTATTTGTTGTTGCGCTTGCCGTCATGCTGCATCGCGTGAAACTTTGACGGCGCGGTTAACGTATAGAAATCACCAACCAGCCCTTGTAGCTGCGCCAGATCTTCAAACCCGCGCATTCTGGTCATCAGTTCCCGGCGGCGGTTCGCCGGGTTCGCCACGCTCCCGGCAACTTTATCGATCAGGGATGTGCGTTCGCCGGTGTCCTAGTCTTCCAGCTCCATCGCTTGCAAAAATCTGGTGTTCGCCTTCTTTTGCGCGTGCCACTCGCTGACGCATGGCGCGCTGGCATATGGCGTGGATTTTTTCTGCACGTAACCGGCGGCGATCAGCAAATGTTCACGCCAGCGCGCGTGAATACGGCGCAGGCGGTTGAGCCACCATTTGGGCGACTCAAGACGCAGCACAATGCGTAATGCGTCTTCCGCTTCCAGCTCTTCTTTGCAGTATGCAGACCAGCCGGGGATCGGCGTATTCAGATGACGCGCCAGCGAAGCAATGCGGCCATAACCGGAAAGCGCAGCGAACGCCGGATCACCAGTGCGGGAAAGCTGGTAATTCGACTCGCGTATAAACTCGCTGGTAAAGATATCGACAAGCGTATACGCGAGGCGTTTTAGCTCTTTTTTCCTCGCCCATAACAACCGCAAAAGCTGCTCGCGCACCGGCAGCAGTGCGCCGGGTGTTACGCCCACCGGCGAATAACGTTCGTTAACGGTGTCGATACGGGAAAGGATGTGGCGTTCGAAGGTGTTAATCAGCCAGCGGTCGCCAGCCCGGCGATCGCGCGCGTCCAGCGTTTCCAGCTTGCGGGCATAGTGGTGGCGGAGGTACTGCGGCAAAGCCGCCAGGCGGCGGCGCAGGAATTTGCAGCGATCGGGCTTTTCGTCTTCTTCGGCCAGATCGGCAAAGGTGAGCTGTTTTCGCGTGCCGTTGGGTGTGAGATAGCCGAAGCCATCACGCCTGGTGTCTGTTTCCCACCCTTCCGCTGGCCGCGGCTGATTCCACGCGTAAGCGTAGCGGATAGCATCTTCCGCACTACCCGGAAACGGTGGCGGATCAGATGGCGCGTAACGCCCGCGATTTACTGCGGTCACGACTAATCAGCCTTATTCTGAAGACTCAGCAGCGCGGCATCGAATTTGTCAGCGTCCATCCACACAATGACCGCAGTTTTTTTCAGGCGGCCATACAGATCCCCCGGCCTGATGCCGGTGGTGACGAATTTCACTTCAGTGTCACCGTTGCGTTTTTTCGCGGCACCAGTTACAGACTGGTGAAGCGTCTGAAACGACAAATTTTCATCACCGATTTCGTTTAAAAGCTCGGTTAATCCGGCCATCAAAAACCTCCTTGTTATCTATCACGCCGCCCACTTCCCCGGCTTTTTTGCGCGTCTCTTCTGCCCGCGCCGGCAGATCGCTGCACGCTGATGTGATGCAGCGACCAGATTTACGCGCCCGGATCATTCACCGGCATGCGCAGGCGCTCTTCTTTGCGTGTGCTCCGGCAGGCGGCTGAGGGATGGGCTCGCCACCTGAAATTTCCGCTTTTCGCTATTTCTCATTTGCATGTCGTCATGCTCCATATGGCGAGGAAGGCGCGGCAGCGCGTTGCAACTGGTTGCTGATGCGTGTGCGGGTTGCGTCGATAAATTCCATGACGGCGGGATCGGTGGCTTTAAAAGTCACTTCGCCATCGTGCCGGGTTTTGATGGTCATCCCCTCTTCGACGATGGCCGGAATTAATTTATGCAAAATAAAATTAAGCTGGTCGCGTTTTGACAGTGCGGTCACGGTGCATCCCTCTTAATCAGATGAGTTTAACCGCCGTCATATTTAAAAATGACGGTAATACAAAAATGATGGTTAAAAATCGAATGGGTTAGATCGCCTTTTTAAATAATTCGAGCAGCGTGCGTAAAGCCCCCTTTTTTATTTTCCCGGCATAAATAAACGGCTTATTCCTTTCCTTGATAAATTGCACGCGCGTCGGTTCGGGTTTAAAAAATCTTCCGTCTGGCGTTTCAATCCAGCCGCGTGAGTTTTTGAAGTGCGTCACTTTGCAGCCGTGGCGCAGCAGGCTTGCCATCGACGGGCATTCACTTTGCATAGCTGCCACCCCGGCAAATGTTATCAACGGTTCTGATCGCGTCGGCAAGCGCGAAATCACGCCCGTAGTGATTCCCGCCGCTGGAAATAGTGTAAGACGCTCTCTGCGTGAAAGGATTGCGCGGGCATTCCTGAATCGTGAACCCGCGATATAAATAAGCGTGGCGACCTAATTTAATTAACTTAGAAGATATAGTCACTCCTATTTCCCCTTTTTTAATTGCTGGCTATCAACATCGTGTGAAATAGATTTAATTGCTTTATTGATAAGTTTTTTATTCGTTATTATAAATACACCGCGTTCGGTTTTAATAACGAGCCCTTTTTGCATATCGACTAAATAATTATTTTCTATATTTCCCGGATGGTGAAGCCGGTGACGTCTGTGAAACGTGGCCCGCTGCCCGGTGGAAAGCTGAGGTGATAATAAAAGGCACATAGCTAACCCTCACAGCCCAATCCAGAGCAGCCAGGCGTCGCGCTGTTCTTTGGGGCGGTTGTAGAAAGCGTCACGCATTGCGCGGTTGAACTCAGGCAGGTATACCCAGTTTTCTGCGCGTCCTGTTAGCGCGTCCGGGTTCTTCATTGGAATGACCGGCAACTTTCCTTCGCCAACCATATTGGTCACAGCCTTGGCCGTCTTGCCGATCATTTCTGCAAATTTTGCGGCGGGTACTGCATCAATCGGATGTTTAAGCTGAATGTAACTCTCCTGATGTTCCCTCTGCATGTGCAATAATCTCCTTTGGTGTTCGGCGGCTTACAACTCGTTCAGGGGTACTGTGCGCGCCGTTTGCTTGTTTCAATGGTATCAATTGAGACCCAACAAGGAGAAGCATATGGTATCAAATGAGACCCAGTCAACTGCTATTGGGCAAAAAATTCGTGCGATAAGGGATGCAGAAGGTTTATCGAGGACGCAATTCTTTGAATTGACAGGTATTCCTTCAGGCACGCAAAAACACTATGAAATGGGAAGGAGAGAGGGAGTCGGCAGCGAGATATTATTGAAAATCACCCAACATCCTCGCTTTGCAAAATATACGCTCTGGTTAATGACTGATACCACCATACCTGAAGCCGGACAGATTGAACCGGTTCTCTCCCCTGATGGGCAAAGCAGAGAAATTTCTCACCGCTCAGGCCGCAAGACTGGTTAACACTTCATTACGCATTCATCGAATGGATAGAAAGCCATTCGATCTGTAGCAGTACCGGAGGGCTTCGCTATGTCGATTAAGAAGCTCGAAGGTGGTCAATATCAGGTAGACATTTGGCCTCGCGGGCGCAACGGAAAGCGCATCCGCAGGCGGTTTGAGAAGAAACACGAGGCCGTGCTTTTTGCGCGTTACGTGATGGCTAACGCGGATAAGAAAGAGTCGCTGGGCGCGAGCGTAGATCGCCGGACATTAGGCGAATTGCTTGATGCATGGTGGTTGCTGTACGGGCAGGCGCAGGAAAATGGCGAAATTGAAAAACGGCATTTGCTGAAAACGATAACCGCGCTCGGTGATCCTGCGGTTAACCGTCTCAGCAAGCGCACGCTGGCGCAGCATCGCGGCTTACGCCTGGCGGACGGCATTAGCGCGTCCACGATCAATCGTGATATGTACCGCCTTTCCGGCATGTTTAGCGCGTTGATAAAGCTCGAAGAGTTCAGGCAAGAAAACCCCCTCAAAGGCCTTGAACCGCTGAAAGAAACCCCGGCGGCCATGACCTATCTAACCAAACCAGAGATCGGCCAGTTGCTTGACACGCTCACCGGCGACGAGCGCCGCGTTGCATTGCTTTGCCTGAGTACCGGCGCGCGCTGGGGTGAAGGCAGCACTCTACGCGCTGAACAGATTATTCACGGTCGCGTGACGTTCCTGAAAACCAAAAACGGGAAAAACCGCACGGTTCCCATATCGACAGCGCTGGAAAAGGAGATCAGGACCCGGGAAGCCGGACCATTGTTCAAAGTCGATTATGAAAACTTCTGTGAACGGCTGCGGCAGGTGAAACCAGACTTGCCGCGCGGGCAGGCAACGCATGTGCTACGGCACACGTTCGCCAGCTGGTTTATGATGAACGGCGGGAACATCATCGCGTTACAGCAGATCCTTGGCCATGCGAGCATTCAGCAAACGATGGTTTATGCTCATCTCGCGCCGGATTATCTGCAACATGCGGTGACGTTAAACCCGCTTGGCGGTGGGGTTGCGGTGTGACAATGTTGTCTACGTTTTGTCTACGCCGTTGAAGTCAGTAATCCGTTGTAGCCGCTTAATGCGGTTGCAGCGGGCACTGATTTAGAAGGGGTTTCCCGAAATACCTGACAAAAAAAACCCCCACATCGTGTGGGGGAAGACAGGGATGGTGTCTATGGCAAGGAAAACAGGGTTTGTTACTGGTAATGCCGGGTACTACTGCTACTCATAACCATCGACGGAGAACTTTGTTGCATCTGCGCCACTTCGCGCAGTTGCGTCATCCGTTGCTGGTGTTTCTGGTTTAAAACCGCTTGCTGCTCCGGCGTCAGCAGGTTGTACATCTGGTTGCGGACTTTCGCCATTTCAACCTGACGCGCGACTTGCTCCTGCGCCATTTTTTCTGCCTGAGCGCGCACAGCGTTTTCATCAAAATTTTCTGCGGTGACAAGGCGATGCATTGTCTCCATTTCGCTAACATTAACAGGAGACTGGTCGTGCCGCGCCTGTCTCATTAAATCCCGCATCTGCTGACGCTGATGTTCGGTTAAATTAATACCGTCGAACATATGGCTCTGAACACTACGCTGTGCAAACCCATCAATCGGGTGCCAGTTATCGCCTGTTACGACGTCAGCAGCCTGGCTAACGGTGCTAAACGCCAGCGTTGAGGCCATGACGGCAGCGGTAACGATGCGCATCATTTACTCCAGTAACCTTTTCGTCTCACGATTCAACGATAATCAGTCTACGATTCAGGCTGCAAACATGCGTCAGGGGGTGTAAAACAACGTAAAGTCATGGATTAGCAAGTCTCGATGACGTAATTTCTGCCTCGGAGGTATTTAAACAATGAATAAAATCCTTTTAGTAGATGATGACCGAGAGCTTACTTCCTTGTTAAAGGAGCTACTCGACATGGAAGGCTTCAATGTGCTCGTTGCCCATGACGGGGAGCAGGCGCTCGACCTCCTCGACGACAGCATCGACCTGCTTTTGCTTGATGTCATGATGCCGAAGAAAAACGGCATCGACACACTTAAAGAGCTACGCCAGACACACCAGACACCGGTCATTATGTTGACCGCACGCGGCAGCGAACTCGATCGCGTTCTTGGCCTTGAGCTGGGCGCGGATGACTATCTGCCAAAACCGTTTAACGATCGTGAATTAGTCGCGCGTATTCGCGCAATCTTGCGCCGCTCGCACTGGAGCGAACAGCAGCAAAGCACCGATAACGGCTCGCCTACCCTTGAAGTGGACGCGCTGAGTCTTAATCCGGGTCGTCAGGAAGCCAGCTTTGAAGGCCAGGCGCTGGAACTGACCGGCACCGAATTCACCCTGCTTTACTTGCTGGCTCAACATTTAGGTCAGGTAGTATCGCGTGAACATCTGAGCCAGGAAGTGCTGGGTAAACGTTTAACGCCGTTCGACCGCGCTATTGATATGCACATTTCCAATCTGCGCCGCAAACTGCCGGAGCGTAAAGATGGGCACCCGTGGTTTAAAACCCTGCGCGGCCGCGGTTATCTGATGGTGTCCGCTTCATGATAGGAAGTTTGACCGCCCGCATCTTTGCCATTTTCTGGTTAACGCTGGCGCTGGTATTGATGCTGGTGTTGATGGTGCCGAAGCTGGACTCCCGTCAGATGACGGAGTTGCTGGACAGCGAGCAGCGCCAGGGCGTGATGATTGAACAACATGTTGAAGCGGAACTGTCGAACGACCCGCCGAACGACCTGATGTGGTGGCGCAGGCTTTTCCGCGCCATCGACAAATGGGCGCCGCCGGGTCAACGTCTGCTGCTGGTGACCAGCGAAGGGCGCGTCATTGGCGCCGAACGCAACGAGATGCAGATCATCCGTAACTTCATCGGCCAGGCGGACAACTCCGACCATCCGCAGAAGAAAAAATATGGCCGGGTCGAAATGGTAGGGCCCTTCTCCGTGCGTGACGGGGAAGACAACTACCAACTCTATCTGATTCGTCCCGCCAGCAGTTCGCAATCTGACTTTATCAACCTGTTGTTTGACCGCCCGTTATTGCTGTTGATTGTCACCATGCTGATCAGCTCGCCGCTGCTGTTGTGGCTGGCGTGGAGCCTGGCGAAACCGGCGCGTAAGTTAAAAAATGCGGCGGATGAAGTGGCGCAAGGCAACTTGCGGCAGCATCCGGAACTGGAATCCGGGCCGCAGGAGTTTCTGGCCGCCGGCGCCAGTTTCAACCAGATGGTGACGGCGCTCGAACGCATGATGACCGCGCAGCAGCGCCTGCTTTCCGACATCTCGCACGAACTGCGTACACCGCTCACACGCTTACAGCTCGGCACCGCACTGCTGCGTCGCCGCAGCGGTGAAAGCAAAGAGCTGGAACGCATTGAAACTGAAGCGCAGCGGCTGGACAGCATGATCAACGATCTGCTGGTCATGTCGCGCAATCAGCAGAAAAACGCGCTGGTCAGCGAAACGGTGAAAGCCAATCAAATGTGGAATGAGGTGCTGGATAACGCAGCGTTTGAAGCGGAGCAGATGGGCAAATCCCTGACCGTCAACTTCCCGCCGGGCCCGTGGCCGCTGTACGGTAACCCCAGCGCGCTGGAAAGTGCGGTCGAAAACATCGTGCGCAATGCGCTGCGCTACTCACACAGCAAAATCGAAGTCAGTTTCGCGGTGGATAAAGACGGCATCACCATTAACGTGGACGATGACGGCCCCGGCGTCAGCCCGGAAGACAGGGAACAGATTTTCCGCCCGTTCTACCGTACCGACGAAGCGCGCGATCGCGAGTCCGGCGGCACGGGCCTTGGCCTGGCGATTGTCGAAACCGCTATTCAGCAGCATCGCGGCTGGGTAAAAGCAGACGACAGCCCGCTCGGCGGGTTACGCCTGACGATATGGCTGCCGTTATATAAACGCGCTTAATAACTCGCCCTCTCCGCTCACCGGAGGGGGCGTTTTATTTCCCCAACAACCTGCGTGAATTATCTTCAATCTTGCCGCTCAAACGCCGCTTTTGCATCGTACGTGTCCAGCTCGCCGACAACCCGGCGGCCGACAGCAAGCGATGATATTGCTCATCATCAAACGGCTGAAACCAAGCAATCGCCGCCGCGTCATAGACGCTGACATCGCTCACACGTGAAACCAACTCCAGTGGCGCTTCCGCCGATACATTGCCGCCCGCAATCACCCGATAAAGCCAGCCAGTACGGCCGCTGGACTGCATTTGCGTTGACATGTCGCTGATGCCAAAGTGGAAATTGAGTTTGAAACAGGGCGAACGCGGTTGCGTCACCTGGATCAGCGCGTCGCCCCAGCGAAAAATATCGCCGATAAAGACGTTTTTTTCTGTCAGACCGCTGGTGGAAAGATTCTCGCCAAATGCGGGCGCGCAAAATAAGGCCGCCTGCTGCGGAAACATCTGCGCCCAGTGAGCATAGTGTTCTCGCGGGTAGTGGCACAACGCGCGATCTGTCCCGCCGTGGTAACTTTTCTCCGCCTGCTCGTCCCCGGCGATACCGGTTTCGGTTAGCGTGAGTTCGCCTTCAACCTGCAATTTTGCGATGGCGCTCGGTCGGCTGCCCTGATAATCCCTTATTTTTCCTACAAATACCTCAACCGGATGTTGCATATTCCCTCCAACAGGCTTCGTTCATCACGGTATTACACCACAATTGAGCTCAGACCAAACCTGCAAAAATGGGACATTCATGCACATGCGCGCCGCTGTGCCGTGCTATCACTTACCTTACGCTTTTGAAACATGATTTCATTAATCGAGGAGGCAGTGACGTGACGCAAACAATCCCCTTTTCCGGCGTCTGGTGTCCTTCCATCACGCCGATGGACAGTGAAGGCAACATCGATCTCAATGGATTAAAACAGCATCTTACCCGCCTGACGGCCGCGAAAATCGACGTGGTATTGCTGATGGGCAGTATCGGCGAGTTCGCCTCTTTCACACTGGATGAACGAATAATGTTGATTCGTGAAGCGCGCGGAATGTCGCCCATTTCGATGGTGGCTAACGTCTCTTCCACCTGTTTTAACGACATCCTGTGGATGGCTGATGAAGCCTACCGCACCGGCTATGAAGCCGTGATGGTGCTGCCGCCTTATTACTATGGGCAAACCAGCAACCAGCTTTTAAGCTACTTTCGTGCGCTGGGCAAAGCGATCAGCGGCAAATGGTTTGCCTATAACTTTCCGGCGCGCACCGGCTGTGATTTAACACCCGAGCTGGTCGCGGCGCTGGCCGCCGAATTCCCCGATTTTGCCGGCATTAAAGACACCGTTGATTGCCAGTCGCACACCCGCAATATGATTCTGGCAACCAGGAACGTGCGCGATGATTTCTCAGTGTTGTGCGGTTATGACGAGTATTTCATTCCTACTTTGCTGGCGGGCGGCGCTGGCGTGATTTCGGGCTTAAACAACGTGATGCCGGAGCTGTTTGTTAAAGCGCGGGAGGCGTGGCGACAAAGTGATTTGGCAACCCTGCATCAGGTGCAGCAAGAGATCGGCAAATTTATGGCCATCTACAGCATCGGCGACGATTTTGTTACCACCATCAAAACCGTGGTCTCGCGCAAGTTTGGTTACTGCACCCCCGTCGCCCGTAACTTCGGCGGCACCCTCACTGAAGATCAGTGCAACATTATCGACACCGTTTTTGCTATTCGCTAATGCAAAAGCCGACCTGTAAAGGTCGGCCTCATTTCGTTATTTCACGGTGTTGCGTAGCGACATGTCCGCTTCCGCCCCTTTCACTTTTCGTGACCAGACAGACGTCAAAATCGGCACCAGGATCGAAGTAACGATCACCGATGTCGCCACCAGCGCCGTCGCCGCTGGCGCCATTGCTTTGAAGTCTGGCACCATTTCAGCAATCAGCACCGGCGTTGCCACCGCAGCGCCAGCCGAACTGGAGGCTGCCAGACCCGCTGTTCCGTCACCGCCGCCAATCAGTTTGTCGGCAATAATCAGCGGGATCCCAGTGATCACAATCACCGCGACGCCCAGCAAAATCCCCAGCAGCCCGGTTTGCGCAATCACGCTTAAATCGATGGTGTTGCCAAGCGCGAAAGCGAAGAACGGAATCAACGTCTGCACCGCCTTGCTGAAGAACACGCGCAGTTCCGGATCGAGATTACCCAGCGCAAACCCCACGAGGAATGGCAGCACCGCACCAACAAACACATGCGGTTCAAAAGAAGCGATACCGGCTGTGCCGAGAATAATCATCGTCATCAATGGGCCGGATTCCAGCGACATCAGCACAAAAGCCCCGGCCTCCTCTTTGGTGCCGTACTGCTGCATGATGGAGGCGTACAACCCGCCGTTGGTCATATCCATCGATGCCACCAGCGCCAGCGTCGATAAGCCGGCAAAAAAACCCGCTTCCACGCCATGTTCCGGAATCAACCGCGACGCGATAGCCGCCACCACCCAGGCGATCACGATTTTCGTCACCACCAGCGTGCCGGATTTACGCAGCACCGTACCGGTCGCGCTCAGTTTGATCGACGCGCCCATGCAAAAAAACCACACCGCAAGGATCGGCACCGTGCCGGTAATCATGCCGTTAGTAAATGAACCGAAGTATTTCCCTGCGCCGGGCGCGAAAGTGTGGCACAGAGCACCGATGAACAATGGAACCAGCATCATCCCGCCAGGGATTTTCTCTATTGCACGCTTGATTTGCATATCTTCACCTGTAAAAACCGTTCGATTTTTATGGCGCAGGCACTCCGGTTGAACGGAACAACAGCCGCGCGGATGAAGAGAGGGTAGACCCGGATTGATGCGAGAAAAGTGATCAAACAACCATAACAAAACATTATTTCATTATTTTAGGATCGGCGTTCCTTTTGTTTTCTGGCAGCCAAAAAGGAATAAAAAAGCCCCGTCGGCAACGCCTGGCGGGGCTTCGACTCACGCTCTACGGCGTGACGAAAGCGGCTTATTTTTTCGCAGCGAAACGCGCAGCAGCTTCGTCCCAGTTCACCACGTTCCAGAACTCTTTAATGTAGTCCGGGCGGCGGTTCTGGAATTTCAGGTAGTAAGCGTGTTCCCACACATCCAGGCCCAGAATCGGGAAACCGGACGCGCCAGAGATCGCTTCACCCATCAGCGGGGAATCCTGGTTAGCGGTAGAAACCACAGCCAGTTTGTCGCCTTTCAGCACCAGCCATGCCCAGCCGGAACCAAAGCGAGTCGCCGCTGCTTTTTCGAATTCAGCTTTGAAATTGTCCACGGAACCGAAATCACGCTCGATAGCGGCTTTCAGATCGCCCTGCAAGGTGGTGCCTTTTTTCAGGCCTTTCCAGAACAGGCTGTGGTTAGCGTGGCCGCCTGCGTTGTTACGCAGTACGGTTTTTTTGTCGGCTGGCAGCTGGTCCAGTTTGGTGATCAGCTCTTCAACCGGCAGGCTCGCGAACTCCGGCAGGCTTTCCAGCGCGGCGTTTGCGTTGTTCACGTAAGTCTGGTGATGTTTAGTGTGATGGATTTCCATCGTCTGCTTGTCGAAATGCGGTTCGAGGGCATCGTATGCATACGGCAGAGCGGGCAGTGTATAGCTCATATTCATCTCCATTAAGGGTAAGCGGCTATTGTGTTAACGCCGCGTAAGCAGTTGGTTCATTATAGTTAATTAAATGATATTGAAAATGTTTATCAATGCCGTAGTTTTAATAAGGTTATAACTTTTGGTTATGTTATTGAAATTGTGAAGCCGCTCACCCTCATCACGTGCTCATTGCCAGCCTGCAACGCAACGCGGCAAACGCCTCAAGGTTAATCTTCTGACCGATTTTTACACTCATCGGGTCGGCTGCTCGTATCCCGGCGATAAAAACAAAGAGGATTGTGAAATGAGTAACGCGATTACGATGGGTATTTTTTGGCATTTGATAGGTGCAGCCAGTGCAGCCTGTTTCTATGCCCCGTTTAAAAAGGTAAGAAAGTGGTCCTGGGAAACGATGTGGTCAATCGGCGGTATCGTCTCGTGGTTGATCCTTCCCTGGACTATCAGCGCGCTGTTATTGCCTGATTTTTGGGCTTATTTCAGTTCGTTTAGCGCCTCCACGCTGCTGCCGGTGTTTCTTTTCGGCGCAATGTGGGGCATCGGTAACATCAACTATGGCCTGACCATGCGCTACTTAGGCATGTCGATGGGTATTGGTATCGCCATTGGTATTACGCTGATTGTCGGTACGTTGATGACGCCGATCCTCAACGGTCACTTCGATGTGCTGATCAACACCGAAGGCGGGCGAATGACCTTGCTGGGTGTGCTGGTGGCGCTGATTGGCGTTGGCATTGTTACCCGCGCCGGTCAGTTGAAAGAGCGCAAAATGGGCATCAAAGCCGAAGAGTTCAACCTGAAAAAAGGGCTAGCGCTGGCGGTGATGTGCGGCGTGTTCTCTGCCGGGATGTCTTTTGCGATGAACGCCGCCAAACCGATGCACGACGCCGCCGCCGCACTGGGTATCGATCCGCTCTATACCGCATTGCCAAGCTACGTGGTGATCATGGGCGGTGGTGCGCTGGTGAACCTGAGCTTCTGCTTTATCCGGCTGGCAAAAGTGAAAGATCTGTCGCTAAAAGCCGACTTCTCGCTGGCAAAAGGGCTGCTTATCAGCAATATCCTGCTTTCGGCACTGGGTGGCCTGATGTGGTATCTGCAATTCTTCTTCTACGCCTGGGGTCACGCCAGCATTCCGGGGCAGTATGACTACATTAGCTGGATGCTGCATATGAGCTTCTATGTGCTGTGCGGCGGGCTGGTTGGTCTGGTGCTAAAAGAGTGGAAGAATGCCGGACGGCAACCGGTGAGTGTGCTGAGTCTCGGCTGCGTGGTGATCATTGTCGCGGCCAATATCGTCGGCCTCGGCATGGCGAGCTAATCAGGCAGCAACCCGGCTACGATGACGCCACTGACCTGGCGTCATCCCTACCTCACGGCTAAATACCACCGAAAAGTAGTTACTGTCCTCAAAGCCACACTGCATGGCGATTTCACTGATCATCTGCTCGGAGTGCTGCAACAAAAATTGGGCGTGGCAAATGCGCAACTGGCGCAAATAGTGGTTGATGGTCATCCCGGTTTGAGTGCGAAACTGCTGGCGCAGCGCCCGCTCGCTGCACTGTTCCTGTTCACAAAAATGCTCCAGCACAAAGCTGCGATTCAGGCTGCCGGAAAGCGCGGTGATGAGCTTATCCAGCAGCGTTTCGCTGTGGGTCGCGGCAAGGTTATCGGTGGCGAAACGGTGGCGTTTTAGGGTCATCACCAGTTGAGCAAACAGGGTTTCCGCCATCAGATTGGCCAGCGGATCGTCCTTCGCGCTCTCATGTTCCAGTTGCGTAATCACCTGCCGCGCCTGCGCCATGCCGCTGCTACCAATGCGCCAGTGCGGGTTGGACGGCGCGCCGTTAAGCCCCGGAATATGCGCCGCCCAGTCAAGATTCAGCGTCAGCCGGTCCGGACAGTAGATAATGTTCTGCAACACCAGGTCATTAACCGAGGCGTAAGAGTGGCAATCTTCGGCGCGGATATAAAACAGATCGCCGCGCGTAATGCGGTAAGGCCGGTCATTAAGCACATGCAACCCATTGCCGCGCCACACCATCACCAATTCGCAGAACTCATGCGTATGTTCAGCAAAGACATTTTGCGGGTAGCGATCGGCCACCACGACCGCCTGTCCGGCGCGCGGAAAAAAGTCTGCTTTACGAAGAATTAACTCACCAGCCACAACGCCACCTCTGCCGTGAACAACCTGACATTATTAACGGAAGCCCGGCTAAAAATCGGTGATAACCTTCTCGTTACTGAAGCAGCGTGTCGCGCCCCTGGCGGATATCGCGCGGTGACCAGTCAAACTCGCGGCGAAACAGCGTCGAAAAGTGGTTACTGTCGCCGAACCCGCAGCGAAAAGCGATATCCGTCACGCTCTCGTCGCTGTGGCGTAACATATGGCGCGCTTTAATCAACCGCAGGCGGTTTAAATAGCGCTGCGGCGTCATGCCGGTGGACTGTTTAAGCTGACGATGCAGCGTACGCAACGACAAGCTGAACTGTTCTGCCAGCGACTCCCAGCAAATATCCTCCGCGAAGTGATCTTCCAGCCACAGCATAAGCTGGTTCAGCCGCGCATCGCTGTTGCCCGCATCTTCCTGCTGGCTGCTTTTACGCAATAACACCAGCAACTGCATAAACAGGATCTCGCGGTTGGCAATGTCATGCGTTGCCACTTCACTGCCCATCTCTTCCATCTGGCTAATGATGCCGCGCACCTGCCCCAGCGTGTGCTGGCTTACCCGCCAGTGCGACGGGTAATGCCCATCCTGCTCCTGCGGCAGCAACTGGTTCAACCCGGCAAGGAACTGGAACGCATCCGGCGAGCGGTACAGCACATTGGTCAAGCAGAGATTATCGGTATGTTCATACAAATGGCGGTCATGATCGCGCACAAAACAGACCGTGCCGCCGCTGATGGTGTACGGCTGACCATTGAACACATGAATCCCCGTACCGTGTTCAACAATCACAATTTCATGAAAATCATGATGATGTTCCGGAAACTCGGCCTGGGGCAATCGCGGTTCAATGGCAACGGGTGATTTACCTGTCGGAAAAAAATCCACGCTATGCAGTACGGTCATGATGGCCCCGGTCTTGAGAAATGTTCTCAAAATAGTAATTAAGGGTTTTCCACCTCACCTTAAATTTTCGACGCCGATTTGCGCATAGCCTGCCGTTTTTTCAAGAAACGGCCGGAAAGATCGGGAAATGTGGTGAGGGTCACAATGGCTGAAAACCTCGCGATTACTGGAAACTGTGAACTCTCTCACGTTCATCTTTGCTTTCTTGCCAGCGCGAAATCGCCACTGTCAGTAGCAAGAAGGTACGACTGCCGCACCCTTTTTAGACTGTCCGCAATGACTCTAAGAAGGACCCGATCATGACTTTTCGTCATTGTGTTGCGGTTGATTTAGGCGCCTCCAGCGGACGCGTCATGCTGGCGCGCTACGACCGCCAGAACCGCACGCTTTCGCTTCGCGAAATGCACCGTTTTGTAAACTGTCTGCAAAAAGTGGACGGCTTTGATTGCTGGGATATCGACAGCCTGGAAGCCGAAATCCGCCTCGGCCTGAATAAGGTGTGCGCCGAAGGCATACAGCCAGACAGCATCGGCATTGATACCTGGGGCGTCGATTACATTCTGGTTAATCGTGAAGGCCAGCGCGTCGGGCTGCCGATTGCCTACCGCGATAATCGCACCGATGGCGTGATGCACCGCGCGCTGCAAAACCCCGGCAAAGCCGATATCTATCGCCGCAGCGGTATTCAGTTTTTACCCTTCAACACTCTGTACCAGTTGCGCGCACTGGCAGAACAGCAACCGCACCTGCTGGAACAGGCCGACCACGCACTGCTGATCCCGGATTACTTCAGCTACCGCCTGACCGGCAATCTCAACTGGGAATACACCAACGCTACCACCACCCAACTGGTCAATATCAACACCGATAACTGGGATGAATCCCTGCTGAACTGGGCAGGCGTTCCGGCTCGCTGGTTTGGCACGCCAAGCCATCCAGGCAACGTTATCGGCAACTGGATCTGCCCGCAGGGGAATGCCATTCCGGTCGTCGCTGTCGCCAGCCACGATACCGCCAGCGCGGTTATCGCCGCACCGCTGGAAAATCCCGACGCGGCATATCTCTCTTCCGGCACCTGGTCACTGATGGGTTTTGAGAGCAAAACCCCGCACACCAGCGATGAGGCGCTCGCCGCCAATATCACCAACGAAGGCGGTGCCGAAGGCCGTTACCGGGTGCTGAAAAACATCATGGGGTTGTGGCTACTGCAACGCGTGCTGAAAGAGCAAAACATCACCGATTTGCCGGCGTTAATCGGCCTCACCGGGCAGCTCCCTACCTGCCGCTGCGTGATTAACCCGAACGACGATCGCTTTATCAACCCGGACAACATGAGCGCCGAAATCCAGGCTGCCTGCCGGGAAGCGGGTCAATCCGTACCGCAAAACGCCGCCGAACTGGCGCGCTGCATCTTCGATAGCCTCGCGCTGTTGTATGCCGATGTGCTGAGCGAACTGGCTTTCCTGCGTGGTAAGCCGTTTACCCGCCTGCATATTGTCGGCGGCGGCTGCCAGAACCAGTTACTGAACCAGCTCTGCGCCGATGCCTGCGGGCTGCCGGTGGTCGCCGGGCCGGTGGAAGCCTCGACGCTGGGCAATATTGGCGTGCAACTGATGACGCTGGATGAGTTAAGCAACGTCGATGACTTTCGCCAGCTGGTCACAGCTAACCACTCACTGATTACGTTTACCCCTAATCCTGATAATGAAATCGCCCGCTATGTCGCGCGCTTTCAGCAAAAACGACAGACAAAGGAGCTTTGCGCATGACCACTCAACTTGAACAAGCCTGGGACATTGCTAAACAGCGTTTCGCCGCTGTGGGGATTGATGTCGAGGAGGCGCTGCGCCAGCTCGACAGGCTGCCGGTTTCCATGCACTGCTGGCAGGGCGATGACGTTGCCGGTTTCGAAAACCCGGAAGGCAGCCTGACCGGCGGCATTCAGGCTACCGGCAATTATCCGGGCAAAGCGCGCAACGCCACGGAATTACGCGCCGATCTGGAACAAGCGCTGAGCCTGATCCCAGGTCCGAAACGCCTGAACCTGCATGCGATTTATCACGAAGCCGAAACGCCGGTCGCGCGTAATGAAATCAAACCCGAACACTTCAAAAACTGGGTGCAATGGGCAAAAGCCAACAATCTGGGGCTGGACTTCAACCCGTCCTGCTTCTCGCACCCGCTGAGCGCCGATGGCTTCACGCTTTCCCACGCTAACGACGAGATCCGTCAGTTCTGGATCGACCACGTGAAAGCCAGCCGCCGCGTTTCCGCTTATTTTGGCGAACAACTGGGTACACCGTCGGTAATGAATATCTGGATCCCGGACGGCATGAAAGATGTCACCGTTGACCGTCTTGCGCCGCGCCAGCGCCTGCTGGCTGCGCTGGATGAGGTGATCAGCGAAAAACTGAACCCGGCGCACCATATCGACGCCGTGGAAAGTAAGTTATTCGGCATCGGCGCTGAGAGCTACACCGTCGGCTCCAACGAGTTCTATATGGGTTACGCCACCAGCCGCCAGACCGCGCTGTGCCTCGATGCCGGACACTTCCACCCAACGGAGGTTATCTCCGACAAAATCTCCGCCGCCATGCTCTATGTGCCGCGTCTGCTGCTGCATGTCAGCCGCCCGGTACGCTGGGACAGCGACCATGTGGTGCTGCTGGATGACGAAACCCAGGCCATCGCCAGCGAAATTATCCGCCACAAACTGTTCGATCGCGTCCATATCGGGCTCGACTTCTTCGACGCCTCCATCAACCGCATCGCCGCGTGGGTGATTGGTACACGCAACATGAAAAAAGCGCTGCTGCGGGCGCTGCTCGAGCCGGTTGAACAACTGCGCAAACTGGAAGCGGACGGTGATTACACCGCGCGCCTGGCGCTGCTCGAAGAGCAGAAATCCCTGCCGTGGCAGGCGGTGTGGGAAATGTACTGCCAGCGCCACGATACGCCAGCCGGTAGCCAGTGGCTGGAAAGCGTGCGGGCCTATGAGAAAGACGTATTAAGCAAACGTGGCTAATCGCTGCGCATTCATCAGCCCGGTAAGCGCAGCGCTACCGGGCAATAAACGGGAAACAGAAGACTATGCAGACCATTACCGATTCCTGGTTCGTCCAGGGGATGATCAAGGCCACCTCGGACGCCTGGCTGAAAGGCTGGGATGAACGCAACGGCGGCAACCTGACGCTGCGCCTGGATGAGGCGGACATTACATCGTTCGCCGCTGATTTTCACCAGAAACCACGCTATATCGCCCTCAGCCAGCCGATGCCGCTGCTGGCTAACACGCCGTTTATCGTCACCGGCTCCGGCAAATTTTTCCGTAATGTGCAGCTCGATCCGGCAGCAAATTTAGGCGTAGTGAAAGTCGACAGCGACGGCGCGGGTTACCACATTCTGTGGGGACTGGAACATGAAGCGGTTCCGACATCAGAGCTCCCGGCGCACTTTTTGTCGCACTGCGAACGCATCAAAGCCACCGGCGGGAAAGACCGCGTGATCATGCACTGTCATGCCACCAATCTAATTGCGCTGACCTACGTGCTGGAAAACTCCGCCGATTTGATTACCCGCAAACTGTGGGAAGGCAGTACCGAGTGTCTGGTGGTGTTCCCGGATGGCGTTGGCATTCTGCCGTGGATGGTGCCAGGCACGGATGAAATCGGCCAGGCGACCGCCAAAGATATGCAGAAACATTCGCTGGTGCTGTGGCCTTTCCACGGCGTGTTCGGTAGCGGCCCGACGCTGGATGAAGCGTTTGGTCTGATCGACACCGCCGAGAAATCCGCCGAGGTGCTGGTAAAAATCTATTCGATGGGCGGTATGAAACAGACCATCACGCAGCAAGAGTTGATTGCGCTGGGTAAACGCTTTGGCGTGACGCCGCTGCAATCGGCATTAGATCTGTACCCATAACAACATCGCGCCCCGCTCACTGAGACGGGGCGAATCCTCACCTGCAAGCCCTACAAACACTAACTCTCGTGGAGTAAAAGCAATGAAAACAAAAGCAAGCTTAATCCTCACCGTTGCCATGCTGGCGTTGTCCGGTTCCGCTTTAGCTGAAGTAAAAATCGCCCTCGTGGCGAAATCTTTAGGTAATGGCTTTTTTGAAGCAGCAAACACCGGCGCACAGGAGGCAGCCAAAGAGCTAGGAGATGTCAAAGTGATCTACACCGGCCCGACCACCACCACGGCCGAAGCGCAGATCGAAGTGCTTAACGGGTTGATCGCCCAGGGGGTGGATGCGATCGCCATCTCCGCCAACGATCCCGATGCCGTGGTGCCGGTGCTGAAAAAAGCGATGCAGCGCGGCATTAAAGTGGTGTCGTGGGATTCCGGCGTGGCGAAAGCCGGACGCCAGATCCACCTCACCCCCTCGAATAACGCGCTGATTGGCGAAACCAACGTCAAACTGGCCGCCGATGCGCTAAAAGCGCTGAATGTTGAAAAAGGCGATGTGGCGATTCTTAGCGCCACGCCCACCTCCACCAACCAGAATATCTGGATTGCGGAGATGAAAAAGGTATTGCCGAAGTACCCGTCGATTAACCTGGTGACTGTCGCTTATGGCGACGATCTCTCCGATAAGAGCTACCGCGAAGCGGTCGGCCTGCTGAAATCGTATCCGGACCTGAAAGTGATTATTTCGCCATCGTCGGTCGGCATTGTCGCGGCGGCGCAAGCGGTAAAAGACCAGGGCAAGATTGGCAAAGTGTATGTCACCGGTTTAGGGCTGCCGTCTGAAATGGCGGGCGCGATCAAGTCCGGCGCGAGCAAAAGTTTCGCCATCTGGAACCCGATCGACCTCGGTTATGCCGCCACCTATTTAGCGGATGATCTGGTGAAAGGCACGGCGACCAAAGATGAAGCCAGCATGGGCAAACTCGGCAAGGTGAAACTCGATGCCGACGGTAACGGCGCGATGGCTGAGCCGTTTGTCTACGATGCCAGCAACATTGATAAGTTCTCGAAGATTTTCTGATCCCTTCCTGCCCTCTTTTGCGGGAGAGGGCAAAAACTGGAGAACTATCATGACGGCATCCACCCCTCTGCTGTCGCTCAAGGGCATCACCAAAGTTTTTCCCGGTGTGCGCGCCCTTGAGAACGTACAGCTCGATCTCTGGCCCGGCAAAGTCACCGCGTTGATCGGTGAAAACGGCGCGGGCAAATCCACGCTGGTCAAAGTGATGACCGGTATTTACCAGCCTGAAGAGGGCGAAATACTCTACAAAGCGATCCCCATTTCGCTCCCCACGCCCGAGTCGGCGCATAAAGTGGGGATCACCGCTATTCACCAGGAAACAGTGCTGTTTGACGAGTTATCGGTCACCGAAAATATCTTCGTTGGGCAGTATCTGTATAAAGGGCTGTTGAAAAAACTCGACTGGCCCGCCATGCACCAGCAAGCACAGGCGATCCTCACCCGGCTGGAGGTACAAATTGATCCGCGCGCGACGCTGAAAACATTGAGTATCGCCCAGCGCCACATGGTGGCGATTGCCCGTGCGCTCTCCTTTGAAGCGCAGGTGGTGATTCTGGACGAACCGACCGCCGCGCTCTCGCAGCATGAGATCCTGGAGTTCTACCAAATCGTTGAACGTCTGAAGCAGGAAGGCAAAGCGATCCTGTTTATCTCGCACAAGTTTGATGAAATTTTTGAGCTGGCGGATCACTACACCATTTTGCGCGACGGAGTGTATGTCGATTCCGGCGCCATCAATGACATCACCGAAGAGCGGATGGTGGCGATGATGGTCGGGCGTGCCATTAACCAGAGCTGGCCGAAAGTGGCCTGCACACCCGGCGAAACCGTGCTGGAAGTGCGCGATTTATGCCATCCCACGGAATTTGCCCATATCAACTTTTCGCTGCGCAAAGGCGAAATCCTCGGCTTTTACGGCCTGGTAGGTGCCGGGCGCACGGAACTGATGCAGGCACTTTCCGGCGTGTCGCGCCCCTCTTCTGGCGAGATCATCCTTAACGGGCGAACGGTGCATTTCCGCCAGCCTGCGGACGCTATCAACGCCGGGATTGTTTGCGTACCGGAAGAGCGGCAAAAACAGGGCGCGATCATTGAGCTGTCGATTGCCCAGAACATCAGCCTGCCGCAGCTCAGCAAACTCAATAGCAACGGCGTGCTTAACGAGGCCAAAGAGTGGGCACTGGCGGATGAGTACGCCCGCCGTTTGCAGGTGAAAGCCTTTAGCTGGAAGCAGGCGGTGGAAACCCTCTCCGGCGGCAATCAGCAAAAAGTGGTGATCGGCAAATGGCTCGCCACCCATCCGGACGTAATCATCCTCGATGAACCAACGAAAGGCATCGATATCGGTTCGAAAGCCGCCGTACACCAGTTTATGTCGGAACTGGTAGCCCACGGGCTGGCGGTGATTATGGTCTCTTCTGAATTGCCAGAAGTGATGGGCATGGCCGATCGGGTGATCGTCATGCACGAAGGGCTGATGGTCGCCGAATACCAGGCCGGTGAAGCGACGGCGGAAACCATCGTCAGCGCCGCCAGCGGTGCCGGGAAGGAGGCAGCATAATGTGGCAACAACTGCTTAAACATCGCGAAGCGCTGCTCGGCGGCGTGATTGTGCTGCTGGTGCTTATCATCGGCAGCCGTGTCCCCTCGTTTATCAGCCCTGGCAACCTGGTGGAGATGTTCAACGACACCGCCATTCTGATCATTCTCGCCCTCGGGCAAATGATGGTGCTGCTCACCAAAGGTATCGACCTGTCGATGGCCGCCAACCTGGCGCTGACCGGCATGATTGTCGCGCTGATTAATTTCCATCACCCGGATGTGCCTGTCTGGTCGTTGCTGCTACTGGCAACGGTGCTCGGGCTGGTGATGGGCATCATCAATGGTCTGCTGGTATGGAAATTGGGTATCCCGGCGATTGTCGTCACGCTCGGCACCATGAGTATTTATCGCGGGATTATCTTTTTGCTCTCCGGCGGCGGCTGGGTGAACTCGAACCAGATGGGCGCGGATTTTCTCGGCCTGCCGCGAACTTCAGTGCTGGGTTTGCCGGTACTGAGCTGGTGCGCCATCGCCATATTGCTGCTGGTGGGCTACTTCCTGCGTTACAGCCGCACCGGACGAGCGCTCTATACCGCGGGCGGCAACGCCACGGCGGCGTATTACACCGGTATCAACGCCGGAAAAATGCAGTTTGTCAGCTTCTGCCTTTCTGGCGCACTGGCGGGCTTTTGCGGCTACTTGTGGATCTCGCGTTTTGCCGTGGCCTATGTCGACGTGGCTAACGGGTTCGAACTGCAAGTGGTTGCCGCCTGTGTGATTGGCGGCATCAGCACCATGGGCGGCACCGGGCGCGTGCTCGGCTGTTTATTCGGCGCGCTATTCCTCGGCGTTATCAATAACGCACTGCCGGTAATTGGCATTTCGCCGTTCTGGCAGATGGCGATTTCCGGCACGGTGATTGTGATTGCGGTACTGCTCAACGAGCGCGGTAATAAACGCAAAGGCCGCCTGATCCTGCGTGACGCGGCGCTGGCACGACAAAAACAGGCGGTGAAACCATGAGCAAAATATTGACTTCTGAGCCCGTGAAAAATACCCCTGCCGCGACACCGTTCTTTAAGCGCTTGTTGTGCTGGGAAGGGTTTTTACTGGCGGTGACGCTGGCAGTGTTTGTGGTGAACGCCCTTGCATCGCCCTATTTTCTCAACATCTGGAATCTTTCCGACGCGACATTCAACTTCACCGAAAAAGCGATCATCGTGTTGCCAATGGCGATGCTGATCATTGCCCGCGAAATTGACCTCTCTGTCGCCGCCACCATCGCGCTCAGCTCAACGGCGATGGGCTTTTGCGCCCAGGCGGGTATGGATACGCCGCTGCTGGTGTGCGTCGGCTTGAGCGTTGGGCTGCTGTGCGGAGTGTTCAACGGCATTCTGGTGACTCGCTTTAACCTCTCTTCAATTGTGATCACCATCGGCACCATGAGCCTGTATCGCGGCATTACCTACATTCTGCTCGGCGATCAGGCACTTAATACCTGGCCTGCGAGTTTTGCGTGGTTTGGTCAGGGCTACGTGTGGGGCGCACTGTCGTTTGAGTTTGCCTTGTTCATCGTGCTGGCGCTGCTGTTCGCTTTTCTGCTGCACAAAACCAACTTTGGCCGCCGCACGTACGCCATCGGCAATAACCCGACCGGCGCGTGGTATTCCGGTATCAATGTGAAGCGCCACAACCTGATCCTCTTCGCGCTGGTAGGGCTGATGGCGGGTCTGGCCTCGGTGCTGCTGACGTCGCGTTTGGGCAGCACGCGCCCGACGATTGCGCTGGGCTGGGAGCTGTCGGTGGTAACGATGGCGGTGCTCGGCGGCGTCAACATTCTTGGCGGTTCCGGCAGCATGGTCGGCGTGATTATCGCCGCCTTCCTGATGGGGCTGGTGACCTTTGGCCTGAGCCTGCTCAATGTGCCGGGCATTGTGATGTCAATTATCGTCGGCGCGATGCTGATTGTGGTGATTTCGCTGCCGATCATCACCCGCCGCATGATGCAGCGCAGGCGTTTATGAATCCCTCCGGCGACAGGGCGTTTCGTCACCGGTAAAAATCAAAGAAAATAAAGGAGTTATGTATGAGCTTTATGTTAGCACTACCCAAAATCAGCCTGCATGGCGCGGGCGCTATCGGCGATATGGTCAAGATGGTGGCGAACAAACAGTGGGGAAAAGCGCTGATTGTCACCGACGGGCAACTGGTCAAACTGGGTCTGCTGGACAGCCTGTTTGCCGCGCTGAAAGCGCATCACATGCCGTATCACCTGTTTGATGACGTGTTCCCGAACCCAACGGAAGCGCTGGTACAACAAGGCTATGCGGCGTATCAAAACGCCGCCTGCGATTACATTATCGCCTTCGGCGGCGGCAGCCCGATCGATACCGCCAAAGGGGTGAAAATCCTCACCGCTAACCCTGGCCCATCGACCGCCTATTCCGGCGTCGGCAAAGTGAAAAACCCCGGTGTGCCGCTGGTCGCCATCAATACCACCGCCGGGACGGCGGCGGAGATGACCAGTAACGCGGTAATCATTGATTCCGCGCGGCAGGTGAAAGAAGTGATTATCGACCCGAACATTATTCCCGATATAGCCGTGGATGACGCCAGCGTGATGCTGGAGATCCCCGCTTCTGTTACCGCCGCAACCGGCATGGATGCGCTGACCCACGCCGTTGAAGCATATGTCTCGGTGGGTGCGCACCCGTTGGCCGACGCCAACGCGCTGGAAGCGATTCGCTTAATTAACCTGTGGCTGCCAAAGGCGGTTGATGACGGCCACAACCTCGAAGCGCGTGAGCAAATGGCGTACGGCCAGTATCTTGCCGGCATGGCCTTTAACAGCGCCGGGCTTGGTCTGGTTCATGCGTTAGCGCACCAGCCGGGTGCCACGCACAATTTGCCGCACGGCGTATGCAATGCCATCTTGTTGCCAGTCATCGAAAACTTTAACCGCCCGAACGCCGTCGCCCGTTTTGCCCGCGTGGCGCAGGCGATGGGTGTCGACACCAAAGGAATGAGCGATGAAACCGCCAGCATGGAAGCCATCAATGCGATCCGCGCCCTGAGCGCGCGCGTCGGTATTCCTTCTGGTTTCAGCAAACTCGGCGTTACCAAAGCGGATATCGAAGGCTGGCTGGATAAAGCGCTCGCCGATCCGTGCGCACCGTGCAACCCGCGAACCGCCAGCCGGGACGAAGTCCGCGAGCTTTATCTGGAGGCATTATGATCCGTAAAGCCTTTGTGATGCAGGTAAATCCCGATGCACACGAAGAGTATGAACGTCGCCACAACCCGATCTGGCCGGAGCTGGAAGCAGCGCTGAAAGCAGGCGGGGCGCACCATTACGCCATTTTTCTCGATAAACAGCGCAACCTGTTGTTCGCCACCGTTGAGATTGAATCGGAAGCGCGCTGGAACGCGGTCGCGAATACGGAAGTGTGCCAGCGCTGGTGGAAATATATGCGTGATGTAATGCCCGCTAATCCGGACAACAGCCCGGTCAGCGCGGAATTAAAAGAAGTGTTCTACCTGGAGTAAGCGGTTAGCCCCCTTCGCAACGGAGGGGGATTAACGAACGGGAAATGTCTGTTCGGCACTTTTTATTAACGCCGGGTGGAATTAAAGCGGATTAATTTTGTTCAGCCACCAGAATAGCCTGTGTATTGGCTTCGAGTGCTTTAAAGATATGTTCTCTGTCCGCCGGATAACAAATGTAATCCCCTTCGCCTAACTCTTCCGGCGCTTCCGTCAGCCCGACCAGCGCCCGCCCTTGTGTCACAATAATGTGCTCCACTGAACCTGTCGGGTGAGGATGCGAGATCCGATCGGCGCCTGGCTGAGTCAGCAACAGGTAGATATCGCGTCGTGCGCCGGGCGGGCAGGCAGCAAGCAATATCGCCTGGTAATTTGCCTCTTCGGCAATCACTTTCGTGCCTTCGCCACGGCGAATAACCTGTGTGGTGGGTTTTTGCGGTTCCAGCAGGCGCGCAAAGGGAATGTCCAGCGCGACGCACAGCGCCCAGAGCGTTTCCAGACTAGGATTACCGTTACCCGCTTCCAATTGTGAAAGCGTGGATTTGGCGATCCCCGCCCGGCGGGCAATCTCCGCCAGCGAAAGCCCGGTTCGCAGTCGCTCACGCACCAGACTTTTGGCAATGATGCTAATTGGCTGTGTCATAAACACCCCATTGTTCATTTAATCGAACGAATCGTTCTTGTTGAAAAACGATTCTGGTGTGTTCATTATAATGGATAAACGTTCGATATGGGTAAAGAGAGATGTTCACCAGACACTTCGCCTCGCTGAAGGGCGACACCGTAAAAGCTATTTTTCTGGTCTGCCTGGCCGTGGGCGTTGTCGGCGTCTCGTATGGATCGCTGGCCATGGCTTACGGCTTTCCTTTATGGGTGCCGCTGGCGCTCTCCACCCTGGTGCTGGCTGGCGCATCCGAGTTTATGTTTATCGGTATTGTCGCCAGCGGCGGCAATCCGCTGGCTGCGGCTCTGGCGGGTCTGTTAGTTAACGCTCGCCATATCCCTTTTGGCGTCACGGTGCGTGAGCTGGTAGGACAACGTGCGGCCACTTTTCTCGGCTGCCACATCATGAATGATGAAAGCGTCGTGTTCGGCTTATCACAATCCACCGCCGAGCAGCGTAAAGCTGCTTACTGGCTGTGCGGTTTAGGTGTCGCGTTATTGTGGCCCGCTGGCGTACTGGTAGGGGCGGCGGTGGGTAAATTGCTGCCCGCACCGGAAACCATCGGTCTGGATGCGGTTTTCCCGGCAATTTTGCTGGCGCTGGTATTGCCGGCGCTGAAAAAGCGCACCACGCTGATTCGCGCCTCGAGCGGCGCGGTATTGTCGCTCGCCGCCGTTCCTTTTGCGCCGGTGGGATTACCGGTGCTGCTCTCTTTACTTGGCTTACTGACGAGGAAGAAATAATGGCCAGCGTCGCGCTCATTATTGGCGGTATCGCCATCCTTTCTATCGGCACCTATTTGATGCGCCTTGGCGGCGCAAAACTCGGCAGCCGGCTGGCGCTTTCCGAACATTCGCAGGCACTGCTGTCGGATGCGGCTACCACCCTGCTTTTCGCGGTCGCGCTGGCATCAATGCTCTATGAAGGCGGGCATTTCGCTGGCATGGCACGCGTACTGGGCGTGCTTTTCGCGCTGTTTCTCGCCTGGCGCAAAATGCCGCTGATTGTGGTGATCCTCTCCGCTGCGGTCGTCACCGCGCTGCTGCGCCTTGCCGGAATCGCATAAGAAACGGATGTGTTAATGGATACTCACGGGAACAGGGTTAGCCGAACTGCCCTGCGCGCCCATTTCAACGCGCACTTCCCCCGCGTCAATCCCGTGGATTTCCACCCCCTGCGCCACCGTCTGCCCGATGGTGACCACTACTTTGCGCGGTGTCTCACCGGACGAGGCTCGCCAGAGCACCCAGCGCGCCCCGGATTGCGGATCGATATGTAACGCCTGAGCGGGCACCGCAATACCGTGTTCGTTCTGCCAGGTGATCACCGCCAGCCGGGCGCTCATTCCCAGCCGAATATCTTGCTGTAAATCCGCCAGCGGCGTATCTACCGACACAGTGACATCGTAATAAGCGCCCTGCGTCTCTGCCGCGCTGCTCTGAACGCCAATTTCACGGATCTGCCCGCTGAGCGTTTTTCCGGCAAACCCTTCTCCGGTGATGTTGACCGGCATCCCCTCTTTTAACTGGTGGAGATCCGCTTCCTCGACGCGGGTCACTACCTGCATCGTGTCCAGCCCCGTCACCGTCAATAACGCCGCGCCCTGGCTCACCGACAAACCCGGCTGGAGGGTAACCGGTTTACCGCTATCCGTTGCGACCGGGCGCATGATAAAACCGGCATAGGGCGCGCGTAACGTTTGCCGTTCCACCTGCGCCTTCAGCGCAGCGTAGCGGGCCTGCGCATTTGTCAGTTCCATATCGGCAATTTTGCTGTCCTCGCCTTTACCCCGCGCTTCCATCGTTTGTAACTCTTCCTGCGCGGCAGCCAGATCCTGCTGCTGCGCTTGTGCCTGCTGCGCCAGCGCATCGACTTCCATACGGGCGACAATCCCGCGCTTAAAAAGCGCAGTAGTATCGCGAAGATTGGCCTGCGTATTGGAAAGCGTCGCGCGCGCAGTCTGCACCAGGCGTCTGGCGCGCGAAACATCCGGGCTGCTGCTCCAGTTGCGAAACAGCGCCACCTCTTTTTGCGCTTTCAAAAGCTCCGCCTGCGCCTGACGAAGTTGGATTTCAATCTGTCCGGGATCGAGCACTATCAGCACTTGCCCCTTTTCAACGCGTTGCCCTTCGTGAACCGCGATTTCGCGGATCACTCCGTCAAACGGCGCGGCAAGGGTTTGCTGGCGGGCCGCCTGAATACGCCCCACCAGCCCCAGTTGGTTTTCAAGCCGCTGCGGCTGAACCGGCAGCCAGATCTCCTGCGCAGCGCCACTCTCCGGTTCGCGTGCGACAATCCACCATAAGAGCGAGCCGCCAGCCACTACCGCAAGTGTCAGCAGTAAAAGCAGGCGTTGCTTTTGCATAAGAAACTTAATCATTGAGCGAAATATCCCAACTTTGCAGCGTGGTTCCCAGCGTTTGATCGAGCCCGGCCTGCGCATTCAAATAGCTGATAAGCGCATTTAGCCTGGCGTTTTCCGCGTTGCGAAGATCGTTTTCAAAGCTCAGCACCTGGAAGTTGCTGGAGCGGCCAGCGGTCAGTTTTTCCCGTTCAATTTCCAGTTTGCGGCGTGACAAATCCCGCGCGCGTTGGGCTATCTCAAACTGCCGCCAGCGGGTGCCCATATCGCGCACGGCGTTGGTTACGTCACGGTCAAGCTGCTGGTGCGCTTCCGCCAGCTGGATTTGCTGGTTCTTCACATTAACCTGCGCTTGCACTTCCGCCTGCCGGGCGGTCATGTCGCCGATAGGGATCTCCACCTGAACCCCAACATAGTTATCCCAGTTGCGCGCGCCATCACCTCGCGCCGCACGGTTACGCTGCTGCGTCGCGCCGCCAACCAGCGAAACATCCCACAGCCGGTCATTACGGGCGACGGCGAGGTTAATCGCAGCCTGTTCGCCAACAAGCAGCTGCGCCAGGTAAGCGGGCTGCGACGCCTCCGCCTGTTTCAGTGCGCGATCGGCCTGCACCTCGACAGGCTTTGCCTGTAGCGCTTCGGTCGCGACGATTGGCGCATGCAGATCCAACGCCAGCAGTTGCAACAGCGCCAGCCGCGCCATATCCACCCGGTTTCGCGCCTCTTCATGCGACAGCTCTTGTGAGGCCACTTCGGCTTCGGTTTGCACAATTTCAAACTCCGCCATGCGCCCGGCGCTGATCATCGCCTGGTTCACTTCCACCAACTGGCGCGCCCGCGCCAGCGAATCCTGAGCAATCTTTAACTGCTCCTGCGCCAGCAACAGATCGCGGTAAGCGGTGATAATTTGGGTGATCGTCTGCGAAACGGTGGACTTCAAATTCAGGCGGTTGATTTGCTCGGTCATCTGCGCAAGGCGAACCGGCGCGGTGGCAATATCTTTACCCGCGCCGCGCAGCAACGGCTGAATAACAGAAAAGTTCGCCCCGTCGCTGTGGGATAACCCCGCCACGTTGGCGTCGGTGTGCTGATATGTCCAGCCGAGGCTAACGCGCGTGCCGTACGGGGTGAGCAGCGTGGAACCCGGCGTCAGGTTTCCCTGCCGGTAGCGGTCGTCCTGGTTACGCGTGGATAGATAATTGCCGGAGAGCACCAGTTTTGGCGTGAAGCGATCTTCGGCCACGCGCAGGTCAAATTTCTGCGCAACCCTGTCGAGATACGCGCTACGAATAGCGCGGTTATCACGCAGCCCGAGATAAATGGCATCGCTCAGGGTGAGATCGATACTGTCGCCTTTCAGGGCAATACGCGCCGTCTCGCCGTCTCGCGTGGCATGGGAGGGGTTCACCGGCATTTCAGCACGCGCCGGGCAAACAATCAGGCTTGCCAGTAACCATAGCCAGACATGTCTACGCATCGCGCAGCGCCTCCACCGGCTCCAGCCGGGACGCCGCCAGTGCGGGAGATAAGCCAAAAAACAGCCCGATAACAATGGCGCTGCCAATGCCCAGCGGCAACGCAGCGGCGGATAAGGCAAAATCAGACCAGCCGGAAAACCAGACAAACAGCCACGCCGCCGCCAACCCCGCCGCCGCGCCAAGCAGCGCGCCAACGGTGGCTAAGACAATCGCTTCCAGCAAAAAGAGCATCGCGATATCGCGCGGACGCGCGCCCAGCGCCATGCGCACACCAATCTCCCGCCGACGCTCTGACACATTCATCACCATCACATTCATCACGCCCACCCCGCCGACCAACAGCGAGATGCCGCCAAGTCCGGCGAGCAACCAGGAAAACAGGCGCGACTGCTGCTCAATGCCTTCCAGCAACTGCTGAGGAACCTGCACATTGACCTCGAAGCCAGGCATCTTTTCACTGAGCCACGCCTGTAGCCGGGGCGCGATGCGCTCCAGTTCTTCACCACTGCGACTGCGCACCGCTACGCCCGTTATTTGCGGAAAACTGATTACCCGGCGCATACCGGTAATCGGCAGCAAAATGGCATCATCCACGGAGACCGGAATGATCGGGTTTGGCCCTTGCGGGCGCAGAATACCGACTATCTCAAAGAGATAACCGCCAATCTGGATGCGGTCGCCGAGTAGTACAGGGCGGTCGGGCTGAGCCCATTGTGCGGCGACATTCGCCCCGAGAACGGCGTAGGTGCTCTGCGCATCAAAGCGGCTCAAAAAGCGGCCCTGTTCCAGTTGCAACCGCAGAACAGAAGGCAGTTCAGCGCCGCTTCCGACCAGCGTTGCCGCCGCCGTTCGGCCATTAAAACGTGCTTGCGTGTTACTGGGGACGAGCGCAGAGGCGGCGTCAATTTCCGGGATGCGTTGATGCAAGGTATCGATATCCAGATCGGCCGGCGCAACCAGTGGTTTTCGGCCGGAACCGACAGGCTGCTGAATATTAGCCACCAGCAGCTCACTACCCATACCGCGAAAGATGCTCATCGCTTCACGTTCGGCGTTGTAGCCAATGTTGAGCAACGCCACCACCGCCGCGCAGCCCACCGCGATACCTAATAGCGCCAGCACCGCGCGGCGCCCCAGCAGCCGCAGGTTATCCAGCGACTCCAGCAAAAGTTGCAGCCACGGCATTCCGTAGCGTGAAGGCTTAGAAACACGGATTGCGGCGGGCAGACGAAGATCAGACATGCGTTGCCTCGCTGATCCGCCCGTCAGCCACCTGAATGCAGCGCGACATGCGGCGGGCAATGGAATTGTCATGCGTTACCAGCACCAGCGTGGTGCCGCTGTCGCGATTCAATGCCAGCAACAAGTCAATAATGTCAGCAGCGTTTTGGCTATCAAGATTACCGGTAGGTTCGTCGGCAAGCAGCAAAGCCGGTTCACCAACCAGCGCTCGGGCAATGGCCACACGCTGGCGCTGCCCGCCGGATAAATCCGCAGGACGGTGATGCGCGCGATCGCTTAAACCAACGCGCTGAAGCTGTTTGCGGGCAGCGTCCTGGGCCTCATGGCGCAGCACGCCGCGGTAGAGCAGCGGCAAAGCAACATTGTCCAGCGCGGTAAGCCGGGGCAGTAAATTGAAGCTCTGAAAGACATAACCAATGATGTGATTACGCGCCGTCGCGCGGGCGTCTGCGCCACAGCGGGACATATCTTCGCCATGAAACATCACGCGCCCGGAAGTGGGCGTATCAAGCAATCCCAGCAGATTGAGCAGTGTGCTTTTCCCCGAGCCAGACGCGCCAACAATGGCGCAACTTTGCCCGGCGGGGATAGATAACGAAATGTTGTGCAGGATAGTCTGCCGCGCTGTACCGGTGGCGTAGGAATAGGTCACCGAATCCAGGCGTATCAAGTCAGCGCCAGATGTCGTGTGGTGAGTTTCGCTTATCCCTGAGTCGTGCAACCGTTCCATGTTTGCCAATAATTCATCCTGAAGAACACGGATATGGTGTGAACTACATATCAATATTAACGGCCAGAAAAACGAAAGCTTTAGCTTTTTTGCCATGGATTCATTTCAACCAAACCTACCAAAATTGACACCTAAAGAATTAACCACATCCGCCGATAGGTATTCCGTATACTTTACCCCGGATATTTAAATATTAAACAGCAATTAAGCCTCGCTTAATTGAAATAATAAACGTTGACAAAAATAAATATATTATCTAGTTTTCCACGGGCAAAAGGAAATTATGGCTGACAAATAAGAATTATTGAGTTGCCTTGTATTCACGCAGGGCAACTCAATAATTCCCATGATTTAAGTTAAATATCATGGATATTAGTTAGCTTACTCTTTAATGAGGCTTTAAATGAAACGGAAATCGATCCTGCTGGCTTTATCAGGTTTAATGTTTATCTCTTCAAGCGCATTTGCAACGGGCGGCACGTCCATCGGCTCAATGCTTGCACCATCAATCTCAGTAAAAAACCAATGGTATAACAAGACGTTCCCGATTACAGCCGGAACACCTTCAACTGGTAAAGTTGGCATGGTTTATTACACCTGGGCTTACAGTTCCTACCCGGCTGGAATGCAGGTTTATTTATGCTATAACAACGGTAACAACTGTAGGGATATTTCTGATGCACGTTCAGGTAATATTGACTTCACACCTTATAATCTCGCACCGAACCAACCGTTCAGTTTATATGCCCGCGTAAATGGCACCGGTAGAATGGTGACAGTCAATGGCCAGTCAAGCCAGATTATTGTTAACTACACATATAATTAATAATTCGCTTACCGCGTAATATTATTATTGATAACGCACTGTAATAATAAGAATGTGAATTTAACTCACCCATAATAATAATGCCCGACGACATTTCTTATATGCCATCGGGCATTTCAATAATATAGGGATATTTTTAAAACACTTTGGGTAATTACTGAACACAATTACATCCCCGATAATACGCTATCATCCCATCGCAGAAATAAAAAAAGCGCCCGCAGGCGCTCTTTCGACAGGAAAACGTGACTTATTTGTTCAGTTCGGCGGTCATGTGAACCTGGTTGCCGGTATACGCTTCAGTGATCTGGTAAGAAGATGCACCCGCCTGTTGAGCCTGCGCCGCAATTTTTGCTTCAGCACCGCTCAGCGTTAAATCAGTTGCGGTCACGGACTGGGCAGCGAAAGAACCAAAAGAAGTAGCCAGGGCGACAACTGCGACAAAAGTTTTGATGCTTTTCATGATATAAACCCTTACGTTAATTTGTTGTAGTGAGGCACCGTGCCTCGATGAATTAAAGAGTAGTCCTGTTTGCTCGCAACAAAAAGCGGAATGATTTGCCATTCTTTGTCAAAATTAATGAACAATAGAGATCTGCATGATAGCTGATTTGTTAGCCCCCCTCCTTGTCGGTCAGAAAACAGTGCAAATCCGCCCGACGACAACCCTGCTCAGACAGGGTGATCTCCAGCAAAAAATGTTTGTGCTGCACGAAGGTATTGCGCGTGCGGTCTGGCATTCGCCGGAAGGGAGCGAGCGCGTAAAGGAGTTTTATTTTCCCGGTGAGTGCTGTTTTCTCTATCTCAGTTGGCTAACCGGTAGCGTGGCGGATTACAGCCTGCAAATGCTGACGCCAGGCGTGCTCAGCGAAGTACCGCTGCGTTTACTGGAAAAAGAAGAACATCAGGTGGCAAAAATAGCGCTCCTGCGCCAGCAACTGATCTTTAAAGAGAAGAAGGAGCAGATGTTTTTGCTCAATAACCCGGAGCAACGCTATCGCTATGTGCAAACCCATTTTCCCGCATGGGAAGCACAATTAACGCAAAAAGATCTCGCCAGTTATATCGGCATCTCACCGGTGAGCCTGTCGCGCATCCGCGCGCGCCTTAACAAAGGTTAACGAAAGCCTGCCGCCAGGCCGCTACCATCGCCTCATCACACCGTAGAGGAAACGATGATGAGCGCTTTTTGGCTGTCGCAAATGCTGGCTGGCTTTTCTTTCATTTTTGATTTGCTGGCATTTCAGTTTGCCCGTCGTCGGATAACCCTGGCGATACTTGCCGCCTCCACCAGCCTGCTGGCGGTACATTTCTGCTTGCTGAACGCGCCCGTAGCCGCAAGTTTGATGGCGCTGGCCGCATGCCGTTATCTCACCGCCATCATGACGACCGCGCGGAAAATGAAAAATGGGTTTATTGTCGCAACCTGCCTGTGCAGCGCGCTAAGCTGGCAGCAACCCACCGATGTTTTACCGCTGCTCGGTAGCCTGCTGATGACCAGCGCCGCTTTTCACCCGGCGGCAAAAAGTATGCGGCGGCTCACCCTCTGCGGTAGCGGCTGCTGGCTGGTGAATAATATGGTGATCGGATCGCCCGTGGCGGTTGCCATGGAGAGCGCCTTCATTCTCAGTACGCTGGTGTCGTACTGGCGGCTCACCCGGCAGGCTGGCTAAAAAGCAAAAAAAAGCGCCCGCAGGCGCTCTTTCGACAGGAAAACGTGACTTATTTGTTCAGTTCGGCGGTCATGTGAACCTGGTTGCCGGTATACGCTTCAGTGATCTGGTAAGAAGATGCG
>NZ_QPJR01000013.1:86241-115501 GCF_003337365.1 Kosakonia sp. AG348
GCGCTCTTTCGACAGGAAAACGTGACTTATTTGTTCAGTTCGGCGGTCATGTGAACCTGGTTGCCGGTATACGCTTCAGTGATCTGGTAAGAAGATGCGCCAGCCTGTTGAGCCTGTGCCGCAATTTTTGCTTCAGCACCGCTCAGCGTTAAATCAGTTGCGGTCACGGACTGGGCAGCGAAAGAACCAAAAGAAGTAGCCAGGGCGATAACTGCGACAAAAGTTTTGATGCTTTTCATGATATAAACCCTTACGTTAATTTGTTGGAGTGAGGCACCGTGCCTCGATGAAATAAAGAGTAGTCCTGTTTACTCACAACAAAAAGCGGAAGGATTTGTTCTCAACATTCAACTTTTTTGACTAACCTATACACCCATTAATCGCTGCGGATGGGTATAGATTGTTGCCCTGCCTGGCTTGCAAAAACCCACCAGCGTCAGGTTACAGCGCTGCGCCACTTCCACCGCCAGCGTTGTGGCGGCGGAGACGGCAAACAGGATTTCGACACCGCACATGGCCGACTTTTGCACCATCTCATAGCTGGCGCGGCTGGAAACCAGCACCGCACCGCTCGCCCAGGTTTGCGCTTCACGGGCGCGATGACCAAGCAGCTTATCCAGCGCCACATGACGCCCGACATCTTCATGCCCCCCCGCTAACTCACCGGATGGCAGCATCCAGGCGGCGGCGTGCGTGCAGCCGGTGAGCTGCCCGACAGGCTGAAAATCGGTTAAGTGCGCCAGACCGGCATCCAGCGCCTGTAAATCAAAGGCTTGGGTAAAAGGCAGCGGCGCGATGGGCTTGCCAATGTCATTGAGCTGCTCGACACCACATACGCCGCAACCGGTGCGCCCGGCCAGCGCGCGTCGCCGCTCTTTTAAGCCCATAAAACGGCGGCTGGAGAGCTCAATTTGCACTTCAAGGCCGTTGCAGGAGGGGACCACATCCATCCCGTAAATGTCTGATGCGTTTTCGATAATCCCTTCGGATAAGGAGAAGCCGATCGCGAAGAGTTCAAGATCCTTGGGTGACGCCATCATCACCACATGCGAAATGCCGTTGTACACCAGCGCGACAGGCACTTCTTCGGCCAGCATATCCGGCACGGCATGTTGCAAATCAATGCGTTTCCACAGGCTAACCTCGCGGGCTCCTGTGACTGATGTTGCATTTTTGTGCTTTTTTGTCTGCAAATCGTTCACTTTGTCTTAACCGTTATCGAACAAGCGTATCGACATTATGGTATTCTCCGCGCATATCCCTTGGGGAAAAGAGGGAATAGCAGCAGTTCTGAATCCTTCACGTCAGAATAAGCATACCTACATTGTGGTATTCTTCGTTGCTAATCCCCCTGGATATGAGGGATTAGCAGCAATTCTGAACCTTTGCGAAAAGCACCGCAAAGAAAAAAACGATAAGAGTAATGTCGAACCAGGAGCAAACCATGCAGGTCAGCAGAAGGCAGTTCTTTAAGATCTGCGCTGGCGGTATGGCAGGAACCACGGCAGCGGCGCTGGGCTTTGCCCCGAGTGTTGCGCTCGCGGAAACACGGCAGTATAAGCTGCTGCGCACCCGCGAAACCCGGAATACCTGCACATATTGTTCCGTCGGCTGTGGGCTGTTGATGTACAGCCTCGGCGATGGAGCAAAAAACGCCAAAGCGTCAATCTTCCATATTGAGGGTGACCCAGATCATCCGGTAAACCGTGGGGCGCTGTGCCCGAAAGGCGCGGGTCTGGTGGATTTCATCCACTCTGAAAGCCGCCTGAAATACCCGGAATACCGCGCACCAGGCTCGGATAAGTGGCAACAAATTTCGTGGGATGAAGCCTTTACCCGCATCGCCAAATTAATGAAAGCGGATCGTGACGCCAACTATATTGCGCAAAACGCAGAAGGGACGACCGTCAACCGCTGGCTGAGCACCGGGATGCTGTGCGCATCCGCATCCAGTAATGAAACCGGCTATTTAACGCAAAAATTCACCCGCGCACTCGGCATGTTAGCCGTCGACAACCAGGCGCGTGTCTGACACGGACCAACGGTAGCAAGTCTTGCTCCATCTTTTGGTCGCGGTGCGATGACCAACCACTGGGTCGACATGAAAAACGCCAACCTTATCGTTGTGATGGGGGGGAACGCGGCAGAAGCGCATCCGGTGGGATTCCGCTGGGCGATGGAAGCCAAGATCCACAATGGCGCGAAGCTGATTGTTATCGATCCGCGCTTTACGCGTACCGCCTCTGTTGCGGATTTCTATGCGCCGATTCGTTCCGGTACTGACATCGCCTTCCTGTCAGGCGTGTTGCTGTACCTGATGACCAACGAAAAATATCAGCGCGAATACACCGAGGCCTATACCAACGCCACGCTTATCGTGCGTGAAGATTTTGGCTTCGAAGATGGCCTGTTCACCGGCTATGACGCGGAAAAACGTAAATACGACAAAACCAGCTGGAACTACGAACTGGATGAGAAAGGTTTCGCCAAACGCGATACCACGCTCACCCATCCGCGTTGCGTATGGAACCTGCTGAAAGCGCACGTCTCCCGCTATACGCCGGACGTGGTGGAAGACATCTGCGGGACGCCAAAAGCGGATTTCCTGAAGGTGTGTGAATACATCGCCGAAACCAGCGCCCGTGATAAAACCGCGTCGTTCTTGTATGCACTTGGCTGGACGCAGCACTCCGTTGGCGCGCAGAACATCCGCACCATGGCGATGATTCAGCTGCTGCTGGGCAATATGGGGATGGCAGGCGGCGGTGTGAACGCCCTGCGCGGTCACTCCAACATTCAGGGGCTGACGGATCTTGGCCTGCTGTCACAAAGCCTGCCGGGCTATATGACGCTGCCAAATGAAAAACAGACCGATCTCCAGACCTATCTGACCGCCAACACGCCAAAACCGTTGCTGGAAGGCCAGGTGAACTACTGGGGCAACTACCCGAAATTCTTCGTTTCGATGATGAAATCCTTCTTTGGCGACAAAGCGACAGCGGAAAATAGCTGGGGCTTTGACTGGCTGCCGAAGTGGGACAAGGGTTACGACGTCCTGCAGTACTTCGACATGATGAACCAGGGCAAGGTCAACGGCTATATCTGCCAGGGCTTTAACCCGGTAGCGTCGTTCCCGAACAAAAATAAAGTTGTCGCCTCACTGTCGAAACTGAAGTTCCTGGTGACCATTGACCCGCTCAATACCGAAACCTCGAATTTCTGGCAGAACCACGGCGAATTTAACGACGTCGATCCGTCGAAAATTCAGACCGAGGTGTTCCGTCTGCCATCGACCTGCTTCGCGGAAGAGAACGGTTCTATCGTTAACTCGGGTCGCTGGTTGCAGTGGCACTGGAAAGGCGCGGACGCCCCGGGCGATGCGCTGAACGACGGCGAGATCCTGGCGGGCATCTTCCTGCGCATGCGTAAAATGTACGCGGCAGAAGGCGGCGCCAACCCGGAACAGGTGCTGAACATGACCTGGAACTACTCGACGCCGGAAAACCCGTCGCCGGAAGAAGTGGCCATGGAAAGCAACGGTAAAGCGCTGGCGGATATTATCGATCCGGCAACCGGCACCGTGCTGGCGAAGAAAGGCGAGCAACTGAGCACCTTCGCTCACCTGCGCGATGACGGCACCACCGCAAGCGGTTGCTGGATTTTCGCCGGGAGCTGGACGCCGAAAGGCAACCAGATGGCGAACCGCGATAACGCTGACCCATCGGGCCTCGGCAATACGCTGGGCTGGGCATGGGCATGGCCGCTTAACCGCCGCATTCTCTATAACCGCGCCTCCGCTGATCCGCAGGGCAACCCGTGGGATCCGAAGCGTCAGTTGCTGAAATGGGACGGTGCGAAATGGGGCGGGGTGGATATTCCGGACTACAGCGCTGCCGCACCTGGCAGCAATGTTGGGCCGTTTATCATGCAGCAGGAAGGCATGGGCCGCCTGTTCGCGCTCGATAAGATGGCAGAAGGGCCGTTCCCGGAACATTACGAGCCGTTTGAAACGCCGCTGGGCACCAACCCGCTGCACCCGAAAGTGGTTTCCAACCCGGCCGCCCGCGTGTTTAAAGGCGATCTGGAAGCGATGGGTAAAGCGGATAAGTTCCCGTATGTCGGTACCACTTACCGTTTAACCGAGCACTTCCACTACTGGACCAAGCACGCGCTGCTTAACGCAATCGCGCAGCCGGAGCAGTTTGTGGAAATTGGCGAGAAACTGGCGAACAAGCTGGGCATCACGCAGGGCGATACGGTGCGCGTCTCCTCCAACCGTGGCTATATCAAAGCCAAGGCGGTGGTGACCAAACGCATTCGCACGCTCAACGTGCACGGTAAGGAAGTCGATACCATCGGTATTCCTATCCACTGGGGTTATGAAGGTGTGGCGAAGAAAGGCTTTATCGCCAATACGTTAACGCCGTTTGTCGGCGATGCGAACACCCAAACGCCGGAGTTTAAGGCGTTCCTGGTGAATGTGGAAAAGGTGTAACGGAGACGACTTATGGCTTATCAATCGCAAGACATCATCCGTCGTTCCGCGACTAACGGCTTCACTCCCGCGCCGCAGGCGCGGGATCACCAGCAGGAAGTGGCGAAGCTTATCGACGTCACCACCTGTATTGGCTGTAAAGCCTGTCAGGTGGCCTGTTCCGAGTGGAACGACATTCGTGATGAGGTGGGGCATAACGTCGGGGTGTACGACAACCCGGCGGATTTGACCGCCAAATCGTGGACGGTCATGCGCTTCTCGGAAGTGGAACAGAACGACAAACTGGAGTGGCTGATCCGTAAAGATGGCTGCATGCACTGCGCCGATCCTGGCTGTCTGAAAGCATGCCCGTCAGAAGGGGCTATCATTCAGTATGCCAATGGCATTGTCGACTTCCAGTCCGAACAGTGCATCGGCTGCGGTTACTGCATCGCCGGCTGTCCGTTCGACGTGCCGCGCATGAACCCGGAAGACAACCGCGTCTACAAATGTACGCTGTGTGTTGACCGCGTGACCGTGGGCCAGGAACCGGCGTGTGTGAAAACCTGCCCGACCGGCGCTATCCACTTTGGCTCTAAAGAGGATATGAAAACGCTGGCCGGCGAGCGCGTGGCGGAACTGAAAACCCGTGGTTACGACAACGCGGGCCTGTACGATCCGGCAGGCGTTGGCGGTACGCACGTGATGTATGTGCTGCATCATGCCGACAAGCCGAATCTGTATCACGGCCTGCCGGAGAACCCGGAAATCAGCTCTACCGTGAAGTTCTGGAAAGGTATCTGGAAACCTCTTGCGGCGGTCGGCTTTGCCGCGACCTTCGCTGCCAGCATCTTCCACTATGTCGGTGTCGGTCCGAACCGCGCAGAAGAGGAAGACGATAATCTGCATGAAGAGAAAGACGAGGTGCGCAAATGAAAAAACGTGACACCATCGTGCGCTACACGGCGCCAGAGCGCATCAACCACTGGGTCACCGCCTTCTGCTTCGTGCTGGCGGCGGTGAGCGGGCTGGGGTTTTTCTTCCCCTCCTTCAACTGGTTGATGGGGATTCTGGGTACGCCGCAGCTGGCGCGCATTCTCCATCCGTTTGTCGGCGTGGTGATGTTCGCGTCGTTTATAATCATGTTTTTCCGCTACTGGCACCATAACCTCATCAATAGGGATGATATCTTTTGGGCGAAGAATATTCGTAAGATCGTCGTCAATGAGGAAGTGGGTGACACCGGGCGCTATAATTTCGGTCAGAAATGTGTTTTCTGGGCGGCGATTATTTTCCTGGTGTTGCTACTGGTAAGCGGCGTGGTTATCTGGCGCCCTTACTTCGCGCCAGCGTTTCCCATTCCGGTGATCCGATTAGCGTTGATGGTGCATTCATTTGCCGCGGTCGCGTTAATTGTGGTTATTATGGTGCACATTTACGCCGCCCTGTGGGTAAAAGGCACGATAACCGCAATGGTGGAAGGCTGGGTTACCAGTTCGTGGGCGAAGAAACATCACCCGCGCTGGTACCGGGAAGTTCGCAAGACAACGGAAAAATCGACTGAATGAGTATTCGCATAATCCCGCAAGATGAGCTGGAGAAGAGCGATAAACGCACGGCGGAAGTTATTCCGCCGTTATTATTCCCCAGACTGAAAAATCTCTATAACCGCCGCGCAGAGCGTTTGCGTGAGCTGGCAGAGAGTAACCCGCTGGGTGATTATCTGCGTTTTGCTGCGCTTATCGCCCATGCCCAGGAAGTGGTGCTTTACGACCACCCCCTGCACATCGACCTGACTGCGCGCATTAAAGAGGCCGCTGAACAGGGCAAACCGCCGCTGGGCATTCATGTGTTGCCGCGCGATGCGCACTGGCACAAACTGCTGCATTCGCTGATCGCCGAGCTGAAGCCGGAGATGAGCGGCCCGGCGCTGGCGGTCATTGAGAATCTGGAAAAGGCATCCGCGCAGGAACTGGAAGCGATGGCCAGCGCGCTGTTTGCCGCTGATTTCGCCTCCGTTAGCAGCGATAAAGCGCCTTTTATCTGGGCTGCGCTGTCGCTCTACTGGGCGCAAATGGCCAGCCTGATCCCCGGCAAAGCACGCGCGGAATATGGTGAACAGCGCCAGTTCTGCCCGGTGTGCGGATCAATGCCGGTCTCCAGCATGGTGCATATTGGCACGACGCAAGGGTTGCGCTATCTGCACTGCAACCTGTGTGAAACCGAGTGGCATGTGGTGCGCGTCAAATGCAGCAACTGCGAGCAAACCCGCGATTTACACTACTGGTCGCTGGATAACGAGCAGGCAGCAATCAAAGCGGAAAGCTGCGGCGACTGCGGCACTTACCTGAAGATCCTGTATCAGGAAAAAGACCCGAACGTCGAGCCGGTCGCGGACGATTTGGCCTCGCTGGTGTTAGATGCCCGCATGGAGCAGGAAGGCTTCGCCCGCAGCTCCATCAACCCGTTTTTATTTCCCGGCGAAGGGGAATAATCGCCTCCAGCCCTTGCCTTCCAGGCAAGGGTTATCAGCCGTTTTCACTTTCCCCAGCCCTCTTCTCACGCCTGCTGGCGTTAAAAATCACCGTTCCCATTCAGGTTAAACCAGGCTATAAAGGCTGGATATTTATACAGATAAAGGTTAGCGGAATGGCACTGGAAAAAGGTATTGCCGGGCTGGTGAGCGACTTTATTGCCGCCGGTCGCCCGTCAGCACGGGCGAAGAGTATTGATGACCGGCGCAGTGGATATGTCGCCAGCACCGTGCTGGCAGGGGAAACGGAAACGCGCGTTCAGGTTGAAGATATAACGCTTGAAGGCATGACGTTTCGTCTGTTTTCGCCGCAGAACGCCAGCGGTGATCTTCCCGCGTTGATTTACTACCACGGCGGCTGTTTTATTAGCGGCGGCTTCGACACGCACGATAAGCAGTTGCGTCAGCTGGCCTTTTATAGTGGCTGCCGGGTTGTTGCTGTGCAGTACCGTTTAGCGCCAGACTATCGCTGGCCTGCCGCACATGATGATGCGCAATCTGGTGCCGATATAGTATGGAAAAACGCCGAAAAACTCGGTATCGACAGCAAACGTATCACGCTTGCGGGGGATAGCGCAGGCGGTCACCTGGCGCTGGTGACGGCGCTACGGCTGAAGGCTGCGGCGACATGGCAACCGGCACAACTGGTGTTGATTTACCCGATGCTCGATGCCACCGCCTATTTTGATAGCTATACCTTTAACGGTTCCGATTATGTGATTACCCGCGAGGCGCTGCTTTCAGGCTATGAAATGTATCTTGGCGATACCGATCGCCTGTTGCCGGATGTCAGCCCGCTGTGGCGCGATGATTTTTCCGGTCTGCCGCCGGTACACATCATTACCGCAGAGTTTGACCCGCTATGTGATGAGGGTGAAGCCCTGTTTCAGCACATGACCGAGCAGGGCGTAACCTGCACTTGTTCACAATATCAGGGCGTGATCCATGGATTCTTCCAGCTTGCCGGGATCAGCCAAAGCGCAAAAGACGCGATAAGAGACGTGGCCGCACGGGTGGCCAGGATATAACCGCGTGAAAAAAGGAGAGCCGATGTCTGTCGTAAGTCCTGTGGAAAAGCAGTTTGCTGCTTACAATGCCCATGATATTGAGGCGTTTACCGCCTGTTTTAGCGACGATTTTATCGCGTATCGCTTGCCATCCACTGAGCCGTCGCTGCAAGGGCTTGAAGCATTACGTGCCTTTTATGCTGCGCATCGCTTTAACAACCCGGCATTACGCGCCGAGTTGCTCTCGCGCACGGTGATGGGCAATAAGGTGTTCGATCACGAAAAAATCTACGGCATCGGCGAGTCGGTGATTGAAAATATGGCCGTCTATGAAGTGCAGGATGGGTTGATCAAAATCGCGTGGTTTTTCTTCGCGCAGTAGGGGGGGTTCGCAGGACGTTGCGCGCCTGTATCGTCAGGCGCGCAGCGGCTTACTCTTCCTCGTTACCGCCCTCTTCGAACGAGCCGAAGGGTTTGGCGGGCAAGACGATATAAATGCCTTCGAAAATCGCACCCTGCTTATCTTCACCAAACAGCTCAACCTGTAGCTGAACGCGCGCTTTGCGCCCGCGCGCCAGACGGTCCAAATCACCGCTTAGCGAGCCAAGATCGGCAATCGCGCTCGGTTTACCGGTGATCGGCGTGCTATAGCGAATATGCGCATCGGCAAGGATGATGGTGCCGCCGAGATGGCGTTCGCGCAGCATCAGCCAGATCAGCCCCCAACCGGTAAGCGTCGCCAGGGAAAACAGGCTACCGGCGAATAGCGTGTGGTGCGGATTCTGGTTGCCGGTTTCCGGCATGGTGGTGATAAATTTCTGCCCGGTGTACTGCTGAATACGCACACCCATCTTTTCACTCAGCGGGATATGCTGATACCAGGCCTGCTGCAACTGCCCGCACCAGTCGCCGCGATGCAGAATATCATCGAGCGTGGCGATCGGTTTGATCATCAAAAAGTGGCGTACCGGCGTGGTTTGCGGCGCGGTGATTTCCCCTTCATTGACGAACCCGAGTTTCGCGAAGAACGCCACCGCATCCTCACGGGCGCTACAGGTCACGCGCTTCACCCCTTCCTGGCGGGCCACGGACTCCAGCGTCATCGCCATCAATGTGCCGAGGCCTTTTTCCTGCACGTCCGGATGGACCGCCATAAAGCGAATCGATCCTTCGTTATCTGCGTTGATATACAACCGACCGATAGCGACAATGTTGCCCTCTTCGTCGACAACCATCTGATGATGTGCCATCGCATCCCAGCCATCACGCTCGGAACCTTTCGGTTGATGCAGCGGTTTACGCAGCATTTCCCAGCGGAACTGGTAATAGAGCTCTAACTCTTCTTCCGTTTGCGGTACGCGAAGGTGGTACATAGCAGCACTCTCTCTTGTAACCAGGGGCCACGCCGCAAGCTGGCTCATACTTGCAACCAGAACGTGACGGGGCCGTCGTTGACCAGCGAAACCTGCATATCGGCAGCGAATCGCCCGGTTTGCGTTTCCATTTGCTGGCTGCGGCAACGTTCAACAAAATAGTGGTACAGCGCCTCGGCTTTTTCCGGCGCAGCGCCACGGGAAAACCCCGGACGCATGCCACGTTCTGTATCCGCCGCCAGCGTAAATTGCGACACCACCAGCACACTCCCACCAGCCTGCTGGACGTTAAGATTCATCTTCCCTTCCGCGTCGCCAAAAATACGATACCCCAGCACGCGCTCGCACAGGCGGTTCGCTTTTTGTTCATCGTCTTCCCTTTCGACGCCCAACAACACCAAAAGTCCAGGGCCGATTTCGCCCGTCACCTCACCCGCCACGCTAACGCTCGCGCGGGAAACACGTTGAATTAATGCAATCATGGTTGGTCTGCTTCTTCTTGCTGTGCGGCTATTTTGAGTTTTCGGTATTCACCGAGAGTGACAGTTATTTCTGCGCCAAGCAAGACGATACACCAGGTCCAGTAGACCCAGAGGAACAAAATGGGAATGACAGCCAGCACGCCATAAATGAGCTGGTAAGACGGAAACATGGTGATGTAGAGACCAAAAATCTTTTTACCGAACTCAAACAGCAGTGCGGCGACAAACGCGCCGACAATCGCATCGCGGTTCGGCACGCGGGTTGTCGGCACAATGCTGTACAGCAACCAAAAAGAGAGCCACGACAGGATCAGTGGAAATATGCGCAGCACATCATCAATCACGCTATCCAGCTCGCTGGCCCAGCGCAGCGACAGCAAGTAGGAGCTTATCGCCAGGCTGGCACCCGCCAGCAGCGGGCCGAGCGTCAGGATCATCCAGTAGACGGCAAATGAATAAACATGCGGGCGTACACGCGTACTGCGCCAGATGGTGTTTAGCGCCGAATCGATGGAGTACATCAGCAGCAGAGATGTCACCACCAGCCCGCATGCGCCAACCGCCGTCATTTTGGTGGAGTTCGCCACAAACTGCTCAATGTAGTTCTGAATCACATCGCCGGTGGTGGGAATGAAATTGGCAAACACGAAGTGGCGCAACTGGACGCTAATTTCAGAAAACATAGGAAAAACAGCGAATAATGCAAACACCACGGCGATCAGCGGCACCAGCGAAAGCAAAGAGACGTAGGCGAGATTCCCCGCCAGCGTCGTCATATGGTCTTCATCAATGCGCCGCCATAGCAACCGCAACCAGGCAACAAGCGGGCGCGTGCGATGTTTTGCATGATGCCGCAGATTTTTTAGCATAGCTGTTTCGCGAAATAGTCCGGGATGGTCGTTTTATCCGTCACCAGAATACTGGTTATGCCCAGATGTTCCGCGCCGGCGATATTATCCGCATTGTCGTCGAAAAAGATGCTATCTTCGGCAGAAAAACCTTCTAGCGCCAGCACTTGCTGATAAATTCGCGCTTCCGGCTTACGCATCCCCATTTCCTGGGAAAGATAAATATGGTCAGCCGCCGCCTGAATTTCCGGATATTGTTCCGGCCAGTACGTGGTGTGCAGCCGGTTAGTATTCGACAGCACGACAACCCGATGCCCCTGATCACGCAGTTTGTGCATGATGTCGACGACCTCTTTGCGCAGCGCGACAAACACGGCCTGCCAGCCGGTGGAAAACTGCTCGTAGCTGAGCGGTAGTTCCATTTCATGACACAGCGCTTTAGCGAAATCTTCGTCGCTGATTTCCCCTCGTTCATGCTGATGAAACGGCTCGCCCATGGTGAAATTCTGCTTTAAGGTCGCCAGCGGCACACGGCTAAAATCGCTCCAGACACCCAGCACCCGATTGAAGTCGATGTCGACAATCACGTTACCTAAATCAAAGATATAGAGCATTTCTCTCTCCTTGCCAGCCGTGGAGAGTTAACTGTAGCGGGAAAGTTCTGACTTGAATAGTTCGCGGCTTCACGCGAAGAAGATACAGACATAAAAAAAGCCGCTGAAAATCAGCGGCTTTTTCACAAGCAAATAAAGAGCGATTACTCTTCTTTCGCTCCGCGCATTGCGCGTTTACGGTCGTTTTCCGTCAGGTGACGTTTACGAATACGGATAGAGAGCGGGGTCACTTCTACCAGTTCGTCGTCATCGATGAATTCCAGAGCTTGCTCCAGGGTCATCTTGATCGGCGGAACCAGAACCGTAGCTTCGTCTGTACCAGACGCACGCATGTTGGTCAGTTTCTTACCGGTCAGGCAGTTTACCGTCAGGTCGTTAGAACGGCTGTGAATACCGATGATCTGACCTTCGTAAACTTCCGCGCCGTGACCGAGGAACAACTTACCGCGATCCTGCAGGCCGAACAGTGCGAACGCAACCGCTTTACCCTGACCGTTGGAGATCAGCACACCGTTGTTACGCTGGCCCACTTCACCCGGACGAACATCGTCGTAGTGGCTGAAGGTGGAGTACAGCAGACCAGTACCGGAAGTCATGGTCATGAACTCTGAACGGAAGCCGATCAGACCACGGCTTGGGATCACGTAGTCGAGACGTACGCGGCCTTTGCCGTCAGGATTCATGTTTTTCAGATCGCCTTTACGCTCGCCGAGCGCCTGCATCACAGAACCCTGGTGCTGCTCTTCAACGTCCAGCGTGACGTTTTCGAACGGCTCTTGTTTGCGACCATCGATTTCGCGGAAGATAACTTTCGGACGGGAAACCGCCATTTCGAAACCTTCACGACGCATGTTCTCAATAAGCACGGACAAGTGCAGCTCACCACGGCCGGAAACGCGGAATGCGTCAGCGTCTTCGGTCTCTTCAACGCGCAGCGCAACGTTGTGCACCAGCTCTTTGTTCAGGCGGTCGAGGATCTGACGTGAAGTCACGTACTTACCTTCTTTACCACAGAACGGAGAGGTGTTGACGTTGAAGAACATAGTTACGGTCGGTTCATCAACAGACAGTGCCGGCAGCGCTTCGACGTTCTGCGGATCGCAGATGGTGTCGGAGATGTTCAGCTCGCCCAGACCGGTGATCGCGATGATGTCGCCGGCTTCTGCGATCTCGCTATCGATACGCTCCAGCCCCAGGTGGGTCAGCACTTTGCCGACTTTACCGTTGCGGGTTTTGCCTTCGCTATCAATGATAGTGACTTGCTGGTTCGGTTTTACTTTACCGCGCTTGATACGACCGATGCCGATTACACCAACATAGTTGTTGTAGTCGAGCTGGGAGATCTGCATCTGGAAAGTACCGTCGAGATCGACGTTCGGAGCAGGTACATGGTCAACAATCGCCTGGTACAGCGGGGTCATGTCTTCAGCCATGTCTTCGTGGTCCATACCCGCGATACCGTTCAGCGCAGAAGCGTAAACGATCGGGAAGTCCAGCTGCTCGTCGGTCGCGTCCAGGTTAACGAACAGGTCGAATACCTGATCGACAACCCAGTCCGGACGCGCGCCAGGACGGTCAACTTTGTTGATTACCACAATCGGTTTCAGGCCATGGGCAAATGCTTTTTTGGTCACGAAACGCGTTTGCGGCATAGGGCCGTCAAATGCGTCAACCACCAGCAGCACGGAATCGACCATGGACATCACACGCTCAACTTCACCACCGAAGTCGGCGTGCCCTGGGGTATCAACGATGTTGATACGGTAATCATTCCATTTGATAGCGGTGTTTTTAGCGAGGATGGTAATCCCACGCTCTTTCTCCAAATCGTTGGAGTCCATCACACGCTCTTGAGTTTCAGCACGTTCGTCGAACGTACCGGATTGCTGCAGCAGCTTGTCAACCAGGGTCGTTTTACCATGGTCAACGTGAGCAATGATGGCGATGTTACGCAGATTTTCGATCACAACTTTGCCTCAGGCATTAGAAATAGCGCGTTATTGTACACGTATTAATCGAAGGACTAAACAGGATCACAAACATCCTCCGCAAACAAGTATTGCAGAGTTGCTTTGTGATCGCTTTCACGGAGCGTTAAAAGGGGCATTTAACGAAAATTGCACCAATATAGTGCCCAATGTTCACATAAAGGCACTATATTGGTGCAACATAACCATCATGGTGCAGCCCTTTTGCACTATACCGTGCATGATAACGCCTTTTTAGGGGCATTTAAAAGTTGGCATAGATTTCGCTTTAACGATTGTACGATAACTACGCCAGCTTACGTAGTAATTAGAAGACCTCGTTACCACGACGACAATGACAAATCCGGGAGAGTTTAAGTATGTCCGCTGAACACGTTTTGACGATGCTGAATGAGCACGAAGTGAAGTTTGTCGATCTGCGCTTCACCGATACCAAAGGTAAAGAACAGCACGTCACTATCCCAGCCCATCAGGTAAACGCCGACTTCTTTGAAGAAGGTAAAATGTTTGATGGTTCTTCGATTGGTGGCTGGAAAGGCATCAACGAATCAGACATGGTGCTGATGCCGGACGCGACTACCGCTGTCATTGACCCGTTCTACGAAGAGTCTACGCTGATCATTCGTTGCGATATCCTCGAACCAGGCACCATGCAGGGCTACGATCGTGACCCGCGCTCCATCGCTAAACGCGCTGAAGAGTACCTGCGCTCCACCGGTCTGGCAGACACCGTTCTGTTTGGGCCAGAACCGGAATTCTTCCTGTTCGACGACGTACGTTTCGGCAGCTCCATCTCCGGTTCCAGCGTCGCTATCGACGATATCGAAGGCGCATGGAACACCTCCACCAAATACGAAGGTGGTAACAAAGGTCACCGTCCGGCAGTGAAAGGCGGTTACTTCCCGGTTCCGCCGGTTGATTCATCACAGGATCTGCGTTCCACCATGTGTCTGGTGATGGAAGAGATGGGCCTGGTTGTTGAAGCTCACCACCACGAAGTGGCAACGGCTGGTCAGAACGAAGTGGCTACCCGCTTCAACACCATGACCAAAAAAGCGGACGAAATTCAGATTTACAAATATGTGGTGCACAACGTTGCCCACCGCTTCGGCAAAACCGCGACCTTTATGCCGAAACCGATGTTCGGTGATAACGGTTCCGGTATGCACTGCCACATGTCTCTGTCCAAGAACGGCACGAACCTGTTCTCTGGCGACAAATACGCTGGCCTGTCTGAAATGGCGCTGTACTACATTGGCGGCGTAATCAAACACGCAAAAGCTATCAACGCCCTGTCTAACCCGACCACCAACTCTTACAAGCGTCTGGTCCCGGGTTATGAAGCGCCGGTAATGCTGGCTTACTCTGCTCGTAACCGTTCTGCTTCTATCCGTATTCCGGTAGTGGCTTCTCCGAAAGCGCGTCGTATCGAAGTTCGCTTCCCGGATCCGGCTGCTAACCCGTACCTGTGCTTCGCAGCGCTGCTGATGGCCGGTCTGGATGGCATTAAAAACAAAATCCATCCGGGCGAAGCGATGGACAAAAACCTGTATGACCTGCCGGCTGAAGAAGCGAAAGAGATCCCGCAGGTTGCAGGCTCTCTGGAAGAAGCGCTCAACGCGCTGGATGCTGACCGCGAGTTCCTGACTGCTGGTGGCGTGTTCACCGACGACGCTATCGATGCTTACATCGCGCTGCGTATGGAAGAGAACGACCGCGTTCGCATGACGCCGCACCCGGTAGAGTTCGAACTGTACTACAGCGTTTAATAATTAAGACTCGGCAGAAATCTTGTCGCAGCAAGGTGGCAACCGAATGAGTCCCGATGAGCTTAGTCTATAAGTGATTCGGGCTAATGAGGGCAGCCAACGCTGCTACGGTGAGAAAGATGCCAGAGGATTTTTAGTTGCCGTGGAACTTTTAGCCCATCCCTGGATGGGCTTTTTTCTCCACCAACAACCTGATCTAACGCGCTTTTTATCAATAAAACGCTATACTGCACTAAATTAGTGCACACCTCCGGGAGACTGCTAAATGGCAAGCGGCGTGCTGCCCGATGCTGGGCAGATCCTCAATTCTTTGATCAACAGCATCTTGCTGGTTGATGACGACCTGGCGGTACATTACGCCAACCCTGCGGCACAGCAACTGCTGGCGCAAAGCTCTCGTAAGTTATTCGGCACACCGCTCCCCGAACTGCTGAGTTACTTTTCACTGAACATCGATTTGATGCGGGAAAGTTTGCATGCCGGACAGGGGTTTACCGATAACGAAGTGACCCTCGTGATTGACGGGCGCTCACACATTCTTTCGCTGACGGCGCAGCGTCTGCCGGATGGTTTGATTCTGCTTGAAATGGCGCCGATGGATAACCAGCGCCGTCTCAGCCAGGAGCAGCTCCAGCATGCGCAACAAGTTGCGGCGCGTGATCTGGTACGCGGTCTGGCGCATGAAATTAAAAACCCGCTTGGCGGTTTACGCGGTGCGGCGCAGTTGCTGAGCAAAGCCCTGCCCGATCCAGCGTTACTGGAATACACCAAAGTGATTATCGAGCAGGCTGACCGCTTGCGTAACCTGGTTGATCGCCTGTTAGGGCCGCAACAACCGGGGATGCACGTTACCGAAAGTATTCACAAAGTGGCTGAGCGTGTAGTGAAACTGGTATCGATGGAGCTACCGGAGAATGTCACCTTAACCCGTGATTACGATCCAAGTTTGCCGGAGCTCGCGCACGATCCCGACCAAATCGAACAGGTTTTACTGAATATTGTGCGTAACGCTTTGCAGGCGCTGGGGCCGGAAGGGGGCGAAATTATTCTGCGTACCCGTACGGCCTTCCAGCTAACGCTGCACGGTGTGCGTTATCGCCTCGCGGCGAGAATAGATGTGGAAGATAACGGCCCGGGTATCCCGTCGCACCTGCAGGATACGTTGTTCTATCCGATGGTGAGCGGACGCGAAGGCGGTACCGGGCTGGGGTTATCTATCGCACGCAGTTTGATTGATCAACATTCTGGCAAAATTGAATTTACCAGTTGGCCAGGCCATACCGAATTCTCGGTATTTCTGCCTATTCGGAAGTAGAGGTGTTTATGCAACGAGGGATAGTCTGGATCGTTGATGACGATAGCTCCATCCGTTGGGTGCTGGAACGCGCGCTCACCGGAGCTGGCTTGAGTTGTACAACGTTTGAAAGTGCCAATGAAGTGCTAGACGCACTCACCACCAAAACCCCGGATGTACTGCTTTCGGATATTCGTATGCCAGGGATGGATGGTCTTGCGTTACTGAAACAGATCAAACAGCGCCATCCGATGCTCCCGGTCATCATTATGACCGCGCATTCCGATCTTGATGCGGCGGTAAGCGCGTATCAGCAAGGGGCATTCGATTATCTGCCTAAACCGTTTGATATCGACGAAGCCGTTGCGCTTGTTGAGCGCGCTATCAGCCATTATCAGGAACAGCAGCAGCCGCGCAATGTGCAGGCCAGCGGCCCGACAACTGACATCATCGGTGAAGCACCGGCGATGCAGGATGTGTTTCGCATTATCGGTCGCCTGTCGCGCTCGTCGATCAGCGTATTGATTAATGGTGAATCGGGGACCGGTAAAGAACTGGTGGCTCATGCGCTGCATCGCCACAGTCCGCGTGTGAAAGCGCCGTTTATCGCCCTCAATATGGCCGCCATTCCGAAGGATTTGATTGAATCGGAACTGTTTGGTCACGAAAAAGGGGCGTTTACCGGTGCGAATACGATTCGTCAGGGACGTTTTGAGCAAGCCGATGGCGGGACACTGTTTCTGGACGAAATAGGCGACATGCCGCTGGATGTGCAGACTCGGTTGCTGCGCGTGCTGGCCGATGGCCAGTTTTATCGCGTTGGCGGCTATGCGCCAGTGAAGGTCGATGTCCGTATTATCGCAGCCACACACCAGAACCTGGAACAGCGCGTGCAGGAGGGCAAATTCCGTGAGGATCTGTTTCACCGCCTGAATGTGATCCGCGTTCATTTGCCGCCGCTGCGTGAACGCCGGGAAGATATTCCGCGTTTAGCACGCCACTTTTTGCAAGTCGCCGCCCGTGAACTGGGCGTGGAAACGAAACAACTGCACCCGGAAACCGAAACCGCGTTAACGCGTCTGGCATGGCCGGGTAACGTCCGCCAGCTGGAAAACACCTGCCGCTGGTTAACGGTTATGGCCGCAGGCCAGGAAGTGCTGATTCAGGATTTGCCAGGCGAGTTGTTCGAAACCAGCGTGCCGGACAGCCCTTCGCAGAGCCTGCCGGACAGTTGGGCAACGCTGCTGGCGCAATGGGCGGATCGCGCATTACGTTCCGGTCATCAAAACCTGCTTTCAGAAGCGCAACCGGAAATGGAGCGTACCTTGCTGACCACGGCGCTACGTCACACGCAGGGCCACAAACAGGAAGCGGCGCGGCTGCTCGGATGGGGTCGTAATACCCTGACGCGTAAGTTGAAAGAACTGGGAATGGAGTAGCGTGCGGGTGAAGTGTAAAGAATGAACCGCGGTCGCAAATTGCCGTTATTTTGCGCTTTACTGTTACCGGCAGTGACGTATGATCTTGCCCGTTCATGGGAGAGGTCATCATGCTGGAATCATTAATCAATGTGGTCACTGCAGGCGTAGAAGCTGGCGCGTCGGCAAGCCACACACCGCAAACAGCCATCGCGGCTGTTCTGTGTGCCGCGCTGGTTGGGCTGTTTAGCTAATCTTCGCGTTATGCTGCGCTTATCAGGCCTACAGAACGTGTTTTGTAGGCTTGATGCGCCATCTCGTTAAATCACGCGTGAAAACTGCTGCAAACGCGCCTTGCGCCGCAGATAAACATCGAAACACATGCAAATATTGCGGATCAGCAAACGCCCTTTCGCTGTGACTTGCAATCCCTGCTCGTTCATTGCCACCAGCCCGTCCACCACCAGCGGCGCCAGCAGGAGCAAATCCTCGGCAAAATAGTCACGGAAGTTGAGATCCCAGGCACGTTCCACCGCATCGAACTCAAGGCGGAAGTTGCAAATCAACCCTTTGATCACATCACGGCGAATACAGTCGTCACGGGTTAACGCGATACCGCGCCACAGCGCATTTCCGCGCTCGTCCACTTGCTGATAATAGTGTTTCAGCTCTTTTTGGTTTTGCGCGTAGCTATCGCCGATCATGCTAATGGCAGAAACGCCCAACCCCAGCAGATCGCTGTCGCCCTGCGTGGTGTAGCCCTGGAAATTACGATGCAATACACCTTCTCGCTGAGCAATAGCCAACTCGTCGTCCGGGCGGGCAAAGTGATCCATACCTATAAACTGATAACCGGAGCCGGTCAGCGAAGCGATGGTCTGCTGCAAAATATCGAGCTTCTGCTGCGCCGTCGGCAAATCAGCGTCTTTGATTTTGCGCTGTGCGGCGAATAATGTTGGCAAATGGGCGTAGTTAAAGACGCTCAGGCGATCCGGGCTAAGCGCCGCCACGCGTTGTAACGTAAAAGCGAAGCTTTCCGGCGTCTGTTTTGGCAGGCCGTAAATCAGGTCAATATTGGTCGAGGTAAAACCAATATCGCGGGCATGATTGAGCAATGCGAAGATAAAGGCTTCATCTTGCTCCCGGTTAACCAGACGCTGAACCTCTTTGTTGAAATCCTGCACGCCCATGCTCAGGCGATTAAAGCCCTCGCTGCGCAGATGATCGAGCACATCCAGTTCGATTTCGCGCGGATCAACTTCGATCGAGATTTCCGCATCAGCATTAAACGAAAAATGACCGCGCAGCAGGCTCATCAGGCGGCTGATTTGCGCTTTGTTCAGGTAAGTCGGTGTTCCCCCGCCCCAGTGCAACTGGCTGACGTGGCGACCTGAAAATAGTGGCGCGCGGTGAATAATTTCCTGCTCGAGCGCGTCCAGATACTGATCGGCTTTATGCTGCTGGCGGGTGACAATCTTATTGCAACCGCAGAAGTAGCACAGCTTGTGACAAAACGGGATATGCACATATAGCGACAGCGGTCGCTCAGGATAACGCACCACAGCCTGGCGAAAATCGTCTTCGCCGTAAGCGTCGGAAAACTCCAGCGCGGTAGGATATGAGGTGTAACGCGGCCCGGAATAGTTATATTTCTGGATCAGGGCCAGGTCCCAGTCGATGACTTGCTCAGACATTGTTTACTCCTTCCGATGACGCCGCTGGCGGTTCCGGCGGCCCGGCCTGACCTCGTTTCGGGTCATAAGCCGGTTGCGCAGCCACAGCTTGCGCCGCGACAACCGCTGTAGTTTAACGAATAACCACACCAGATAACATATAACCGGAAGGGTTATAAGCAGGACAGAAAGCCCCATAGAAAAGGATTAGTTGCCGCCTTTCAGCAGACGCATCATATCTTCTTTGCCTTCTTCTTCCTCTTCTTCGTTATCATCGTAAGAGAGGCCGAGTTTCTGCATCAGCTCATCAATGCGGTCCAGTTTGGCATCGACCCACGCTTGATCGTCAGCGCTCAGGGTTTCACCCTCTTCCAGACGTTCCAGTAGCGCGTCCAGGCGCTCATCCGTTTCCAGCATTTCCAGCTCAGCCTGCGGTGAAAGCATAGGTTTCTCGCTCTTAGGTTTGTGCTGCTTGTTGACCGGCGTGTCGGTGACACCCAGCGGGATCGGTTTTTTACTGCCAATACGCGGATCTTTTTGCTGTTTACCCCTTCCGGAGCCAGAAGCGCCGTCGCCACCGTTCGCACGGCTGCCTGAAGCATTACCGCGGTGCTTTTTCTCACGCTTACGATCGCGGCCTTCCTGATTTAACTCTTCACGGGTTTTACGGCGCACTTTACCGCGCGGATTGGTGGACGGTTTTTTCATATTAGTGGTCTTAAGTCGTTTTTCATCAGTATAGAATTGCGGCGGAATCTAGCAGAAAGTAAGCAAAGAAAAAAGGCGACAGTGCAAACTGTCGCCTTTTTTCTTGACCCTTCACCCGTAATGGGTTTTACATTCCGTGTTCGCTATCAACTTGCCCTGTTTATCCGTTAGCGTAGAACGTTCCCTGTTACGGTTCCTTTTCCTTGTTCAACGTCTTCTGACGTTTGTCTCCGGTCTTCGCCTCCTGGCGCTCCTGACCCCTCATTCCGTGAGTTATCCTTCCACAAGCAGCATCCGGCCTTGGTGGGTTACTTTACCCTTCTGAGCTAAACTGACAAGCAGGAAAAACCCTGTAACCCGCAGTTTAAGAAAATTCTATATACATAACTCTTTGATTAGATAACTTTTAGCCATTTTTTAACCTGCAACTTCTCCGAAAGTTCGTATAACGAAAAGGGCAAATATCTTACATAGCGCGCGGTAATGGCTCACAGCAGAGTTTCTGGCGAGAAAAACAGCCTTTTGCGTGGGTTCAGGTATAATCGCCGCATGCTTTGACGATGGAGACGACCATTTTGACTAACTGGAATTACCAACAGACGCATTTTGTCACCAGTGCGCCTGATATTCGCCACTTACCCGCTGATACCGGCATTGAAGTGGCTTTTGCTGGCCGCTCCAACGCAGGTAAATCGAGCGCACTTAATACCCTGACTAACCAGAAAAACCTGGCGCGAACCTCGAAAACGCCCGGCCGTACGCAGCTGATCAACTTGTTTGAAGTCGCAGAAGGCAAACGTCTTGTCGATTTGCCGGGTTACGGTTACGCGGAAGTGCCGGAAGAGATGAAACTCAAATGGCAACGCGCGCTGGGTGAATACCTCGAAAAACGCCAGTGCCTGCAAGGCCTGGTAGTGCTGATGGATATTCGCCATCCGCTGAAAGATCTTGATCAGCAGATGATCCTGTGGGCAGTCGAGAGCAATCTGCAAGTGCTGGTGCTGCTGACCAAGGCAGATAAACTGGCCAGCGGTGCGCGGAAAGCGCAGCTGAATATGGTACGTGAAGCTGTGCTTGCTTTTAACGGCGAAGTACAGGTTGAAACCTTCTCGTCGCTGAAAAAACAGGGCGTGGATAAACTACGTGAGAAACTGGATGGCTGGTTCAATAACCTGCCGCCAGTGGAAGAAGAAACGGGCGAGTAACCTTCCTATCAAGCGTGGCATTCGCCGCGCTTTTTTCTTTCTTTCGCACAATAAAAAACGCCCCAGTCATTTCTGACTGGGGCGGCTAAATATTCAGCCAAATCCGATTACGTGAAGTAAAAGGTCTGAAAGATAGAACATCTTACCTCTGTACCCTACGCGAATAACTCTACTCCCTTTTTAGATCCGGACAAAGCACTTTTTGTAATTTCTTTTCAATTTTTACATAGGGAATTCTAATGATTGTCACAAAACTCACGGTGATTTGTTGCTTACTTACAGAAAAAGCTCTTTACCCACCGAATACTTAGTGCGCTTGATCCCAGTTTTGACCGCTCCCGACTTCCACCAGCAACGGCACATCCAGTTTAGTGCTGCTCTCCATCAGTTCATGGATCTTTTTCGACACGGCCTCAACATCATCTTTGTGCACTTCAAACACCAATTCATCGTGTACCTGCATGATCAACCGCACGCGCGGTTTCTCGCTTTGCAGCCAGCTATCTACAGCGATCATGGCGCGTTTAATAATGTCAGCAGCCGTGCCTTGCATTGGGGCATTGATCGCCGCACGTTCCGCACCGGCTCGTCTGGCTCCATTGCTGGATTTGATGTCCGGCAAGTAAAGACGACGCCCGTCCAGTGTTTCAACATAGCCACGCTCTTTCGCCTGTGCGCGGGTACGCTCCATATATTCCAGCACGCCAGGATAACGCTCGAAGTAGAGATCCATGTACTTCTGCGACTCTTTACGCGGGATATTGAGCTGGCGCGATAAGCCAAAGGCGCTCATGCCGTAAATCAGCCCAAAGTTGATCGCTTTCGCGCTGCGGCGCTGCTCGTTACTGACACTTTCCAGTGGCAAACCAAACACTTCTGCCGCTGTTGCGCGGTGAATGTCTTTACCTTCGGCAAATGCAGACAGCAGGCCTTTGTCGCGTGACAGGTGCGCCATAATACGCAGCTCGATTTGCGAGTAGTCCGCCGAGACAATGACGTAATCTTTCGGCGCGATAAAGGCCTGGCGAATACGGCGGCCTTCTTCATTACGTACCGGAATATTTTGCAGGTTCGGATCGGTCGAAGATAAACGGCCCGTTGCCGTCACAGCCTGATGATACGAGGTATGCACGCGCCCGGTTTTCGGGTTGATCATCAGCGGTAGCTTATCGGTATAGGTCGATTTCAGCTTCGCCAGTCCACGATGTTCGAGAATGACTTTTGGCAGTGGGTAATCCAGCGCAAGCTCTTCGAGCACCTCTTCCGACGTCGACGGCGCGCCACCAGGCGTTTTCTTCAACGGCTTAATGCCCTGCTTCTCAAACAGAATGGTTTGCAACTGCTTGGTTGACGAGAGGTTAAACGGCTCACCCGCAATTTCGTGCGCCTTTTTCTCAAGCTCTGCCAGGCGCAGCGTCAACTCTTCGGAGTGCTTGTGTAACACGGCGGGATCGATATTGACGCCGTTACGCTCGATACGAGAAATTACCGGCACCAGCGGCATTTCAATGTTCTGGAAGACGTTCAGCGGCCCGGCATTATTTTGCAGCTCCGGCCACATCTTCAGATGCAGTTGCAGCGTGACATCGGCATCTTCCGCCGCATAACGCCCGGCCTGCTCGAGATCGATCTGATTAAAGGTCAGTTGGTTTTTACCTTTACCAGCGATCTCTTCAAAGGTGATCGTTTTGTGCTTCAGCCAGCGCTCGGAGAGACTGTCCATATCATGACGGCCAGCGACGCTGTCCAGCGTGTAGGATTCCAGCATGGTATCGAAGGCAATACCGCGCAGTTCAATGCCGTAATTTTCCAGCACGCCGCGATCGTATTTAAGGTTCTGCCCCACTTTACGGACATTTTCATCTTCCAGTAGCGGTTTCAGCAATTGCAGCACGCGTTCGCGCGGAATTTGATCCGGAGCATCAAGATAATCATGCGCAACCGGCACATAAGCCGCGATACCCGGTTCGGTCGCAAAGGAGAGGCCAACCAGGTTGGCGCTGATATTGTCCAGGCTGTCGGTTTCCGTATCGAAAGCAAAGAGCGGTGCGCTTTTCAGTTTGCCAATCCATATTTGCAACGTCTCTTCATCGAGAATGGTGACGTAATTTTCCGCTGACAGCGCGGCTGCGGGAATATCAGCTTCTGCCTCAATCTCAATGGTTTCCTGCGGTTTCGCCGCCGGTTTACCGCCTTTCGCCTGGAGCCACTTGCCCGCTTCTACATCTGCGCTCCAGCGTTTGAATTCATATTTCTTAAACAGCTCAAGGAGCTCCTGCGCCGCAGGCTGCTGAACTTCCAGTTGTTCGCAGGTCAGATCCAGTTCAACATCCGTTTTGATCGTGGCCAGTTGGTAAGAGAGGTAAGCCACCTCTTTGTTCTGCTCAAGCTTCGCCGCCATGGTTTTGGCACCGCGGAAGGTGAGCCCGGCGATTTTATCCGATTCGGCATAGAGCGTGTCCAGGCCGCCCAGCCCTTGTAGCAGAGCCTGCGCAGTTTTCTCGCCAACACCTGGCACACCCGGAATGTTATCTGAGGAGTCCCCCATCAGAGCGAGGAAATCGATAATTAACTCCGGCGGGACACCATATTTTGTCACCACTTCATCCGGGCCAAGGATCGTGTTGGTCATGGTATTGATAAGCGTAATATTTGGCGTCACCAGCTGCGCCATATCTTTATCACCTGTGCTTATCAGCACGGGCCGCCCCGCTTTTTCGGCTTCACGCGCCAGCGTGCCGATGACATCATCCGCTTCAACGCCGGAGACCGCCAGTAACGGCAATCCCATCGCTTTTACCATGGTGTGCAGCGGCTCAATTTGCGCACGCAAATCGTCCGGCATTGGCGGGCGATGTGATTTGTAATGCTCAAACAGTTCATCACGGAAGGTTTTGCCTTTCGCATCAAACACCACCGCAGCATGTGTCGGCTGGTATTGCAAAATCAGGCTGCGCAGCATGTTGAGCACGCCGTACATAGCGCCAGTAGGCTCACCGGCGCTGTTGGTCAGCGGCGGAAACGCATGATACGCGCGATAAAGGTAAGACGAGCCGTCAACAAGGATAAGTGGGTTTTCTGGGATCTGAACCATGATGTCCATGCCTGTTTATCAAATTATGGTTAAAGGATGCCACAGACAGGGAGAAAACATGAGTTTTTCGCGGAAAATGCCGAAAAGATTTCGCGATCGTCGGGATCGCTCGCATAAACATCCTGTGGATAAGTTTGTGAATAGTTTTTGTCAGGCTGGACTTTTGTGCCATTTCGCCGATCGCAGGATTATACAAATTATTTATATTCAATGAGTTATAATATAAAAAATGATCGTTATTGCTATTTGCTGACAATTTACGCTGTGTGGATATAAGTAATTTTGATTTGATTTATTGCCAATAATTCCTCAGGTATTACCAGCAAGGTTTAAGCATTCCTGATAACCGTTTTCTGTTAAGATCTGCGCCTTGCGCTTGTTTTAGTGTGCTTTTAGCAGCTAACTTTCTGAATAATATAACTATGTCGAGATTCCTTGCGGTAGCCACTCTATTTTTGAGTGTCCTGCTCACCATATTGGTTACCATTTTTTGCTCCGTGCCCATTATTATCGCCGGAATGCTCAAGCTGTTAATTCCAGTTCCCGTGGTATGGCGCGCGATCTCCGCTTTCTGCAATTTTATGATGTATTGCTGGTGTGAAGGGCTTTCCTGGTTATTGCATCTCAACCCTTATTTAAAATGGGATGTTGAAGGGCTGGAAGGCCTGGATAAGAAGAACTGGTATTTGCTGATCTGCAATCATCATAGTTGGGCAGATATTGTGGTGTTATGTGTACTGTTTCGTAAACATATTCCCATGAACAAATATTTCCTTAAACAGCAACTGGCGTGGGTACCTTTTATTGGCCTAGCCTGCTGGGCGCTGGATATGCCTTTTATGCGTCGTTACTCCAGAAGTTATCTGATTCGCCACCCTGAACGTCGGGGTAAAGATGTCGAAACTACGCGTCGTTCATGCGAGAAATTTCGCTTTCACCCAACCACTATTGTGAACTTTGTTGAAGGCTCACGCTTTACGGAAGAAAAACGCCAACAGACACGCTCTTCTTTCAAAAACCTGCTGTCGCCAAAAGCAGCAGGTGTTGCCATGGCGCTAAATGTATTGGGTAAACAGTTCGATAAATTGCTTGATGTTACGCTCTGTTATCCGGAAAACGACCGGACGCCATTCTTTGATATGCTCAGCGGTAAGCTGACGCGTATTGTCGTGCGAGTCAATTTATTGCCGGTGGATGAAGCGCTACATGGGGACTACGTTAACGATAAGAATTTTAAACGGAGTTTCCAGCAGTGGCTGAATAAACTGTGGCTTGGAAAAGACGAACTGATTGATACTATCAAAGCAGAATACAAAAACGCCGGTCAGTGACCGGCGTTATTTTTACTTCTTCTCAACCAGATATTTCACAGTATTTGCGTAGTCCTGAACGAAGGCGTCCAGGCTGCTCCCGTCCATACCCTGCAGGTTAACTTGGTATTTCCCGTTAACAAACATGGCAGGAACGCCCTGCAGTTGTAAATCCGCAGCCGCTTTTTCTTGCTGAGCAACCAGCGATTTCACCACGAAGCTGTTCCACGCAGCATCATACTCTTCGCCTTTCACGCCCGCGCTGATGAAGACATCGCGAATATCAGCAACAGACTTCACGGTTTGCGTTTTCTGCACGGCTTCAAACAGTGGAGAGGTGATTTTATCTTCCACACCAAGTGCCATGGCCACAGCCCACGCCTGCGTCATCTCTTTTCCCAGTGGGCCTAAAAATTCCACGTGGTATTTGGTCATTTTTGTCCCTTCTGGCAGCTTCTTCTTCACCGCGTCAGCAACATGCCAGACCTGCTCAAAGTCGTAGCAATGCGGGCAATAAAACGAGAAGAACTCAAGCACCTGCGGCTCTCCCGCCACTGGCTTATCAAGCGTAATAAATTGCTTGCCGTCTGTAGGTTGTGCTGCTGAGGCGCTAAAAGCCAGAATCATTCCTGCCAGCGCCAGCCAAATCTTCTTCATGGTCAACTCTCTCCATTTAATACATTGGTGTTAATGCTAAAGGTGGTTCTTGAAGAACTTTCACCTGTTCAAGAAAAATCAATATTTGCCTGCGCCAGTGATCTTCACTACTCAGCCACGGAAAATTTTTGGGAAATGCTGGATCGTCCCAACGACGAATCAGCCATGCCAGATAGTAAACCAGGCGCATGGCGCGTAGCGGCTCCATTAACCCCAGCTCAGCCATGTTGAATTCACTGAATTCTTCGTAGGCCTCGACAATTATCTCCAGTTGCATACGCTGCTCGGCTTTATCGCCGTGTAGCAACATCCAGAGATCCTGTACGGCGGGGCCATTACGGGCATCGTCTAAATCAACGAACATTGGCCCGTCTCGCCAGAGAATATTCCCTGCATGGCAATCACCATGCAGACGCAGAAGATTAAAACGGTTATGCCATTGCGCCATTACAGCATCGATAAGCTTATCGGCTGCACGCAAAAATTCATCTTTTAAAGCAGAAGGAACGAGCGTTGATGTTTCAAAAAGTTGGCGTGGCTCAATCAGATATTCTTTAACGCCTATTTCCGGACGACTTATAAAACGCTTTTTACTGCCGGTTTGATGCATACGGCCAAGGTAGCGGCCCACCCACTCCATTTGCTCCAGGTTGTCGGCTTCAAACTGACGGCCGCCAACGCTTGGGAAAACGGCGAAAAAGAAGTCCTGATGCGTGAGTAAGGTTTGATTGTTGAAAGCGAGCGGCGCCGCAACTGGCACGTCATCACGCTGCAAATCTAAAGCAAATTCATGCTCTTCAAGAATTTGTTCTGCAGACCAACGCGCCGGGCGGTAAAACTTCACCACATAGCGTTTGCGATCTTCATCCTGAAACTGATAAACGCGGTTTTCATAGCTGTTAAGCGGGGTAAGCCCGGAATCCACCCGGATCCCCTGCTCAAACAGCGCATCCATAATGGTATCCGGGTGTAATGTCTGAAAAGTAAAGGCGTTGCAGGTCATTCTGGGATCCGAAAATACGACTAATAATTCAGGATATCATTTCATAGCGTATTCGGTTGCGCCGCTTACAAGCTTTTACTCTTTAATCACGCCGCGCGCGCGCAACAGCGCGGTTTTAAAATCCTCTTCATAATCCTTCTGAATGCCGGGGATCACCGCATCTTTCGAGGAGTCGCGCATTTTCAGGTGATAGATCAGGATGTCATCACTTAAATCCATCAGGTCGCCTTGATAACCTGACTCTTGCGCCAGTTTCTGCAAAAATTGCACTAAATTAAGCTCTGGCTCTTTTTGCCATGCGGGCTGGAGAAGTTCGATAACTTCATTCAGGCGTTTACATTTCATAATCGTGCTCCTTACTCTGGGTACAGACACGTTAGCAGGGTAAAACCCACAATAAAAGAGGCGATAAGGGTGGCGGACAGTAGTGCAGTAACAGGGGTGGTGCTGGCAGGAGGAAAAGCCTCGCGGATGGGTGGAAAAGATAAAGGGCTGCAGGAATTAAATGGCAAACCGCTGTGGCAACATGTTGCGGAACGGCTGGCGCCACAGGTATCCAGCTTAGTTATCAGCGCCAATCGAAACCTTGAAATCTATCGCGCCAGTGGCTTACCCGTCCTCACAGATACGCTGGATGATTTTCCCGGCCCGCTGGCGGGAATTCTCTCCGTTATGCAGCAAAGCGATGGGGAGTGGTTTCTGTTTTGCCCGTGCGATACGCCGCGTATACCAACGGATCTTATGGCTCGGTTACAAAAGAACCGGCAGCATAATGCGCCGGCAGTGTGGGCTAATGATGGTGAACGAGATCACCCGGCCATTGCTCTGGTTCACCGCAGCGTTTTACCATTTTTGCAGAATTATCTCGCCAGCGGCGAACGTCGAGTGATGGTATTTATGCGACAAGCCGGAGGACATTCGGTGGATTGTAGTGATGTGAAATCCGCATTCGCTAATGTGAACACCCCTGATGATCTCGCGCACTGGCAGGAGAGAACATGATCCCACTACTTGCTATTGCTGCCTGGAGCGGAACCGGCAAAACGACGCTGCTTAAAAAGTTGATTCCAGCTCTCTGCGAACAAGGTATTCGTCCGGGCTTAATCAAACATACTCATCACGATATGGACGTCGATAAGCCCGGTAAAGACAGCTATGAATTACGTAAAGCAGGTGCGGCGCAAACGTTGGTTGCCAGTTCACAACGATGGGCGTTAATGACAGAAACCCCAGATGAAGCCGAGCTGGATTTGGCATATCTGGTTAGCAGAATGGATGCAACAAAACTGGATCTGGTATTAGTCGAGGGTTTTAAACACGAGGCAGTGCCTAAGATCCTGCTCTGGCGGCATGACTGCGGTCATGATTTAGCGGAGTTAACGCTGGACAAGCATGTTATCGCCATTGCCAGTGATATTCCTCTGAGGCAGGGTGTGCCGGTACTAAACCTGAATGATATTGAGCAGATAGTAACGTTTATTTTGCGCTGGATGAGCCAAGTGGGTTAGTTTTTTGGGACTCAATGCCTGTTTCACATGGGGCTTTGTTCCGGACAGGCAGTCACGTCTTTTGTGCACTGGCTCCGGAGGCAGGCTGCTTTTCCGCCACGCACAGAGGGCTGCTGAAAACCGGCATCCGGCATCCGGCATCGCAGGGTGTGGGTTCACAGCGTAAAAATGCAAAAAGGCCATCCGTCAGGATGGCCTCTTCACTTGTTTGATGCCTGGCAGTTCCCTACTCTCGCATGGGGAGACCCCACACTACCATCGGCGCTACGGCGTTTCACTTCTGAGTTCGGCATGGGGTCAGG
>NZ_QPJR01000014.1:0-86353 GCF_003337365.1 Kosakonia sp. AG348
TTTATTTTCAGATTGCTTCACCTGACAGGCCGGTGTGTTTGCCGTTGTGCCGTGTCAGTGGAGGCGCATTATAGGGAGTTAATTCCCGCTGACAAGCATAAATTTAAAAAAAGTTTTCGTTCGCTTAATTTTCAGTCGCAACGGCCGCTAATCGGTCGATTCGCACTTTAATTGAGCGATTTCGCGGGCAAAACTCGCCACATGCTGCCAGTTGGTATAGACAACTTCCTTAGTAGGATCCGTTTCGCCACCGGTCATCTTCATAATCAGTTGAATCATCAAGCGGTCATACCAACGATAATGTGGATAACGCAACGCACCGGCAAATACCGCGCACTGATCTGGCTGCCACGGTGAAGAGAGCAAAAATTTACGGGTATAGTTATTGGTTTGCGGAGAGCTTTTCTCAGGCTTACGCGCAACAAGGTTAACGGAGTAGAACGCGCTCGGTAGCGCATTCAGCTGCTGCAGATGCTTTTTCACGAAGCTCGCCAGCGCCGGGTGGAAATGGCCGTAACGGATAGATGCACCAATCACCACGCGCTCGTAGTTATCCCATTCAATATCTGGCGTACGGTTCAGGTTCACCACATCAGCATAGACACCAAGCTCTTTCAGCTCGGACGCCAGATAAGAGGCGATTTCCCGCGTTTGCCCATCCCGGGTCGAAAATAGAATCAATGTTTTCACGTCACACTCCCTTATTCGCGCCAGAAAGTTGGGGTAAACAGTACCAACAATGTGAAGACTTCAAGGCGACCAAACAGCATATTCGCGATGAGGATCCACTTCGCCACCGGGTTCATGCTCGCGAAGTTATCAGCAACTACGCCCAGCCCTGGCCCCAGGTTATTCAGCGTGGCGACAACGGAAGCAAAAGCAGAAAAGTCATCCACGCCTGTGGCGATAATCGCCAGCATGCTGACAATAAACACCAGCGCATAAGCAGAGAAGAACCCCCACACTGCTTCAAGAATACGTTCCGGCAAAGCGCGATTCCCCAGCTTAATGCTGTAAACCGCATTCGGGTGCACCAGACGTTTCAGCTCGCGGTTACCCTGTTTGAACAGCAGCAATATACGGATCACTTTCAAACCACCACCGGTAGAACCCGCACAGCCACCAATAAACGCCGAACACAGTAGCAACACCGGCAAGAACAGCGGCCAACGCGCAATACTGTCAGTGGTAAACCCGGCAGTGGTCGCCATCGACACCACCTGAAAGAAAGCCTGATTCACCGTCGTTACCGCAGAGCTGTAAACATCGTGGAACCACAGCACCACGGTGCAGATCACCACCAGCGTCAGTTGCACGCCGATAAACATTCTGAATTCAGGATCGCGCCAGTAAACTTTCAGGCTGCGCCCGCTCAGCAAAGAGAAGTGCAGGCCGTAATTACAGCCGGAGATCAATAAGAAGATAGCAATGATGGTGTTAATGGTGGGGCTATTGAAATAACCCACGCTGGCATCATGTGTCGAGAAGCCGCCAATGGCGATGGTCGCGAAGCTATGGCCGATGGCGTCAAAAGCGGGCATCCCGGCAAACCACAGCGCCAGCGCGCACGCTACGGTCAGCAACACATAAATAAGCCACAGCGTTTTTGCCGTTTCGGCAATACGCGGGCGCATTTTGTTATCTTTCAGTGGCCCTGGCATCTCCGCGCGGTAAAGCTGCATCCCCCCCACGCCAAGAATCGGCAGTATCGCGACCGCCAACACAATGATCCCCATCCCACCAAACCATTGCAGCATCTGGCGGTAGAAGAGGATGGCATGCGGCAACGAATCCAGCCCCACCAGCGTGGTGGCCCCGGTTGTCGTCAGGCCAGAGAAGGATTCAAAAAAGGCGTCGGTCACCGTCAGGTTCGGGCTTTCCGAGAAAATAAACGGCAGCGCACCCACACTCCCCAGCACGGTCCAGAACAGCACGACGATCAAAAAGCCTTCGCGGGATTTCAGTTCCTTTTTCTCCCGACGGTTTGGCCACCACAGGATGGAGCCAATTACCAACGCAGCGAAAAAGGTCTGGGTAAATGCACGACCCGCACCATCGCGGTAAATAAGGGCTACCAGTCCGGGTAAGATCATCGTTCCGGAAAAGAGGATAACCAGCAGTCCAACGATTCGGGTTATGGCGCGAAATTGCATCTCTGCCGCTTCCTTAGGTGTTCAGAAAATCAGGTGGGGGATTATTCTTCAGTTTTTAACAATTGCAATGCGCCACGACTAAAATCCGCAAGCCTTGCTGAAAATGCGTCCAGTCTGCTGTGAGGAAGCGCCACTCGCAGATGCACGGAGGCCTGATACTCGCTTGCGACAATTTTCCCCTCAAATTGCCCAAGCAGCGTTTCAACTCCGGCGAGCTGTGCGTAATCGCACCACAAAGTATATTCGGTTAATGGCATTTTGCGGACGGTGGTTAACAGGCTTAACGCCTGCTGCACCCCGCCGCCATAAGCTTTCACCAGCCCACCGGTTCCCAGCAGCACGCCGCCATAATATCGCACAACTACGGCGGTAATTTCGCCGATACCGCTGCCCATTAACTGCGAGAGTATCGGTTTACCCGCCGTGCCTGCCGGTTCGCCATCGTCAGAAAAGCCTAACTGCTGCGAATCATCCGGCGCGCCAGCGACCCACGCTACACAGTGATGACGCGCGTCCGGATGTTCCGCCCGAACCGCGTCAACAAACGCTTTTGCTGCGTCAACACCGTCCGTATGCGCCAGCAGCGTAATAAAGCGGCTCTTTTTGATCTCCTCGCTAAAGGTGACCGGTGCCGCCGGGATCAGCCAGCTCTCCATTACGCCAGCTTCTGGTCCCGCGTCATGTTTTCAATACCGTTTTCGTGGATAACCAGGTTATCTTCAATACGAATGCCGCCAAACGGTTTCAGCGCATCAATCTTCTGCCAGTTAAAGTGCTTGCTGAGCGGGCCCTCACGCCACGGCGCTAACAGCGACTCAATAAAGTAAATACCCGGCTCGATGGTCAGCACCATGCGCGGTTCCATCACACGCGTGCAGCGCAGATACGGGTATTTCGATGGCGCAGCCAGATGCGTACCGCTGTCGTCTTGCATAAAACCAGCGACATCATGCACTTGCAAGCCAAGCGGGTGACCAATACCGTGCGGCATAAACGGCCCGGTAATGTCCTCCTCAACCATGGCTTCTTCACTGATATCGGTGATGATTTGGTGGCGACGCAGCAACTTCGCGATGCGCTGATGGAACTGCACATGGTACTCCACGTAATTGACACCCGCTTTCATGGTGGCAATCAGCGCCAGTTGTTCATCATTAACGTCTTTCACCAGTTGCGCGTAATCGGTGTCGCTGTTCGCCGCCCAGGTACGGGTCAGGTCAGCGGCATAGCCGTTGTACTCCGCGCCAGCATCCAGCAAGAAACTGCGCATTTCCGCCGGTGCGCGGTGGTCGAGCCTGGTGTAATGCAGCACAGCGGCGTGTTCGTTCAGCGCAACAATGTTGCCATAAGGCACGTCAGTATCGCGATGGCCGGTGGCGGTCAGATAGGCGAGGTTGATGTCGAACTCGCTCATGCCGGACTGGAACGCTTCATGCGCGGCGCGATGACCAATCACCGCCGTCTTCTGCGCTTCACGCATGCACGCCAGTTCATAATCGGTTTTATACGCGCGGTAATAGTGCAGATAATCGATCACCCCTTTCGGGTTGATATTGCTTGCCGCGATATCAAGACTCAACGCGCGTTCCGCAACAGGCCCAATATAAGCGATGTTGCCACGTGCGGCTGGCAGTTGGTTGCCAATACCGTCCGCTTTTGGCAACGCAATAACGTCAATCTCTTCGGTCCAGAAACTGGTCGGCAACGGCTCTACGTTGTGCCAGTAGTCCACCGGCAAGTAGAACCACAGCTTCGGTTTATTCACACCATCAACCAGCAGCCAGCAGTTCGGCACCTGCGTTACCGGCACCCAGGCTTTAAATTGCGGATTCACTTTAAACGGATAAGGGTGGTCATCAAGAAAGACGTTAAACAACTCGCCGGAGTGAATAAGTAATGCGTCGAGTTTAAACCGCGCCAGCACATCACGGGTGCGTTCCTGCAAAGTAACAATATGATTTTTATAAAGTTCAGCCAGTGAGTCCATCGTTTTTCCTTCTGTTTCTTGTGACCTCAAGTTTTCGCATCTTAGCACACCTGCCCGCAACTGAGTGATTTCCGCCGAGCGTGATCGGCGCTGCATTTTTTTAATGAGTTATTTGCATTTTATTAACATAAAAACCACACTCCGCTTCATCTGGTACGACCAGATCACCGCTGGATTCAGGAGACTGACATGCTCTACAAAGGCAATAACCTGTACCTCGACTGGCTGGAAGACGGCATCGCCGAACTGGTGTTCGATGCGCCTGGCTCAGTTAACAAGCTTGATACCGCTACCGTCGCCAGCCTTGGCGAAGCGGTAGGCGTGCTGGAAAAGCAATCAGATTTAAAAGGGCTGCTGCTACGCTCGGAAAAAGCGGCCTTTATTGTCGGTGCCGATATCACCGAATTCCTCTCCCTGTTCCTGGTTCCGGAAGAACAGTTGAGCCAATGGCTACACTTCGCCAACAGCGTCTTTAACCGTCTGGAAGATCTGCCCGTTCCGACGATCTCCGCCGTAAATGGCTATGCCCTCGGTGGCGGCTGCGAATGTGTGCTGGCGACAGACTACCGCTTAGCCACGCCGGATCTGCGCATTGGCCTGCCGGAAACCAAACTCGGTATTATGCCGGGCTTTGGCGGATCGGTGCGTATGCCACGTTTGCTGGGTGCCGATAGCGCACTGGAGATCATCGCCGCCGGGAAAGATGTCGGCGCGGAACAAGCGCTGAAAATCGGCCTGGTCGATGGCATCGTCAAACCGGAGAAATTGCGCGATGGCGCGGTGGCGATCCTGCGTCAGGCGATTAATGGCGATCTCGACTGGAAAGCCAAACGCCAGCCGAAACTGGAGCCGTTGAAGCTGAGTAAAATCGAAGCCGCCATGAGCTTTACCATCGCCAAAGGCATGGTGATGCAAACCGCCGGAAAACATTACCCGGCGCCGATCACTGCGGTTAAAACCATTGAAGCCGCCGCCAGATTTGGCCGCGAAGAAGCGCTGAAGCTGGAAAACCAGAGTTTTGTTCCGCTCGCACATACCAACGAAGCCCGCGCGCTGGTCGGCATTTTCCTCAATGACCAGTATGTAAAAGGCAAAGCGAAGAAACTCACCAAAGATACTGAAACGCCAAAACATGCTGCTGTGCTGGGTGCAGGCATTATGGGTGGCGGTATCGCTTACCAGTCGGCCTGGAAAGGCGTGCCGGTATTAATGAAAGATATCAATGAGAAATCCCTCGCGCTTGGCATTAATGAAGCGGGCAAGTTGCTGAATAAGCAGCTTGAACGCGGCAAGATCGATGGCCTGAAGCTGGCGAACGTGATTGCCACTATTCAGCCAACACTGGAATACGCTGGTTTTGAGCGTGTCGATGTGGTGGTTGAAGCGGTGGTAGAAAACCCGAAAGTGAAAAAAGCAGTGCTGGCGGAAACTGAAGACAAGGTTCGCCCGGATACCGTTTTGGCCTCCAACACCTCCACCATTCCCATCAGCGAACTGGCAAGTGTGCTGAAGCGGCCGGAAAATTTCTGCGGCATGCACTTCTTCAACCCGGTGCACCGTATGCCGCTGGTTGAGGTCATTCGCGGCGAAAAAACCTCTGACGACACCATTGCGAAAGTGGTGGCCTGGGCGAGCAAAATGGGCAAAACGCCGATTGTGGTCAACGACTGCCCCGGCTTCTTTGTGAACCGCGTGCTGTTCCCCTACTTTGCCGGTTTCAGCCAGTTGCTGCGCGACGGCGCGGATTTCCGCAAAGTCGACAAAGTGATGGAAAAACAGTTCGGCTGGCCGATGGGCCCGGCTTATCTGCTGGATGTCGTTGGCATTGACACCGCACATCACGCGCAGGCAGTAATGGCGGCTGGATTCCCGCAGCGGATGCAGAAAGATTATCGCGATGCGATTGACGCGCTATTCGACGCTAACCGCTTTGGACAGAAAAATGGCCTCGGTTTCTGGCGCTATAAAGAAGACAGCAAAGGCAAACCGAAGAAAGAAGAAGACAGCGCCGTGGACGGTATGCTGGCGGAAATCAGCAAAGGCAAACAGGATTTCAGCGACGACGACATTATAGCGCGCATGATGATCCCGATGGTCAATGAAGTGGTGCGTTGCCTTGAAGAAGGCATTATCGCCAGCCCCGCAGAAGCAGATATGGCGCTGGTTTACGGCCTGGGCTTCCCTCCGTTTCACGGCGGTGCGTTCCGCTGGCTGGATACGCTCGGCAGCGCGAAATACCTCGATATGGCGCAGCATTATCAGCACCTTGGCCCGCTGTATGAAGTGCCGGCCGGGCTGCGTGAAAAAGCGCGCCACAACGAACCTTACTATCCTGCGGTTGAACCTGCGCGCCCGGTGGGCGATTTGAAAACGGCTTAAGGAGTCACAATGGAACACGTTGTCATTGTCGATGCGATTCGCACCCCGATGGGCCGTTCAAAAGGCGGCGCATTTCGCAATGTGCGGGCGGAAGATCTTTCCGCTCACCTGATGCGTAGCCTGCTGGCGCGTAACCCGGCGCTGGACGCCGCCGCCATCGACGACATTTACTGGGGTTGTGTGCAGCAGACGCTGGAACAGGGCTTCAACATTGCCCGTAACGCCGCGCTGCTGGCTGAGATCCCACATTCTGTACCCGCCGTAACGGTTAACCGTCTTTGCGGCTCCTCAATGCAGGCGTTGCACGATGCCGCGCGTATGATCATGACCGGCGATGCGCAGGTTTGTATGGTCGGCGGCGTGGAACATATGGGCCATGTACCGATGAGTCACGGCGTTGATTTTCATCCGGGCATGAGCCGTAACGTCGCGAAAGCGGCGGGAATGATGGGGCTTACCGCGGAAATGTTATCGCGCATGCACGGCATCAGCCGTGAAATGCAGGATGCCTTTGCCGCTCGCTCCCATGCCCGCGCCTGGGCCGCGACGCAATCCGGTGCGTTTAAAAATGAGTTAATCCCTACCGGCGGCCACGATGCGGACGGTGTACTGAAACAGTTTACCTATGACGAAGTGATCCGCCCGGAAACCACGGTCGAAGCACTGTCAACGCTGCGCCCGGCCTTTGATCCGGTAAGCGGCACCGTTACCGCTGGCACCTCTTCCGCGCTGTCAGACGGTGCATCAGCCATGCTGGTGATGAGCGAGAGCCGCGCCCGTGAGCTAGGTCTGAAGCCGCGCGCGCGCATTCGCTCGATGGCGGTGGTTGGCTGCGATCCGTCGATCATGGGCTATGGCCCGGTTCCGGCCTCTCAACTGGCGCTGAAAAAAGCCGGATTGACCGCCAGCGATATCGACCTGTTTGAGATGAATGAAGCGTTTGCCGCGCAGATCCTGCCGTGTATTAAAGATCTGGGCCTTATGGAGCAGATCGATGAGAAGATCAACCTCAACGGCGGCGCGATTGCGCTTGGTCACCCGCTGGGCTGCTCAGGAACACGTATCAGCACCACGCTGCTGAACCTGATGGAACGTAAAGACGCACAATTTGGTCTGGCGACCATGTGCATCGGGTTAGGTCAGGGGATCGCTACGGTGTTTGAACGTGTTTAGCGCTTCAGGCAGGAAAAGTGCTATCTCAATACCATGAACGCCAGAGCAAGGCAGCAACAGAGCGGATCCCCGGCACGCAGCCGGGGTGAGCAAAAGCAGCCAGCAGTGCGGATGGCGATTAGGGCAAAGAGAAAAGATCTGTCAAGCCATTGGTGCCAGAGCAAAGCGGCAACTGAGTGAATACCCGGCACGCAGCCGGGGTGAGCGAAAGTAGCCAACACGCGATGGCGTCAAGGGTAAAGAGAAGGTTTAGTTGCCGTTCTTCCCGCCTGTCAGGGGCGGGTTTTTTATTTCTGTTATCCGGCAGGCAACCACCGCATAGAGTAAAGAGAAAAGGCGATATCAAAGCCGCTGGCGGCAGATCAGGGCAGGAATAAATCATTCCCCGGCAGCATAGTGAACTATGTGGCCGGGGAAAGCGAAGGCAGCCAGCGCGGCCAGAGTGACAAAGGTGAAGACAGGCTTAGATAAACGCAAACGCATCGCCAAATAGGCGATCTTCACGCGCACCGCGCTCATTACAGAACAGATCGCGGGCAATTTTCGCCATCTCGAAACGGCCTGCAATATAGATATCGTGCTCGGCCAGCGAACCGAAATCCTGCAATACCGCAGCCAGCACGGTGCCAGAGCGGCCGCGCCAGCCCGCTTCCGGCTGCTCAACGACGGGCACAACACGCAGATTCGGATGATCTACCGACAACGCTTCCAGCTCGCTTAAATCGTAGAGATGTTTCTCTTCGCGACCACCCCAGTAAATGGTGATGTCACGATTCGGGTTTTGCGCCAGAGAAGTCAGCAAAATAGAGCGGACATACGAGAAGCCGGTACCACCGGCAATCAGCACCATCGGACGCTCTTCATCGTCACGCAGCCAGGCATCGCCGTGCGGAATATCGATAACGATTTCCCGATCTTTCAGAATGCGATCCATCACCGCCATCGCGTAGAGATTCAGCTCAGACGCGCCAATATGCAGTTCGATAAAATCATGCTGATCCGGCGTCGAGGCCATAGAGAACGGGCGCTTGTCTCGCTCATCCATCACCACCATCAGATACTGGCCCGCGCGGAACGAAAAAGCCGCCTCCGGCACTAAACGGACACGATATACGGTATCAGTGATGGCCTCTACCGAGGTCACTTTACAGCTTAAGGTTGTCATGCGCTCTCTCTGTCGGGTCTATTTTCGTCGTTCAGTATGGCCAGTTCATCCCAGATGGCGTCGATTCTTGCCGTAACTTCCGGGTTTTTCTTGATGGGGCGACCCCATTCACGCTGGGTCTCGCCCGGCCATTTATTGGTGGCATCCAGTCCCATTTTGGAGCCCAGTCCGGAAACCGGCGAGGCAAAATCCAGATAATCAATCGGCGTGTTTTCCACCAGAACCGTATCCCTCGCAGGATCCATTCGGGTGGTAATCGCCCAAATAACGTCATTCCAGTCGCGGGCGTTCACATCGTCATCGCACACGATCACAAATTTGGTGTACATAAACTGACGCAGGAAAGACCAGACGCCCATCATCACGCGCTTGGCGTGACCGGGGTACTGTTTCTTCATGGTGACTACCGCCAGGCGATAGGAGCACCCTTCCGGCGGCAGGTAAAAATCAACGATTTCCGGGAACTGCTTTTGCAGGATCGGCACGAACACTTCGTTTAGTGCCACGCCCAGCACTGCCGGCTCATCTGGCGGACGGCCAGTATAAGTGGAGTGGTAAATCGCATCTTCGCGCTGCGTAATATGGGTAACCGTAAACACCGGGAAATTATCAACTTCGTTGTAATAACCGGTGTGATCGCCATACGGCCCTTCCGGCGCCATCTCACCTGGCTCAATATAGCCTTCCAGCACGATTTCTGCACTGGCGGGAACTTCAAGATCGCTTGATACGCACTTCACCACTTCGGTTTTTGTGCCGCGCAGAAGCCCGGCGAAAGCATATTCAGAAAGCGTATCCGGCACCGGCGTTACCGCACCAAGGATGGTTGCCGGATCGGCGCCCAGCGCCACAGCAACCGGGAAACGTTCGCCAGGATGCGCTGCCTGCCACTCCTGGAAATCGAGCGCACCGCCGCGATGGGAAAGCCAGCGCATGATTAATTTGTTTTTACCGATCAGTTGTTGGCGATAAATACCCAGGTTCTGCCGCTCTTTGTGCGGGCCACGCGTCACGGTCAACCCCCAGGTGATCAGCGGCGCGGCGTCTTCGGGCCAGCACTGCATAATCGGGATGTTGCGCAGATCCACGTCATCACCCTGCACTACTTTTTGCTGGCAAGGAGCACCGCGCAGACGCTTTGTCGGCATGTTCAGCACTTGCTTAAACTGCGGCAGTTTATCAAAGAGATCGCGAAAACCTTTTGGCGGCTCCGGTTCTTTGAGAAACGCCAGCAGTTTGCCCACGTCCCGCAACGCGCTGACATCCTCTTGCCCCATGCCCAGCGCTACGCGGCGCGGCGTGCCAAATAAGTTGCACAGCACCGGCATGGTGTAACCTTTGGGATTTTCAAATAACAACGCCGGGCCACCCGCACGTAGCGTGCGATCGGCTATTTCCGTCATTTCCAGATAAGGGTCAACCGGAAGAGTGATGCGTTTCAGCTCGCCCTGCTGCTCAAGCAGGGTCAGGAAGTCGCGTAGGTCGTTGTATTTCATGCGGTCTATTATCGCCTCCAGGTAAGGGGCATATTATACGGTGTTCGCCCGGCGGTTGCTGTATTTTTGTTAAATCTGCGTGAATTACAACGACATCTTTTGGCGCAGGTTATAATCAACTTAGCCATTATGCTGCGGTTTTGATATTCTTGCGCCCGAACTTACGGAAAAGAGTCATTATGCGATCCTGGTATCTACTTTACTGCAAACGTGGCCAGCTCCAGCGCGCCCAGGAACACTTAGAACGCCAGGCGGTCAGCTGTCTGACGCCTATGATTGCACTGGAAAAAATGGTGCGCGGCAAACGCACAACAGTGAACGAACCTCTTTTCCCGAACTATTTGTTTGTGGAGTTTGATCCTGAGGTGATTCATACCACCACGATCAACGCCACGCGCGGCGTCAGCCATTTCGTCCGCTTTGGTATGCATCCGGCAACCGTTCCGCAATCCGTCATTCAGCAACTTTCGCTCTATCAGCCAGAAGGGATTACCGATCCTGACACGCCTTATCCAGGCGATGATGTGGTGATCACCGAGGGCGCACTCGAAGGTTTACAGGCAATCTTTAAAGAGCCGGACGGCGAGGCGCGCTCCATGCTCTTACTCCACCTGCTTAACAAGCAGGTACTGCAAAGCGTCAAGAACACCGATTTTCGCAAGGCGTGAGCGTCGCGTTAAAAATCCACGCCGAATAATCGCCGCACGTTTTGATCCGTTACTGAACCCAGCCACTGAGCCTCTTCCCCACGAAGCCCGGCAACTGTGGCAAGAATATGCCCTAACAGGGCCGGTTCATTACGCCGCGACGCAGGCTTTGGTTTGAGATCGCGCGGCAACAAGTAGGGCGCATCGGTTTCAATCAATAGCTGCCCGGCGGGGATCAGCGGAACCACTTCACGTAATTCCAACCCGCGACGTTCATCGCACACCCAGCCGGTAATGCCTAAGTAGATGCCGCGATCGAGACACTCTCGTGCTTCCTGCGCCGAACCGGTGAAACAGTGCAGCACCGCACCGGGCAACTTATCCAGCCACGGATCCAGTAGCGCCAGGAACCGTTCATGCGCATCGCGGCAGTGCAGAAACACCGGCATGTTTAGCTCGGCGGCCAGCGACAGCTGCGCACCGAAAGCGTACTCCTGCTCCTGAGGCGTCGAAAAATTGCGGTTGAAATCCAGCCCACATTCACCCACGGCAACGACTTCCGCTGTAGCGGCCAGCGTGCGGATCGCCTCTGCGGTTTCATCGGTCCAGCCACTACTGTCATGCGGATGCACACCGGCAGTGGACCAGCAATGACGATAGCGTTGAGCAAGTTGCTGTGCCTGCTGGCTTTCATGCAGGTTAGTTCCGGTAATGAGCATACCCGCCACACCCGCCGCTTGCGCCCGTGCCACGATCTCATCCCGGTCTTTTGCAAACTGGCTGCTGGTTAAATTCACACCGATATCAAACATGTTTTTTCCCATACAACAACCGCCCTGACGGGCGGCTGGTAATTACTCTTCGCTGGTTTCTGTTTCGTTCTCTTCATCCGGAATGCGGCGCTTGCCGACGTAGAAGCGAGCAAAAAAGACGCCGACTTCGAACAGGCAATACATCGGTATTGCCAGTAAGGTCTGCGAGAAGACATCCGGTGGCGTTAACAACATACCAATAACGAACGCGCCAACCAAAACGTACGGACGTTTTTGCCGCAAGTCCGCAGGCGTGGTCACGCCCATCCAGCACAGCAGCACGATAGCAACCGGCACTTCAAACGAAACGCCGAAAGCCATAAACAGCGCCATCACGAAGCTAAGATAACTGGCAATATCGGTAGAAACCTGCACGCCTTCCGGCGCGGTGTGTGTCAGGAAACCGAAGGCCAGCGGGAACACTACGAAATAGGCGAATGCCATGCCGATGTAAAACAGCAACGAACTGGAAACCAGCAGTGGCACCACCAGACGACGTTCATGCTTGTATAACGCCGGAGCGACAAACGCCCAGACCTGATACAAAATGACCGGCGCGGAAAGGATCAGCGACACCATAAAGGTCAGTTTGATCGGCGTAAAAAACGGCGAGGCCACGTCGGTGGCGATCATCGTCGCGCCCAATGGCATCTGCTTGATGAGCGGTGCGGAAACCAGTTGGTAAATATCATTCGCGAAGTAAACCAGCGCGAGGAAAATCACGATAACTGCGATAATGCAGTTCAGCAGACGCTTACGCAGCTCAATAAGGTGTGCGATCAGCGGTTGGGTATCGTCTACAGCCATGTTCAGGATTTATCACTTGAAGAAGGTGTGGAGTCGGAAACCGGCGAGGCCGTTTGCACCGTGGTAGTCACCTGCGGCGCTTTTTTCGTTTCTGCAGCATCGGGGACTTGCTGTGGCGAACTGGCCTGATTTTCAGCGGCGGCAGGCGTAACGCCTTCATGCTGCGCTTCGTTATCTTTCACCACCGGGTTATGGATGGTATGAGCTTCATCACTGGCTTTTTCGGCATCGTTAGCGCTATAGGAGCGCTTCATCGATTCCGCCGCCTGGCGCAGCTCATCCATCGACTGCTTTAACTCTGGCGTCAGGTTTTCCAGGCTCGCTTTTTCCACCTTTTTCAGGCTGTCCTGGAACTCCTGTAGCTTCAGTTCCTGCGTCAGTTCATTCTGCACCGTCGTTGCCAGCGAGCGCAGCGCGCGGACCCAGCCCGCTACAGTACGCACTGCCACGGGTAGCCGTTGCGGCCCTAATACCACGAGGCCAATGATGAAAACGAGTAACAGTTCGCCAAAACCTATATCGAACACGAATTACACCTGCTCTTTGTCGTGACGTTTTTCGTCTTTTTTAGCGTCGTCGGATGTCTTGCTGTCGGAAAGAGACGTTGCCGTAAAATCCGCATCTTGTGCCGATTTATCCTGCTTTTCCTCTTTATCGTCATCACCCATAGCCTTTTTGAAGCCTTTGATGGATGCGCCAAGGTCTGAACCTATAGAACCGAGCTTTTTGGTGCCAAACAGCAGCACAACGATGACCGCAATAATCAACAACTGCCAAATGCTGATACCACCCATACATAGTCCTCTGTAACAGATGATGTTAAAAACAGGCCTCAGTATACACTTTATCCATTAAGCTGCCTCTTTGTTGACAGCTTCTGTGCACCAGGCCCACCCGGGCGGCGTTTCGCTTAACGTGTTTTATACCAACCCACAAACCAGGCCAGGACGCCACCAACCATTAGCCATGCAGGCGTTAAACCCCACTCTGGTCGATTAATCAGTAACAGCGTACCGCTCAGTAAGAGCGTCGCGCCAATACCAAACAGATAGCGTGATTGCCCCTGGCGCACATGATTTGCCTGTAATTCACTGGCAATCTTATCCACGCTTTGCTGCAAATGCTTGCCTTGCTGCAACCCGTTGTAGATCAGTTCAGGAATTTCCGGCATTTTCTCGATCCAGAATGGGCCTTTCTCTTTCAACGCTCTGACCAGCGCTGGAATACCCACCTGATCTTTGATCCACGTTTCAAGGAAAGGTTTCGCGGTTTTCCATAAATCCAGTTGCGGATAGAGCTGACGGCCGACACCTTCGATATAGAGCAATGTTTTCTGCAACAGGACCAGTTGCGGCTGCACTTCCATATTAAAGCGACGTGCCGTATTGAAGAGGTTGAGCAGCACATGCCCAAAGGAGATTTCCGCCAGCGGCTTTTCAAAGATCGGCTCACAAACGGTGCGAATGGCAAACTCGAACTCTTCTACATTGGTATCCGGCGGAACCCAGCCTGAATCCACATGCAGCTCCGCCACTTTGCGATAGTCGCGGTTAAAGAAGGCAATAAAGTTTTCCGCCAGGTAGCGCTTATCTTCTTTGTTCAGCGAACCGACAATACCGCAGTCAATACCGATATATTGCGGATCTTCCGGGTGATCGTAGCTGACGAAAATATTGCCAGGGTGCATGTCGGCATGGAAAAAGCTGTCGCGGAAAACCTGGGTGAAAAAGACCTGCACACCGCGTTCGGCCAGCAATTTTAAATTGGTGCCGTTTTTCTCCAGCGCCGCCACATCGGAAACCGGAATGCCGTAAATACGCTCCATTACTAGCATATTTTGGCTGCAATAATCCGAGTAGATTTCCGGCACGTACAGCATTGGGCTGTTTTCAAAGTTGCGGCGCAACTGGATCGCGTTAGCGGCTTCACGCAGCAGATCCAGCTCATCTATCAGCGTCTTCTCATACTCGCGCACCACTTCACGCGGGCGCAGGCGACGACCATCCGGTAACAGGCGTGGAACCCAGCCCGCCAGGCGGTAAATCAGTTTCAAATCCGCTTTGATCACCGGCAGGATGTCCGGGCGGATGACCTTAATCACCACCTCTTTGCCACTCTCTTTCAACCGTGCTGTATGCACCTGCGCAATGGACGCAGAGGCCAACGGTTCGATGGCGAAGTCATCAAACCAGGTTTCCACCGGCAGATCACCCATCGCTTTTTCAATCTGCTTTTTGGCAAGATGACCATCGAAAGGCGCAACGCGGTCCTGCAACATTGCCAGTTGATCGGCAATCAGCGGCGGGAATAAATCGCGGCGAGTAGACAACATTTGCCCGAACTTAATCCACACCGGCCCCAGTTCCTGCAAGGCAAGACGCAGGCGTTCCCCAAGCAATTTTTCTTTGTGCCGGTTTGGCATCCAGAACAGCGTCCGCCGCCATAACCGCAGCGGCAGAGTGATACGCATTTTGGGAATGAGCTCATCAAGCCCGTAACTTAAAAAGGTTTGGATGATGAAATAGAGGCGCCGTAATTCTCCAGGCGTCATTTGCCCTCCAGTTTATCCAGGCGTTTGGCTAAGGCATCCGCAGCCCTTTCCACAGCAGCCGTTTCTTCAGCAAACCAGGCAACTTCCAGTGCGCCCGGCGCAAGGCGCCACTCTTCCGTCAGCACTTCAGCGACATAGCGTTGCTGGCGTTGAAAACCGTGTTGCAGAAAGCGTGCCCCGCCGCGCAGGAATTTACTGATCCCCTCAGCGGCGATATCGCCTGTCCATGGTGCGAGGATCTCGGCAGGATCGAATTCCGCCAAATCCATCAGCGAAACCAGGTTTTGCACCACCTGGATATCGCCCTGCACTTCCAGCTCGCCGCTGCGAATAAGCGCAGTCAGCTGCTGGCGGTCACGCAGCTTCGGCAGTACCCGCAGTTGCGTAATCACGGAACAGTCGGCCTCACCTTCCCACTCGCCTAATACATCAATCTGGCGCTCACTGAACACCAGCACAAAGGGGGAAGAGAACTCTTGCAGCACTACGCGCAACACCTTGCCATGCAAACGCTGGCGCGCGGGTTTCAGCGCGCCTTCACGGTATAAAAACGTATTCAATACACGTTCAATTCCGGCGGCAACCATCGGCTTAAAAGGCATACGCACTCCTGTCAGAATTTGTAGCCACGGTGCAGAGCAACGATACCGGCCGTCATGTTGTAGTAATCGACGTTTTCGAAACCGGCGTCCTGCATCATCGCTTTCAGGGTGTCCTGATCGGGGTGCATACGGATGGATTCAGCAAGATAGCGATAGCTTTCCGCGTCGTTTGCTACCAGTTGACCAATACGCGGCAGGACGTGGAAAGAGTAAGCGTCATAGGCTTTGCTCAGCGGTTCAATAATTGGCTTGGAAAATTCGAGCACCAGCAGGCGACCGCCCGGTTTCAAAACGCGGAACATGGAGCGCAGCGCTTTCTCTTTTTCCGTCACGTTACGCAGACCAAACGAGATGGTGATGCAGTCGAAAGTATTGTCCGGGAACGGCAAGGCTTCAGCATTTGCCTGCACATACTCTACGTTACCGATCACACCGAGGTTGCGCAGTTTCTCGCGCCCCATTTTCAGCATCGAGTCGTTAATATCTGCCAGCACAACCTGGCCGGTTTCACCCACCAGGCGGGAGAACTTCGCCGTCAGATCGCCCGTACCACCGGCCAGATCGAGAACTTTCTGCCCGCGACGCACGCCGCTGCAATCAATGGTAAAGCGCTTCCATAAACGGTGAATGCCCATCGACATCAGATCGTTCATGACATCATATTTTGACGCGACCGAATGGAAGACATGCGCCACCATGTCGGCTTTGTTTTCTTTGGCGACGGTCTGAAAACCAAAGTGTGTTGTCTCTTTTGAATCTTCCGCCATCTTAGTGCCTGCTATTCAAGAAATTGTTTGTGAAGTGTATCAGATTGGAGGCGATTGCCCTACGATTCAACCACCCGAAGAAGCCTTCGATTCGGGCTCCTCGTCCGCGGCCATGCTCTCTAATGCATTGTCTTCAAAGCAATCGAGGGAATCGTTTTGCCCGGAACGCAAACGAAACTCTTCGTCCTGATCCTGTGCTTGCGCCGCCAATTCCGGATTAATCTCGCGTTTGATTTCGACACCGAGCCCGCGAAACGCCTCGGCCTGGGCCAGCAGATTGCCGCGCCCGGAACTCAGTTTTTTCATTGCCTGACGGTAATTGTCCTGCGCTTTATCCAGACTCTGGCCAATGGATGACATGTCGTCAACGAACAGGCGCATTTTGTCATACAGGCGGCTCGCCCGCTCCGCGATCTGCTGCGCATTGCGGCTTTGGTGTTCATACCGCCACAGGTTGGCGATGGTGCGTAGCGCCACCAGCAGTGTCGTCGGGCTGACCAGCATAATGTTATTTTTCAGCGCTTCGGTGATCAGTTCGGGCTGCCTGTCGAGCGCAATCAAAAAGGCCGGCTCCACCGGGATAAACATCAACACATAATCCAGGCTCCGCAGCCCCGGCAGTTGCTGGTAATCCTTACGACCAAGCAAGCGAATATGGTTGCGTACCGAGGCGATATGTTCCTGTAACGCGCCTTCGCGCGTAAAGTCGTCGTCGGCATTGAAGTAACGTTCATAGGCGACCAGCGTCATTTTGGCGTCGATTACCACGTCTTTGCCCTGCGGCAGACGCACGATCACATCCGGCTGCATTCGCGCGCGATGGTCATTTTCAATACTGACCTGGGTTTCGTATTCATAACCTTCACGCAGACCAGAGGCTTCCAGCACGCGGGTCAGCACCACTTCCCCCCAGTTACCCTGGGTTTTGTTATCGCCTTTCAGCGCGCGCGTAAGGTTAATCGCTTCCTGCGCCATCTGGGCATTGAGCTGTTGCAGATTGCGAATTTCATGCGCCAGCGTATGCCGTTCACGCGCTTCCTGACCAAAACTCTCCTGCACCTGGCGACGAAAGCCATCAAGCTGCTCGCGCAGCGGCGTTAGCAGACCGTTCAGACTTTGTCGGTTTTGTTCATCGACGCGGCGATTACTCTGCTCAAAGATGCGGTTAGCGAGATTTTCGAACTGCTCGCTCAAGCGCTGCTCGCTGCTGTGCATCTGGCGCAGCTTCTCTTCGGCATGTAACTGGGTAGCTTCCAGTCGGGTCGTCACTTCGCGCAAATCAGCTTCCAGCGAGCTATTGATATGTTGCAGGCTGCGCAGCTCGTTATTGAGCAGCTCGCACTCTTCGCGCCAGTGTTCATTTTGGGTTATCTGCTGCCGGGCGGCGCTCAGTTCGCTAAAGACATCTCGCTGCTCCGCGAGCAGATCCGCCTGCTGTTGCGCCCCGCGCCAGCTCGCTGCCAGCCAGCCGACCAGTAAACCCGCCAGCGCAACGGCTGCCATGACGATGATTGAAGTGTCCACCACGTCCCCTTAGTGATAACGCATATAGCGGAGGATTGTGCTGTATAAACGTCCAGTTTGGAAGGGGTTTTCCTGCGAAGCAGTACGCAAAAAGAAAAGGCCGAACGTGTCGGCCTTAGCAAACGGGGAGGTGAATTACAGAAGACGACGCGCCGCTTCCACCACGATTTTCACCGCGTGACTTTCGGTCTGCTTCATGGTTTCCGCATTCGGGATCTCTTGCTGGGTGCGGTTTACAATCACACCGGCAACCATACCGGCACGCAGCCCCTGGCTTGCGCACATGGTCAGCAGCGTGGCGGATTCCATTTCATAGTTCATCACGCCCATGGATTGCCACTCTTCCATGGAACCTTTAAAGCGGCTCACCACGCGGCCAGAGAAGGTGTCGTAACGCTCCTGGCCTGGGTAGAAGGTGTCAGAAGAGGCAGTCACGCCGATATGTTTCGTTGCGCCAATCGCATCCGCTGCGGCAACCAGCGCAGTAGTGCACTCAAAATCCGCCACCGCCGGGTACTCCATTGGCGCAAAGTGCAGGCTCGCGCCATCAAGGCGCACGGACGCGGTGGTGATCAGCACGTCGCCAACATTGATGTGCGGCTGAATCGCACCGGTGGTGCCCACACGCAGGAAAGTGCGGATGCCAAGCTGCGCCAGTTCTTCTACGGCGATAGAGGTTGACGGGCCGCCAATGCCGGTGGAACAAACGATAACCGGTTTGCCATCCAGCTCTGCGCGCCAGCTGGTGAATTCGCGGTGGGATGCCAGTTTGACCGGCTTATCCATCAGCGCGGCGATCTTTTCCACACGCTCCGGATCGCCAGGGACGATGGCCAGCGTAGCCCCTTGTAAATCGTTTTTGGTGAGGCCGAGATGAAAAACATCAGACTTGGACATAACAGACTCCTCTGTGGTCGGTTTTATCAGTAGAGGCAAAAAGATACTTTACAGAAGGCACGGACATAATTTCGTGACTGATATCACCATGAATGAAACTGATTGCAGTTCATTTCCATAAATTAGTGACTTACATCACATTAACACGACACATCCCACAACTCAGCAGCAAAGATAGTCTACGGCACGGTGATTTGCGCGCGCGGCAGGCCTTCCCGTCTATAGTTATTGAAGCGCTAAAAAAGGTATGGAGAATGCCATGACAACCAACAACACACCAGGCTTTGCACCTGCGGCTTCACCCCTTGCTTCAACCGTTGTTCATACGTCGGAAGACGCCTTAATCGCAGGCGAAACGTCTATTCCGACCCAGGGCGAAAATATGCCCGCTTTTCACGCCCGACCGAAAAATGCCGAAGGTCCCTTGCCGATTGTCATTGTGGTACAGGAAATTTTCGGCGTGCATGAACATATTCGCGATCTGTGCCGCCGTCTGGCGCTGGAAGGCTACCTCGCCATCGCGCCGGAGCTCTATTTCCGTCAGGGCGATCCGAATGATTTTGCCGATATTCAAACCCTGCTGAGCGGCCTGGTAAGCAAAGTACCGGACGCGCAAGTGCTTGCCGATTTGGATCACGTCGCCAGCTGGGCGGCGCGTAACGGCGGGAACGCTCACCAACTCTTAGTGACCGGTTTTTGCTGGGGCGGGCGTATCGCCTGGCTGTATGCCGCGCACAATCCGCAGTTGAAAGCCGCCGTCGCCTGGTATGGCAAGCTGGTGGGGGAAAAATCACTTAATTCTCCGCGCCATCCGGTGGATATTGCCACTGAACTTACCGCGCCAGTGCTCGGTTTATATGGCGCGCAGGATACCGGCATTCCGCTGGAGAGCGTGGAAACCATGCGCCAGGCGCTGAGAGCCGCGAACGCCAAAGCGGAAATCATCGTCTACCCCGAAGCGGGCCACGCGTTTAATGCGGACTATCGTCCGAGCTATCACGCAGAATCCGCCGCTGATGGCTGGCAGCGGATGCTGGCATGGTTTGCGCAGTACAGTAAAAAGTGACGGTGTGCGCCGGAGTAAATGCCCGGCGCACCTCATGCTGTTTCGAGACGCCAGCCCTGCGTCAAACGTACCGCCACGACCTGTTTGCATTGCAGCGGTGCATGATGAAAGGCACTCAGCGTTTGCCCATCGCGCAGGCGTAAATCAAGCAAATAACGCTCGCCCTGATAAATGCAGCTTTGTACCTCAGCGCTCAGTCCCTCACTCGTTACCTGCACATGCTCGGGGCGAACCAGCACTGGCTGGTGAAGATCCGCGCCAGTATGCGCCAGCCCAGCATGCATTTGCGCGCCATCCAGTTGCTGTACCCCGGCGGGCGTCGCCAGCATCAGCACACTCCCCTTACCAATAAAACGCGCTACCCAGCCATTCTGCGGCTGCTGATACAGCGCCTGCGGTGCGCCCCATTGCATCAGTTCTCCCTGGTGCATCACTGCGATATGGCTGGCGAGCGCCATCGCTTCCGCCTGATCATGGGTGACATAGACAAACGTTGCGCCAGTACGGCGATGAAAATCACGGAAAGTCTGTTCCATGGTGGCACGCAGATGGCGATCGAGGTTTGCCAGCGGTTCATCAAGCAACACCACCTGTGGCTCCGCGACCAGGCAGCGCGCCAGCGCCACGCGTTGACGCTGACCACCGCTTAACTCTTGCGGCGAACGTGCGGCGTAAGCACCCAGTTCAACCACCTCCAGCGCGTCCATCACCTGCTTGTGCCGCGCAGCGCCGTTCACATTGCGCAGCTTTAGCGGGTAGCCCACGTTCCCGGCAACCGTCATATGCGGCCACAGCGCATAAGACTGAAAGACCATCCCCATATCGCGCTGCTCCGGCGGAGTGTGCAGCGTTTTATCTGCCAGCAGACGATCGCCCAGCCATAAGCGCCCTTCGCTCAAGGTCTCAAGCCCCGCAAGAATACGCAGCGTGGTGGTTTTGCCGCAGCCGCTTGGCCCCAACAGGGCGGTAAACGCCCCCTGCGGAATGGTCAGATTGATATCCCGCACCACGGTCTGGCCGGCAAATGCTTTGCTTAGATGTTCCAGTCTCAGCTCTGCCAAGGGATCACTCCTTTTGGTAAATAGCGGCCAAGCGCGCTGAGTAGCAGCATCACCAGCGCCACCAGAATGACAACCAGCACGGAAAGCGCAGATGCCAGCACCTTATCGCCGCTCTCATCAAGGTTAAAAATCACCACGCCCAGCGTCTCTTTCCCGGCGCTCCACAGCAGCGCCGAGACGGTGAGTTCATTCACCGCTGTGAGGAATACCAGCAACGCCCCGGCAAACGCCGCCGGTGCCAGCAACGGCAGGACGATATGGCGCAGTCGCCGGGAGAAGTTCGCCCCAGCCAGGCTGGCCGCTTCTTCCATTGCGGGATCCAGTTGCAGCATGCTGCTGTGCACTGGCTTCAGGCAAACCGTGAGGAAACGTGCGAGGTAGGCGAAAAAGATAATACCCAGCGTGCCGCTAAGGCTGATATCGATCAGCGGCAATGGGCGAGCAAACAGCAGAATACAGGCAATCGCCAGCACCACGCCGGGCAAGGTATAGGGGATGTCGATAATTAAATACAACCAGCGCAACGGCCGGTTCGGGTAGCGCACCAGCAGCCACGCCAGCGGCAGGCTGAGCAACATCAACACCACAGCCGCCGAGATCGATAAAAACAGGCTGTTGCTGAGCGCGCGTAACGTGGCGCTTTGCGCATCAAAGATCCCTCGCCAGGCGGCAAAGGTAAGCGTTTCACTATTCAGCGCGACGCCAAGCGTCGGCACCAGCGAGGTGGTAATCAGCGCCACTAGCGGCGCGAGCAGGATGGCACACAGCACCGCCGCCAATAATAACTCGACCGCCAGCCGCCATTTGCCGAGGGTGAACCCCAGCGCGCGCCCCGCCATGCCAATCAGCGGCAGCGCATTACGCCGCTGCATGTGGCCTTGCAGCGTGACAATGCCAATTGCCAGCATCCCCATCAGCACCGACAGCGCCGCCACGTCGTTCAGCATCGCCGGGCCAAAGCTGGAAAGCGTCTGATAGATATACACAGGCAGTACAAAGTAGGAAATCGGGATGCCCAGCATCGCCGGAATACCAAAATTACCGAGCGCCGAAACAAACGCGATCGCCGCCCCGGCCCACAATGCAGTACGGCACAGCGGCAACACAATGTCGAAGAACACCCGCCACAACGATGCGCCATGAAGGCGCGCGGCTTCAATATGCTCTTTTGGCAAACACTGTAGCTGGGTGCGCAGCGCCAGAAACACCAGCGGCGCATGCTGAATACCGAGCAGCAGCGCAATTCCCTCGGCAGAATAGAGCGGGTTGCTGCTGCCAAACCCTGGCGCAAGACCAATGCTATTAAGCAAGATGCTGCCCGGCCCCAAAAGTTGCAGCCAGCTTAACGCGGTGACCTGCGGCGGGATCATCATCGGCAGCATAAACAGAAATACCCACACCTGTTTGAGGCGGATATTGGTCAGCGCCAGGCAAAAAGCGAACAGGCTACCCAGCAGCAGTGACAGCAGCATGCCCAGCCCACTGGTATACAGGCTGTGCCACAGCGCAAGCCAGGTGGAAGGGTTGCTCATCACACGCCACAAACTGCTGTCGCTGCCGTGGCGCCCGTCAACCAGCGCAGAGACCAGTAACCGCAGGCTGGGCAGCAGGCTCAGTAGCGCAACAAGAAACAATAACAGCCAGAGCAGCCCTTTTGCCGGGCCGCCGCTGGCGTGCTGGCGCAGCGTCATACTGGTCATCAATTAGCGGTTTCCGAACAGGTCGGCAAAGCGCTTTTTATTGGCTTCCGTCTCGGCCAACGCTTTTGCTGCATCAAACGGCATCAGCTTGATGCTGTCGCGCGGCGGGAACCCGGCCGGAACCGGCAAGGTGGCGTCGGCGGGCAGATAGCCCTGCTGGAGCACCAGTTTTTGCCCCTCATCCGAGAGCACAAAGTCGATAAACGCTTTCGCCGCCTGCGGGTTTTTCGCGTTTTTCATCATCGCTACCGGCTCGGTAACAATGCTGACGCCCTCTTTCGGGAAGACGAACTCAATCGGTGCGCCTTTGGCTTTTTCGCGGATCGCCATGTAATCCACCAGCACGCCATAGGCTTTGCTGCCGGACGCAATCGCGCTCATCACCGCGCCGTTACCGCTTTGCGGCATCGCACCGTTCTCTTTTAGTTTCTCGTAGTATTGCCAGCCGAGCGCCGGATCGTTCATCAGCGTCGCCTGGTGGATTTGCGCCGCGCCGGAATAGAGCGGGCTTGGCAGGGTGGTCATGTTTTTCAGCTCCGGTTTGAGCAGATCCTGCCAGGAGCTTGGCTTAACCGGGGCTTTGCTGTGATAAGCAATACCGGTGGTGATCAGTTTGGTGCCGTAGTAGTAGCCCTCTTTGTCATACAACTGCGCATCAAAACGCGTCGCTTGCGGTGATTTATACGCCGCCAGCAGATTTTGCTGTTTCAGGGATTCCATGGTCACGCTGTCGGCAATCAGCAGCACGTCCGGGGCGGCGCCACCGGCGGCTAACTCTGCCTGCAAACGCGCGGTCAGCTTGGTAGTTCCGTCGCGGATCCATTTCACTTCAATGTCCGGGTGCGCTTTTTCAAAGGCGCTGACGGTCATTTGCGCATCTTCATTGGGCTGGCTGGTATAGAGCGTCAGAGTGGATTTGGCGAAAGCTGACGTACTGATGATGGCCAGCAGTACCGCTGCCAGCACACTTTTCTTACTCATGGTTCAGTCCCCTGTGTTTTCGTTGCGACGATTTAAACAAGGGAGTTTGACAAAAATGTTACCGAAGCGATGTTGGCTTGTTACAGAAGAATGACGCGCCGCCGGTTTCATACCGGGCGGCGCGGTAAGGCTTACTGCTGACGCAGGTTCTGCGCGGCTTTCACCATATTCGCCAGCGCGCTACGGGTTTCCGGCCAGCCACGGGTTTTCAGGCCGCAGTCCGGGTTCACCCACAAACGTTGTGCCGGGATACGCTGCGCGGCTTTTTGCAGCAGTGCTTCGATCCACTCGACACTCGGTACGTTCGGCGAGTGAATATCGTACACACCCGGGCCGATTTCGTTCGGGTACTCAAACTCTTCGAACGACTCCAGCAGTTCCATATCCGATCGCGAGGTTTCAATGGTAATCACATCGGCATCCAGCGCGGCGATGGAATCCATGATGTCGTTAAACTCGCAGTAACACATATGGGTATGGATCTGCGTGTCATCTTTCGCCACCGCCGCGTTGATGCGAAAAGCCTCCACGCCCCAGGCCAGATAGGCATCCCAGTCGCTGCGACGCAGCGGCAAACCTTCGCGCAGTGCCGGTTCATCAATCTGGATAATGCCAATCCCTGCCGCTTCCAGATCCGCAACTTCATCACGCAGTGCCAGCGCAATCTGTTTGGCGATGGTTTCGCGGCTCACGTCTTCACGTGGGAACGACCAGCAAAGAATGGTCACCGGGCCGGTCAGCATCCCTTTCACCGGTTTATCGGTCAGCGACTGCGCATACTTCGCCCACTCGACGGTAATCGCTTCCGGGCGGCTGACGTCGCCGATAACCACTGGTGGTTTTACGCAGCGGGAGCCGTAGCTCTGCACCCAGCCGTTTTGTGTAAAGACGAAGCCATCCAGGTTTTCACCGAAGTACTCCACCATGTCATTACGCTCGGCTTCGCCATGCACCAGCACGTCTAAGCCCAGACGCTCCTGCTCGACAATCGCCTGTTTGATATGTTCGGCGATACCAGTGCGGTAATTACCCGCGTCGAGATTGCCTTTTTTGAAATCCAGGCGCAGGCCGCGAATCTCGGTAGTCTGCGGGAAAGAGCCGATAGTGGTGGTAGGCCAGGCAGGCAGCTTAAAGCGCTCGCGCTGGGCTTTCGCGCGCTCGGCGTACGGGCTGTTACGCTGGCTGTCCTGCGCGGTGATCGCCGCCAGACGCTGCGCTACTGCCGTGTTGTGAACGCGCGTAGAGTGGCGACGCGCCTGAATCGGGGCGCTCCATTCCACCAGTTTTTCCGTATTACCGCTGTTCAGCGCATCGCGCAGCAGCGCCAGTTCCTGGCATTTTTGCAGGGCGAAGGCGAACCAGCTTTTCACTTCCGCATCCAGACGCGTTTCGACACTCAGATCGATCGGGCTGTGCAGCAAAGAACACGAAGAGGCAACCCACAGCGGACGTTTACCGGCCACTTCGTTGATTTGCGCATATTTCTCGGTGAGATCGGCGCGCCAGACGTTACGACCATTCACCAGACCGGCAGAAAGCAGCCAGTCAGCAGGCAGACGCGAGTGCAGCTCGGCCACGTTGTCCTTGCCGTGTACTAAATCAACGTGCAGCCCCTGCACCGGCAGCGCGGTGATCACATCAAGGTTCGGCGTCACACCTTCAAAATAGGTGGTCAGCAGCAGCTTCAGCTGGCCGGAAAGCGCGTCGTAAGCTGGTTTAAACGCATCCAGCCAGGCTTGTGGCAACTCCAGCACCAGCGCCGGTTCGTCGATTTGTACCCACTCAATACCGCGTTTTGCCAGCTCGCCGAGCACCTGTTTGTAGACCGGCAGAATGTCGTTCAGCAGGCTTAAACGATCAAACTGTTCGCCTTTCACTTTGCCCAGCCACAGGTAAGTGACCGGGCCCAGCAGCACAGGTTTCACCTTATGGCCGAGCGCCAGCGCTTCGTCTACTTCGTCCAGCAGTTGCGTCCAGGTCAGTTTGAACTGCTGGCCTTTGCTGAACTCCGGCACCATGTAGTGATAGTTGGTGTTGAACCATTTGGTCATTTCCGCCGCTGCCGCCGGTTCGCCGGTTGGCGCGCGGCCACGGCCAATGCGGAACAGGGTGTCGATATCTACGGAACCGTCGTTGTTCTGATGACGAGCCGGCACATTGCCCAGCAGCAGGCTGGTGGTCAGAACATGGTCGTACCAGGCGAAATCGCCCACCGGCAGCAGATCGATACCGGCCTCTTTTTGCTGCTCCCAGTGGCGGGCGCGCAACTCGCGCCCTACCGCCAGCAGCTCTTCACGGGTGGAGTTACCCGCCCAGTAGCTCTCTTGCGCTTTTTTCAGCTCGCGGCGCAGGCCAACGCGAGGGAAACCGAGGGTGTGATTAAGAATTGTCATTTTTAGCCTCTTCAATTGGGTTAATCCAAAGGATTTCGGATTAAGGGAAGGCGGCAAGTTCATGAATCCCCAGGAGCTTACTGAAGTAAGTGACTGGGGTGAATGAGCGCAGCCAACGCACCATTAATTCGAAAGACACAGGATTTTTAGACGTCCAGATGTTTACACATCCATATTGTGTAGGTACTGTATATTCCTCAAGCGCAAAATGTTCATGCCGGAGTGAAGGACTTTCATGATCGAAATTAAACACCTGAAAACGCTACAGGCGTTACGAAACAGCGGGTCGCTGGCGGCAGCGGCGGCAACGCTGCATCAAACGCAGTCCGCGCTTTCCCACCAGTTCAGCGATCTGGAACAGCGCCTTGGCTTTCGTCTGTTTGTGCGGAAAAGCCAGCCGCTGCGCTTTACGCCGCAGGGTGAAATTCTGCTGCAACTGGCGAATCAGGTGCTGCCGCAGATTAGCCGCGCGCTGCAGGCCTGCAATGAGCCGCAGCAAGCCACGCTGCGCATCGCTATTGAGTGCCATAGCTGTATTCAATGGCTGACACCTGCGCTTGAGAACTTTCGCCAGAACTGGCCGCAAGTGGAGATGGATTTCAAATCCGGCGTCACGTTTGATCCGCAACCTGCGCTGCAACAGGGCGAGCTGGATCTGGTCATGACCTCCGACATTCTGCCGCGCAGCGGTCTGCACTATTCGCCGATGTTTGATTTTGAAGTGCGTCTGGTGCTCGCTCCCGATCACCCGCTGGCGGCAAAAGCACGTATCACGCCGGACGATATCGCCAGCGAAACGCTGCTGATTTACCCGGTACAGCGCAGCCGCCTGGATATCTGGCGTCACTTCCTGCAACCGGCGGGCGTGAGCCCGTCGCTGAAAAGTGTTGATAATACGCTGCTGCTGATTCAGATGGTCGCCGCGCGGATGGGCATTGCGGCGCTGCCGCACTGGGTGGTGGAGAGTTTTGAGCGCCAGGGTCTGATAGTGACCAAAACCCTGGGCGAAGGATTGTGGAGCCGGCTGTACGCCGCCGTGCGCGACGGCGAGCAGCGTCAGCCGGTAACGGAAGCGTTTATTCGCTCAGCGCGGAACCACGCTTGCGACCATCTGCCGTTTGTGCGGAGCGCGGAGCGACCCAACGGCGATGCACCCACAGCGAGGCCATTATCACCGCACCACCAATAATAAAGCTCGGCCAGTGCGGTTGTTCCTGCCAGATCGCGAGGTTAACCAGTAACCCGGCGGGAACATGCACATTGTTCATGATGCCGAGCGTCCCGGCGTCCACCTGTGTAGCGCCGTAGTTCCACATAAAATAACCCAACCCGGATGCCACCACGCCAAGCCACACCAGCACGCTCCATTGCAGCGTCGTGGTCGGCAATTTCTGCGGATTCCCCATCACAAACCACGCCACAACGGCGACCACGAATGCGCCAAGATAAAACCAGGCGAACGCGTTGTGTTGCGGCATCGGGCGCGTCTCCATCAGGCGTTTGTAGCCGACCATACCAATGGCAAAGCTGATGTTCGCCAGTTGCACCAGAATCAGGCCAATCCAGAAGTGATCGCTCACTTTGTCGTAGCGAATAATCGCCGCGCCAATTACCGCCAGCCCGGCGCTCAGCGCGTAGCTCCAGCGCAGCCCGCGCTTACTGAGCAGATCGTAAATCAGGGTGACATACAGCGGCGTGAAAACGGTAAACAGCAGGAATTCAGACACCGTCAGGTAGAGATACGCCTGGAAGCTGAACAGGTACATAATGCCCAGCTGCAACGCGCCCACCAGCATGTACAGGCCAATGGTCTTGAGGTTATGCCCACGCGCGCGCAGAAACGGTAAAAAGACCAGCGCCGCCAGCCCCACGCGCATCAGCACGGAGAAATAGCTGTCGACATGGCCCGCAAGGTATTCGCCAATCAGGCTAAAAGAGAAAGCCCACAAAATAGTGGTGATGATGAGTAACGCCACAATGAATGTCTCTTCGATGAGTGGACAGGCATTGTAGCGAACTCAGTTGCGCAAAGTTTGAGTATTTAGTTGACGAGTGGTTAATTTAAAACCACTCGTCAATCTTATTCGAGGAACAGCTTACGCAGGTAATGCGGTACGGCGTTATCGGCGTTGGTGCCAATCACTTCCAGCTCCGGGTGCAGTTCTTTCAGGCGCTGGTGAGCGTTACCCATAATGCAACCTTTGCCCGCCATCGACAGCATTTCCGCGTCGTTCATGCCGTCACCAAAGGCGATGCACTCTTTCAGGCTATAACCCAGCGCGCCGGCGACCGCTTCCAGCGCATGGCCTTTCGACACGCCGCCCGCCATCACTTCCAGGCAGGTTAAGGTAGAGAAACTGACGTTCACGCGATCGCCCCAGCGGGCGTTGATGGCCTGCTCCAGCGGCAGCAGTTTTTCATGGCTTTCACATGTGAAGAAGACTTTGCTGATCCCTTCCGGCTCAAGCAAACCCGGCTCATACAGCGAATACTGGAACACCGCTTCTTTAAAGAAACGCATCTCATCCGGGCGGTGGCGGTTCATGAACCACTCATCGTTGCGGTAGACGTTGGTAATGATATCCGGCTCGTTATGCACCACGCCGAACAGATCGGTGGCGATATCGCGATCCAGGTTATGGGTGAACACCAGATTGCCATCGGTGTCGTGTACCCGCGCACCGTTGGAGGTGATCATATAGGCTTTAATGCCCAGATTGTCGCGGATTTGCCCGACATCCACATGGTGGCGGCCGGTGGCGAAGACGAAGTTGACGCCGCGCGCGGTAAGCAGTTTTAACGTTTCTTTGGCAAAGGGCGACAGTGTGTGGTCGGGGGAGAGCAATGTGCCATCTAAATCAGATGCAACAACCTGGTACATAAGAAAATTTAACCTCAATAATTCATCAGTTATGCCGGTCGAAGAATTCGACGATGGCGTTGAGCGCGACCGAGCGCATGGCGTCCTTTTCAAAAAGGATCTCATGGTACGCGCCTTGTATGACCAGCGGTTTCCCCCCTTCACAAGGGTGGCCCGCTGCGGCGCGTCGTTCACAGAAGCGTTGATGCATGCGGTTATCCACCACGTGCTCCTCTTCTGCCTGAATAATCAATGTCGGCGTGGCGTCTTTTTCCGCCCCCGCCAGCGCGTGTTCACCGGCGAGGATCCCTTCGCGTACCCAGTGCCAGGTGGGCCCGCCAACGCGAAGCTGCGGTTCATCGGCATAAAAACGCAAATTACGGCGATAGCGCTCGCGGCTGTGGGTTAGCACGTTTATCGCGAACGGCAACGGGCGCCAGCTCCCGGTACCAATGGCGTAACCTTCACGAAGACTCGGGTAGCTTTCAGCCCAGTCCAGCAACGGGCGCACCATCCATTCAGGCAGGCGAATGATAATGCCGAACATGGGCGCGCACAGGGCAATCGCATCGCAGGCTTGCGGATAGCGCTGCAAAAACAAGGTGGAAATGGCACCACCCATCGAATGGGCAAGGATATAGCGTTTGCGCCACGGCCCGCTGGCCACTTCCTGATCCCAGAACGCCGCCAGATCGTCGACATAATCGCTGAATTTCACCACATGGCCACGATGCGTGTCCGGCAACATTCGCCCGGAACGCCCCTGGCCGCGATGATCGATAATCAACACGTCATAACCGAGGTGGAACAGGTCATACGCCAGCTCTGCGTATTTTACGTAGCTTTCGATGCGGCCGGGACAAATTACAATAACGCGGTCGTTACTTTGCGCGCGAAAACGGACAAAACTGACCGGCACATCGTCCACGCCGGTAAAGACCGCTTCTTCCCGCGAACGCCAGAAATCCATCAGCGGTCCCATGGTAAAAGCCGCGAACGCTTTTTCTCTGGTTTCCCATGTCGATTTGTGCCGAAACATTGGGATTTCGCCCCTTTTAGCCATGTAAAATCGTTTTTTTGTGACCCATAGCAAATTCCGCTGCCAATAGCGTATTGTGGCATAAAAACCGATATCCAGGGAGTTTCTCATGACCTTCGAATGGTGGTTCGCCTACCTGCTGACATCCTTAATCCTGAGCCTGTCCCCCGGCTCCGGCGCGATTAACACCATGTCCACGTCCATCAGCCACGGTTATCGCGGCGCGGCGGCGTCGATTGCCGGGCTACAAACCGGTTTAGCCATTCACATCGTGCTGGTCGGTGTCGGTTTAGGCACATTATTTTCACGCTCGGTGCTGGCCTTTGAAGTGCTGAAATGGGCGGGCGCGGCTTATCTGATTTGGCTTGGCATCCAGCAGTGGCGCGCTGCGGGCGCTATCGATCTCAATACGCTGGCAAAAACTCAAACGCGCGGGCGTTTGTTTAAACGCGCCGTATTCGTCAATCTGACCAATCCGAAGAGCATTGTTTTTCTCGCCGCACTGTTCCCGCAGTTTATCGTCCCGCATCAACCGCAAGTGATGCAGTACGTGGTGCTCGGCGTCACCACCATCGTGGTGGATATCATTGTGATGATTGGCTACGCCACGCTGGCGCAGCGCATTGCGGCATGGATCAAAGGCCCGCACCAGATGAAAGCGTTGAACAAAGTGTTTGGTTCGTTGTTTATGCTGGTCGGCGCGCTGCTGGCATCGGCAAGACACGCCTGAAAAGAGAGCCGGATAGCGGCTATCCGGCGTTTATCATTTAGCGGGAAATAATCAGGTGGATACCAAAACCGGCGAACAGTGCGCCAGCAAAACCATCAATCCACTTCGCCAGACGCTGATAACCCCGACGAATTTGCGGTAAGGCGAACAGGCTGGCGACCACGGTAAACCAGGCAAAAGTTTCCACCGCAATCAGCATAAAAATACCCCAGCGCGCGCCAGCGCCCACGCTATCGCCAACAAACAGTGAAAACACTGAGCCAAAGTAAATGATCGCCTTCGGGTTAGCGAGATTGGTCAGTAACCCTTTGATAAAGCTGCGTCCGCTGGCGGCCAGCTCAACCTGCGGCGCATCGCTGCTTTGCGGCCCTTTCTTCAGCGCGCCGCGCAACATCTGGTAGCCCATCCAGCATAAATACAGGCCGCCGCCGACCATAATGATGTTATGCAGCCACGCCATTTTTGCGAGGATCAGGTTCAGGCCGAGCAGTGCCACGCCGGCCCAAATCATGACGCCGGTGGTGATACCGAGCACGCCCATCATCGCTTCTTTGCGCGAGCGGCTGACGGCGGTTTGTGAAACGAAGAAGAAATCGGGGCCGGGGCTCATCAGTGCGACGATATGCACCAGCGCCACGGTGAGAAATAACATCAACATAGATAACTCGCGGGAAAATAGTTCAGGGGGAAACCATCCTCCCATTTTTTTCGCAGGCTGACTACTCTTCTTCGCCGTCAACATGTGCGCGGATCAACGCCATAAATTCCTGGCCGAAGCGTTCAAGTTTGCGCGTACCCACCCCGTTGACACTGAGCATCTCACCGGGAGAGAGCGGCATCTGTTCGGCCATTTCAATCAGCGTGGCGTCGTTAAAGACCACGTACGGCGGAATATTCTCTTCATCGGCGATCGCTTTACGCAACTTGCGCAGCTTGGCGAACAGCTTGCGGTCGTAATTGCCGACCGCCGCTTTCTGCATCACTTTCGGTTTCAGCGCCACCATACGCGGCACCGCCAGCATCAGCGGGACTTCACCGCGCAGCAGCGGACGCGCCGCTTCGGTGAGCTGCAACGCCGAGTGCTGAGCAATGTTTTGTGTGGCGAAGCCTAAGTGAATCAGTTGGCGGATCACGCTCACCCAATGTTCGTGGCTCTGCTCGCGACCAATTCCATACACCGGTAATTTGTCGTGACCAAACTCGCGGATGCGCTGGTTGTTCGCCCCGCGCAGTACTTCCACCACATAGCCCATACCGAAACGCTGATTCACGCGGTAAATAGCCGACAGCGCTTTTTGCGCGTCCTGCAATCCGTCGTACTGGCGCGGCGGATCGAGGCAAATATCGCAGTTACCGCAGGGCTCCTGGCGACCTTCGCCAAAGTAGTTCAGCAGCACCAGACGGCGGCAAGTTTGCGCTTCGGCAAAGGCGCCCATCGCATTGAGCTTGTGTCGTTCGATATCCTGCAACGGCCCGGCGGGCTTCTCTTCCAGGCAGCGGCGCAGCCACGCCATATCCGCCGGATCGTAAAACAGCATCGCTTCCGCAGGCAGGCCGTCACGCCCGGCGCGACCGGTTTCCTGATAATAGGATTCGATATTGCGCGGAATGTCGAAATGCACCACGAAGCGCACGTTGGGCTTGTTGATGCCCATCCCAAACGCCACCGTCGCCACGACAATTTGCAAGTCGTCGCGCTGGAACTGTTCCTGTACGCGCGCCCGCACCTCGTTTTCCAGCCCAGCATGGTAAGCCGCCGCGCTAAAACCACGGCTTTGCAAACGGGCGGCGGTGTCTTCCACTTTCGCCCGGCTGTTGCAATACACGATGCCGCACTTGCCGCGCTGCTCCTGCACATAACGCAGTAGCTGATCGAGCGGCTTAAATTTTTCCATCAGCATGTAGCGAATGTTCGGGCGGTCGAAGCTGCTGACCTGAATCAGCGGATCGTGAAGCCCCAACAAACGTTCAATGTCACGGCGGGTTGTGTCATCGGCGGTGGCGGTAAGCGCCATAAACGGCACGGAAGGCAGCATCTGGCGCAACTGGCCCAGCGCGGCGTATTCCGGGCGGAAATCATGGCCCCACTGGGAAATACAGTGCGCTTCGTCCACGGCCAACAGCACCGGATTCCACTGGCGCAGTTGATCGAGGAAGTTGTCGAGCATCAGGCGCTCGGGAGCGATATACAGCAGGCGAATCTGGCCGTTGCGACAGCCGTTGATCACCTCAAACTGCTGTTCGCGGCTCTGGGTAGAGTTCAGGCATGCTGCTGCAACACCGTTTGCCAGTAGCTGATCGACCTGATCTTTCATCAGCGAGATGAGCGGTGAAACCACCACCGTCAGGCCATCTAATACCAGCGCCGGAATTTGGTAACACAGGGATTTCCCGCCGCCGGTCGGCATCACCACCAGGCAGTCGCGGCCGCTGAGCACGGTGTCGATAATATCCTGCTGGCCCGGGCGGAATTGCTGGTAGCCGAAGGTCTCTTGCAGAACCTGTTTCGCCAGCGATTCCTGATTCAATACTTCCGCCTGTGCCACTCTGACCCCATTTGCCTGAAATAAAAACAGGCGCTATTTTCAGCGCCTGAGAGAGAAACTGCAACGCTTAAAACAGATCGTTAAGCATCACGCCCACGCCGACACGTGTCTGATTGAAATTGTAGTCAATCAACGATTCGCCGTACCCGCTGTAGACCTGCGTATAAAGACGTACGTGTTTAGTCACTGGGTAGCTTAGACCGAGTTCCGCGCCGCCGTAACCGGTATTCCAGTTATATTGTCCTTTTGCGCTGAGGATCGCATCGCCCAGCTGGTAGCCAATTTTCAGCTGGTAATAACCCATATATTTGGTGATATCCGGGTTGTCATCAACCGATCCCACCACATACCAGGGTTTGACTTCCACCAGCCAGTTGCCGCTTTGCGCCATCAAGCGCGTATAGGCGCGGTTCCAGCTGCGTGAAGTCGGGTCGGAACGTCCGTTCGAATCGTGGTTAAAGCCAAATTCCACGTCGCGCAGCGTCCAGCCAGCAAATTCGTAATCGGTGGCGAAACCAAGGAACAGTTGCGGTTCGTAGTTGGTTTCACGGAATGGAGAAGACTCTCCGCTGTTTGACAACTGCCACCAGGATTTTTGCGTGTAGGAACCACCGAACACCGAGTTTGGCCCCAGAATCCCGCGCCAGAGAGGGAACGCCAGGCTGAGCTGGAACTTCACTTCATCTTTACGCGCATTATCCGCCCAGTTATAGGAGCGAATCGCTTCTTTGTTCAGATCGCTGGTATCGGTGTAGATAACGTAGTTGGATTCATAAGGGTAGAGCGTGAACGGATTGTCGTGCTCCTGCAATAAATTGGCGATGATGCTGCCGCGCACGGCAGGTGCATCATGAACTTCTTTTACCGTCGCTTCTTGTGCGTAAGCCATAAACGGCAGTGCAAGCACTGCGAAAAACCAACCCAGAGAGGTCCGCATCGGTTTGCTGCTCCAAATCATATTGTTGAATTGACGAATTTCCCCGCAAGTATTCTACATATTTATTGAGTCACTGCTCATGTATCGGTTCCGAAAGTGGAAATCAACAATCGATAAGCATAAAATCAACATTTCATTAACTCATCGGATCAGATAGTCATGTCAGTTGTTCTCACAGCGGAAGAAGTCCTGAAAACGGTCGGCGAGATATTCGTGTACCACATGCCGTTTAATCGTGCGTTAGGGCTGGAGCTGGAGCGCTATGAAAAAGAGTACGCGCAGCTGAGTTTCACTAACCAGCCTATGATGATCGGCAACTGGGCGCAAAGCATTTTACACGGCGGCGTGATTGCCTCCGCGCTGGATGTCGCCGCGGGTCTGGTTTGCGTGGGCAGCACGTTAACCCGCCATGAAACCATTAGCGAAGAGGAGCTGCGCCAGCGTTTAGCACGGATGGGCACGATCGATTTACGCGTCGATTACCTGCGACCGGGTCGCGGTACGCGCTTTACCGCCAGTAGCAGCTTGCTGCGCGCGGGTAATAAAGTTGCCGTCGCGCGCGTAGAGCTGCACAACGAAGAACAGCTCTACATCGCCAGCGCGACCGCCACCTATATGGTGGGGTGAGCCGGTCAGAAAAATCGGGTACCATGAGGATTCATTTCAGCTACGAGCTTTCCCGATGGATGCAAAACAGACGCGGCTGGGCGTGCTTCTTGCCCTGGCCGCATATTTTATTTGGGGCGTTGCCCCGGCTTACTTCAAAACGATCTGGTTCGTTCCGGCCGACGAAATTCTTACACATCGCGTGATCTGGTCCTTCTTCTTTATGCTGGCGTTGATTAGCGTTAGCCGCCAGTGGAGCAGCGTGAAAGCCCTGCTGCAAACGCCGAAAAAGATCCTGCTGCTGGCGCTCTCTGCGGTACTGGTAGGGGGAAACTGGTTGTTGTTTATCTGGGCGGTAAACCATAACCATATGCTGGAAGCGAGCCTGGGCTACTTTATTAACCCACTGGTGAATATTCTGCTGGGGATGCTGTTTTTGGGCGAACGTTTTCGCCGCATGCAGTGGCTGGCGGTGCTGCTGGCGGCGATCGGTGTGCTGGTACAACTGTGGACATTTGGTTCGCTGCCGATAATCGCGCTTGGCCTGGCCTTCAGCTTTGCTTTTTACGGCCTGCTGCGCAAAAAGATTGCGGTGGAGGCACAAACCGGCATGTTGATAGAAACGCTGTGGCTGCTGCCGGTAGCGGCGATTTGGTTGTTCGGCATTACCGACAGTCCGACCAGCCATATGGGGCAAAACAGTCTGTCGCTTAATCTGCTTTTAATGGCCGCAGGTGTCGTAACCACGGTGCCGCTGCTCTGTTTTACCGGTGCGGCAACGCGTCTGCGCCTGTCGACGCTCGGCTTCTTCCAGTACATTGGCCCGACATTGATGTTCGTGCTGGCGGTGCTTTTTTACGGCGAACATCCCGGTGCGGATAAAATGGTGACCTTCGGCTTTATCTGGGTTGCGCTGGCTATCTTTGTCCTCGACGCGGTTTATACGCAGCGCGGGTTACGCAAAAAAGCCTGATTAAACACATGGGCGGAATAGCCGCCCAATACCTACAAAAATTTAGAGGTAAGGATTTACCCAATCGCGTAATGCGCAATGGAATGCTATGTTTGCCCCTTCGTCATTACGTTATTCAGGATGAATCAGCGATGATCCGCAGGATTTTTTTGCCATCGGGCAAAACGTGCCTCGCGCGTGGGCCGTATATCCTTATATTTTTACTTCTGCATATTCTCTTTTTAGTTGTCGCCTTTAATGTGGCCGAACTGCCTGTTCTGCCGCTGGTGTGCTTTCTGCTTTACACCTATTTAAAGCTAAATATTAACGCGCAACGCTGCAGAGATAGCGGTGCCAAAGGCCGCTATGTGGTCATTTTTTCATTGCTGGTCTACCTGGCCTCGCTGGCGGTTGCCGCCACCGGTGTTGTCAGCGATGTTGAGTGCGTGAGCTTAGGTATCAGAATCTATTTCGGTTACGACGTGCTGGTATTTTTCGTCTTTATGCTCGCACCGACGCAGTTAAAGCAACAAATTAATTCGACGGACCACGTGTCTATTTCAGGAGGGGAAAATGAGTAACATCAACACTTATGATTATAAAAGCGACCATTCATTAAGCGACAAATGGAAGTATCGTTTCGCATTCTATGAGAAGAATGGCTACCCATCTTTTTGGGGGATGAGCCCGGCATGGAAAAACGCCTATAAAGAAATGACTTTCGGGCAGAAGATAAAAGTCTCTTTCAATTTCTTCGCCTGGTTTTTTTCTATTATCTATTTGCTGATCCTTGGTTTGTGGAAGAAAGCCCTGTTAGTTTTAGTTATCAACATAGTCGTTATCGTGGTTGCGGTTATTTTTAACATTGGCTTCCTGGGTTATATGGTCAATGCCATCATCGCCTGTCGGGCCAACATCTGGTATTACGATTTAAAAGTGAAGGGCAAACAGGACTGGAGCCTGTAATAAAAAAGGTTCAGCGTGATGCTGAACCTTTTTGTTTTATAGCCAGTTACGGCGCTTGAAGTAGAGATAAGGCGCGAGCCCCGCGAGGATCATAAAGATGATTGCGCCAGGGTAGCCAAAGCTCCAGTGCAGTTCGGGCATAAATTCAAAGTTCATGCCGTAACTGGAAGCCACCAGCGTCGGCGGCAGGAACACGACCGATACCACCGAGAAGATCTTGATGATGCGGTTCTGCTCGATATTGATAAAGCCCATCGCCGCCTGCATCAGGAAGTTCACTTTCTGGAACAACGATTCGTTGTGCGGCAGCAGGGATTCGATATCGCGCAGGATCTCGCGCGCCTGCTCAAGCTGACCGGCCGGTAAACGTGCCTTACGCACCAGGAAGTTCAACGCGCGCTGGGTATCCATCAGACACAGGCGCACCTTCCAGCCGATATCTTCCTGTTCCGCCAGCGTCGAGAGCGCGTCGTCATACTCGTCGCCCTGCTGGCCTTCCATAATGACGCGGCTCAGCTTTTCCAGATCGCTGTAAATGTTTTCGATTTCATCCGCCAGTTGCTCAATTTTGGTTTCGAACAGATCCAGCAGCAGTTCGTAAGCGTTACCATCGACCATCTCCTGGCTGCGGGCGCGCATACGGTACAGGCGAAACGCAGGCAGCTCGCGCTCACGCAGGGTGAACAGGCGACCTTCGCGGATGGTAAATGCTACGGTTGAGTTGCCTGCGTGATCTTCAGCATCTTCAAAAAAGAAGAAGGAGTGGATGTGCAGGCCGTCTTCGTCTTCAAAAAAACGCGCCGACGCCTCAATGTCTTCCAGTTCAGGTCGGGTGGCCAGGTTCTGGCCCAATTCCGTTTGCACGCGGGTACGTTCTTCATCGTCCGGCTCGACCAAATCAACCCAAACAGAGCTGGCGAGATGTTTGATTTCGTCAGCCTCAAGGCGGGTTAAACGATTGTTTTCCAGTTGAAATGCGCTCAGCATAGCCGGGACTCCCAATGCAAAAAATATCGGACAGTTCGGTGGGCACACAGAGAAACAAATTGGGTTTCAGACCATTAAACAGCCTGACTCAGCGCGACGGGGAATACAGCGGGTCGCTGACAACCTCTAAGGCCATCAGCATGAGGAGATAGCCTTAGGAGTTGTTCCTGAAAACCAGGAAATTGAGCCAGTATCTACTGGGTGTGTCCAAGGCGAATGTCCTCTTAGCGTGATCGTGCGCGCATGTTACGCCAGCACTCAGAAGGCGTCAACACGCAACGAAACGCTAAAGAGCAATATTTGCCCTTCAGCGTATAAGGCTAGCAGAATATTACAAAATAATGATATTTTTCTGAAAGTTACACGGTTTCGAGCTTGGCGTAAGCCGCCACCAGCCATTTGATACCCTGCCCCTGGAAAGCCACCTGCAAACGGCTGTGCTCACCGCTGCCTTCCATGTTCACCACCGTGCCTTCGCCAAATTTGGCATGGCGCACGCGCTGGCCAAGTTTATAGCCGGTATCGCTTTGCGCCACCGGCGTACCCATGCGTTGATGGCTAACCGGGCGGCTGATGCTGGCGCGCAAACGTACCTCTTCAACACACTCTTCAGGCAACTCGCCAATAAAGCGCGACGGGCGGTGATACACCTCTTTACCGTACAACCGGCGCGTTTCCGCATAGGTTAAGGTCAGTTTTTGCATCGCGCGCGTCACGCCGACATACGCCAGACGGCGCTCCTCTTCCAGGCGGCCGCCTTCATCCAGCGACATCTGGCTGGGGAACATGCCCTCTTCCATGCCAACGATAAACACCTGCGGGAACTCCAGCCCTTTCGCCGAGTGCAGCGTCATTAACTGCACCGCATCCTGCCAGGTATCCGCCTGCCCTTCGCCCGCTTCCAGTGCGGCGTGGGAGAGAAATGCCTGCAGCGGCATTAAATCTTCGTCTTCTTCGTTGTAGCTGAACTGGCGCGTCGCGGTGACCAGTTCCTCTAAGTTCTCGATACGCGTCTGGCCTTTTTCGCCTTTTTCCTGCTCGTACATCATGCGCAGGCCGGAATCGCTGATCACCCGGTCGGTTTGCACATGCAACGGCATATCCGCCGTTTCCTGTGCCAGCGCGTCAATCAGTTCCAGGAAACGTTGCAGCGCGCTCGCCGCGCGGCCCGCCAGCACTTTCTCCTGTAACAATTCGCGCGTTGCCTGCCATAAGGTCAACTGGCGATCGCGCGAGGTTTGGCGCACCACGTCCAGCGTACGGTCACCGATGCCGCGCGTTGGCGTATTCACCACGCGCTCAAAAGCGGCATCATCGTTGCGGTTGGCGATCAGGCGCAGGTAGGAGAGCGCATCTTTAATTTCCTGACGTTCGAAGAATCGCATACCGCCATAAATCCGGTACGGCATGCTGGCTTGCAGCAGCGCCTCTTCCAGCACGCGCGACTGGGCGTTGCTGCGATAGAGAATGGCGCACTGCGAAAGCTGGCCGCCGTTATCCTGCCAGGCTTTGATACGGTTGACGACATAACGCGCTTCATCCAGTTCGTTAAAGGCGCAGTAGAGTGAAATCAGCTCGCCATCGACGCCATCGGTCCACAGCTTTTTACCCAGGCGCCCGTTGTTGTTCTCAATCAGGGCGTTCGCCGCGCTGAGAATATTGCTGGTCGAACGGTAGTTTTGCTCCAGGCGGATCGTCTGCGCGCCGGGGAAGTCTTTCAGGAAGCGCTGGATGTTTTCCACCTGCGCACCGCGCCAGCCGTAAATGGACTGATCATCGTCGCCGACGATCATCACTTTGCCGGTATCGCCCGCCAGCAGGCGGATCCACGCGTATTGAATGTTGTTGGTATCCTGGAATTCGTCCACCAGGATATTGGTAAAGCGTTCGCGGTAGTGCTGCAAAATATGCGGTTTGTTGAGCCACAACTCATGGGCGCGCAGCAGCAGCTCGGCGAAATCGACCAGCCCGGCGCGATCGCAGGCTTCCTGGTAGGCCTGGTAAACTTTCTGCCAGGTCTGTTCCACCGGGTTACCGAAACTTTGAATATGGTGCGGACGAATGCCTTCGTCTTTCTGGCCGTTGATGTACCACATCGCCTGGCGCGGCGGCCATTGCTTCTCGTCGAGGTTCATCGCTTTGATCAGACGCTTCAGCAAACGCAGCTGATCTTCGCTGTCGAGGATCTGGAAATCCTGCGGCAGGTTGGCGTCCATATGGTGCGCGCGCAGCAAACGGTGCGCGAGGCCGTGGAACGTGCCAACCCACATCCCGCCCTGCGAAGTGCCCATTAACTGGCCGATACGGTGGCGCATTTCCGCCGCCGCTTTGTTGGTGAAAGTCACCGCCATAATGGAGTATGGCGAGCAGTTTTCCACGGTCATCAGCCAGGCGATACGGTGTACCAGTACGCGCGTCTTACCGCTCCCCGCCCCTGCCAGCACCAGCATATTGCTACGCTCGGCGGCTACGGCGTCGCGCTGTTTGTCATTGAGGCTGTCGAGCAGATAAGAAACGTCCATTGGCACCGCCGCGAAATATTACTGGGAATTTATACAGAACAGCTGGTGATTATATCAGCGTAGTGAGGGATGCCAACCGCGAAATTTCCACATGCGGCAGTAACCGGCTGTCGCTGGCTTGCAGCAGATCTGCGCCTTCCGGTTTGATCCAACAAGCCTGCATGCCGCAGCGCACCGCACCGGCAACGTCGGTGGTCAGATCATCACCCACATGCAGGATATCGCCAATCGCCACGCCGAGACGCTCAGCTGCCAGATGATACATATCGCTAAAGGGTTTTGCGCGACCGTCCGGCCCGGCACGCAACACGAATTCAAAGTAGTCGCCCAGGCCGAACAACTCCGGCTGCGCGTTACCGTTGGTGATCGCCACCAGCGGCCACTTTTTGCCGAGTTTCGTCAACGTGTCGTGGGTTTCCTCTGGCACATCAATGCGGCTGCGCCATTTGGCAAAATTGACCATCGAGGCATTTGCACCGGCGGCGGCTTCTTCCGCGGTCAGACCGGCATCCAGCATCGCGCGTTCAACGGCACGCCGGCGCCACTCGGTGACATCGTGGTAAATATCCGGTTCGGTTTCCCGCAGCGACTGGCGCAGACGATGGAATTCACTGTTTTCCAGATTGCTTAACGCCGGGTGATAGCGCTGCACAAACGCCAGCGCTTCCTGTTCAGTGCGCTGGATAACCAACCGGTTGTCGTAAAGGGTGTCGTCCAGGTCGAAGGTGATCGCAGAGATCTGACCTAATGGGCGGTAAAAACGCATTATTTCCCCCGTTTGGCGCGCGGGTGCGCCGCATCGTATACCGAAGCAAGGTGTTGAAAATCAAGATGAGTATATATCTGAGTGGTGGACAAATTAGCGTGACCGAGCAGCTCCTGCACACCGCGCAGATCGCCGCTCGATTCGAGCATATGGGTGGCGAAAGAGTGGCGCAGCTTATGAGGATGCACGTGGCTGTTCAACCCTTGCTTAATGCCCCATTCAGCGAAGCGCTTTTGCACATTACGCGCGGAAATACGTTTGCCGAGCTTCGACAGAAACAGCGCATCGTCTTGTGCGCCGAACAGACCGCGTAAATCAAGCCAGTGCTCAATCCAGACGACCGCGTTGCGGCCAATCGGCAAACGACGTTCTTTACTACCTTTGCCCAGCACCCACACTTCGCCGCTTTCCAGATCCAGATGTTTCATATCCAGATTCACCAGTTCAGACAAACGCAGACCCGCGCCATACATTACTTCAAGCATCGCGCGATCGCGCACGGCGAGCGGATCATTCAGATCGATATCCAGCAGCCGGTTAACATCATCAACGTCGATGTTTTTCGGCAAATGGCGTGGCGCTTTTGGCGCGGAAATGCCTTTTGCCGGATTTGCAGGCAACTCGCCCTGGCTGACCATCCAGTCAAAGAAACTGCGCAGTGCCGAAAGCCGCAGCGCCAGGCTCGCGGCCCCCAGCCCTTTGCGTCGGCTGCGCACGGCAATGGCGCGCACCATCGCAGCATCACATTGTTGCCAGCTTTTCAGACCCGTTTCTTCGGTCAAAGCAATAATGGCATCAAGCTGACGCTGATAATTTAAAAGCGTGACAGGACTGAGCTGGCGTTCAACGCCCAGGTAGCGCAGAAAACGGGTGACGAACGAAAACAGCGGAGAATCGGTCATACGCGCTCAATCCAGCGCTCCAGCAGATCCGGCAGCATCTGCGCGATCTCTTCCAGCAACTGCGTGCCTTGTCCCTGTTGATAATGGTGAACGTCGCGACTGCTGAACAACACAACGCCCAGCGCGCCATCCTGCCCCATCAGCGACATCGCGACGGAGCCAATCGCTTTCGCTTCCGGCAACAGCAGCAGTAACTCCGGCCCGTTTAGCGGCCCAAGATAGTGATGCTGCTGGCCAAGGCGCTGGATACGCAGCGGTTCAAACGCCTGTCGGGAGAGCGCAAGATGGGTAAATTTCGACGGCGCGCCAAGACGCCAGCGATCGGGAAACAGGCGGATAGTGGCGCCAGCCAGCCCTAAATCACGCGCCCAGCGATGGAAACGGTTGAGCATTTCGTCAAGGCTCGGCGCAGACGCCAGCCGTCCCTGTAAACGCAGCAGACGATAAAACAGACCTTCGTTAGCGCTGGCCTGCTCCATCAACAGCGTCATGTTCTCTTCCAGTGCATTGATGTGATTGCGCGAACGCGCCATGTGCCATTCCACCAGTGAAACGGTGTCGCGCACCGCATGCGGTACGCGCATCTGTTCCACCAGCCGTGCATTGCGGATAAAGAAATCAGGGTTACGCAGCAGATAATCAACGACATCGCTGTCATCCAGCTGTGTAAAGGTGTCCTGTAGTTCTTCCCCTGGCTGCTTCATAACTGAATAAACCCGTCGTAGACATGTGCCGCCGGGCCAGTCATATACAGTGGTTGGCCCGGGCCTTTCCATGCGATATCAAGTCGACCGCCTGGTAATTCCACGCGAACATTTTCCGCCAGCAACCCCTGCGAGATACCGACAGCAACCGCTGCGCAAGCACCGCTGCCGCAGGCCTGGGTTTCCCCGGCGCCGCGCTCATAAACGCGCAGGCGAATGGTGTCCGGTTTAACGACTTGCATAAAGCCGATGTTCGCACGCTCAGGAAAACGTTCGTGGCTTTCCAGAACCGGCCCCAGCGTTTCAACGGGGGCAGTGTTGACGTCGTCCACCTGAATCACGCAGTGCGGGTTGCCCATTGAGACAACGCCGCACAATACTGTTTGCTCTGCCGCGCGCATAATATAGGTCTTTTCCGCTTTGTTGGCGCGAAACGGCACCTGCGACGGTTCAAAGTTCGGCTCACCCATGTTCACGCGAACCAGCTCATCTTCCGTTACGCTCAATACCATACGACCGTTTGCCGTACTGACGCGGATATCACGTTTATTGGTCAACCCTTTCAGGCGAACAAAACGGGCGAAGCAGCGCGCGCCGTTGCCGCACTGCGACACTTCGCTGCCATCGGCATTAAAGATCCGATAGTGAAAATCAAGTTCAGGATCGTAGGGAGGCTCAACCACCAGCAACTGGTCGAACCCTACGCCAAGATGGCGATCCGCCAGACGACGGATCAGCTCCGGGGAAAAAAAGACATTCTGCGTTACCGCGTCGACGACCATAAAATCGTTGCCAAGGCCATGCATTTTTGAGAACTGCATCATCTACTCCATTTGCGCGGATACAGAACGGTAACGTCAGTAATTCACCTGCGTCGGCGAGCCGTCATCACCACGATCGTTTTTATCCGGCGTGGCCGGCTGAATCGTGCTGGTTTGCGTTTTGGTTGGCGGCGGCGCGTTTTTATCTGCGGGCGGGAAGTAGAGTGGGCCTTTCAGACCACAGCCCGTCAGGCTAAACAGAGTCAGCAGTACGGCCAGCGTGCGAAACACATCTTTCATTATAAGTTGCCTGTAAGTTCGTTCTTTCTGCTTTCTATCATCGCAGGAGAAGACACAAAAGCAAGAGTTTGCGCGTTTAGGGCATCGGGAAATGTTTCGCGTTATACTGCTGCCATCATAAAAAACGGGATAAGAGAATGAACGACAGTGAATTTCATCGCCTCGCAGACGGCCTGTGGCTGACCATCGAAGAACGCCTGGATGACTGGGACGGCGACAGTGATATCGACTGCGAGATCAACGGCGGCGTGCTGACCATCAGCTTTGAAAACGGCAGCAAAATCATTATTAACCGCCAGGAACCGCTACACCAGGTCTGGCTGGCAACCAAACAGGGCGGCTACCATTTTGACCTGAAAGGCGACGAATGGGTGTGCGACCGCAGCGGTGAGACGTTCTGGGATCTGCTGGAACAAGCGGCGAGCCAACAGGCGGGAGAAACCGTCAGCTTCCGCTGACATTCATTGCCCGGTAACATGCCGGGCAAATCGCTTAAGAGAAATACTGCTGCAACAACGGCGCATCGTTATCCTGATTTGCCGGCGTCGCGGTGCTAATCGCCTGATTACGGAACGGAATCACCTGCGCGCGACCTTCAACATTCACAATCTGATAGAACTGCGGCAAGTTGAAGTTGATAAAGCTCGAACCGTAAGTAAAGCGATCGTGAGATGAAGAATAGAAACGGCTGACATCACGCACCAGCTCTTCTTTGCTGCCTTCGCAGTGGTGATAGACTTCCGCGCGGTTGCTCTCATCCAGAATATAGATGTTAAAGCCCTCTTCACCGGTCTCTTCAAAGAAGAATTGAATAATCCCTTCACTGGCAAAACCATCCACTACTGCAGGTAGCTCAACGTGATTGGTTTCCACCTGCACTGAAAGGCCATGCAACTTGTTGTGAGAAATCGCGCCGTAAAACTCAATCGCGTTTTCCAGTTTCTGCACCGAGACATTGAGGCGTTCAAAAAACAGCCCCCAGGTTTGCCCGGCAACACGCAAGGCTTTGAAACGCCCGGTTTCCTGGCGCGTGCTGGAAAGGCGCAGCTCAATACACTCCGACACCAGTTGCTGGACACGGGTGCGAATAAGACCACGTAAATGCTGGCTGTAGCAGAACACTTCAACGCTATCCGGCGGCGCGGCGTCCTGATGCATTTTACCCAGAATGGTTTTCAGCGCTTCGATCATCGCCTGCTCGCCGTTGAAATGCAGGGTTCGCACTTCATTCCACGAGTTACGATAGAGCAAATCTACGCTGCCAACGAGGCAATTTTGCTGCTCGCCGAAGCTGAACACATCAAGTTTGCGGAAATCAAAATGCACCACCTGGTTACGGAACGCCGCGGTTGGGTCGTACTCCAGGTTAACAATGATCGCCAGGTGACGGATTTCACAAGGGCTGTAGAGCGCTTTTGGCGTCGGGGCAGGCAGCCGCAGCGGGAAGTGGTGGGAAACATCCGCCACCATCTCCTGCAACTTCGGCAGATCAACAATGCCGTTGCCTTTAATAAACAGGTGCGTACGTGAAGTCAGCAGACCATTAAACCACGCCCAGGCGACCAGCTTATTAAGATAGCGGTTATATTCCAGCGGCTGATGGCTGACGATCGAATCCATATTTGGCGCGCGGTTGTAAAGATACCAACCCGTACGGTTGGCACGACCCGGCGGCACATGAATAAAGGTTAAATTCGGTTCGGAGAGATCCGGTGAAATTTGCGGGTTCACCAGCGTCACTTTACCCGGCAGCGCTTCAAATGCCGCGTACAGTTTACGGGTTAATACGCCGATATCCTGCGGGCTGGCGGAAACGCTCAGATTGTTGCGACGCGCAAAGCGAATCAGGTTGCGGTAACTCTGCATCATCGCGTCGAGCAGTTCGTTGTGCGCTTCGCGTACCTGATCGATTTTCCAGTTTGCGCGGTTATCCAGCATCGCTACACGCGCGTCATCCCAGCCCCACTCTTTTACCAGCTGCGAAATCACTTCGCGACGCCAGCCAACGCAGGCGCGCTCGCGGCTCAGTTTCTCGCAGACTTTTAAATAGAAACATCGGCGAGCAAGATCGAGGCGTGCGGTGTCTTCAATCGCGATCAGGTATTCTGTCACGCGCTCCAGCATCATGCAGTAGTGATCGAGACCAAACGAGACAATCTCGCCATCATGCAAACGCTGTTTGATATCTTTCGCCAACAGACGCGTGTTGGGGTATTCCCAGGAATAAGCTTCCAGCAGCAGCGTTTTCAACACCGCTTTGTACGGTGAATCAATACTTTTATAGAGCTGCCACAAGCTGGCACCGAAGTACTCTTCCGCCGAAAGCGAGCTCAGACCACCCAGATCCAGCCATTCGTTCGGCGTTAAAACGCCCTGCGCATAGAGCGTCATAACGTAATCGTCGTAATGCTCTTCTTCGTCTCCCGGCACCATATTCCACAGAATACGTTTGCCGGCCAGGCGCACGGCGGTGCGGTAAAATTCGTCAAGCAACAGGATATGCTGCGTTGAACCGCAGTCCTCACCACCGAGACTGCCGCTTTCATTGTGGCGGAAACGGTTTTCATCAATCAGGAAGAAGCTCACTTCCACGCCGAGCGAGGCCGCCCAGCTCTCCAGCAGGCTGCACTTACGTTGCAACAGCTGGCGCTCTTCATTATCGAGCCAGGATTGATGGCAGACCCAGATATCCAGATCCGAGGAACAGCTTTGCCCAACCGATGAGGTACTGCCCATAGAATAGACGCCGGTGATCGGCAGTTCGCCTTTTGGCGACGCCTGCGGCGGCATACCACGGTGCATCTCAAGTTCGTTCAGGTAGTGAAGTTGGTTTTCATCAGGCGTGTAAAAGCAAATGCCCTGGGGAACGTTACCTTCAAGGTAGCCCGGCATCAGCGGATGGTGGTAATGCAACAATGTAGGCAGCAGACTGTAAACCTGCTGGAAAGCAGGCCCCATGGCAGCAAGCGCGCGATCCACACGCAATTGATTGATGGCATCCAGTCTCTGTTTCAGAGTCTCAATATAGAGGTACAAGACATATCGCCTGATGTTTACAGAAAATCCAAAATAACCGTCACCTTTTTTCGCCCTTTATCTTTATAGGGGGAGTGACGAAAAAATGGTCTAAAACGTGATCAATTTAACACCTTGCTGATTGACCGTAAAGAAAGATGCGCTACAAACCAGTGTAGCAGCAAACGCTCTCTGTAAAGTCCGAATTACAGCCCGGTTGCGCCTGCATTGCAGAGGTGTCGCCTTCTCGCACCCATGCAATCTACCGCGAGCACTGACACCCTAATGCAACAATGTTAGGATGGTCAACGGACGATAACGACGGTAACAAGCATGTTAGACAATGTTTTAAGAATTGCCACACGGCAAAGCCCTCTTGCGCTCTGGCAGGCACATTACGTTAAGGAACGCCTTGAGGCGAACCACCCTGGGCTAACAGTTGAACTGGTGCCGATGGTCACTCGCGGAGACGTGATCCTCGATACACCGCTGGCAAAAGTGGGCGGTAAAGGCCTGTTTGTCAAAGAACTCGAACTGGCACTGCTTGAAAACCGTGCCGATATCGCCGTGCATTCAATGAAAGATGTACCGGTCGATTTCCCGCAAGGGCTTGGCCTGGTGACCATCTGTGAGCGCGACGATCCACGCGACGCTTTTGTATCAAATCGCTATAACTCGTTGGATGAATTACCCGCTGGCAGCATTGTCGGCACCTCCAGCTTACGCCGCCAGTGTCAGTTAGCGGAGCATCGCCCGGACCTGGTGATCCGCTCCCTGCGCGGAAATGTCGGCACGCGTCTTAGCAAGCTCGACAACGGTGACTATGACGCGATTATTCTCGCGGTTGCCGGTCTTAATCGCCTTGGACTAGGTTCCCGCGTTCGCACTGCGCTGCCGCCGGAAACCTCGCTGCCAGCTGTCGGCCAGGGCGCGGTAGGTGTTGAGTGTCGCCTGGACGATACGCGTACGCGTGCCCTGCTCGCGCCGCTCAACCACGACGACACCGCCGTTCGCGTGAAAGCCGAACGCGCCATGAATACTCGTCTTGAAGGTGGCTGCCAGGTGCCAATTGGCAGCTATGCTGAACTGATTGATGGCGGGATCTGGCTGCGCGGTCTGGTCGGCGCGCCAGACGGCTCCATCATGGTACGTGGCGAACGTCTCGGCCGTCTGGAGGATGCCGAGCAGCTTGGTATCTCACTGGCGGAAGAGTTACTCGATAATGGCGCACGCGCCATTCTGGCCGAAATTTATAACGGAGACGCCCCCGCATGAGCATTCTGGTCACCCGCCCGTCCCCCGCTGGGGAAGAATTAGTGAGCCGACTGCGCACACTGGGGCTGGTGGCCTGGAGCTTTCCGCTGATCGAATTCACGCCGGGCCGCGAGTTGAGTTCACTCCCCGCCCGGCTTGCCGCGTTAACCGCAGACGACATGGTGTTCGCGCTGTCGCAACATGCCGTTTCCTTCGCTCACGCGCACCTGCAACAACAAGGTCTGCGTTTTCCGCGCGAACCGCACTATTTCGCGATTGGTCGCACCACCGCACTGGCACTACACACCGTTAGCGGGATTGACGTGCGCTATCCCCTCGATCGGGAAATCAGCGAAGTGTTGCTACAATTACCTGAATTACAAAGTGTTCAGGGCAAGCATGCGCTAATCTTACGAGGTAACGGCGGGCGCGAAGTGCTGGCGGAAACGCTGGCGGCGCGCGGCGCCGACGTTGAGTTTTGCGAGTGCTATCAACGCAGCGCGAAATGTTATGACGGCGCGGAAGAAGCGATGCGCTGGCACACGCGCGGCGTGACCACGCTTGTGGTCACCAGCGGCGAAATGATGCAACAACTGTATTCACTTATTCCTCCCTGGTATCGGGAGAACTGGTTACTTCGCTGCCGCCTGGTGGTGGTAAGTGAACGTCTGGCGCACCTCGCCCGGGATCTGGGCTGGCAGGATATTCAGGTCGCTGACAATGCCGACAACGATGCGCTGCTTCGCGCATTACAATAACTCTCATAATGGGAAGCCATAATGACGGAACAACAACACTCCTCCGCTGAGGTTGAAGAGACCAAAGCGGCTGACGGCGCAACGCCGCCGCCGGAGAAAGCAGAGAAAAATGCACGCGCTAACAGGACCAGCCTTGCACTCAGCGCGATCGCCATCGCGATTGCACTGGCATCTGGCGCAGGGCTTTATGGCTGGGTGAAACAGCAGACCGCAACCCTGAACAACAACAATGGCGAACTCGCCGACCAGGTGATTGCACTACAGCAATCGCAGGATAAGCAGCGTGCGGAGCTGGAAGGCGTAATCAAGCAGCAATCCAGTGAGCTTGCGGCGGCCAAACACCAGAATGACGTGCTGGCAAAAGAGCTGAATGAAGTGCAGCAGAAAGTGGCGACCATTTCCGGTTCCGACGCCAAAACCTGGCAGTTGGCTCAGGCTGATTTTCTGGTGAAACTGGCCGGTCGCAAACTGTGGAGCGATCAGGATGTCACCACCGCGGCGGCACTGCTGAAAAGCGCCGATGCCAGCCTCGCGGATATGAACGATCCGAGCCTTATCACTGCCCGCCGCGCAATTACGGACGATATCGCCAGCCTTTCCGCTATCACCCAGGTGGATTACGACGGCGCCATTCTGAAGTTAAATCAGCTTTCCAACCAGATTGATAACCTGCGTCTGGCGGACAATAACGATGATGACTCCCCGATGGACGCCGACAGCAGTGAACTGTCTGGCTCCATCAGCGAATGGCGGGTAAACCTGCAAAAAAGCTGGCAGAACTTTATGGACAGCTTTATTACCATTCGCCGTCGTGATGAAACAGCCGTACCGCTGCTCGCGCCGAATCAGGATATCTATCTGCGTGAGAACATCCGTTCGCGCCTGCTGGTTGCCGCGCAGGCCGTTCCGCGCCACCAGGAAGAGACTTACAAGCAAGCGCTGGATAATGTCTCCACCTGGGTGCGGGCCTACTACGATACCGATGACGCCGCGACCAAAGCGTTTCTTGAGGAAGTGGACAAGCTGAGCCAGCAAACCATCGCCATGGATTTGCCGGAATCACTGCAAAGCCAGCCGATTCTGGAAAAACTGATGCAGACGCGCGTACGTAATCTGATGGCTCAGCCAGCGCCAGCCGCTCCTGCTGAACAGCCACCTGCACCTGCCGCGCCTGCAGCCCCTACAGCGCAAGGAGAGTAACCATGTTAAAAGTGTTATTGCTCTTTGCACTGTTGATCGCCGGGATCGTGCTTGGCCCTATGCTTGCCGGGCACCAGGGGTACGTGCTGATCCAGACCGATAACTACAACATTGAAACCAGCGTTACCGGGCTGGTCATTATTCTGGTGCTGGCGTTGGTGGTTATCTTCGCTCTCGAGTGGGTGCTGCGCCGCATTTTCCGTACCGGCTCGCATACGCGTGGCTGGTTCGTCGGCCGTAAGCGCCGTCGCGCCCGTAAACAGACTGAGCAGGCGCTGCTGAAACTGGCGGAAGGCGATTATCAGCAGGTTGAAAAGCTGATGTCGAAGAATGCCGATCACGCTGAGCAACCGGTGGTTAACTACCTGCTGGCGGCAGAAGCGGCGCAGCAGCGCGGCGATGAAGTGCGTGCGAACCAGCATCTGGAACGCGCCGCAGAGCTGGCGGAAAACGATCCGATCCCGGTAGAAATCACCCGTGTGCGCCTGCAACTGGCGCGTAACGAAAACCATGCCGCGCGTCATGGCGTGGATAAGCTACTGGAAATCACCCCCCGCCACCCCGAAGTACTGCGTCTGGCGGAGCAGGCTTACATTCGCACCGGCGCGTGGACGTCGCTGGTGGATATCATCCCGTCGATGGCAAAAGCCAACGTTGGCGACGATGAACACCGCGATCTTCTGCAGCAGCAGGCGTGGATCGGCATGATGGATCAAGCGCGTGCCGATCAGGGCAGCGAGGGGCTGAAAACCTGGTGGAAAAACCAGAGCCGCAAAACCCGCCAGCAGGTGGTATTACAGGTAGCCATGGCTGACCATTTAATTGAGTGTGACGATCACGATACTGCGCAAGAAATCGTGCTTGATGGTCTGAAGCGCCAATATGACGATCACCTGGTACTGGTCATCCCTCGTCTGAAAACTAATAACCCGGAGCAGATCGAAAAAGTCCTGCGCCAGCAAATCAAAACGCAGGGCGATCGCCCGCTGCTGTGGAGTACGCTGGGGCAATCGTTGATGAAGCACGGTGAATGGCAGGAAGCTTGTCTTGCGTTTCGCGCCGCGCTGAAACAGCGTGCGGACGCGTTTGATTATGCCTGGCTCGCCGACTGCCTCGATCGCCTGCATCAACCGGAAGAAGCCGCCACCATGCGCCGTGACGGTTTGTTACTGACGCTGCAAAATAACCCGCCTCACTAACACTCTGATTCGAGTTGCAGGAAAGCCAACGCGCCTGCAACCCGAAACATGGAGTGTTACGCCATAAAAAAACGCCTGCCGGAATACTCAGGCAGGCGTTAAAACAGGTCTTTGACAACTAAATGGGTGCTTCACTCAACGTTATGTCCATGGTGTTTGATGAGGCCGAAGCGACATCTGTCTGTGGACGATAAGCACCGTAAACGGCTCTGCATCATTCCTGAGTTTATGAGGCCTGAAGGCGAACATAAGAGATGGAATGAGCATCTACGCGTATATTATTGCACATACCGTGCCATAACTGCATTAACTAATGTTACAGAGCGCAAACTTTTAAAATATCAGTAAATTCAGCGTTTCTTGCCCCGCCACCACGGCTTAACCGTCTTTCCTTAAAGCCAAAGTGTCGCTGCATAGCGACAAATAGCAGGCTAATTACTATAGCTATTTAAAATCATAGGATTACATGTCACCGTTAAGCGACACGCCAGATGCAGATTGTCGTCCACGAGCAACACAGGCAAAAAAGGGATGGAAAGACGCGCAATGCAGAAGCGGAATAAGTGGGCAGGAAAGATAAAAACAAAAAACCCCGCTTACGCGGGGTTCAAAATTGGTCGGCGAGAGAGGATTCGAACCTCCGACCCACTGGTCCCAAACCAGTTGCGCTACCAAGCTGCGCTACTCGCCGTTTTACTGCTTTTTGAATTTTTTGTTCAATCTAAGTTGTGGTGCGAGGGGGGGGACTCGAACCCCCACATCCTAAGGACACTAACACCTGAAGCTAGCGCGTCTACCAATTCCGCCACCTTCGCATTCCACGAAACTTGTACTGCAAAATAATGGGGTGGCTAATGGGACTCGAACCCACGACAACTGGAATCACAATCCAGGGCTCTACCAACTGAGCTATAGCCACCACTGTAAATCTGTTCACGCGGTATCGTGATATTTCACGAACCACCGCAGCTCAAGCGCCGGGTTTAAATGGCGCGCCCGACAGGATTCGAACCTGAGACCTCTGCCTCCGGAGGGCAGCGCTCTATCCAGCTGAGCTACGGGCGCGTAGCGCCGTTGCGGGGGTGGATAGTACGGACTTCGGGCGCGGCTGTCTAGTGCTTTTTTTAAAGAAAATGCGCGTTTGGTTATGCTTTGCGCATTTTGCCTCTTATTCACCCACCCGTTGCGTCACAGCATGCCGATGGAAGCCAAATACCTTATACGCCACCGTTACCGCAGCGAGGAAGATAATGCCGACAAACAGCGACATACGCGTGTCATCGTTGAAGCCCATCCCCACCAGCACGCAAATCAGAAATGCCATGGTTAACCAGTTTGCCCACGGGAACAGCATTGAGCGGAACGGATGGCTGGCAATCGCTTCTTTATGGGCTTTACGGAAACGCAACTGACTAATCAAAATCACGAACCACGGCACCATGCCTGGCAACACGCTGGCGCTGTACACGTAAACAAACACCCGCTGTGGGTTCGGAATCACGTAATTCAGGCAGGAGCCGACCAGCAGAATAATAATGGAAATGGTCACGCCCATCGCCGGAACGCCGCTTTTGGACACTTTCGCCACCGCCGCCGGCAACTGGCGGTTCTTCGCCAGCGCGTAAAGCATACGACCACAGCTATACATACCGCTGTTACAACCGGACAGCGCCGCCGTCAGCACAACAAAGTTAATGATACCTGCCGCCGCGGTGATACCGATTTTGGCAAAGGTCAGCACAAACGGGCTGCCATTGGTGCCAATTTCATTCCACGGGAAGATGGTAACAATGACAAAAATGGCACCCACATAGAAAATCAGAATGCGCCACAGCACCTTGCTGACTGCGCTACGCAGCGTTACTTGCGGATTTTTCGCTTCACCTGCGGTGATACCAATCAACTCGACACCCTGGTATGAGGCCACAACGATACAGAGCGCGGTTAAAAAGCCCTTCCAGCCGCCGGCAAAGAAACCGCCATGTTCGGTCAGGTTGCCAAAACCGATAGAGTGACCACCATTACCAAAGCCGAAGAAAATCACGCCCAGGCCCACGACAATCATCACGATAATGGTGGTGACTTTGATCATCGCAAACCAGAATTCAATTTCACCATACAAACGCACTGCAGCCAGGTTGGCCAGGGCGACCAGCCCCACCGCAATCAGCGCGGGTATCCACTGTGCAAGATCCGGGAACCAGAACTGGACATACACGCCAATCGCGGTGATTTCCGAGATGCCAACCGCCATCCACATAAACCAATAGGACCAGGCGGTGAGATAGCCAAAAAACGGGCTCATATAGCGATGCGCATAAACCGCGAAAGACCCGGCGACCGGCTCCAGAAACAGCATCTCGCCCATCGAGCGCATAATAAAGAAGACGAAAATCCCGGCGATAATATACGCCAGCAATACCGACGGGCCTGCCCATTTCAGCGTACTGGCAGCCCCCATAAACAGGCCTACGCCTATGGTGCCCCCGAGGGCAATTAATTCGATGTGACGAGACTCCAGACCACGCTGAAGCTCTGGTTTGTTTTCGGCCATAAATCCTCTGTTGTGTTTGCTTCTTTCTTTGCCCGCTCTGCGGGTTATTGTTATGAGTTTTTCCTCAGCTCATAACAGGCCATGCTGCACCGACCCGGAAATGGTTGGCGCAAAAAACACCACGGCACTGCAATGAGTGAGCGAATGGTTTCTTAAAATGAGGAAAATGGCAAACGATGTATAAAAAAAACAGGTGTAATGCACAATAAAACAGCAACAGGAAGGAAAAAGGCAGCGCATTACGCCGCCGGGGGAGAGTCAGAGTTTTCCGCTGTAGTGCCAGCGCAGATAACGCAGCAAGCGTAACTGGCGTTTCAGCCGCGTCGGTTGCGACAATAAGCGATACAGCCACTCCAGCCCTGATTTCTGCCAGAGTTTCGGCGCGCGCTTAACATGGCCGGTAAAGACATCGTAAGTGCCGCCCACGCCCATATACAGCGCATCCGGCCAGACAGCACGGCAGTCGCGCATAAAAATCTCCTGTTTTGGCGAGCCCATTGCGACGGTGACGATTTTCGCCCCGCTATCGCGGATCCGCTCAAACAGCGCTTGTCGCTGCGCCGGACTAAAGTAGCCGTCCTGGCTTCCCACAATATTCACCTGCCATTGCGCACGCAGTTTCTGCTCTGTTTGTGCCAGCACTTCAGGTTTGCCACCGACCAGAAACACCGGTGTGCCCGTTTTTCCTGCCCGTGCCATCAGTTGTTCCCAGAGATCGGCCCCCGCAACGCGAGAAACCTGCGCCTGCGGGAATTTCTTGCGCAGCGATCGCACGACGCTGATGCCATCGGCGTATTTATATTCCGCCGCCTCAATCAACGCGCGAACTTGCGCGTCATCTTCCAGCGTCAACATTTTCTCCGCGTTGATCGCCACCAGCGTGCCCTGCCTGATTTGCCCATCCGCACAGAGAAAATCCAGCGCGTGTTGCATATCACGCCAGCCAACCAGTTTCAGACCGCGCAGGTCATACAGCGGCGCTGCCGTCTTATCCGTCATGTTAAATCCTTTTCACACCTGGGAGAGGGGTTTTACTACGCGCGTATCGCGGCGATGTATAAGTCCTGCACTGTCAAACAGCCAGTACAGCAGTTTCGCCATCAGCAGGCAGAAGCCGAAAATAGCAAGGAAGAACACCACCCGCGAGGCAAACGCATCCAGCCCTTCGCGCGCCAGCACAATCATGTTGAAAATAGCGCCAAAGCAGAAACTATGAAGAATCGCGGCTTTATAACGGTTGGTTTCCCGGTTTCCTAAAGTATATAACCAGTCGAACCATTTAATGATCAGGCCTACCACCACCGCACCCAGCGGGATAAACCACGCGCCGCCCATCACCACTAACGAACCAATCAGCGTGGGCGAAATTGCCAGCCCGGAGTGATTGTTCAGCACTTCCCAGGTGAAGTAGTTCGCCGTGTTGAGCACAATGCCAGGCCGCGAAGGCCATAACCAGGAAGGGATAAACACGTAGAAGTCGCGCACAATCGGCGCCAGCCCCTGAAAATCAATCTTGTCGTAGTTTTGCAACAGCAGCGACAAGTTTTCCCACGGCGAGAAGGTGTCGCGCGTCAGGTATAAAAAGGTGTAAAACGCTTCGTCGCCGCTGACATTTAAGCCATAGCGTTTCAGCGCCAGCCAGAACATACCGACAATCCCCAGCACGCCCGCTGCCGCCAGCATCCAGAGCGAAATCCAGCCGCGAATAATGCCGATAAACAGGAAAATCGCGAACGCGATAATGATATTGGCGCGCGTACCGCCAACAATCATGTAGGTTAGCAGGCCAAACGCTACGGTGCTGACCAGAAAGAACAGCCACGCCTGCACACTCTGACGCAGGAAGTAGACCACCAGCATCGCCGGAATAAAGAAGTAGAAGAAACGTTTTAACGCGACGCCGGACACTTCGCTGGAGAAGATCTGACTATAGGAGTGCAAGCGGAATAACAGGAAGCCGTTGTGCATAAAGAAGATCCCCACGCTCACCAGCGCGATGATCATCAGCACCACCCATGTCAGATGCGCTTCCACCCGGTTAATAGTGAACAGAGGGCGACGTGTCACCTGTTCGGCTTTCGCCCGCAACCGCGTTTTGTACGTCACGTAATAGATGCCATAGAAACATGCAGCCGCCAGCAATGACTGCATCATAATTCCCGGCGGTGCCACGGCGACGTTAAAACGGAACACCAGCACGCAGGTCAGCGGAAAACCAAAGAAAAAGGTCAGCAGAAACAGCAGCGAAAAGAAAACGTTAAAATTAAACCGCACACGGCGGAATTCAAACCAGGTCAGCGTGGCGATAAACAGCGTCGCCAGCAGCCAGATGATAAACAGTCCGCAAAACTCAAGTGGGCTCATCCGACGATCCCCGCAGCCATACGCAGCGTTTTATGCCAAAGCGTAATGTAATTCGGGCTAAAGAACGTAATGGCATGCTTATCCACTGCCACCAGCTGCCGCCGAGCTTCGCGGATCACCGCTTCGCTTAGCGCATCGCTGGTAAACAACACCGGAATATCTTCTGCCACCATATCGCGCCAGAACGGATTCTCCCGGTTCAGTACGCAGGGAACGCCAGCCTGAATCAGTAAGCAGAGCGTGCCAATCCCCTGCTGACGGGCGAAAATAAAGTAACCTAAATCGCATTGCGCCAGCAGTGCCAGATAGGCGTCAAAGTCCATTTTTTCGCTCAGAATACGCAAGTTATCTGCGCTAAATAGCGCCAGACCGGCGTTGCGGACCGCGGTGATATAGCTGTCGTTATTCGCCGGATACCCCATCGGTACAATGATATTCACCGTGTCGCCAAACTGGCGGTGAATCGCTCGCAATGCAGCAATATGCTCGTTGCTCGGGTCGCCGGAGTTACCCACCAGAATCGTCAGTTTGCCTTCCCGTTGCAGTTCGTGCGCCATGGTATTCAGCGCCGGATCCATACGCGTTGGGAAATAGAGCAGCTCGCCGCGCACGCCAGGGTTACGTTGCCCGAACCAAGCCAGATCGCCACGGGTAGCAAAAATGCAGCCCACCCGGCGTTGCGCTAAACGGCGCAGCGGATAAAAAAGACGGAATTTGAGGCTGCGCGACACTTCATACAGATCGGCGCCCCAGGCATGCCAGTAGAACTGTTCGCGCCTGATAGCACCGCGCAATAACGCCAGCCACAGGCCGAAGTTGAACTGACCGTGAAAGAAAAAGCGTTGCTGGCGATCGGCTTTTGCGCGCGCGACAACGGCCTTTGCCAGCGCGTTTTTATCGGCATAGAAGTGCAGCGTTAATTCCGGATACGCCGCGCGTTGCCCTTCGTCGCAGCCAACAACCATAAATTCACGGGCATACGCGCCCGAAGCCGCAAGGTTTTCGTTAAAAAACCGCAGAACAGTCTGGTTATGGTGTGGGATATCCGATCCCAGTACGTGAATCAGTGCAGTCATGCCTTCTTACGCCAAATCAAAAAAGCGCCGCAACAAGCGGCAAAATAACAAATGTAGGTCGCCATATAGGCCTGCGCCGCGCCGATAGCGCCATGCGCCGGGATAAGCACGCGCGAAAAGAGCGTTAACAGCGCGAACTGGCTCACTTCCGCCAGAATATAAAAGCGCAGCGACGCTTTGGCGATAACCAAATAACCAAATACGTAAGCGCCCACTTTCAATACATCCCCTACCAGCTGCCAGGCGAACAGATCGCGCATCGCCGTGAATTTGTCGGAAAACAGCAGCCAAATCGCCACATCGCGTAGCAACCAGACGCAAAGGCTTACTGCCGCTACCGCCGGTAACACAAAACGCAGCGATTTAACGATTTCACGCGAGATCTCTGCTTTTGTGGTCAATCTGGACAATGTTGGCAACAGATAAACGCTGAACGAGGCGGTGATAAATTGCAGATAAGCATCGGAGATACTGCTGACCCCTTGCCAGATCCCCACGTCATCCCAGCTGTAATGTGCCGCCAGTTGGTTTCGCATCATCACGTAAGCGAGCGGCATGGTCGCCGAGGTGATCAGCGCCATTAGCGTAAATTTGCTTAACTGTCCCGCTAATCCGTTGTCCCATTTCGGCGCAAAGTACGCCAGCGGAACACTGCCACGCAGCATCAGCATGAACATTGCCGGGATAACCACCAGCGCCGGAACCAGCGCCATTCCCAGCAACGCGCCCTGATAGCCGCCCAGTTTGAAGCAGAGAAACCACGCCAGTACGCCGATCACGCTACCGATAATCAGAGAGAGTGCGTTACTTGCTGCGTCGCGAAACCCTTTCATCACCGCCAGCAGCAGGTTGGCCCATGCAATGCCCATCTGCACCAGCGCCACCAGACGCACCAGCCCCTGATAATCTTTATGCCCGAATAACCCCTGGCTGATGGGTGCTGCCGCCAGCAGGAAAATCAGCGCCAGCAGCGTCGAAAAGCCCAGCACCATCGCGGACGACGTGCCCACAGCAACGCGCAAACGGGCAGGATCGCCATGGTATTGCGCGACAAATTTCGTTACGCCGTTAAAAATCCCGGCGCCTGCCAGTACACCCAGCACGGTGATAAGCTGGCGGAAATTCCCCGCCTGCCCGACCCCTGACGGGCCAAACGCCACCGCAAGCAGTTTGACCACCAGCAAGCCCGCGCCAATCTTGACCAGCGTGCTGGCGGCCGTCCATATCGATGCTTTTGCCAGCGACATGTCAGTTGAAGTAGCTCAGAAGCGTGTTGATAACGGTGCGCTGATTAACCGGTGCCAGGTTGTAGAACAGCGGCAGACGAAGCAAACGCTCACTTTCTTGTGTGGTGTAACGATCTTCCCCGTGGAATTCGCCGAATTTTTCACCGGCTGGTGAAGCATGCAGCGGGATATAGTGGAACACCGCGAGGATTTCCGCTTCTTTCAGGAAGGCAATCAGCGCACTGCGGTCGGCTTCATCGCGCAGCTTGATATAAAACATATGCGCATTATGGCTGCACTCCGCAGGGATCGAGGGCAGCTCAATGCGACCCGCGCGCGCCAGCGGTTTTAACGCGTCGTAATAGGTTTGCCACAGCGCCAGGCGCTGCTGGTTGATGCGTTCTGCCGCTTCCAGTTGCGCCCATAAATAGGCCGCCTGGAGATCCGCCATCAGATAGCTGGAACCGATATCCCGCCAGGTGTATTTATCCACCTGCCCACGGAAAAACTGGCTGCGGTTAGTGCCTTTCTCACGAATAACCTCTGCCCGCTCTACCAGCGCGCGATCGTTAATCAGCGTCGCACCGCCTTCGCCGCCGGCAGTGTAGTTTTTGGTTTCATGGAAACTAAAGCAACCAATATGGCCGATGGTGCCCAGCGCCCGCCCTTTATAGGTCGACATCACGCCCTGTGCGGCATCTTCCACCACGTACAAATTATGGTGTTTGGCAATCGCCATAATGGTATCCATTTCGCAGGCGACACCCGCATAATGCACCGGCACAATGGCGCGAGTATTTTCGGTGATGGCGGCTTCGATCTGCGTTTCATCAATGTTCATGGTATCCGGGCGGATATCAACAAAGACGATTTTCGCACCGCGTAGTACAAACGCATTGGCGGTCGAAACGAAGGTATAGCTCGGCATGATCACTTCATCGCCAGGCTGGATATCCAGCAGCAGCGCTGCCATCTCCAGCGAGGCAGTGCAGGAAGGCGTCAGTAAGACTTTCGCGCTGTGAAAACGCTGCTCCATCCACTGCTGACAGCGGCGGGTAAAACCGCCATCGCCGCACAACTTACCGCTACCCATCGCCGACTGCATGTAGTCGAGTTCCGTTCCCACCACTGGTGGAGCGTTAAAGGGGATCATAGAGTCACCTGTATAGCCACAAGGCGGTGCTTTCAATATTCGCCCCGCTCTGAATATAGCGTTTAAGTGCGGCAGTGTTCCCAAGCTGAGTCGCTACCCACACACGTTTTAGCTCGCGCTGGCGCGCCCAGTGGCACGCCGCCTGCATTAATTTTTCGCCCATACCGCGCCCGGCCAGCAGACCAATACGGACTTCCTGTTCGTTGAGCTGGCGCAGCGAGACAAAGCCCGCGATAGCGCCATGCACATTACGGAAGACCAGGCATTGATGGTCAAACTCGCCTTTTACCGCGTTTTCAATCCATTGCGCATAAAAACGCCCGCTCGCCTCTGCTGGATACCAGGGTGCGCGGAACCGGCTCTGCACAAAGATTTCGGCTGCCATCTGGCGTAGCACAGGGATATCCGCAAGTGTTGCCACTTCAGCCGCCGGATCGACGCCCTGTTCCTCTACCGCCAGCGAGAGGTCGATCTCGCCTTCAACCAGTTGAAAACCGAGCTGCTGCAACGCATCCAGCATCCCGGGCTGCGATGCCGGCAGTTTCACCTGCACACGCTCCCAATTAGCGAAATCCGCGCGGGTCAGCGCAGGAGCAGAGGGTTGCAGGCGAACAATCGCGCTACGCAAACTAAAAAAGCGACTTTCCCAGGTCAGCTCTTCTACCGTACCGTGAATATTCATGCTGTTTCCTTTATGCACGCTCGCTTAACGCCAGACACCTTTGGTATCAACAACGAACTGCTGGCCAATGCTGGTGCTCTCCACCGCTTTAAACTCGTTATGATCAACCAGCATCACCAGCACATCAGCCTGCGCCAGCGCATCATGGGTTTTTACCAGCGTGGCGTGTCCGGCGAATTTAGCCGGCAGTTGATGAATATTCGGTTCCACCACCAGCGTTTCACCGCTGTGCCACTGTGCGATATCGAGGGCAATTTCCATTGCCGGACTTTCACGCAAATCATCAATATTGGGCTTAAAGGCCAGCCCGAAACAGGCGATTTTGATTTCACTGGCGCGCTTGCCGCTGGTCGTCAGACAATCAGCAACCATCGCTTTAACCTGACTCAACACCCAGTGCGGCTTAAAGTCGTTAACTTCACGCGCGGTGCGGATAAGCCGCGACTGCTGCGGATTTTGCGCGACAATAAACCACGGATCAACGGCGATACAGTGTCCGCCAACGCCCGGACCCGGCTGGAGAATATTGACGCGCGGATGGCGGTTCGCCAGGCGAATCAACTCCCAAACGTTGATCCCCTGATCGGCGCAAATCAGCGACAGTTCGTTGGCAAACGCAATGTTGACATCGCGGAAACTGTTTTCGGTAAGTTTGCACATTTCAGCGGTGCGCGAGTTGGTCACCACGCATTCGCCTTCAAGGAAAATGTTGTACAGCTCGCTGGCACGCGCCGAACAAACCGGCGTCATCCCGCCAATCACGCGGTCATTTTTAATCAGCTCAACCATCACTTGCCCCGGCAGCACGCGCTCCGGGCAGTAGGCGATATTAATGTCGGCGTTTTCACCCGCCTGCTGCGGGAAAGTGAGATCCGGGCGCGCTTCGGCAAGCCACTGCGCCATCTGTTCTGTTGCCCCTACCGGTGAGGTTGACTCAAGGATCACTAACGCGCCTTTGCCGAGCACTGGCGCGATGGATTTAGCCGCCGCCTCAACATAGGCCATATCCGGCTCGTGCTCGCCTTTAAACGGCGTTGGCACGGCGATCAAGTAAGCATCTGCGACGACAGGTGTGGTGCTCGCGCGAAGATAACCGCCGTTTACCGCCGATTTCACTACATTTCCCAGTTCCGGCTCGACGATATGGATTTCGCCACGGTTAATGGTTTCCACCGCATGGGCGTTGATATCGACACCAACAACCTGCTTCTGCCGTGACGCAAACGCTGCTGCGGTAGGCAGACCAATATAGCCCAGGCCAATAACGGAAATGGTTTTAAAGCTCATAGTGTTACCCGATTATTTTTAAGTGCGTGCAAAATGCGGCCACAGGCCAGCCCGTCACCATAAGGGTTGTGCGCGCGGCTCATCGCCTGCCAGGCATCGTTGTCATGAAGCAGGCGCGAGACCTCTTCCACAATGCGCTGGCGATCCGTGCCAACCAGTTTAACCGTGCCCGCATCGACGGCTTCCGGGCGTTCGGTGGTATCACGCATCACCAGCACCGGCTTGCCGAGAGAAGGCGCTTCTTCCTGTATGCCACCCGAATCCGTCAGGATCAGCCAGGCATGATTCATCAACCACAAAAACGGCAGGTAATCCTGGGGTTCTATCAGGGTAACGTTCTCGACGTGGCCAAGAATTCGGTTTACTGGCTCGCTGACATTGGGGTTCAGATGGACCGGATAGACAATTTGCACATCATCATGTTGCGCGGCGATATCCGCCAGCGCATGGCAAATTTGTTCAAAACCACGACCAAAACTCTCGCGGCGATGTCCGGTGACAAGAATGAGTTTTTTATCTCTATTAAGGAACGGATAACGCGCCGCCAGCGCCTCGTAGCGCGAAGGGTTGTTCATCACGCTGTCGCGCACCCAGAAAAGCGCATCAATAACGGTGTTGCCGGTAACAAAAATGCGGTTATCCGCAACATTCTCACGGCGTAAATTGCGGCGGGAGTTTTCCGTCGGCGCAAAGTGATACATCGCCAGGTGGCCGGTCAATGTGCGGTTTGCCTCTTCTGGCCATGGCGAAGAGAGATCGCCAGTACGCAGGCCCGCTTCAACATGCCCGACAGGAATACGCTGATAAAATGCGGCAAGGCTCGCCGCAATCGTCGTTGTCGTGTCGCCATGCACCAGCACCACATCGGGGCGGAAGGATTCAAGGATTGGCTTTAATCCTTCAAGAATGCCGCAGGTAATCTCCGTAAGCCCTTGCCCTGGCCGCATAATGTTTAGATCGTAATCCGGAACAATCGAGAAGAGCGTTAACACCTGATCAAGCATCTCCCGATGCTGCGCAGTGACGCAAACTCTTGCTTCAAAGTCTGGATCCTTTGCCAGCGCATGTACCAGCGGAGCCATTTTGATGGCTTCTGGCCTCGTGCCAAATACGGTAAGTACTTTCACAACGATTCTCTTCGATTAGAGGATGAAGGCATCATGCCTTCATCTCGGACGGCGTTTAGTTCGAACGGCGGCGCGTTAATGCAATACCCGACCCGATTAGCGCACCGACAATTCCCCACATGATCATCAGGAAAGCACGACGCGGGCTGTCGCGTTTTACCGGTTCTTCCGGCGTACGCAAATAACGATATGTCTGAAAACGGGGATCAAGTGTCGGACCGACGTTAAGCGTATTCAGCATTGCCCGGTTTTGATCATAGTCCAGATCGAACTGCGGCCCTACCGCTTGCAGATTTTCCAGCCGCGCTTGCAGCATTGGGCGACCCAGCATAAACAGTTCTGAATCCGGCAATTCGTCCGGTGGAACCTCTGTTTCGTTATGAGAGATATTGTGCTGTTCGGCGATTTTTAGCGCTTGCTGGACATTATGCAGACGGCGGTTATAAATAGCCTTTGCCACTTCTTCCTGACGTTTCACCTGCGCTTTCATCTGAATGGTACGCGCGGCCCAGGCACCTTTCAGCTCATCATTAAGATGGCTGGCGGCACGCTGGCTGGCAAACGCGACATACTGACGCAGCAGGTTGTTGGCATCTGGCGCGGTTTCAGCAATTAACTTAACGTTGTCGTTAAGGTTGCGGACAACATCTCCTGGCGTGTACTGGATGTTATTGATGAGTTCGTCGAGCGTCGCCGCATCCGCTTTGCTGTTACCCACCAGGCGCTGTTTGTAGTAATCCGTTTGCGACCAGAAATCGCGGCGCGTATCCCACGAGGCGAGTTGCATAATAAACTCTTTGTACGCCTCATCCATTACCGATACCTGATCGGTTGGTGTCTGGTTAGCTTTGTCGTCCAGGTTACGCAGGAACTGTTGTTGGGAGTAATAACCTCCCAGCATATTGACGGTGGGGCGGTCGGTAACTGCGGTGGCTCCCCATTCCTGGGTCGCAAAGAAAGTCCAGACTAAGGCGAGCAAAGCAAACAGCAGTGCTATTCCCGCGATCCATAATTTTCCTGCCCACAAAGTACGGAATAAACCCCGGATATCCAGTTCGTTTTCCGTACCCGTTGAAGGTGTTCCTGACGCTGGTTGAATCATCGCTTTCCCGGATTTACTTGGTTAGTGTTGATTTAGAAACGCTATTACGGCGTATTCTGCGTTTAACTCGCTTGATAAAGCGCGCCACTTTCCATGCGCGCTTAATACAGTAGCCATACAAAAAGAACGCTAGCAAAAACAGTGCCAACATCACCCATTCCGGGGTGAGGCGGAGATATTCTGCGGCAACGCCGATGCTGGCCAGCACAGCGGCGGCAAGAGTAATCAGCACAAAGGCCTGACGAGAAGTAAACCCTGCGCGCATGATCAGATGATGAATATGCTGGCGATCCGGCGAAAAAGGACTCATCCCTTTGCGTAAACGGCGATACATGATGGCCACCATATCCATTAAAGGAATGGCGATGATCCATAAAGCCGTAACCGGGCTGATCGGGTGTGTTTGGCCCTGCGTCGTTTCCAGCAAAATCCAAATAACGGTAAAACCGATAAGCGTACTTCCGGCGTCGCCCATAAAAACTTTGTAGCGACGTCCCAGAATACCCAGATTCAATAAGATGTAAGGAATTATCGCGGCGATCATGGCGAAACACCACAGCGCAAGGCTGAATTGCCCGTCAAACCATAAAATGAAGCCGATCGCAGCAAACGAAACGCAGGAAAGCCCGCCCAGTAGACCATCAATGCCATCAACCATATTGAACGCGTTGATTGCTGCCCATATAGCAAATAATGTCAGTATGTAGCCGAAAGGACCTAACACCATTTCCCATGAGCCAAAAATATAGCCGAGGCTGCTGAGATAAAGTTTGCCGACGACCATCATAATAATGGCGATCAATGCCTGGACAGCAGCACGGATTTTTACACTAATATCGAATCGATCGTCCAGCGCACCGACAAAGACCAAAACACCGGCGCAACAGAGATAGAGGGCAGCATGGGGAATGTAATAATCTGTGATACCAAACGTAAAGCAGACGCCTGCGAATACTGAAATTCCCCCAACAAGAGGGATCAATCCCTGATGCCGTTTACGATAGTTGGGTTTGTCCACCAGTCCGATATATCTTGCTATTTTACGAGCAAAAAACAAAAAGACGGTTGTGAACAAGAAAATACTGAATAATTCAGTACACGCAGTGAGTAAATTCACAATGGATGCTCTCAGCGAATGTTAATCCTGGCAGTATAACGACGTTGCCATGCTCTATAAAATGAGAAAGCAGGTCGTTTACAAGCTTTATTGTCTGTTTTTCAACCGAACGAGATATTCAACAGATTTATCTATCACTCTTGAGCGGTCGGCCTCGGACAATGCCTGTCCCAGTGCATATAGCGTATAGCTCGCAAATAAAAAACGCCACGTAAAAACGTGGCGTTTCCGAGGTTTATTTATATTAAGAGCGCTTCATCATGTCGAAGAACTCATCATTCGTCTTCGTCATTGCCAGCTTGTTAATGAGGAACTCCATCGCGTCGATCTCACCCATCGGGTGAATGATTTTGCGCAGGATCCACATTTTCTGCAGCTCTTCCTGCGTAGTGAGCAGCTCTTCTTTACGCGTACCGGAACGGTTGTAATCAATCGCCGGGAAGACACGTTTTTCAGCAATTTTACGCGAGAGGTGCAGTTCCATGTTACCGGTGCCTTTAAACTCTTCGTAAATCACTTCGTCCATTTTCGAACCGGTATCAATCAGCGCGGTCGCAATAATGGTCAGGCTGCCGCCCTCTTCCACGTTACGCGCGGCACCGAAGAAGCGTTTCGGGCGATGCAGGGCGTTCGCGTCGACACCACCGGTCAACACCTTGCCGGAAGCCGGAACAACGGTGTTGTAAGCACGTGCCAGGCGAGTGATGGAGTCCAGCAGAATGATAACGTCTTTCTTGTGCTCGACCAGGCGCTTGGCCTTCTCGATAACCATTTCTGCAACCTGCACGTGGCGGGAAGCCGGTTCGTCAAAGGTAGAAGCAACCACTTCACCTTTAACCAGACGTTGCATTTCGGTCACTTCTTCCGGGCGTTCGTCAATCAACAGCACCATCAGCACACAGTCTGGATGGTTGTAAGCAATGCTCTGCGCGATGTTCTGCAGCAGCATGGTTTTACCGGCTTTTGGCGGTGCAACAATCAGACCACGCTGACCACGACCGATCGGCGACGCCAGATCCAGTACGCGTGCGGTTAAGTCTTCCGTCGAGCCATTACCACGTTCCATACGCAGACGAGAGTTCGCGTGCAGCGGCGTTAAGTTTTCGAACAGAATCTTATTGCGCGCGTTTTCCGGCTTATCGAAGTTCACCTCGTTAACTTTCAGCAATGCAAAGTAACGTTCACCTTCTTTAGGCGGGCGAATCTTACCTGAAATGGTGTCACCAGTGCGGAGGTTGAAACGGCGGATTTGGCTGGGGGATACGTAGATGTCGTCAGGGCCGGCGAGGTAGGAGCTGTCTGCGGAGCGGAGGAAACCAAATCCATCCTGCAGAATCTCCAGCACGCCATCGCCAAAGATATCTTCGCCACTCTTCGCGTGCTGCTTCAGGATGGCGAAAATGATGTCCTGTTTGCGCATACGGGCCAGGTTTTCCAGCCCCATATTTTCGCCGAGAGTGATCAGCTCAGAAACCGGCGTATTCTTTAATTCGGTAAGATTCATAATGGTGTGGGTTCTTAAACTCGGGGTAGATCTCGAACTTAATGTTGTGAATGGTATGGCAGGGTCATCCATGCCTGTTAACGGCCATCAACTTATGTCTGATCGGTGCCTGGTCACAGGAAAGTACGCAGAACTGAAACGATAAGACGGAATAAGTGATAAGCCCGGAATCTGTCGACTTCACTCGCGATGGTGTTGCTCTGCGGGAAGTATCGGGGTAATGCTAGATTCAAACAACTAAAGGTATGTTCAAAACGAAGTCAAAACTAAATTAGCACGGCTGAAGCCGGGCGTCCAGCGATCCAAAAAAATTAGGACTGCTGGCACGCCGGCAGAGTCTGGGGTTACGCCAGGTTGGCGTCCAGGAACTCTTTCAGTTGGCCTTTAGACAAGGCACCAACTTTGGTTGCTGCCACTTCGCCGTTTTTAAACAGCAGCAGGGTCGGGATACCACGGATGCCGTATTTCGGCGCAGTGCCTGGATTCTGGTCAATGTTCAGCTTCGCAATGGTCAGCTTGCCTTCGTACTCATCAGCGACTTCATCCAGAATCGGGGCGATCATTTTACACGGTCCACACCACTCTGCCCAGAAATCAACGAGCACAAGCCCGTCCGCTTTGAGTACATCCGTGTCAAAACTATCGTCAGTCAGGTGAATAATTTTATCGCTCATATATAACTCCACAGGAATAAGCCTGGCATGTTGGTGTAGCATAAAACAGCAACGTGTTGATGCCACAATAACCAACTAAAGGTTGACTTTATTTCACCGGATACGCTTTCGTAAAGCAATAGTAAGCTGATATTCTACCACACTATGAGCAAAACACATTTAACAGAACAGAAGTTTTCCGACTTCGCCCTGCACCCAAAAGTGATCGAAGCCCTTGAAAAAAAAGGGTTTCATAATTGCACGCCTATTCAGGCCCTGGCTCTTCCGCTGACGCTGGCGGGCCGTGATGTTGCAGGTCAGGCGCAAACCGGTACCGGCAAAACGATGGCGTTTTTAACGTCAACGTTTCATTATCTTCTCTCTCACCCGGCAATCGAAGACCGTAAAGTGAACCAGCCGCGCGCAATTATTATGGCGCCGACACGTGAACTGGCGGTACAAATTCACGCCGATGCAGAACCGCTGGCGCAGGCGACTGGCCTGAAGCTGGGTCTGGCTTACGGCGGTGACGGCTACGACAAACAGCTGAAAGTGCTGGAAAGCGGCGTCGATATTTTAATCGGCACCACGGGCCGAATGATCGATTACACCAAACAGAACCATATTAACCTGGGCGCGATCCAGGTCGTGGTGCTGGACGAAGCAGATCGTATGTACGATCTGGGCTTTATCAAAGATATCCGCTGGTTGTTCCGCCGCATGCCACCCGTGACTTCACGTTTGAACATGCTTTTCTCCGCCACGCTGTCCTACCGGGTGCGCGAGCTGGCATTTGAGCAGATGAATAACGCTGAATACGTCGAAGTGGAGCCGGAACAAAAAACGGGCCACCGCATTAAAGAAGAGCTTTTCTACCCGTCCAACGACGAGAAAATGCGTCTGCTGCAAACGTTGATCGAAGAAGAGTGGCCGGATCGCGCCATTATCTTCGCTAATACTAAACACCGCTGTGAAGATATCTGGGGCAGCCTAGCCGCAGATGGTCATCGTGTTGGTTTGCTCACCGGCGATGTGGCGCAGAAAAAACGCCTGCGTATTCTCGACGAATTCACGCGTGGCGATCTCGACATTCTGGTGGCGACTGACGTTGCCGCACGTGGTCTGCATATTCCTGCGGTCACGCACGTTTTTAACTATGACCTGCCGGATGATTGTGAAGATTACGTTCACCGTATCGGTCGTACCGGTCGCGCTGGCGCCAGCGGTCACTCAATCAGCCTCGCCTGTGAAGAGTACGCATTGAACCTGCCGGCGATTGAGACCTATATCGGGCACTCGATTCCGGTCAGCAAATACGATCCGGATGCCCTGCTCACCGAGCTGCCGCCGCCAAAACGCCTGACGCGTTCACGCTCTGGCAACGGCCCGCGCCGCAGCGGTGGCGCTCCACGTAATCGTCGTCGTTCAGGTTAAAAATATGCTTGGTTCCGCCTCGCTCTATGCCGCTATTGATCTTGGATCTAACAGTTTTCATATGCTGGTTGTGCGCGAGGTGGCGGGAAGCATTCAGACGCTTTCTCGCATTAAACGTAAAGTTCGTCTGGCTGCAGGATTAAGCCCCGATAATCGTCTTTCTCAGGAAGCGATGGAGCGAGGCTGGCAGTGCCTGCGGCTGTTTTCCGAACGTCTACAGGATATTCCCCAGGAGCAAATCCGCGTCGTAGCAACGGCCACGTTGCGCCTGGCGGTTAACGCGCAGGAATTTATCGACAAAGCGCAAGAAATCCTCGGCTGCCCGGTGCAGGTCATTAGCGGCGAGGAAGAAGCGCGGCTGATTTATCAGGGCGTTGCGCACACGACAGGTGGCGCGGATCAGCGTCTGGTGGTTGATATTGGCGGCGCCAGCACGGAGCTGGTTACCGGCACCGGTGCACAAACGACCTCCCTTTTCAGCCTGTCGATGGGCTGTGTCACCTGGCTTGAGCGCTTTTTCACCGACCGAAATCTTGGGCAGGAAAACTTCACTGCCGCCGAACAGGCTGCGCGTGAGGTGCTGCGCCCGGTTGCCGATGAGCTTCGCCGCCATGGCTGGAAAGTTTGCGTCGGGGCATCGGGTACGGTTCAGGCGCTGCAAGAAATCATGATGGCGCAGGGCATGGATGAGCGCATCACCCTCGCTAAATTGCAGCAGCTTAAACAGCGCGCCATACAATGCGGGCGGCTTGAAGAGCTGGAAATCGAAGGCCTGACGCTTGAACGCGCTTTGGTATTCCCGAGCGGTCTGGCAATCCTTATCGCCATCTTCACCGAAATGAATATTGAAAGCATGACGCTGGCCGGTGGCGCATTACGCGAAGGTCTGGTCTACGGCATGCTGCACCTGGCGGTAGATGAAGACATTCGTAGCCGCACGCTGCGCAATATTCAACGCCGTTTTATTATCGATACCGATCAATCCCGTCGCGTGACAACGCTGGCTGGACGATTTGCGCAGGGTGTCGCTAAAGTGTGGGAATTAGATGCCTACAGCATCGAAATTCTGAAAGTTGCCAGCGAACTGCATGAAATTGGTTTGAGCATTGAGTTTAAGCAAGCACCGCTACACGCGGCATGGCTGGTACGTAATCTCGATTTGCCTGGGTTTACCCCCGCGCAAAAGAAACTGCTCGCGACACTGCTGCTTAATCAGACGAACGCGGTCGATCTCTCATCGTTGCATCAGCAAAATGCCGTACCACCGCGCGTAGCCGAACATCTTTGTCGCCTGCTTCGTCTTGCCATTATTTTCGCCAGCCGTCGTCGCGATGATCTGCTGCCGGAAATTGCGGTCACCGCGCAGGGAGAGAAGCTGGTGCTGACGCTACCGCAAGGGTGGCTGGCGAGTCACCCACTCGGCGCAGAACTGATTGATCAGGAAAGCCAGTGGCAGAGTTATGTGCACTGGTCGCTGGAAATCCAGTAATTCTCATACGGAATATAGCCCGCTCGCTGCGGGCTTTTTTATTACTTGCTGAAAACCAACGTTCAGCAGCGCTGCCGGATCCAACCTTACAGAGCGGGCAGACACCTCTTTTTACGTTTTCAACCCGCACTTCAGGAGTAGTAATCCACGCCGCCTTCGCTGAAGGTGGATTTTTATTTGTCCTTCGCTTTTGCCAGCATCGCGCGAATATTCGCCACGTTGGCCTGACCTTTATGCATGCGCTCTTCGGCACTGACCACTTTGCGTTCCTGCTCCCAAATCAGATCGTCCTGCGGTAATTCCAGCAGGAAGCGGCTCGGTTCCGGTCGGACTAACTCACCATACTGACGACGTTCTTTGCAGAGGGTAAAAATCAGCTCTTTCTGCGCACGGGTGATGCCCACATAAGCCAGCCGCCGCTCTTCATCGACGTTATCTTCATCGATACTGCTCTGGTGTGGCAATAACCCCTCTTCCATACCAACAAGGAAAACATACGGAAATTCAAGGCCTTTAGACGCGTGCAACGTCATCAACTGCACCTGATCGGATTCGTCGTCACTCTCGCCACGCTCCATCATGTCGCGCAGGGTAAAGCGCGTGACGACTTCCGCCAGCGTCATCGGCTCGTCCAGTTCGCTGCCTTCCAGCATCTCCGTCATCCAGCCGAACAGCGTGTTGACGTTTTTCATGCGCATCTCTGCCGCTTTCGGGCTGGCGGAGGTTTCGAACAGCCAGGACTCATAATCGATGCCGTGAATTAAATCGCGCACTGCCGCGATAGGCTCGCGTTCCGACAAACGCTGAACTTCACCGAGCCAGTGGGTAAAACGCGTCAGCGCGTCATAACCGCGCCCGGTCAGCGTCTGATTCAGGCCAACATCAAAGCTGGCAGCAAACAGGCTCTTATTACGTAACATTGCCCATTCGCCCAGCTTCTGCAGCGTTGCCGAGCCAATTTCACGCTTTGGCGTATTCACGATGCGCAGAAACGCACTGTCATCATCCGTATTGGTCAGCACCCGCAAATAAGCCAGCAGATCTTTGATTTCCGGGCGCGAAAAGAACGAGGTGCCGCCCGAAATCTTGTACGGGATGCGGTTCTGCATCAGGAATTTTTCGAATACGCGCGACTGGTGGTTGCCGCGATAGAGGATCGCATAATCCTTGTATGCGGTTTTGTTCACGAAGTGGTGAGCAATCAGCTCACCCGTCACGCGTTCGGCTTCATGTTCTTCGTGGTTGGCGCTGAGCACTTTCAGCTCGGTACCATAACCCAGCTCGGAAAAGAGTCGCTTTTCAAACACGTGTGGGTTGTTGGCGATGAGGATATTCGCTGCTTTCAGGATGCGCCCGGAAGAGCGATAGTTTTGTTCCAGCTTAATCACCTGCAATGCCGGGAAATCCTGGCTCAGCAGCACCAGGTTTTGCGGCCGCGCACCGCGCCACGAATAAATCGACTGGTCATCGTCACCCACGACGGTGAAGCGCGCGCGCTGGCCCACTAACAGCTTTACCAGCTCATACTGACTGGTGTTGGTGTCCTGATATTCGTCCACCAGCAGATAACGGATCTTGTTCTGCCAGCGTTCGCGCACCTCTTCGTTGCGCTGCAATAGCAGCGTCGGCAGCAGGATCAGGTCGTCAAAATCGAGTACGTTACACGCCTTCATATGGGCGTCGTACAGACCGTAGCAATGAGCAAAAATACGATCGCGCTCGCCGTTTGCGCGCGCAGCGGCCTGCGGCGGCGTCAGCAGATCGTTTTTCCAGTTTGAGATCGTGGAGATCAGTTGTTGCAACACCACTTTGTCATCGTCGATTAGCCCTTCGGTCAGATCTTTCAGCAACGCGACCTGATCGGTGTCGTCAAACAGGGAAAAGTTAGATTTCATCCCCAACGCGGCGAACTCACGTTTGATGATATTCAGCCCCAGCGTGTGGAACGTAGAGATCATCAGCCCGCGCGCCTCCTTACGCCCCAGCGTCTGCGCAACACGTTCTTTCATCTCGCGCGCCGCTTTGTTGGTAAAGGTTACCGCCGCGATATGTTTCGCCTGATAGCCACAGCCACGGATCAAATGGGCAATTTTATTGGTGATCACGCGTGTTTTACCGGATCCCGCTCCCGCCAGCACCAGGCATGGTCCGGTGACGAATTCGACGGCTTGTTGTTGTCCGGGGTTTAAACGCATAAAAAAATCACTCAATGAAAAGTCTGGAGGGGAAATATATACACAAAACCATTCAGGCCGTGAATCTTCAGCCGCTAACACACGTAAGTGGCGGGATAACGAATCTGCCGGGAACAGATTTAACGCAGCTTACTGCGGCACCCACGGTGCGAGGCCCTCGCATAAGTTGAGCCGCAAGCGCAACTTGAAGCCGAGGCAGAATGAAGACCGAAGTGTATAAACGCGTGGTAGTATAGCCAGCCTCAACAACCTCACTCAAGGCACGATCATGGCAAAAACCGCAGCAGCACTGCATATCCTTGTTAAAGAAGAGAAACTGGCACTGGATCTTCTGGAACAGATCAAAAACGGCGGCGATTTCGAAAAGCTGGCGAAGAAACACTCTATCTGCCCGTCAGGTAAAAAAGGCGGACATTTGGGCGAATTCCGTCAGGGCCAGATGGTTCCCGCGTTCGATAAAGTGGTGTTCTCCTGCCCGGTGCTGGAGCCAACCGGCCCGCTGCACACCCAGTTCGGTTACCACATCATCAAAGTGCTGTACCGCAACTAATGATTGAGCCTCTCATCACAGAGAGGCTGTTTTTTTATTTGTGCGATTGCAGCTTCTGCTGCGCGTCATGCTTCATCACATGCATGCTGATTGCCGCCTGGAACACTTTAAACATCAGGCCATTAATCAGGGTCGCCAGCGTAATGGTAATAAACGCCGTCATCACCCAGTCAATCAATGCAAAGCCGCTGTGCAGCAACGCAGGCCGGTACACCAGCATACCGCCAAACACCGCCCAGTGACTCAGACAATAAAAACACTGAAACAAGTGCCCTATCATCGCGTTCTTTTTCACCGTCCATTCACGAAAAGCCGCAAATAACTCCGTTTGCGTCACCGTTATTGAAATGCTGCTGGCAGCCAGCGCAATCATCAGGCAGGTGGTTAAATCTGCAATCATCAGTGGTGCCCCTTTTCGTTGAAGTAACTGATAAATTCCGCACCGACATCCTGTAGCGTCAGGTTTTTAAAACGTTCAAGGATCAGCGATTGTGCGTCGGCAAGCGTCGACGACATCACCCGGTTCACCCCTTGCTCAACCAGGCACTCAGGGTTCTCATTACGATTGCCCAATGCGAACAACGCAGGCGATCCCAGTGCAATATAGATATCGTAGAGAGTGACATGGCTGGCGGGATGACAAAGCCGCCAGCCGCCGTGGTGCCCTTTGGTCGCGCAGACAATCTGTTTTTCCCGTAACCCGGCGAGCAGTTTGCGAATAAACGCCGGGTTACCGTCGATGTATTCAGCCATCTGTTCCGATGTCATCGGTTTATCGGCCTGTTCCATGTGGAGCAGGATGTGCAGCGTCGCGGAGAATGAGTTATTTATTTTCATGTAACTTACGATATTACATAAAGACAAATTCAACAAGACGAATGGGCAAAAAAGATCGCATCCAGTGCAGCACATAAAAAAGCCCGGAAGCGCTAACGCCTCCGGGCTTGAATTTTTCGATGAATGTCGGCTTATCGTTGCCGAAAGACGACCGGATTTAGCTCGCGACGGCGATACGTTTCATGTCCGTCATATAACCGCGCAGTTTCTGACCCACTTTCTCAATAGCGTGGCTGCGAATCGCATCATTCACATCACGCAGTTGCGCGTTATCTACCGCGCCTTCGGCAATCGCTTTACCCAAATCGCCCGTTTGCAGCGTGGTCATAAACTCTTTCAGCAGCGGTACGCAAGCGTAAGAGAACAGGTAGTTGCCGTACTCTGCGGTATCGGAAATAACCACGTTCATCTCATACAGACGTTTACGCGCGATGGTGTTGGCAATCAGCGGCAGTTCGTGCAGCGATTCATAGTAAGCAGACTCTTCGATAATGCCGGACGCCACCATGGTTTCGAACGCCAGTTCAACGCCCGCTTTCACCATCGCAATCATCAGCACGCCTTTATCAAAATACTCCTGCTCGCTGATTTTGCCTTCAAACTGCGGTGCGGTTTCGAACGCGGTTTTACCGGTTTCTTCACGCCAGGTCAGCAGTTTCTTATCGTCGTTGGCCCAGTCAGCCATCATGCCGGAAGAGAACTCGCCGGAGATGATGTCGTCCATATGTTTCTGGAACAGTGGCGCCATGATGCCTTTCAGCTGTTCAGACAGCGCGTAAGCACGCAGTTTCGCCGGATTGGACAAGCGATCCATCATCAGCGTAATACCGCCCTGTTTCAGCGCTTCGGTGATGGTTTCCCAGCCGAACTGAATCAGTTTTTCTGCGTAAGCCGGGTCGGTACCGTCAGCCACCAGCTTGTCAAAGCACAGCAGAGAACCCGCCTGCAACATGCCGCAGAGGATAGTCTGCTCGCCCATCAGGTCAGATTTCACTTCCGCAACGAAAGAGGACTCCAGAACACCCGCACGGTGACCACCGGTTGCCGCAGCCCAGGCTTTAGCAATTGCCATCCCTTCGCCTTTCGGGTCGTTTTCCGGGTGGACGGCAATCAGCGTCGGAACGCCGAAACCGCGTTTGTACTCTTCGCGCACTTCAGTACCTGGGCACTTCGGCGCCACCATCACGACGGTGATGTCTTTACGGATCTGCTCACCCACTTCCACGATATTGAAACCGTGAGAGTAGCCCAGTGCCGCGCCGTCTTTCATCAGCGGCTGCACGGAACGCACGACGTCAGAGTGCTGTTTGTCCGGCGTCAGGTTCACGACCAGATCCGCCTGCGGGATCAGCTCTTCATACGTGCCAACTTTAAAACCGTTTTCGGTCGCTTTGCGCCAGGACGCGCGTTTTTCCGCAATGGCTTCTTTACGCAGCGCGTAAGAGATATCCAGACCGGAGTCACGCATGTTCAGGCCCTGGTTCAGGCCCTGGGCACCGCAGCCGACGATGACCACTTTTTTACCCTGAAGGTAGCTTGCGCCATCGGCAAATTCGTCACGCGCCATGAAGCGGCATTTGCCCAGCTGCGCCAGCTGCTGGCGCAGGTTCAGTGTATTAAAGTAGTTAGCCATTTGAGACCTCGTCGTGTGATGTTGTGTTGTGCCGTTCTTCTTTTGCGCTAACGCTTTCGATTTTCTGTTGCGCAAATTATTCAGGGCAATATTTATTGTTCAGTTCGCTGATAAGCGAGATTGAACCCACTATATGACAGGAAATGCGTTGCTTAAATTGATATATTAACAATGTCACATTGCAATTTTTGCAATGTAAATTTGTGGAGTCTGTCTCATGGATTTACGCGATCTGAAAACGTTCCTGCATCTGGCCGAAAGCCGCCATTTTGGCCGCAGCGCGCGCGCCATGCATGTCAGCCCTTCCACGCTTTCGCGACAAATCCAGCGGCTGGAAGAAGATCTCGGGCAGCCGCTGTTTGTGCGCGATAACCGTACCGTCACGCTGACTGAAGCGGGTGAAGAGTTGCGCGTTTTCGCGCAGCAAACGTTATTGCAGTATCAGCAATTGCGCCACACCATCGACCAGCAAGGCCCGTCGCTTTCCGGCGAGCTGCATCTTTTCTGTTCCGTCACCGCGGCTTACAGCCATTTGCCGCCGATTCTTGATCGCTTTCGCGCGGAACATCCGTCGGTAGAGATCAAGCTCACCACCGGCGATGCCGCTGATGCGATGGAAAAAGTGGTCACTGGCGAAGCGGATCTGGCTATTGCCGGGAAACCGGAAACGTTGCCCGGCGCGGTCGCCTTTTCGATGCTGGAAAACCTGGCCGTGGTGCTGATAGCACCTGCGCTCCCCTGCCCGGTGCGGAACCAGGTTTCGCAGCCCGAACCAGACTGGTCCACCGTGCCGTTTATCATGGCCGATCAGGGCCCAGTGCGCCGCCGTATCGAACTATGGTTCCGCCGCCACAAAATCAGCAACCCGTCGATTTACGCTACCGTCGGCGGTCACGAAGCGATGGTGTCAATGGTCGCGCTCGGCTGCGGCGTGGCCCTAATCCCGGAAGTGGTGCTGGAAAACAGCCCGGAGCCAGTACGCAACCGCGTGATGATCCTTGAGCGCAGCGATGAGAAAACGCCGTTTGAGCTTGGCGTGTGTGTACAAAAAAAGCGGCTCTATGAGCCGCTTATTGATGCGTTCTGGAAAATCCTGCCAAACAACTAACCGGCAAGGAAAAAACGGAACGCCGGGTTATGCGTTTCATCGTGGCATTCGTAGCCCAGCTCGTTGAGCCGGGTTTCGAAATCTGGCTCATGCTCGCCCAGTTCGAATGCTGCCAGAACGCGCCCATAATCGGTGCCGTGGCTGCGGTAATGGAACAATGAAATATTCCAGTGCGTACCAAGCGTATGCAGGAACTTCAGCAGCGCGCCGGGCGATTCCGGGAACTCAAAACTGTACAGGCGTTCGCGCAGCGGTTTCGACGGTCGCCCGCCCACCATGTAACGCACGTGCAGTTTCGCCATCTCATCGTCGGAAAGATCCACGACGCTATAACCGCCTTGATGCAGCAGATCGAGGATCTCTTTGCGCTCCTCCAGCCCCCGACTTAAACGCACGCCGACAAAAATGCAGGCGTCTTTCGCATCGGCAAAGCGATAGTTAAATTCGGTTACGGAACGCCCGCCCAACAACTGGCAGAACTTCAGGAAGCTACCTTTCTCTTCCGGAATGGTCACCGCCAGCAGCGCTTCCCGCTGCTCGCCCAGCTCGCAACGCTCAGAAACATAACGTAAGCCGTGGAAATTAACGTTCGCGCCGGAAAGCACATGCGCCAGCCGTTCGCCGCGAATATTGTGTTTCGCGATGTACTTTTTCATCCCCGCCAGCGCCAGCGCACCGGACGGTTCCGCCACCGCACGGACATCTTCGAACAGATCTTTCATCGCCGCACAAATTGCATCGCTATCGACAGTGATGATGTCATCGAGATACGCCTGGCACAGACGGAAAGTTTCGTTACCAATGCGTTTTACCGCCACGCCTTCGGCAAACAAGCCCACGCGCGGTAACTCGACCGGATGACCCGCATCCAGCGCCGCTTTCAGGCAGGCGGAGTCTTCCGCCTCAACGGCGATCACTTTGATTTGCGGCATCAACTGTTTAATCAACACCGCCACGCCCGCCGCTAAACCGCCGCCGCCGACCGGCACAAAAACCCGATCGATATGCGCATCCTGTTGCAGCAACTCCAGCGCCAGCGTGCCCTGTCCGGCAATCACCATCGGGTGATCAAACGGCGGTACAAAGGTGAAACCTTGTTGCTCAGCCAGTTCAATGGCTTTCGCTTTCGCTTCGTCGAAATTGGCACCGTGCAACAGCACTTCGCCACCAAAGCCGCGCACCGCATCCACTTTGATATCCGCCGTCGCCACTGGCATCACAATCAGCGATTTGATCCCCAGACGCGTCGATGACATTGCCACGCCCTGCGCGTGGTTGCCCGCAGAAGCAGTAATCACGCCGTGCGCTTTTTGCTCAGGCGTCAGCCCGGCAATCATTGCGTACGCGCCACGCAGCTTAAAGCTGTGCACCGGCTGGCGGTCTTCGCGCTTCACCAGAATTACGTTGTCGAGACGCGAAGAGAGTTTCTCCATTTTTTGCAGCGGCGTTACCTGCGCCGCTTCGTAAACCGGCGCACGCAGCACCGCTCTCAGATATTCCGCCCCTTCGGGAGCGGCTGAGAGGGGTTGGGATTCGGCCATCATTAACCCCCAAGTTTGGATTTATCGCGTACCGCGCCTTTATCCGCACTGGTCGCGAGACTGGCATAAGCGCGCAGCGCGAAGGAGACCTGACGCTCACGGTCAACCGGCGTCCAGGCCTTATCGCCTCGGGCTTCCTGCGCTTCACGGCGCGCTGCCAGTTCACGATCGCTCAGTTGCAGTTGAATGCTGCGGCTCGGAATATCAATAGCGATAATGTCGCCATCTTCAATCAGGCCGATATTGCCGCCGCTTGCCGCTTCCGGAGAAACATGGCCAATGGAAAGGCCGGAAGTCCCGCCGGAGAAACGCCCATCGGTGATCAGCGCACACGCTTTGCCGAGGCCCATCGATTTCAGGAAGCTGGTTGGGTAGAGCATTTCCTGCATCCCCGGCCCGCCTTTCGGCCCTTCATAGCGAATCACCACCACATCACCGGCGACAACTTTACCGCCGAGAATGGCTTCCACCGCCGCGTCCTGGCTTTCATACACTTTTGCCGGACCGGTAAAGGTCAGGTTGCTGTCATCAACGCCTGCGGTTTTAACGATACAGCCGTTTTCCGCAAAATTGCCGTACAGCACGGCCAGGCCACCATCTTTGCTGTAAGCATGCTCCAGCGAACGGATACAGCCTTCAGCGCGATCGTCATCCAGCGTGTCCCAGCGGCAATTCTGGGAAAACGCCTGCGTGGTGCGGATACCGGCTGGCCCCGCGCGGAACATGGTTTTCACCGCGTCGTCTTTGGTCAGCATCACGTCGTACTGCTCAAGGGTTTGCGGCAGCGTCAGACCGAGCACGTTTTTCACGTCACGGTTTAACAAGTTAGCGCGATCCAGCTCACCCAGGATGCCCAGCACGCCACCGGCGCGGTGCACATCCTCCATATGGTATTTCTGCGTACTCGGCGCGACTTTACATAGCTGCGGAACTTTGCGGGACAGCTTATCGATATCACTCATGGTGAAATCAATTTCTGCTTCCTGCGCGGCGGCCAGCAGATGCAGAACAGTATTAGTAGAGCCGCCCATGGCGATATCCAGCGTCATGGCGTTTTCAAACGCCGCTTTACTGGCGATGGAACGCGGCAGTGCGCTGGTGTCATCCTGCTCGTAATAGCGTTTGGTCAGCTCAACAATGCGTTTGCCCGCGTTGATGAACAGTTCTTTGCGGTCAGCGTGGGTCGCCAGCAGCGAGCCGTTACCCGGCTGTGACAGCCCCAGCGCTTCGGTCAGACAGTTCATTGAGTTGGCGGTAAACATGCCGGAGCAGGATCCGCAAGTGGGGCAGGCGGAACGTTCTACCTGCTCGCTCTGATCGTCAGAAACTTTCGGATCCGCGCCCTGAATCATGGCATCCACCAGATCGAGTTTAATTATCTGGTTGGAGAGTTTTGTTTTCCCGGCTTCCATCGGGCCGCCGGAGACGAAAATCACCGGAATATTCAACCGCAGAGAAGCCATCAGCATCCCGGGGGTGATTTTGTCGCAGTTGGAAATACACACCATTGCGTCAGCGCAGTGGGCATTGACCATATATTCAACGGAATCGGCAATCAGCTCGCGGGAAGGCAGTGAATAAAGCATGCCGCCGTGGCCCATGGCGATACCGTCATCAACGGCAATCGTGTTGAACTCTTTCGCCACGCCGCCTGCGGCTTCGATTTGCTCCGCAACCAGCTTACCGAGATCGCGCAGGTGAACGTGGCCCGGCACGAACTGGGTAAACGAGTTCACGACGGCGATAATCGGCTTGCCGAAATCGGCGTCGGTCATCCCGGTTGCGCGCCACAGCGCGCGGGCACCCGCCATATTGCGCCCGTGGGTGGTGGTGGCGGAACGGTACTTAGGCATGCTCTTTTACTCCCGTCTATCTTGTCGATGGGGTGGTGCGTGCCATCCCATATTTATTTGCTATACCCTGAATGATTCGGGTTGTAGGAAGGCGGCAAGCGAGCGAATCCCCGGGAGCTTACATAAGTAAGTGACTGGGGTGAACGAGTGCGGCCAACACACCTACAACCTGAAGTATGACGGGTATTTATGGATTAACTTGATCCAACCAGCCCCACTTATCTTCCGTTTCACCGGTGAACAGGCCAAAGAATGCTTGCTGAATACGTTTGGTGACCGGGCCACAACGACCTTCACCAACCTGAATACCATCAACGCTGCGCACCGGCGTAATTTCCGCTGCCGTACCGGACATAAACACTTCATCCGCCAGATACAGCGATTCGCGGGACAGCACCTGCTCACGAACTTCGATGTTCAGCTCTTTCGCCAGCTTGATGATCGCATCGCGAGTGATACCCGGCAGGGCGGAAGAGGTAAACGGCGGCGTGAACAGGATGCCATCTTTTACTTCAAACAGGTTTTCGCCCGCACCTTCAGAGATGTAGCCGTTAACGTCCAGCGCAATGCCTTCCTGGTAACCGTGGCGGCGCGCTTCGCTGCCAACCAGCAGGGAAGAGAGGTAATTTCCGCCCGCTTTCGCGGCTGTCGGGATGGTGTTCGGCGCAACACGGTTCCAGGAAGAAACCATCGCGTCGATCCCCTGATCCAGTGCTTCCGCACCGAGGTAAGCCCCCCACGGGAAGGCAGCGATAATCACATCAGTGGTGTAGCCCGCCGGCGGGTTAACACCCATGCCAACATCGCCCACAAATACCAGCGGACGAATATAGGCGCTGGTCAGATTGTTTTTGCGGATCACTGCGCGGCAGGCTTCCATCAGCTCGTCGACGCTCTGAGATACCGGGAAACGATAGATTTTGGCGGAATCGCGCAGACGCTGCATATGTTCACGATGGCGGAACACTACCGGACCTTTGTGCGAGTCATAGCAACGGATGCCTTCAAATACGGAAGTACCGTAATGCAGCGCGTGGGACATCACGTGGACTTTCGCATCTTCCCAACGAACCATCTCGCCATTAGACCAAATGTAGTCTGCTTTTTTCGTCGTCATTATTCTTCCTTTTGCGCTTACGCGCGGATTTGTTGTGATTGTGATGATGTGGCACGCTGGCGGATATCAACCCGGGCAACGTCAACAAGTTTGCTTAACTGGCTAAACAGTAATTCGACAGGCCGCGGGCTGGCAACGGTCAATTCGATATTTATGTTCCGCGCATCACTGGCGGTTTCCATATTCATGGCACACACCTGAAAGCCACGGTGACGCACCACGCGCAGCACGCGTTCTAACGTTTCAGGATTGAAGCGGGCCTCAACGGCGACCTGATGTTGCATCATGATAATTTCTCCAGCATTTGTGAGTTACTGGCGCCGGGCGGCACCAACGGCCAGACATTCTCAAGTTCATCGATTGAGACATGAAGCAGGTATGGCCCTGGGCTCGTGAGCATCGTGTCGAGTGCCGCTTCAACCTGGTCTTTTCGGGTGATGTGCTGGCCGGGAATGCCGAAAGCGCTGGCCAGCGTGAGGAAATCGGGGTTATCAGTCAGGGTGGTTTCACTATAACGCTCGTTGAAGAATAACTGCTGCCACTGGCGAACCATCCCTAAACGCTGGTTGTCCAGTAAGACAATCTTCAGCGGTAATTGCTTACGTTTAACGGTGCCGAGCTCCTGAACATTCATCATGAAGGAGCCGTCACCGGAGATACAGATTACCGTATCGTCCGGGCGGGCAACCTGCGCGCCAACAGCGGCCGGCAAACCGAAGCCCATCGTACCTAATCCACTGGACGTGATGAAATCTTCCGGGCGGCTGAAACACAAATGTTGCGCCGCCCACATCTGATGCTGGCCAACGTCGGTAGTGACCACGCTGTTTTCCGGTTTGCGATCGGAGAGCTGTTTTAACAACAGCGGCGCGTAAATAGCGTCGCCTGGATGATCGTAACGCCAGGCATGTTCGCGACGCAGATCCGCGCTGTATTGACGCCACGCATCAATTGCCAGCGGCTGTTGCAGCGCAGGCAGCAACGCGTTTAAATCGCCCTGCAACGCAACGTGCGCCTGGCGCAGTTTGCTCATTTCCGCCGGGTCGATATCCATATGGATCACTTTGGCGTTCGGCGCGAAGGTATTCAATTTGCCGGTCACGCGATCGTCAAAGCGGGCGCCAACGGCAATCAGCAAGTCACACTCCTGCACGGCAAAATTCGCGGCTTTCGTACCGTGCATCCCCAGCATGCCGAGATAGTAAGCATAATCAGTTTCCACCGCGCCCAGCCCTTTCAGCGTGCAAGTGACTGGCATTTGCGTCACGCTCAGAAACTCACGCAGCGCCGGAACCGCCTGCGCCATGCCCACACCGCCGCCAACATACAGCATCGGTTTTGTTGCCTGCGAGAGCATCTGCACGGCCTGCTCCACTTCCGCTTGCGGGAAATAATGTTCATCGTCGACGGTCGCGAACCAGGGATCCAGATCGCCTACAGCCAACTGGATGTCTTTTGGAATATCCACCAGAACCGGGCCCGGGCGGCCGGAATTGGCCACGTAGAAAGCCTCAGCCATGACACGCGGTAACTCTTCCAGCGATTCAACCAGAAAGCTGTGCTTCGTGCAGGCGAGGGATAAACCCAGTACGTCCACTTCCTGAAACGCGTCGGTACCGATAAGCGGAGCAGCAACCTGGCCGGTGATGGCAACAACCGGAACGGAATCTAATAACGCATCAGCAAGACCGGTGATCAGGTTCGTCGCACCTGGGCCGGAGGTAGCGATGCAAACGCCGGTTTTACCAGTGGCCCGAGCATAGCCGATAGCGGCCATCGCCGCGCCCTGCTCGTGCCGGCAAAGTAGGTGTTCCACGCCGCCGTCATACAATGCATCGTAAACCGGCATAATTGCGCCGCCCGGATAGCCGAAGACGATATCGACTTTCTGCGCTCGCAACGCATGTACCACCCACTGTGCCCCATTCATAGTCAGTTCCCCGCCGGATATCGGGAGAAACAGAATTTTGTGCTACTACTCATCCTCTGCTCCTCGTTTATGTTTTTAGGTCATAAAAAAACCCCCGGACCTTTCGGTGCGGGGGTCTTAGTTCGTTAAGGCTTGTTTTTTAAGCCTTTCCTCGTCCAAGTGCAGCCCCGCACGGTGGGATAATAATCACCACCACGCTAATCACGACCAGGCTAATCACTCGTAGAAGGGCTTTCATTTGTGTTCGTTCTTGCTTCATGTTCGAAGGAATGCCTAAAGAGGTAACACAGATTTAAGACAAGAAACAAGAAAAATTTATGACGCAGTTTGCGACCGCACCGACAAATTGACGAAAAATGGTTGTTTTATATAGAGAAAAGTCTTGGTGAAAATTTCTCACCTCTTGCACTAGCAATACAACGCTGCGATCAACATTCCAATACGATGAAAAAAGGGGCTAATTGCAGTGAAACGCAGGAAACGCGCACGCAAAAGCAGCGTTTCGATAATGAAAAGCGATAATCAAAACAGATAATGTCTGTGAAAAGGAGAGCCTATGGCATTGTCTGTAATTTATACGCGAGCGGCGTTAGGTGTGACGGCCCCCCTGGTCACCGTTGAAGTGCATATCAGTAACGGGCTGCCGGGGCTGACTATTGTTGGGCTTCCGGAAACCACGGTTAAGGAAGCACGCGATCGTGTTCGTAGCGCCATTATCAACAGCGGATATGAATTCCCGGCGAAACGGATCACCATCAACCTGGCACCCGCGGACCTGCCCAAAGAAGGTGGACGATACGATTTACCCATCGCTATCGCGCTTCTGTCCGCTTCTGAGCAGCTAACGGCATCAGAGCTGAGTCGTTATGAATTTGTTGGCGAACTTGCCCTTACAGGCGCATTACGTGGGGTTCCTGGCGCCATCTCTTCTGTCATTGAAGCGGTAAAAGCCAACAGACGCATCGTTATTGCCAGAGAAAACGAAGCTGAAGCCAGCCTCACAGAAACACAGGAGTGTCTGGTCGCCGACCATTTACAGGAAGTATGTGCGTTTCTGGAAGGAAAACAGGCATTACCTTCACCTGCCCCCTTTTATAGCAGCCAGGAGGCCGCCAGTGAGGATTTAAGCGATGTTATTGGACAAGAACAAGGGAAGCGCGCACTGGAAATCACTGCGGCAGGTGGACATAACCTGTTGCTAATCGGACCTCCGGGCACGGGCAAGACTATGTTGGCCAGTCGGTTGGCGGGATTGTTGCCGCCATTGAGCAACCAGGAAGCGCTGGAAAGCGCGGCCATTATGAGCGTGGTAAATTCAGCGGCACTCTCTCGCCACTGGCGAAGACGCCCATTCAGAGCACCGCATCACAGCGCTTCACTGGCGGCACTTGTCGGCGGTGGCGCAATACCAGGCCCGGGCGAGATTTCGCTGGCGCATAATGGCGTTCTGTTTCTGGATGAATTACCGGAATTTGAACGCCGCGTGCTGGATGCACTCCGCGAACCTATTGAATCCGGACAAATTCATCTCTCGAGGGCAAGGGCGAAAGTTACCTATCCCGCTCGTTTCCAGTTAATCGCCGCCATGAACCCGAGCCCGACCGGCCATTACCGGGGAAATCATAACCGCTCGACACCGGAGCAAACGCTGCGCTATTTGGGAAAGCTATCAGGTCCTTTTCTCGATCGCTTCGATCTCTCGCTTGAGGTCCCCTTGCTTGCTCCGGGGTCAATGAGCCAGCCACAGCAAAAAGGCGAAAGCAGTGAAACGGTACGCTTACGGGTTATTCAGGCCCGGGCACGGCAGTATCAGCGGCAGAATAAACTCAACGCGCATCTGGATAGCAGCGAAACAAAACAGCTTTGTAAACTTAACAGAGAAGACGGGAATTGGCTGGAAGAGACGTTAACACGTCTGGGATTGTCTGTACGCGCCTGGCAACGCCTGCTGAGAGTTGCACGAACGATAGCCGATCTTGAAGAAGAGCCAGTGATCCAGCGCGCGCATCTGCAGGAAGCGTTAAGTTATCGCGCAATCGACAGGCTACTGATTCATTTGCAAAAGATGCTGATGTAAAAAAAGGGGCCGTAGCCCCTTTTCTCTTAATCTTCGGAATCCGTATAGTCTTCCGCACCTTCCATCTGTGGTTTCCCACCTGAAAGAGTGTGAAAGCGCTTCGGACGCTTAATGCGCGCCATATACTTGATCCAGACGCGTTCTGCTTCGGTGTCTGGCTCACGCTCTCCACGGCACACTGCAACGAATTGCGTTTCTTCTGCAGTCACTGGTTCACGCTTACCGAGTTCCAGTTCGTTAAAAGCATAACCATGGCGCTCAAGCAGTTGCGCCTCTTTGATGGTGAAGTCACCGTGGCGAGAGAACCCGCGCGGATAATTCTTATTGTCGAAAAAACGATTTGTCGTCGTAAAGCTTTCCGCCATCCTGCACGCTCCTAATTCTTTGGCCGAGCTATTTATGGCGCGGAGTATTAGTTACGCTTGACAGAGTGTAAAACAAAACATTTAAATCATTACGACAAATATTTTTGTGGAGAAAACTGTGGATACGGAATTACTAAAAACTTTCCTCGAAGTTAGCAGGACTCGTCACTTCGGCCGTGCAGCCGAAGCACTCTATCTGACCCAGTCCGCGGTGAGTTTTCGTATTCGCCAGTTAGAGAACCAGCTTGGGGTTAATCTCTTTACACGCCATCGCAACAATATCCGCCTGACGGCAGCTGGCGAGAAGCTGCTGCCGTATGCGGAAACATTGATGAGTACCTGGCAAGCAGCAAGAAAGGAAGTGGCGCACACATCGCGACACCACCAATTTTCTATTGGGGCCAGCGCATCCCTATGGGAATGCATGCTTAGCGATTGGTTAACCAGGCTGTATAACCTGCAAGGAAACCTTCAGTTCGAAGCACGAATTGCACAACGGCAATCATTGGTTAAACAGTTACACGAGCGGCAACTGGATCTGTTGATCACGACTGAAACGCCAAAGATGGATGAGTTTAGCAGCCAGTTGCTCGGCCATTTCACACTTGCGCTTTATTGCGCAGCCCCGGAAAAGAGCAAATCAGAATTGAACTACCTGCGCCTCGAATGGGGACCGGATTTTCAACAGCATGAGTCAGAGTTAATCGCCAGTGATGACGTGCCAACATTGACGACCAGTTCAGCAGAAGTGGCCCATCAGCAATTACCGCAGCTTAATGGCTGCACCTGGCTACCTGTTTCATGGGCAGAACAAAAGGATAAGTTATATCCAGTTACTGATACAACGATGCTTTCTCGTCCACTTTATGCAATTTGGCTGCAAAACAGCGATAAACAGAATCAGATCCGCGATCTTTTGAAAATCAAAGTGATTGATTGAATATTTGTGGCAAGGATGCCTGCGAGAGATTTTCTGTAGAGTGGATGCTGAAAAAGAAGCAAAAAAAAATCCTTAGCAGATGCTAAGGATTATTTCTGGCAGGGGCGGAGGGACTCGAACCCCCAACACCCGGTTTTGGAGACCGGTGCTCTACCAATTGAACTACGCCCCTAATTAGGGTGGCGGAACGGACGGGACTCGAACCCGCGACCCCCTGCGTGACAGGCAGGTATTCTAACCGACTGAACTACCGCTCCACCGAATTTCTTCACAA
>NZ_QPJR01000015.1:0-77308 GCF_003337365.1 Kosakonia sp. AG348
GATTGCTTCACCTGACAGGCCGGTGTGTTTGCCGTTGTGCCGTGTCAGTGGAGGCGCATTATAGGGAGTTAATTCCCGCTGACAACCCCTAATTTCAAAAAACTTTTCAACCGTCTCTTTTTTCAACAAAGCGTGGTAAAAAGCGGCATAAATTGCCGATTTCGCTGTTTTTACCACCACTGAAAGGTATCGAATGGCATACTAACCAGTGAAATAAAGAAATAAGGAAGTAAAAATGCCGCTAAACGCACAACAACTTGCCGCGCAGAAAAACATCTCCTGGGTTCTGGCTGAGAAACTGGCGCAACAAATCCTGAAGGGAGAATATGCTCCAGGAAGTATTCTGCCGGGTGAGATGGAGCTGGGTGAGAAGTTTGGCGTAAGCCGCACCGCGGTCAGAGAAGCGGTAAAGACATTAACCGCAAAAGGGATGGTGCTTCCCCGCCCGCGTATTGGTACTCGCGTCATGCCGCGCGGAAACTGGAACTTCCTTGATAAGGAACTGCTCTCCTGGTGGATGCATGAGGATAACTTCCAGGACGTTGTTCAACACTTTCTCATTATGCGCAGCAGTCTTGAGCCTCAGGCGTGTCTGCTCGCCGCCACGCTGGGTAGCGCGGAACAAAAAGCGTATCTCAATACATTAATGGAAGAGATGGTGTTGCTGAAAAAGAACTTCAACCGCGAACGCTGGGTAGAAGTCGATATGGCATGGCATGAACATATTTATGCGATGAGCGATAACCCGTTTCTTATTTCATTCTCCACACTGTTTCATTCTATCTATCACACCTACTTTACCTCTATTACACAAAATGAAGTGGTCAAGCTCGACCTTCACCAGGCGATTGTGGACGCCATCCAGGAAAGCGATGGCGACAGCGCGTTCCGGGCGTGCCAGCTATTATTGAATACGCCGAATTAACAGGACCAGGTATGACAGAGAAGAAAGCGCGCAGTATGGCCGGCCTGCCGTGGATTGCGGCAATGGCTTTTTTTATGCAGGCACTGGATGCCACGATCCTTAACACCGCACTCCCCGCAATAGCACAAAGCCTTGGGCGTTCCCCTTTAGCAATGCAATCGGCGATTATCAGCTACACACTGACCGTCGCCATGCTTATCCCCATGAGCGGCTGGCTGGCCGATCGCTTCGGCACACGGCGCGTCTTTATGCTGGCAGTTAGCCTGTTTACCCTTGGCTCGCTGGCCTGCGCACTTTCTAATTCATTACCGATGCTGGTCGTGTTCCGCGTGATTCAGGGGATCGGCGGCGCGATGATGATGCCGGTTGCACGCCTGGCTTTACTTCGGGCTTATCCGCGTAGCGAATTGCTGCCGGTACTGAACTTCGTCACCATGCCAGGGCTGGTCGGGCCGATTCTGGGACCGGTAATGGGCGGCGTGTTAGTCACCTGGGCAAGCTGGCACTGGATCTTCTTAATTAATATTCCGATTGGCCTCGCCGGTCTGTTTTATGCCCGCAAATACATGCCGAACTTCACCACGCCACGCCGCAGTTTCGATATGGGCGGTTTTTTCCTGTTCGGTTTGAGCCTGGTGCTGTTCTCAAGCGGAATGGAGTTGTTCGGTGAGAAGCTGGTCGCCAGTTGGATCGCTTTTACTATCATTCTGAGCGGCATTTTGCTGCTACTGGCCTACGTTCGCCACGCGCGCCGCCATCCAACGCCGCTGATCTCACTCAACCTGTTTAACACCCGCACCTTCTCCGTCGGGATCGCCGGGAACATAGCTTCGCGGTTGGGTACCGGCTGTGTTCCTTTCCTGATGCCGCTGATGTTACAGGTGGGGTTCGGGTATCCGGCATTGATCGCCGGTTGCATGATGGCTCCCACCGCGCTGGGTTCTATCCTCGCAAAATCGATGGTAACCCAGATATTGCGCTGGCTTGGTTACCGTAAAACACTGGTGGGAATCACGCTGTTTATTGGTTTGATGATTGCCCAGTTCGCCTTACAAACACCGGCAATGGCAATATGGATGCTGGTATTGCCGCTGTTCATCCTCGGGATGGCAATGTCCACGCAGTTCACCTCAATGAACACTATTACGCTTGCAGACTTAACTGACGAGAACGCCAGCAGCGGTAATAGTGTGCTGGCGGTAACACAGCAACTGTCGATTAGCCTCGGCGTGGCGGTTAGCGCAGCGGTGCTGCGTTTCTATGAAGGGTTTGACAGCACAAACACAGTGGAGCAATTCCACTACACCTTTATCACTATGGGCGCGATCACGCTGATTTCCGCGTTAGTGTTTATGTTGTTGAAAGCAAAAGATGGTCGCAACCTGATTAAAGAACGGCACAAAAAGTCAGGCTGAGCCGCGCTCCATCAATATTGGCGTGAGCTGCAAACGCTGCTGTTGCAGGCCAGGCTCCGCAATGCGGTGAATAAGCACATCAATCGCCAGCTCACCCAGTTCATCTTTCGGCTGATGAATAGTGGTGAGCGGCGGCGTCATGTAGCGCGCCAGTTCAATGTCGTCATAACCGACGATCGCCATATCCTGCGGGATTTTCAGCCCCGCCTGGTACAGCGCCTGATAGGCGCCAACGGCCATCGCATCATTACCAATAAATACCGCCTGCGGGCGTTCGTGCATTGCCAGCAGTGCCTGCATCGCGTCGAAACCGCCGCCAAACTCAAAATCGCTCTCGATCTCATCCCCTTCACGGATCACCAACCCGGCACGGGCCATCGCTTCGCGATACCCTTCCAGGCGCAGACGTGCAGGAGTCTTATCCAGCGGACCGGTAATGCAGGCAATACGCGTATGGCCTTTGTTGATCAAATACTGGGTCGCCATATCGCCGCCGAGCAACGAGTTGTCCTGAATCAGATCGCTGTCGCCGTCGAAGGGCGCCCAGTCCATCATTACTGTGGGAATTGAAGGGTAGCGCTGCATAATCTCTTGCGAAGGCTGGTGCGTTTCGGTACACAGCAACAACAACCCATCGACGCGTTTTTGCATCAATGTTTCCAGGTTGCGGTTCATCCGCTGCTCGTCACCCTCGGTGTTGCACAGCACCAGACTGTAACCCCGCTCGAAGCAGCTACGCTCCACGCCGCGTACCAGCTCCGAGTAAAAGGGGTTAGTACTGGCGGTGATCAGCATGCCAATCGTACGCGTCTGGTTGATCTTCAGGCTACGCGCGATAGCAGAAGGCGCGTAATTCAGCGTCTTGATCGCCGTTTCCACTTTTTCGCGGATAGCCTCACTGACAAAGCGATCTTTGTTAATTACGTGGGAAACGGTTGAAGTGGAAACGCCCGCCAGGCGGGCAACATCCTTCATGGTCGCCAAGCGTCACCTCTGCGAAGAGAGAAAATCGTCAATCTCATTGCGCCACGGCACAGACGGTTGCGCACCCTTACGCGTGACGGCAATCGCCGCCGCCGCATGAGCAAAACGAATCGCCTCATCCAGAGGTTTATCTTCCAGTAGCGCGGTCAGCAACGCGCCGTTAAACGTGTCACCCGCCGCAATGGTGTCGATGGCTTTCACTTTAAAGCCCGGTACGCGTTTGCCTTCGCCATTAACGCTGGCCCAGACACCACGGCTACCGAGAGTAATGATCACCGTTTTAATACCTTTGGCGTGCAGCGCCTGTGCAGCCCGCGCGGCGTCTTCGTCGCTGGACACCTTAATTCCGGTGAGTTTTTCCGCTTCGGTCTCATTTGGCGTGATGATATCCACCAGCGCCAGCAGTTCATCGGAAAGCTGGCGCGCCGGTGCCGGATTCAGCGCCACGGTGGTATTGTTCTGATGCGCAATACGCGCCGCAGCCAGTACGCTTTCAACCGGTGATTCCAGTTGCATTAACAGCGCAGAAGCCTGCGCAATCAGGTCATGCTGCGCGTTGACGCGATCAATTGAGAGCGCCGCATTCGCTCCCGCATGAATACCGATAACATTCTCACCTTCACCGTTGACGAAAATCAGCGCAACACCTGTGGATTCGCCCGCGACAACGCTCACCGGCGCAACATCAATATTGTCGCTCTCAAGCTGTTTACGCACGCGCGCACCGGTATCGTCATCGCCGGTACAGGCGATAAACGCAATATCCGCACCGCTACGTCCGGCAGCTACCGCCTGGTTTGCCCCTTTACCGCCAAAAGCCACCTGATACTGGTTGCCTGTCACGGTTTCGCCCGGAGTAGGGAAAGATTCAAGGTTAAGAATGTGATCGGCATTGATACTGCCAAGGACAACGAGTTTGCCTGCGGTTTTCATGATGAGCTTGTCCGTAAAATGCGCCACCTTTCGGTGGCGCGTGCCATGCTTTTCTTTTTTGTATTGTCCCTCCAGCGGCGGGATTGCGCCCTCCACCAGAATGACGAATTACTGCTTAACCACCAGCTTCAGATCAACCGGGTTTTTGGCGTAGACTTTTTCACCTTTCAGCACTTTGTCTGCGGTATCCACGCCTTTCGCGCCGATCTGCTCCGGCAACTGAGCGATAGTCGCCGCCAGTTTACCGTCGTTAACCGCTTTCACGCCGTCTGGCGTACCGTCAAAGCCGACCACCATCACATCAGTTTTACCGGCAGTTTGCAGTGCGCGCAGCGCACCCAGCGCCATTTCATCGTTCTGTGCGAAAACAGCCTGCACGCCCGGATGCGCGGTCAGCAGATTCTGCATCACGTTCAGGCCTTTAGTGCGGTCGAAGTCAGCCGGCTGGCTGGCCAGCACGTTGAATTTGTGCGCAGCAACTGCCTGCTGGAAGCCCTCACCACGTTCACGTGCAGCGGACGTCCCGGCAATACCCGCCAGTTCGATCACTTTCGCGCCTTCGCCCGCTTTCTTAGCAATGTAATCACCGGCGATTTTGCCGCCCAGTACGTTATCAGAAGCGATATGGCTTACCACTTCGCCGCTGGAAGCCACACGGTCAAGGGTGATTACCGGGATTTTCGCCTGGTTTGCCATTTTCACAGCATTACCTACAGCGTCGGAATCGGTCGGGTTGATCAGCAGCAATTTGGTGCCGCGCACGGTCAGGTCCTGCACGTTCGCCAGCTCTTTCGCCGGGTTGTTTTGCGAGTCCAGTACCACCAGGTCATAACCCAGTTTGTCCGCTTCTTTCTGCGCGCCATCCTTCAGGGAAACGAAGAACGGGTTGTTCAGCGTGGAAATCACCAGAGCAATAGAGTCTTTCGCCATCGCGTTTGCGCTTACGGTGGCGCTCAGTGCAACAGCAGAAACCAGAGTGGCCAGTTTTTTCATGTTCATTTTCATGAGTCCTGTTGTGTAGGTAATTACTGCTTTTTGTTGTCTACCAGCACCGCAAGCAGAATCACCACTGCTTTAACGATCATCTGGTAATAGGAGGAAACGCTCAGCAAATTCAATCCATTATTGAGGAAGCCAAGGATCAATGCGCCGATTAGTGTACCGACAATACGTCCTTTGCCACCTGCGAGACTGGTCCCACCCAAAACAACCGCAGCGATAGCATCCAGCTCATAACCTGCTCCCGCAGTAGGTTGCGCCGAGGAAAGACGCGCCACTTCAATAATGCCCGCCAGCGAGGCCAGAAGGCCGCACAGGGAGTAAACGATAACTTTGACTTTATCAACGCTGATACCGGACAAGCGCGTCGCCGCCTCGTTACCGCCTAATGCATAGATATAGCGGCCCAAACGGGTGTGATGCAACAGATACCACGCCGCGATAAAGACGATGGCCATCAGCCATACCGGTGTCGGAATACCGAACGGCCGACCAATACCGAACCAGCCAAACACATCCGCGTTATCAGTAAAACCGGTATTCACCGGGCTACCGTTGGTATAAACCAGCGTCACACCACGCAGCAGCAACATCATCACCAGCGTGGCGATAAACGCCTGCACGCGGCCTTTCGCGACAATCGTACCGGTCAGTGCGCCAACAGCCGCACCGAGCGCCAGCGCGCCGACAACCGCCACCAGCGCGTTAACTTCCATTCCCACCAGCGAGGCGGCAACCGCGCCGGTGAGCGCTAACAGGGAACCGACGGACAGATCGATCCCTGAGGTTAAAATAACCAGCGTCATACCGACCGCCATAATGGCGTTGACCGAGGTCTGTTGCAGAATGTTTAACAGGTTATTGACGGTAAAAAAGTTGGGGCTCATGGTCGAGACAATCGCAATCAGCACCAGCAGGGCAATCAACGATTTTTGTTCCATCAACCATGCTTTGGTGAAATAACGGCGACCAGAAACAGCCTGGGTAGTCATCTTTTTTACTCCTGATTCACACGATTAAGCTTGCCCACAGCGGCAGCCATCAACACTTCCTGAGTGGCCTGCTCGCGCGTGAATTCACCGCCGAGATGCCCTTCATGCATCACCATTATGCGATCGCTCATGCCCAGCACTTCCGGCATTTCGGAGGAGACAAGAATGATGCTCAGGCCATCGGCCTTGAACTGGTTAATTAACTGATAAATCTCTTTTTTCGCCCCAACGTCGACACCTCGCGTCGGCTCGTCGAGGATCAGCACTTTCGGCCGCGTCATCAGACCGCGAGCAATCGCCACTTTTTGCTGATTCCCGCCGGAGAGCAAACCAATGGCCTGCTCCATAGAAGGCGTTTTCACATTAAACAGACGAATAAAATCATTTACCGCCTGCTGCTCATCTTTGTGTTTCAGCGTACCGCCCGCATGACTGAAATAACGCAGCGCGGTCAGCGACATATTCTCTTTCACGGACATGCCGAGCACTAAGCCATCGCGCTTGCGGTCTTCCGAAATATAAACAATGCCGTTTGCCAGCCCGTCCTGCGGTGAGCGGGTGATCACTTCATGGCCGTCGAGCGTGACATAACCGCTGGTGCGCGGCAGCGCGCCATACAGCACTTTCATCAGCTCGGTGCGCCCCGCGCCCATCAATCCGGCCACGCCAAGAATTTCGCCTTTACGCAGTGTGAAACTGACGTTTTCCACGCCCGGCCCACAGAGCTTATCAACGGTAAGGCGAATTTCGCCCGGCGCTTTATCCAGCCGCGGATATTGATCTTCCAGTTTGCGGCCTACCATCATTTCAATCAGCGTATCTTCGGTCAGCGTGGCTACTTCGCGTTCGGCAATAAATTGCCCGTCACGAAAGACGGTCACGTCATCGCAAATCTCGAAGATCTCTTTCATGCGGTGAGAAATATAGACGATGCCGCGCCCCTGCGATTTCAGCTCGCGAATGACGCGAAACAGCGATTCGGTTTCGGTATCGGTCAGGGCATCGGTTGGCTCATCCATAATGATGACCTGCGATTCGTAGCTCATCACTTTGGCGATTTCGACCATCTGCTGATCGCCAATCGACAGTTCGCCGACCAGCCGCTCGCTTTTAAACCGCAGATTCAGCTTCGCCAGCAGTTTGTCAGCTTCGGCAAACATCTTTTTCCAGTCGATTTTGCCAAAGCGATTCACAAACTCGCGGCCGAGAAAGATGTTCTCGGCAATGGTGAGTTGCGGGATCAGGTTCAGTTCCTGGTGGATGATGCCAATACCGGCTTCCTGGGAGGATTTCGGCCCGGTGAAGGTGGTTTCTTTGCCTAACCACAGCAGCGAACCAGCGTCACGGGTGTAGATACCCGTCAGCACTTTCATCATCGTTGATTTGCCGGCGCCGTTTTCACCCACCAGCGCCATTACACGGCCTGGGTAAACATTCAGCGCCGCGCCGGAGAGGGCTTTTACGCCGGGAAAGGCTTTGTCGATGCCTTTGAGTTGTAGTAACGCGTCCATGATGGCCTCAGAAGGTCACGCCAGCACAGAGAATGATATTCGCAAACGGGGAACACTCCCCGCTGCGAATCACCGCATGACTGTCCGCGGTGTGTTTTTTAAATTGCTCGTGCGTAACGTACCGCACTTCTATGTTATTTCCCTGGTGTTGCTGCAGCTGCTCAATATGCTTGAGCAACGTTTCATGGAGCTGCGGATTATGCTGCTTAATCTCCGAGGCGATAATCGCGGACTCAACCTGCATTTCCGCCGTCACCACTTCCAGTACTTGCATAAAGGAAGGCACGCCCTGCGTTAATGCCATATCAATACGTTGCGTGTTACGCGGCACCGGCAACCCGGCATCACACACCACCAGCGAATCGGTATGACCAAGACGAGAGATGACTAACGAGATATCAGCGTTAAGCACACGACCTTTTTTCATTTTTTATGCTCCATCAGCGAAACGTTTCGCTGGATGCAGTGTAGTACGAAGAATGTGCAGAAAACCATCTTGCCGTTACAGAAGTGTGATCGATATCGAAACGTTTCGCTTGTCGAAATGATGAAAAAAACAGCTTTCCTGTTTTAAGTGAAATAGACAGTAATTAATAGCAAAAACCCCTTATAGAGAGGGGTTTTATTAGCATTAAATTTCGACCTGCGTTCCCAGTTCTATCACCCGGTTTGGCGGGATCTCAAACTGGTCTGGTGCACGCAACGCGTTGCGCTGCAGCACCAGATAAAGCTTACCGCGCAGACGCAAATACCAGGGACGTTTGCCCAGAATCAACGACTCATGCGACATAAAGAACGAGGTTTCCATCATGCGACAGTTCAGCCCTTCCAGCCCGCAACGGTGGAACACCTCTTCCACATTTGGCGTTTCGCGCCAGCCGTAGCTCGCCACCACACGCCAGAAAGTCGGCGACAATTGCTCAATCTGCACCCGGCGTACATTGTGCACGTACGGCGCATCTTCAGTACGCAGGGTCAGCAGGATCACTCGCTCATGCAGCACCTTGTTGTGCTTCAGGTTATGCATCATCGCGAACGGAATAACGTTCAATGCCCGCGACATATACACCGCTGTGCCCGGTACGCGCACCGGCGGTGATTTCTCCAGCGAGGCAATCATCGCCTCCAGAGAGTTACCGTGTTCATGCATACGGCGCAGCAGGCGGAAACGCTCGCTCTTCCAGGTCGTCATGACCATGAACATCACCAGCCCCAGGGTTAATGGCAACCAACCGCCGGAGACGATTTTATCGAGGTTCGCCGAGAACAGCGGCACATCGATAGAGAGGAATAAAAGCAGAAGCAGCCCCACCAGCACTTTGTTCCAGTGCCAGTTTTTGCGCGCCACCGTGGTGGAGAGAATGGAGGTCAGCACCATCGTACCGGTTACGGCGATACCGTACGCCGCCGCCAGGTTACTGGAGTGCTCAAAGCTGACAATAACCAGCACCACCGCAAAGTAGAGCAGCCAGTTAATGAACGGGATATAGATCTGCCCGGATTCCATCTCCGAGGTATGGATGATGCGCATCGGTGCCAGATACCCCAGACGCACGGCCTGGCGCGTCAGCGAGAACACGCCGGAAATCACCGCCTGCGAGGCAATCACCGTCGCCAGCGTGGCGATAATCAGCATTGGGATCAGCGCCCATTCCGGCGCAAGCAGGAAGAAGGGGTTTTTAATCGCTTCCGGCGTTTTCAGTAGCAACGCGCCCTGGCCAAAGTAGTTCAGCACCAGCGACGGCAGCACAACGATAAACCACGCCACGCGGATCGGCAGCTTACCGAAGTGGCCCATATCCGCATACAACGCTTCCACCCCGGTGATCGACAGCACCACCGCGCCCAGCGCCACAAAGGAGATAGCTTTATATTGCAGGAAGAAGTTCACCGCCCAAACGGGGTTCAGCGCCTGCAACACCTCAGGATTATCAATAATGCTGCGTGCACCGAGCACCGCGAGAATCAAAAACCACGCCAGCATAATGGGCGCAAACAGCTTACCCACAAGACCAGTACCGTGTTTCTGGATCGCGAACAGCAGGGTTAACACCACAATCGACAGCGGCACAATCCAGGCGTCGAGCGAAGGCGCGATAATTTCCAGCCCCTCTATCGCCGACATCACCGAGATGGCGGGTGTGATGACCACTTCGCCATAGAAGAAGCTGCCGCCAATCAGTCCCATGATCACCAGCACCGAGGTCATCCTTGCGGATGTATTGCGCCCGGCCAGCGACATGAGGGTTAAGATCCCGCCTTCACCGGCGTTATCCGCCCGCATGACAAAGGTCAGGTACTTAATGGAGACAACGAAAATTAGCAGCCAGAAGATGAGCGACAGAAAGCCGAACACAGCATCCCGTTCAACACCAAAGCCGAACTGACCGGACAAACATTCACGAAGTGTATAAAGCGGGCTGGTACCGATATCACCGTAGACAACCCCAATCGCCGCAAGCGTAACCGCGGGCAATGATTGCTTATTATCAGTGCTCATAGACTAATCTTTTAATTGAATGCCACAATGTGTGCTTAGTCCCTTGGCCCACAAAAAGCGCACAGTATGCACGATTATTTGCGAAATCGTACCCCTAAATGCGGCCACATTAATCTGGCGCAAAGAAAATAAAGCCGTTCTTCAGTCTATTACAAGCCCTTTCAGGAACGTCTATACTCGCTTTTGCAAGCCGGATAACACGGCGAAAGGACGCAAATCTATTATGGCTCACTCACATTTATTAGCAGAAAGAATTTCCCGCTTAAGCAGCGCACTGGAAAAAGGACTCTTCGAGCGCAGCCACGCCATTCGCCTGTGTTTGCTGGCGGCACTCAGCGGTGAGAGTGTGTTTCTTCTTGGCCCGCCGGGCATTGCCAAAAGCCTGATTGCTCGCCGTCTGAAGTTTGCCTTCAAACATGCCCGCGCTTTCGAATATTTGATGACCCGTTTCTCCACACCGGAAGAGGTGTTTGGCCCGCTTTCCATTCAGGCGCTGAAAGATGAAGGTCGCTATGAGCGTTTAACCAGCGGCTATTTACCGGAAGCTGAAATTGTCTTTCTGGATGAGATCTGGAAAGCCGGTCCGGCCATTCTCAACACCCTGCTGACCGCAATTAACGAACGGCGTTTTCGCAATGGTGCCAGCGAAGAGAAAATACCCATGCGCCTGCTGGTGGCCGCCTCAAACGAACTGCCCGAAGCGGACAGCAGCCTTGAAGCGCTGTATGACCGCATGTTGATTCGCCTGTGGCTCGACAAAGTACAGGAGAAGGGCAATTTCCGCTCGATGCTGATTAGCCAGCAGGATGAGAACGACAATCCGGTGCCAGCTGAGTTGCAAATCACCGATGAAGAGTACGCCAGCTGGCAACAGGAGATTGGCAAGGTCAAACTGCCGGATAATGTCTTTGAGCTTATTTATACGTTGCGCCAGCAGCTTGATGCGTTGCCGAGCGCGCCGTATGTTTCCGATCGTCGCTGGAAAAAGGCTATCCGCCTGTTACAGGCCAGCGCCTTTTTCAGCGGTCGCGATGCAGTCGCGCCGATTGATTTAATCCTGCTGAAAGATTGCCTGTGGCACGATGCGGAAGGCATGCGTCTGCTGGAGCAGCAACTGGAAGTATTGATGACCGGGCACGCCTGGCAGCAGCAATCGATGATTGCGCAGCTCACCACAATTTCGCAGCGCCACCTGCAACTTCAGCAACAACAAAGCGACAAAACAGCACTCAAAGTGAGCCGTCAGGGCGGGATGTTCAGCCGTAAGCCGCATTATGAGTTACCCGCCGGTTTAACCGAACCGGTGTTGACCCTCCTTCTGCAACAGCCGTTAAAACTGCATGATTTGCAGGTTATCCACGTCACTATTGAACGCGGTGCGCTGGAGCAGTGGCTGGCGAAAGGCGGTGAGATCCGCGGCAAACTCAACGGCATTGGTTTTGCGCAAGTGCTGAATCTGGAAGTGGATACCAGCCTGCATCTGTTGATCCGCGACGTCAGCCTGCAAGGATCGCGTCTTGCCCTGCCCGGTGGCAGTACCACTGAAAATGTGCCGGAAGAGATCAAGCAACAACTGGAAGCACTGGACAATACCTGGCACCAGCAGCACACCCGCTTTAGCGAACAGCAAAAATGCCTGTTTATTGCCGCCGACTGGTTAGGTCGCATTGAAGCCAGCCTGCAGGATGTCAGAGCGCAGATCCAACAGGCGCGGCAATGCTAACGCTGGAAACTCTGAATGTAATACTCACCATCAGTGAGGAGGCGTTAGTTGAAGAACTTATCGTCCTCCTGCTGGCTTCACCGCAACTGGCGCTGTTTTTCGAAAAATTTCCAAAACTTAAACATGCGATAATAGAAGATGTGCCGCGCTGGCGCGAGGCACTGAAAAAGCATCTGAAAGAGGCGGAAGTACCGCCGGAGCTGGCGCAAGAGGTGCTTAGCTACCAGCAAAATCAGTTGCTTTCGACTTCGCAATTTACTATTCAGTTGCCACAAATTCTGGCATTGCTGGATAAGCTGCACTCCCCTTTTGCCACCCAGGCGCGACAAATGGTTGCCGATAACCCGGTTTTCACGCCCGCGCTGCATACCCTGTTTTTGCAACGCTGGCGGCTGAGCCTGGTGGTGCAAACTACCGCTTTCAACCAGCAGTTACTGGAAGAGGAGCGTGAGCAGCTGCTCAGTGAAGTGCAGGAACGCATGACGCTCAGCGGCCAGCTAGAACCGGTTCTGATCGAAAATGAAAATGCCGCAGGCAGGCTATGGGATATGAGCGCAGGGCAGCTCAAACGCGGTGATTATCAGTTGATCGTGAAGTACGGTGATTTTCTCAAAGAGCAACCGGAACTCCAGCAACTGGCGGAACAGCTTGGCCGCTCACGGGAAGCCAGGTCGGTGCCGCGTAAAGATGCGCCGATGGAAACCTTCCGCACCATGGTGCGCGAACCGGCAATCGTACCGGAGCAGGTTGACGGACTGCACCAGAGCGACGATATCCTGCGCTTATTGCCGCCGGAGCTGGCAACGCTGGGTATCACCGAACTGGAGTATGAGTTTTACCGGCGGCTGGTGGAAAAACAGTTGCTGACTTATCGCCTGCATGGCGATGCCTGGCGGGAAAAAGTGACGGAACGCCCGGTCGTTCACCAGGATTTTGACCAGCAACCGCGCGGCCCCTTCATTGTCTGTGTCGATACCTCCGGCTCCATGGGCGGTTTCAACGAACAGTGCGCCAAAGCGTTCTGCCTGGCGTTAATGCGCGTGGCGCTGGCGGACAAACGGCGCTGTTTTATTATGCTGTTTTCCAGCGAAGTGGTGCGCTATGAACTTACCAGTGCGCAGGGGCTGGAGCAGGCGATCCGTTTTCTCAGCCAGCGCTTTCGCGGTGGCACCGATCTGGCGAGTTGTTTTCGCGCGATCATCGAACGGATGCAGGGCGGAGAGTGGTATGACGCGGATGCAGTGGTGATTTCGGATTTCATCGCCCAGCGCCTGCCGGACGATGTCGTCAGTAAGGTAAAGGAACTCCAGCATATTCATCAACATCGCTTTCACGCGGTGGCGATGTCGTCCCACGGCAAGCCCGGCATCATGCGTATCTTCGACCATATCTGGCGCTTCGACACCGGGATGCGCAGCCGCCTGTTACGGCGCTGGCGGCGTTAAAGCAGGCCGGAAACCTGCTCGCGGACGTGCGCAGGCCACACGCCACACTGCACTTGCCCGATGTGCGGTAATTGCAGCAGCAGCATGGTAAGGCGCGATTGACCGATGCCGCCGCCGATAGTTTGTGGCATCTCACCGCGCAACAGCGCCTGGTGCCACTCCAGTTGTAAGCGATCTTCATCGCCGGTCAGCTTTAACTGGCGTTTTAAGGAGTCGGCATCGACGCGAATGCCCATCGACGACAGTTCCAGCGCGTCTTCCAGTACCGGGTTCCACACCAGAATATCGCCATTCAAACCGCTGAAACCCGCTTCCGCCGCCGTGCTCCAGTCATCATAATCCGGCGCACGCACATCATGACGCTTGCCGTCGCTAAGTTTGCCGCCAATGCCCATCAGGAACACCGCGCCCAGCTCTTTCGCGATCGCTCTCTCGCGACCTTTGGCGTCGAGATGCGGAAAGCGGCTGAGCAGCGCTTCGCTGTGCACAAAGTGGATCTGCTCTGGCAGGAACGGTGCCAGACCAAATCGCTCGCTGACGGCAGCTTCAGTCTCTTTGATCCCTGACCAGATCGCCTCTACAGTGCTTTTTAACGTGGCCAGCTTGCGTTGATCATCACCGAGTACGCGTTCCCAGTCCCACTGATCCACATAGACGGAGTGAATAGAAGAAAGGCGATCTTCATCCGGGCGCAGGGCTTTCATGTGCGTGTATAGCCCTTCACCGGCGCTGAAGTCGTGCTGGCCAAGCGTCTGACGTTTCCATTTAGCCAGTGAATGCACCACTTCGAAACGGGCATCCGGTAACGTTTTCACATTGACCTGTACCGCTTTTTCACACCCCGACAGGTTATCCTGCGTGCCATCACCCACGCGGCTAAGGATCGGCGCCTGAACTTCAATCAGCCCCAGTTTCTCCTCAAGCTGGCGAGAGAAAAAAGATTTCACGAAAGCAATCTGACGTTGTCTGGCGATGTAAGCGGTTTTCATTATGTTACTCCTGTGTCCTGTTGCTATACATTAAGCAATAAAACATCGCAATAACTCAATAATTCACAATTAAAAAGCCGGTAACGCTTTTGATTCGTTAATACAGTAAGCTAAAATAGAAAGAATCATTATTCTTCATAAGAAAATTCTATGGAAAATTATCAGATCGACAATCTGGACCGCGGCATCCTGGATGCCTTAATGGCAAATGCGCGTACCGCCTATGCCGAGCTTGCCAAACAGTTCGGCGTCAGCCCCGGCACCATTCACGTGCGCGTAGAGAAAATGAAGCAGGCAGGGATCATTACCGGTGCGCGCATTGATGTAAGCCCGAAACAACTGGGATATGACGTCTGCTGTTTTATCGGCATTATTTTGAAAAGCGCCAAAGATTACCCCTCCGCGCTGGCGAAGCTGGAAAGTCTGGAAGAGGTGACCGAGGCTTATTACACCACCGGGCACTACAGCATCTTTATTAAGGTAATGTGTCGATCCATTGACGCCTTGCAGCAGGTACTTATCAACAAGATCCAAACAATTGATGAAATTCAATCCACGGAGACGCTGATCTCCCTGCAAAACCCGATCATGCGCACGATCCGCCCTTAACCGGGCGTTTTCATCCTCAAATAATACCCGTATTGTCCACAGGTAGATCCCAGCCCATTCACAGCGTACAATGCCCCCCTATTTATCGCCGAATGGCGGGTAAAACGGAGCGGGCTTCATGGCAGACATCACTCTTATTAGCGGCAGCACCCTTGGCGGCGCGGAATATGTGGCAGAACATCTGGCGGAAAAGCTGGAAGACGCGGGTTTCAGTACCGAGACGCTGCACGGCCCGCTTTTAGAGGATCTTGCTTTGCAGGGCACCTGGCTGGTGGTGAGTTCAACCCATGGTGCGGGCGATCTGCCCGAAAACCTGCAGCCGCTTTTAGACGATTTGAACGCGCAAAAACCGGATCTCTCCCAGGTACGCTTTGGCGCTATCGGTATCGGTAGCCGCGAATATGACACGTTCTGTCAGGCGATCGAAAAACTGGAAGCTTCATTAACAGCGTGCGGAGCAAAACAGATCGGCGAAACGCTGAAGATCAACATCCTTGATCACGATATTCCGGAAGATCCAGCGGAAGAATGGCTGGGATCCTGGAAAAATTTACTCAATAACGATTAAAGATCGTGCGATCAGATGTGGATAACTATACTTAAAAGCACTGATCAACCGGTAGTTATCCCATTAGCAACTGCAGTTCAGTTTTTGACTTGTGTATAACTAGCCATTCTGATCCCAGCTTATACGGTTCAGGATCACCGATCATTCACAGCTAATGATCCTGACTAATGACTTGATCTTAAAGTGATGATCAGGGTTATCCACAGCACCTGTCGATCCTAATAAGAGATCACAATAGAACAGATCTCTACATATAAAAGATCTTCTTTTTAATAGCCGGGATCCGATCCTTTCTCACTGGACTAAAGTTGAGTAGAATCCACGGCCCAGGCTTCAATCCAATTTCTAACCGCTCAGGCGAGGCATACCACCATGTTTTATCCGGATCCTTTTGACGTCATTATCATTGGCGGGGGTCATGCAGGCACTGAGGCCGCGATGGCCGCAGCGCGTATGGGTCAGCAGACCCTGCTGTTGACACACAATATCGACACGCTGGGGCAGATGAGCTGCAACCCGGCGATCGGCGGTATTGGGAAAGGACACCTGGTAAAAGAAGTGGATGCGCTCGGCGGGCTGATGGCGAAGGCGATCGATCAGGCGGGTATTCAGTTTAGGATACTAAACGCCAGCAAAGGCCCGGCAGTCCGTGCGACACGAGCGCAGGCAGACCGCGTGCTTTACCGTCAGGCAGTGCGCACAGCGCTTGAAAACCAACCGAACCTGATGATCTTCCAGCAGGCGGTTGAAGATCTGATCGTCGAAAACGATCGCGTTGTGGGTGCCGTGACCCAGATGGGGCTCAAATTCCGTGCGAAAGCGGTGGTGCTGACCGTAGGGACCTTCCTCGACGGTAAAATCCATATTGGTCTTGATAACTACAGCGGTGGTCGTGCGGGCGATCCGCCATCGATTCCGCTGTCGCGTCGTCTGCGCGAACTGCCGCTGCGCGTCAGCCGCCTTAAAACCGGTACACCGCCGCGTATTGACGCGCGCACTATCGATTTCAGCGTTCTGGCCCAGCAGCATGGCGATAACCCGATGCCGGTGTTCTCGTTTATGGGCAACGTCGCGCAGCATCCGCGTCAGGTGCCGTGCTATGTCACGCATACCAATGAAAAAACCCACGATGTGATCCGCAATAACCTCGATCGCAGCCCGATGTATGCCGGTGTTATCGAAGGGATCGGCCCGCGTTACTGCCCGTCGATCGAAGATAAAGTCATGCGCTTTGCCGATCGCAATCAGCACCAGATCTTCCTTGAGCCGGAAGGACTAACCTCCAACGAAATTTACCCGAACGGTATCTCCACCAGCCTGCCGTTTGATGTGCAGATGCAAATTGTGCGTTCCATGCAGGGGATGGAAAACGCGAAGATTGTTCGCCCTGGCTACGCCATTGAGTACGACTTCTTCGATCCGCGCGATCTGAAACCTACGCTTGAAAGTAAATTTATTCAGGGTCTGTTCTTTGCCGGCCAGATTAACGGCACCACCGGGTACGAAGAAGCTGCGGCCCAGGGGCTGCTGGCGGGGCTTAATGCCGCGCGCTTCTCTGCCGAAAAAGAGGGCTGGGCGCCGCGTCGCGATCAGGCTTATCTTGGCGTGCTGGTGGACGATCTCTGCACCCTGGGGACAAAAGAGCCGTACCGTATGTTTACCTCTCGCGCGGAGTACCGCCTGATGCTGCGCGAAGACAATGCCGATCTGCGCCTGACGGAAGCGGGTCGTGAACTGGGTCTGGTGGATGACGAGCGCTGGGCGCGTTTCAACGAAAAACTCGAGACTATCGAGCGTGAACGTCAGCGCCTGAAATCTCAGTGGGTATCGCCAGCCTCTGAACATGCGCCTGCGGTCAACGAACATCTGACTGCACCGTTATCGCGCGAAGCCAGCGGCGAAGATCTGCTGCGTCGTCCTGAGATGACCTACGAGCAACTGGTTCAGTTGGCGCCGTTCGCTCCGGGCCTGGACGATCAACAAGCTGCCGAGCAGGTGGAAATCCAGGTGAAATACGAGGGTTATATTGCGCGTCAGCAGGATGAGATCGAAAAACAGCAGCGCAATGAGAACACGCTGTTGCCCGCAACGCTGGATTACCGCCAGGTTAACGGGCTTTCCAACGAAGTGATCGCTAAGCTTAACGATCACAAACCGTCGTCCATTGGCCAGGCATCACGCATTTCCGGTATCACCCCGGCGGCGATCTCCATTCTGCTGGTGTGGCTGAAAAAACAAGGTATGCTGCGCCGTAGCGCCTAATCTTACTTATCTGCCCGGTTTTACCGGGCATTTTAATTCCACAGGTAACAACCGTGCTTAACAAACTCTCTCGTCTGCTCGATGAAGCAGGTATTTCGTTGTCCGATCACCAGCAACAACAACTGGTGGCTTACGTCGAACTGCTGCACAAATGGAACAAAGCGTACAACCTGACTTCCGTACGCGATCCCAACGAGATGCTGATCCGCCATATCCTCGACAGTGTTGTGGTTGCGCCTTACCTGCAAGGTTCACGCTTTATTGACGTCGGGACCGGCCCCGGATTACCTGGCATTCCGTTGTCTATCGTATGTCCTGAATCGCACTTCACGTTGCTCGACAGCCTTGGCAAACGGGTACGGTTTTTACGCCAGGTTCAGCATGAATTGAAACTGAGCAATATCGAACCGGTGCAGAGTCGTGTCGAAGATTTCCCGGCAGAACCGCCATTTGACGGTGTTATCAGCCGCGCTTTTGCTTCGCTGAATGACATGGTGAACTGGTGCCGGCATTTGCCTGGCGAAGAAGGGCGTTTCTATGCGCTTAAAGGGTTAGTGCCGGAAGAGGAAATTGCGCTGTTACCCGCTGATTTGTGTGTAGAAACAATTGTTAAACTGCATGTTCCGCACCTGGATGGCGAGCGTCATTTAGTCGTCGTTAAAGCAAATAAAGTTTAATTTTTATCAAAAAATGTATCATTCGTGCGGTTGCCGCGATGTTAAAAAACGACATTAAAAACGGTGATACGTTCAGTTACATTTAACCGTATTTTTACCAGGATTTTTCTGACATTTAACGCTGGGAATTTTATTCACGCTTAAAATAATCAACTGTGAAAATATCAGTCCGCTAAAAATCGGCCTCGATAACCAAATGTTGTTGTTAAATAATTATTAAAAATGTCAATAAATCGTTTTCATAGTAGATGCGAGTGTTTTAAAAAGAGTTGTGATAAATCGGCTTAAATATCAGAAAGATGAAAAGTATCAAATTCCTGCTGCGATAAATAAGGCGAGTGCATAAATGTTTATTTTGTGACCGAGTGCACGCTTTGCCAGCAGGAATTTCGCGTTATTTGCACTTTTGCTCGAAGGTTCACAGTTTCTGCAAAAGTTTAAAAATAGCGCTTGGGAAAAATATTTAAACATTTATTCACCTTTTCGCTACTTATTGTTTGAAATCACGAGGCCGCACCGTATAATTTGACCGCTTTTTGATGCTTGACTCCGGGCCCCAAAGAACGTTTTATACGACACGCGGCATACCTCAAAGGGAGCAGGAGTTAAGAAACGCAATGTCTGTGTCGCTCTATAGTCGAAACGTTGCTCGCAGGCTTCTGCTTATTCAGTTTCTGGCAGTAATGGCAAGTGGATTGCTGTTTAGCCTCAAAGACCCCTTCTGGGGCATTTCCGCCGTGTGCGGAGGTATGGCAGTCTTACTGCCGAATATGTTGTTTATGATTTTTGCCTGGCGTCATCAGGCGCATACACCCGCTAAAGGCCGCGTGGCCTGGACCTTCGCCTTCGGTGAAGCGCTCAAGGTGTTGATGACATTCGTGTTACTGGTGGTGGCGCTGGCGGTTTTCAAGGTGGCTTTTTTGCCGCTGATAGTCACGTGGGTTTCGGTGCTGGTAGTTCAGATACTGGCACCTGCTGTAATTAACAACAAAGGGTAAGAGGCATCATGTCTGCAGGAGAATACTCAACACCGCAGGAGTACATCGGTCACCATCTGAATAACCTTCAGATTGACCTGCGTACCTTCTCACTGGTGGATCCGCATAACCCCCCGGCCACTTTCTGGACGCTGAATATCGACTCCATGTTTTTCTCAGTGGTTCTGGGTCTGTTGTTCCTGGTGATGTTCCGTAGCGTAGCGAAAAAAGCCACCAGCGGTGTCCCGGGGAAATTCCAGACGGCGATTGAGCTGGTGATTGGTTTTGTTCATGGTAGCGTCAAAGACATGTACCACGGCAAAAGCAAGCTTATCGCACCACTGGCCCTGACGATCTTCGTCTGGGTATTCCTGATGAACCTGATGGATCTTTTGCCTATCGACTTCCTTCCGTGGATTGGCGAGCACGTCCTGGGTCTGCCTGCACTGCGCGTGGTGCCGTCTGCTGACGTCAACATCACCCTGTCGATGGCGCTGGGCGTATTTATCCTGATTCTGTTCTACAGCATCAAAATGAAGGGTATTGGCGGTTTCGCTAAAGAGCTGACTCTCCAGCCGTTCAACCATCCGGTATTTATTCCGGTAAACCTTATCCTTGAGGGCGTGAGCCTGCTGTCCAAACCGGTTTCACTCGGTCTGCGACTGTTCGGCAACATGTACGCGGGTGAGTTGATTTTCATTCTGATCGCGGGTCTTCTGCCGTGGTGGTCACAGTGGGTTCTGAATGTGCCGTGGGCCATTTTCCACATCCTGATTATTACGCTGCAAGCCTTTATCTTCATGGTTCTGACGATTGTCTATCTGTCGATGGCATCCGAAGAGCATTGATTTTTAACAACACTACTACGTTTTAACTGAAACAAACTGGAGACTGTCATGGAAAACCTGAATATGGATCTGCTGTACTTGGCTGCCGCTGTGATGATGGGTCTGGCGGCAATCGGTGCTGCGATCGGTATCGGCATCCTCGGGGGTAAATTCCTGGAAGGCGCTGCGCGTCAGCCGGATCTGATTCCTCTGCTGCGTACTCAGTTCTTTATCGTAATGGGTCTGGTGGATGCTATCCCGATGATCGCTGTGGGTCTGGGTCTGTACGTGATGTTTGCTGTCGCGTAGTAAGGGTTGCTTTTCAAGCAATTGTTTAGAACGTTAACCAGATAAGAGGCATTGTGCTGTGAATCTAAACGCAACAATCCTCGGCCAGGCCATCGCGTTTGTCCTGTTCGTTCTGTTCTGCATGAAGTACGTATGGCCGCCGTTAATGGCTGCCATCGAAAAACGTCAGAAAGAAATTGCTGACGGTCTTGCTTCCGCAGAACGAGCTAAAAAGGACCTTGACCTTGCACAGGCCAATGCGACCGACCAGCTGAAAAAAGCGAAAGCTGAAGCTCAGGTAATCATTGAACAGGCGAACAAACGTCGTTCTCAGATCCTGGACGAAGCGAAAGCAGAAGCCGAGCAGGAACGTACCAAAATCGTGGCGCAGGCGCAGGCGGAAATTGACGCCGAACGCAAACGCGCCCGCGAAGAGCTGCGTAAGCAAGTGGCTCTGCTGGCAGTAGCCGGCGCCGAGAAAATCATTGAGCGTTCCGTGGATGAAGCTGCTAACAGCGACATCGTGAATAAACTGGTCGCTGAACTGTAAGGAGGAGGGGCTGATGTCTGAATTTGTAACGGTAGCTCGCCCCTACGCCAAAGCAGCTTTTGACTTTGCCGTCGAAACTCAGAGCGTTGACCGCTGGCAGGATATGCTGGCGTTCGCCGCCGAGGTGACGAAAAATGAAGACATGGCAGAGCTTATCTCCGGCGCGTTAGCACCGGAAACGCTCGCTAAGTCGTTTATCGCAGTTTGTGGGGAGCAACTTGACGACAAAGGTCAGAACCTGATCCGGGTGATGGCTGAAAATGGTCGAATCAAAGTGCTTCCTGATGTTCTTGAGCAGTTTATTCAGTTACGCGCAGCCAGCGAGGCTATCGCAGAAGTCGAAGTGACTTCCGCGTCCGCACTGAGTGAAGAACAGCTTTCGAAGATCCGCGCCGCGATGGAAAAACGTCTGTCACGCAAAGTGAAGCTGAATTGCAATATCGATAAGTCTGTAATGGCAGGCGTAATCATCCGTGCGGGTGATATGGTCATTGATGGCAGCGTACGCGGCCGTCTTGAACGCCTTGCAGACGTCTTGCAGTCTTAAGGGGACTGGAGCATGCAACTGAATTCCACCGAAATCAGCGAACTGATCAAGCAGCGCATTGCTCAGTTCAGTGTTGTGAGCGAAGCTCACAACGAAGGTACTATTGTTTCTGTAAGTGACGGTGTTATCCGCATCCACGGCCTGGCCGACTGTATGCAGGGCGAGATGATTTCTCTGCCGGGTAACCGTTACGCTATCGCACTGAACCTGGAGCGCGACTCCGTAGGTGCAGTTGTGATGGGTCCGTACGCTGACCTCGCCGAAGGCATGAAGGTGAAGTGTACTGGCCGTATTCTGGAAGTTCCGGTTGGCCGTGGCCTGCTTGGCCGTGTGGTCAACACCCTGGGCGCGCCGATCGACGGGAAAGGTCCGGTTGATAACGATGGCTTCTCGCCAATCGAAGTTATCGCCCCAGGCGTTATCGATCGTCAGTCCGTCGATCAGCCGGTACAGACGGGTTATAAATCCGTTGACGCCATGATCCCAATTGGTCGTGGTCAGCGTGAATTGATCATCGGTGACCGTCAGACCGGTAAAACCGCGATGGCAATCGATGCGATCATCAACCAGCGCGATTCCGGCATCAAATGCGTATACGTCGCTATCGGCCAGAAAGCCTCTACCATTGCTAACGTGGTACGTAAGCTGGAAGAGCACGGCGCACTGTCCAACACCATCGTTGTTGTGGCAACCGCTTCTGAATCTGCTGCACTGCAATACCTGGCGCCGTATGCCGGTTGCGCAATGGGCGAATACTTCCGCGACCGCGGCGAAGATGCGCTGATCGTATACGATGACCTGTCCAAACAGGCAGTCGCTTACCGCCAGGTTTCCCTGCTGCTCCGTCGTCCGCCAGGACGTGAAGCATTCCCGGGCGACGTATTCTATCTCCACTCTCGTCTGCTGGAGCGCGCATCCCGCGTTAACGCTGAATACGTTGAAAACTTCACCAAAGGTGAAGTGAAAGGTAAAACCGGTTCTCTGACCGCACTGCCGATCATTGAAACCCAGGCGGGTGACGTTTCTGCGTTCGTTCCGACCAACGTAATTTCTATTACCGATGGTCAGATCTTCCTGGAAACCAACCTGTTTAACTCCGGTATTCGTCCGGCGGTTAACCCGGGTATCTCCGTATCTCGTGTGGGTGGTGCAGCTCAGACCAAGATCATCAAGAAACTGTCCGGTGGTATTCGTACCGCACTGGCGCAGTATCGTGAACTGGCGGCGTTCTCGCAGTTTGCGTCCGATCTGGATGAAGCGACCCGTAAACAGCTGAGCCACGGTCAGAAAGTGACCGAGCTGCTGAAACAGAAACAGTATGCCCCTATGTCTGTTGCACAACAGGGCCTGGTGCTGTTCGCAGCTGAGCGCGGTTACCTCGAAGATGTGGAACTGGCGAAAATCGGTAGCTTCGAAGCCGCTCTGTTGGCTTTCGCTGACCGTGATCACGCTCCGCTGATGCAAGAGATCAACCAGTCCGGTGGCTATAACGACGAAATCGAAGGCAAGCTGAAAGGCCTCCTCGATTCCTTCAAAGCAACCCAATCCTGGTAACGTCTGGCGGCTTGTCTTAGGGCAGGCCGCAAGGCATTGAGGAGAAGCTCATGGCCGGCGCAAAAGAGATACGTAGTAAGATCGCAAGCGTCCAGAACACGCAGAAGATCACTAAAGCGATGGAGATGGTCGCCGCTTCCAAAATGCGTAAATCGCAGGATCGCATGGCGTCCAGCCGTCCTTATGCAGATACCATGCGCAAAGTGATTGGTCACCTTGCAAACGGTAATCTGGAATATAAGCACCCCTATCTGGAAGAACGCGACGTTAAACGCGTGGGCTACCTGGTGGTGTCGACCGACCGTGGTCTGTGCGGTGGTTTGAACATTAACCTGTTCAAAAAACTGCTGGCGGATATGAAAGCGTGGTCCGATAAAGGCGTTCAGAGCGAGCTCGCGATGATCGGCTCTAAAGGCGTCTCTTTCTTTAATTCCGTAGGTGGCAACGTTGTCGCTCAGGTGACTGGTATGGGTGATAACCCGTCCTTGTCAGAGCTGATCGGCCCGGTAAAAGTAATGTTGCAAGCCTACGACGAAGGTCGTCTCGACAAGCTTTATATTGTTAGCAACAAATTTATCAACACCATGTCTCAGGTACCGACCATCACTCAGCTGCTGCCGTTACCGGCTGCAGAAGATGAAGAGTTGAAGCGTAAATCCTGGGATTATCTGTATGAACCTGATCCAAAAGCGCTGCTGGACACTCTCCTGCGTCGTTATGTTGAATCTCAGGTTTACCAGGGTGTTGTGGAAAACCTGGCCAGCGAGCAGGCCGCACGTATGGTGGCGATGAAAGCCGCGACCGACAATGGCGGCAGCCTGATTAAAGAGCTGCAGTTGGTATACAACAAAGCTCGTCAGGCCAGCATTACTCAGGAACTCACCGAAATCGTCGGTGGTGCATCCGCGGTATAACCAGGTTAATTCGTAGAGGATTCATGATGGCTACTGGAAAAATTGTCCAGGTAATCGGCGCCGTAGTTGACGTCGAATTCCCTCAGGATGCCGTACCGCGCGTGTACGATGCTCTTGAGGTTAAAAATGGTAACGAGACGCTGGTGCTGGAAGTTCAGCAGCAGCTCGGCGGCGGTATCGTACGTACCATCGCCATGGGTTCTTCTGACGGTCTGCGTCGTGGTCTGGAAGTTAATGACCTTGCGCACCCGATCGAAGTCCCGGTAGGTAAAGCTACACTGGGTCGTATCATGAACGTGCTCGGTCAGCCGATCGACATGAAAGGCGACATCGGTGAAGAAGAGCGTTGGGCGATTCACCGCGCGGCACCTTCCTATGAAGAGCTCTCCAGCTCTCAGGAACTGCTGGAAACCGGCATCAAAGTTATCGACCTGATGTGTCCGTTCGCCAAGGGCGGTAAAGTCGGTCTGTTTGGTGGTGCGGGCGTAGGTAAAACCGTAAACATGATGGAGCTGATCCGTAACATCGCGATCGAGCACTCCGGTTACTCTGTTTTTGCGGGCGTGGGTGAACGTACTCGTGAGGGTAACGATTTCTACCATGAAATGACCGACTCCAACGTTCTGGATAAAGTATCCCTGGTTTACGGCCAGATGAACGAGCCGCCGGGAAACCGTCTGCGCGTTGCGCTGACCGGCCTGACCATGGCTGAGAAGTTCCGTGACGAAGGTCGTGACGTTCTGTTGTTCGTCGACAACATCTACCGTTATACCCTTGCCGGTACTGAAGTATCCGCACTGCTGGGCCGTATGCCTTCAGCGGTAGGTTACCAGCCAACGCTGGCGGAAGAGATGGGTGTTCTGCAGGAACGTATCACTTCTACCAAAACCGGTTCTATCACCTCCGTTCAGGCGGTATACGTACCTGCGGATGACTTGACTGACCCGTCACCAGCCACCACCTTTGCGCACCTTGACGCAACCGTGGTACTGAGCCGTCAGATCGCGTCTCTGGGTATCTACCCGGCCGTTGACCCGCTGGATTCCACCAGCCGTCAGCTGGATCCGCTGGTTGTTGGTCAGGAACACTACGACACCGCGCGTGGCGTACAGTCTCTGCTGCAACGTTATCAGGAACTGAAAGACATCATCGCCATCCTCGGTATGGATGAGCTGTCTGAAGAAGACAAACTGGTGGTAGCTCGCGCACGTAAGATCCAGCGCTTCCTGTCCCAGCCGTTCTTCGTAGCGGAAGTATTTACCGGTTCTCCGGGCAAATACGTCTCCCTGAAAGACACCATCCGTGGCTTTAAAGGCATTATGGAAGGCGAATACGATCACCTGCCGGAGCAGGCGTTCTACATGGTTGGTTCCATCGAAGAAGCAGTGGAAAAAGCCAAAAAACTTTAACGCCTTAATCGGAGGGTGATATGGCAATGACTTACCACCTGGACGTCGTCAGCGCAGAGCAACAAATGTTCTCTGGTCTGGTCGAAAAAATCCAGGTAACGGGCAGTGAAGGTGAACTGGGTATTTTCCCGGGTCACGCACCGCTGCTCACCGCCATTAAGCCTGGTATGATCCGCATCGTAAAACAGTTCGGTCATGAAGAGTTTATCTATCTGTCCGGCGGCATTCTTGAAGTGCAACCGAGCAGCGTGACCGTTCTGGCTGATACCGCTATTCGTGGCCAGGATCTCGACGAAGCGCGAGCCCTGGAATCGAAGCGTAAAGCAGAAGAGCACATTAATAGCTCTCACGGTGACGTGGATTACGCTCAGGCGTCTGCGGAGCTGGCGAAAGCCATCGCGAAACTGCGTGTTATCGAGTTGACCAAAAAAGCGATGTAACACCGGCTTGAACGTTAAAAAGCCAGTCTGGTTTCCAGGCTGGCTTTTTTATGGCTGCGTTCCAGTAAATATGAAACTGAAAATGTGTTTTATTATTTTGTGATGCATATCACAAAAATGTTGATCGGTTAAAAAATGAGGCGTAGACTCTTTTTTGTGAAGTTCATCACAGAAAATAACCTTCAGTCAAAGCAGGAAACCATTATGAAACTGATCAACAAAATCATCGCTCTCTTCAGCAACATGAACATCTCTTTCGGTACGTTCAATCATTAATTGCTGATATGCCGAGTGGCGCCACGCTTACCGTTGTGTGATAAGCGAGCGCCATCTGGCTACATCTTCAGTTCCGCCAGCACCGCCCCACTATCCAGCACTTTCCCCTTGTTGTTCACGCTCTGCCCTTTCTCAATAAAATAATTCGTCTCATCAATATTTCCGACCACCGCATCGTCATAGCGGCCCGGCGCACTGCGCACGGATTTGTTGTGGGTGAATTTCCCCTGAGTGGAAGCATCACCATAGGGGCTCGGACGAAAAATAAAGTTAAAGCGTTGATTATCCGCAGCGATATTGTTCTCTACCACCAGCGCACCAGGATTAAAATTGTCGGTGAAACCGTCCAGATGGTTAGCAATCGCTTTACTGTTCCGCACCTGATGCGCCACTGGCTGCCCTTCTCCCCCCAGTTTGAAACCGTTGCTGGTATTGTTGCTGGCAATAGAATTCTCTATCACCACAACACCGTTGCCGCCGTCCTCAATCTTATTAAACAAATCAAAGCCGTCATCAATATTGTCATGGGAGTAGCATCTCTCCAGGCGGTTACCGTCACCGACGCGCATCTTCACCGCGAAGCCGTCAGCGTTGATTTTGCCGGGATCTTCATTCCCCCAGGACTCAGCATCGATCACGCGGTTATGGCTCGCCCACAGTGCGCGACCAATGTTTTCCGGTGAGGAGATCTGAATGCCGGTATCGTCATTACGCCAGGCGACCACTTTTTCGATCACGTTATGGCTACCCTGCACGCGCAGGCTCTTGTCGGTAACGCCAATACCTTTGATATGCCAGTAGCTGGCATCAACCAGTAAACCGTGGACCACCGTTTTGCCATCGGCTTGCAGCGTTTTTGGTTTATCACGCAAGCCGCTGGCGGTGAGCGGGATCTCTGCCCGGGCATAATCTCCGGCTTTCAGGTTAATCGTCCCGCCTGGTGGCAACAGAGATATAGCGGTCGGCAAATCCAGAGGTGATGCAGCGGTACCTTCACCATCCGCTTTACCATCGGCGGCGGCATATAGAGTAGAAGCCATGGTTCCGGCAACCCTTTCGACAGCGAACGTCTGCGAAATGGGCGTTATCTCTTTACCGCTTGTTGGTGTAAAGGTCAGTGCAAAGGTGTTCTCTGCCGCCAGGTGAGTTGGCAGGGTATACATTTCACCTGCTTTCACCGGTTTTTCATTACCGATCACCACTTCGTTCTGCCGCACGCTAAACAAGCCATCATAATTAGCGCGTGCCTGCACCGTGTAGGCTTCGCCAATGCTCTGGGCGGGAGAGGCTATTTGTACGACAACCGGCAACGGCTTAGCCTGCCAGGGTTTAGAATCAATAGTCTGGGCTTTGCTGGTGGTTAATGTGGCATCGCTAACCACAATTTTGGCGTTACGCGAGGCAAAAAAACCCACGTAATAGTGGTCTTTATTTTGCACCGAAATCAAATCGGCGCGCGGTACGCTGCGGCTGACCCATTTATCACTCCCCTGCGGCGCCCATGCGCTGATAAAACCGTCGTTGGTACGTTCTAGTTTCAGGCGAAAGGTTGGCGTCTGGCGAAGATCAATCTCTTCCTGATAACTCTGTTTCGATATAGTGGCACCGGCATTCCCCCACGGCTGGCTAATCCCCTCGCGGGTAATCGCTTGCATCTTCACGCGGAAATTATCTTTTTTATCCTGCGTCATAATGGCGTTCATCACCATATTTGATGCCGCCGGAAACTCTTCATAACCCTCTTTCAGCGGCTGCTGGCGCGGAGCACCAATCACGTCTCGTACCAGCAAACCTGCACCTTCCTGCGCGGCGGGTTTTGCTCCGTTTTCAGGACCGAACTGTTCAACGGTAATGGTTGCCTGTAAGACAAAATTTTCGTTACCAGGAAGTCGGGTATAAAAAAACGTCAGTCCGTCGTGAGAATTGGCAATTTTGCCGCCACGGCTTTCAATAGTGATCGGATTTGTTAACGTTGCTTCATCCGCAACAGAGAGCTTTTTACCGGCGATGGTGACATCATTGACGCCTATTTTTTCCGGTAACACATTCGATGAGAAATTCATGTCGGTAGATTGCCCAAAAGCAATTGCTTTCCAGACAGGGGCTGTTGCAGCCAACGCAGGAATGGAAATAAGTGAACTGCAAATCGTGAGGGCCAGAGGTATTTTATAATTCATTTTATTCTCCTGATTGATAATTGCCTGCCATTATCATCAAGATGAAACGGTGTTTCTTTTTTGTACGTCACACTCTTTGATAATTAAAACGCTGTTTTGTTTTTGTGCGATCTTTATTCAGGGTGAGAATAATGGCTAACTCATTGTATGAATTAGCACCAGCGGGAAATGGCGCTATTTTTCAGCGGCAAACTGATTTACTCTGCGCACCAAATAGTCTTCAAATGGCCTGAAATAGCGGAACTTGAGCGTTTCGTCGGCAATCCATTTCATGCTACAAAATATGTAGAATTTTCAACACGAAAGAGGTTTACTTCTTTCCCAAAATAGAGTCAGGACGCAAATGTTGAACACAAAAATGAGTGTGGTGATCCTTGCTGCGGGCAAAGGTACACGCATGTATTCCGATCTTCCCAAAGTGCTGCATCCGCTTGCAGGGAAAGCGATGGTTCAGCATGTCATTGATACCGCAACTGTTCTTGGCGCGAACCACGTCCATCTGGTGTATGGCCACGGTGGCGATCTGCTCAAACAACGCCTTTCTGACGATAAACTCAATTGGGTTCTGCAAGCTGAACAGCTGGGTACTGGCCATGCGATGCAGCAGGCTGCACCGTTCTTTGCGGATGACGAAGATATTCTCATGCTCTACGGTGATGTGCCGCTGATTTCGATGGAAACACTGGAACGTCTGCGTGCTGCAAAACCGCAAGGTGGGATCGGTTTGTTAACTGTAGTTCTGGATGACCCTACTGGATATGGCCGCATCACGCGCGAAAACGGCATGGTGACTGGTATTGTTGAGCAGAAAGATGCCAGTGAAGAGCAGCGTAAGATTAACGAAATCAATACCGGTATTTTGATCGCCAATGGCGGCGATATGAAACGCTGGCTTGGTAAACTCACCAACAATAATGCCCAGGGTGAATACTACATCACCGATATCATTGCACTGGCTTATCAGGAAGGGCGTGAAATCGTCGCTGTGCACCCGCAGCGTCTGAGCGAAGTGGAAGGCGTTAACAATCGTCTTCAGTTGTCACGCCTGGAACGCGCTTATCAGTCTGAGCAAGCCGAAAAATTGCTGCTGGCAGGCGTTATGCTGCGCGATCCTGCGCGTTTCGATCTGCGCGGTACGCTGGAGCACGGGCGGGATGTCGAGATCGATGCTAACGTCATCATTGAAGGTCACGTTAAGCTTGGCGATCGCGTGAAAATTGGCGCCGGTTGCGTTCTGAAAAACAGCGAAATTGGCGACGATTGTGAAATCAGCCCATATAGCGTTGTGGAAGATGCTCGTCTGGAAGCGGAATGTACCATCGGGCCTTTTGCGCGTTTGCGCCCGGGCGCTGAACTGTTGGCTGGCGCGCATGTCGGCAACTTTGTGGAAATGAAAAAAGCGCGTCTGGGGAAAGGTTCGAAAGCGGGCCATCTGACTTATCTGGGCGATGCAGAAATTGGCGACAACGTGAATGTCGGTGCAGGCGTTATTACCTGTAACTATGATGGCGCGAACAAGCATAAAACTATTATTGGTGATGATGTCTTCGTTGGTTCTGACACGCAACTGGTGGCACCTGTCACAGTCGGTAAAGGTGCGACGATTGCCGCCGGTACCACGGTGACGCGCAACGTTAACGAAAATGAATTGGTTTTAAGCCGCGTGCCGCAGGTCCAAAAACAGGGCTGGCAGCGTCCGGTGAAGAAGAAGTAACGATTTCAGGGATGAGGGGAAAGATAATTCCCCCGCCCGCATGCAGTACCTATAAAAATAACCCCACTCTCTACAAGGCTCGGGGAGTCCGATAATCGGACACTTACACTCAGTAATTCGCGTTGTACAAAGGCAGCGTCGAAGAATGACGTGTAAACAGGTTGACCGACAACAAAAGGCATAATGCCAAAATCGGAATCAAAAAATATGTGTGGAATTGTTGGCGCAGTCGCGCAGCGTGATGTAGCTGAAATCCTTCTCGAAGGCCTTCGTCGTCTGGAATACCGTGGTTATGACTCTGCTGGTCTGGCGGTGGTTGATGCACAAGGTCATATGACCCGTCTGCGCCGTCTTGGTAAAGTGCAGATGCTCTCTCAGGCGGCGGAAGAACACCCGCTGCATGGTGGCACCGGTATTGCTCATACGCGTTGGGCAACGCATGGTGAACCGTCAGAAGGCAACGCGCATCCGCATGTTTCTGACCATATTGTGGTGGTGCATAACGGTATTATCGAAAACCACGAGCCGCTGCGTGAAGAGTTAAAAGCACGCGGTTATGTGTTTGTTTCTGAAACGGATACCGAAGTTATCGCGCACCTGGTGCACTGGGAACTGGAGCAGGGCGGCACGCTGCGTGAAGCTGTACTGCGTACTATTCCTCAGTTACGTGGGGCATATGGCACTGTCATCATGGATACGCGCGATCCGGGTACGTTGCTGGCAGCGCGCTCTGGCAGCCCGCTGGTTATTGGCCTGGGCATGGGTGAAAACTTTATTGCATCCGATCAGCTGGCCTTGCTGCCGGTTACCCGCCGCTTTATCTTCCTTGAAGAGGGCGATATTGCTGAAGTGACTCGCCGTAGCGTGACTGTTTTCGATAAATCTGGCGCGCAGGTTAAACGCCCTGATATCGAATCTAATCTGCAATACGACGCTGGCGATAAAGGTATTTACCGCCACTACATGCAAAAAGAGATCTACGAGCAGCCGAACGCCATCAAAAACACCCTGACTGGCCGTATCAGCCATGGTGAAGTTGATCTGAGCGAACTGGGGCCGAATGCCAACGAACTGCTGTCGAAAGTTGAACATATTCAGATCGTTGCCTGCGGTACGTCTTATAACTCCGGTATGGTTTCCCGCTACTGGTTTGAAGCGCTGGCGGGTGTTCCGTGCGATGTCGAAATCGCTTCTGAGTTCCGCTATCGCAAATCTGCGGTGCGTCGAAATAGCCTGATGATCACCCTGTCGCAGTCTGGCGAAACGGCGGATACGCTGGCGGCACTGCGTTTGTCAAAAGAGCTGGGTTATCTGGGTTCGCTGGCTATTTGTAACGTTCCGGGTTCTTCGCTGGTGCGCGAATCCGACCTGGCGATGATGACCAAAGCCGGTACGGAAATCGGCGTTGCATCAACCAAAGCGTTTACCACTCAGCTCACCGTGTTGCTGATGCTGGTGGCGAAACTGAGCCGCCTGAAAGGGCTGGATGCGGCCATTGAGCACGATATCGTTCATGGTTTGCAGGCGCTGCCGAGCCGCATTGAACAGATGCTGTCGCAGGATAAACGCATTGAAGCACTGGCAGAAGATTTCTCCGACAAGCATCATGCGCTGTTCCTTGGCCGTGGCGACCAGTATCCGATCGCACTGGAAGGTGCGCTGAAGCTGAAAGAGATCTCCTATATTCATGCCGAAGCCTATGCCGCAGGTGAACTGAAACATGGCCCATTGGCGCTGATTGATGCCGATATGCCAGTGATTGTCGTTGCGCCAAACAACGAGCTGCTGGAAAAGCTGAAATCCAACATCGAAGAAGTTCGCGCCCGTGGCGGCGTGCTGTATGTCTTTGCCGATCAGGATGCCGGTTTCACCAGCAACGACAATATGCACATTATCAATATGCCGCATGTAGAAGAGGTGATCGCGCCAATCTTCTATACCGTGCCGCTGCAACTGCTGGCTTACCATGTTGCGCTGATCAAAGGCACCGACGTGGATCAGCCGCGTAACCTGGCGAAATCGGTTACTGTGGAATAAGGTCTTAAGCTTGTCATAGTGTAGAGAGAGGTTGCCTGATGGCAGCCTCTTTTTTTAAGGATAGCCATGAGTTTGTTGGAAAAAATGGCAGGTGCAAGATTGCTTGCACTCATCAATTATTGCCGGGGTGTTGATGCGGGAATAGCGGGTCGCAAGCTGGCACAGTTGAAGCTGGCGGCGGAGGCATTTAAAGAGATGCCAAAGGCCTATCCTGCAGGCAGAGGCGGGATGACATTTTATGGCAGCGTAACGGTAGTGTTTTATGCCTTGTTACTAAGCTATGTTTGCCTTGCGCTGACGGTGAAAACCGCCATTGGTGGCCTGGGTTTCATCGCAGGTGTAGCGGTATTTTTAGTCCTGGTCGTGGCGCTCATCGGCGTAGAAAAAGGGCGCACGCTCTCCTTAAAATTATTCCTGGCTGTCTGGTTGCTGTTATGTGTTTGCAACGTGCCAGTGGCAGGATGGCTTCTCATTGCTCCTTTTTCCGCACTGTCTCTGGTTTTTTGGGGGAGTAGTATGGTTCTGTTATGGCTGACGCGGAAAGTGATGAATGGGCCGGAACTCACGAAATTAATGCAGTGGCGTGTATCGCTAAAAATAGCCCAATTCCGGCGTCAGGCGTTGACGCAATCCAGGCGTAAATAAAGTGATAAGCGGTGGCTTTTTCTCGCGTTTTGTTAGGACTTCTTGTCAGATTCAGCTACGTTTTTAATGTCATAAAACTAAAATCTTGCTGACATTTTATCGTCATCAACTTTTTTATCTCGCTGATAAATCATCCTGAATTCGTTAAATCTGGCCGTAATCCGTTGCTGTCATCAAACAGTAACAATCTTTGCATATAACTGTCATCAAAGTGTCCTATTTTGCTCATCGTAGCCACTAAACAACGATTTACGATTCTTGCAGGAGACATTATGAACGTTATGCGTACCACTGTCGCAACTGTTGTCGCCGCGACCTTTTCTCTGAGTGCATTTGCTGTAAACGCAGCTGCCAGCCTGACAGGCGCGGGCGCAACTTTCCCGGCGCCGGTGTATGCCAAGTGGGCTGATACCTACCAGAAAGAAACAGGTAACAAGATTAACTACCAGGGTATCGGTTCGTCTGGTGGCGTTAAACAAATTACTGCTAAAACTGTTGATTTCGGTGCGTCCGATGCCCCGCTGGCTGACGACAAACTGGCTCAGGAAGGCCTGTTCCAGTTCCCGACTGTGATCGGCGGTATCGTGCTGGCAATCAACGTTCCGGGTGTTAAATCCGGTGAACTGGTGCTGGACGGTAAGACCCTGGGTGATATCTACCTGGGTAATATCAAAAAATGGGATGACGCGGCTATTGCCAAACTCAATCCAGGCCTGAAACTGCCTTCACAGAACATCGCTGTGGTTCGCCGCGCTGATGGTTCCGGTACCTCCTTCGTTTTCACCAGCTACCTGGCGAAAGTGAACGAAGAGTGGAAATCTAAAGTCGGTTCTGGCTCTACCGTTAACTGGCCGACCGGTCTGGGCGGTAAAGGTAACGACGGTATCGCCGCGTTCGTTCAGCGTCTGCCGGGCTCTATCGGTTACGTTGAATATGCTTACGCTAAGCAGAACAACCTGACCTACACCAAGCTGCTCTCTGCCGATGGTAAAGCGGTTAGCCCGACGGAAACCAGTTTCTCCAACGCGGCTAAAGATATCGACTGGAGCAAGTCTTTCGCACAGGACCTGACTAACCAGAAAGGTGCGGACGTGTGGCCAATCACTTCCACCACGTTCATTCTGGTGCATAAAGAACAGGCTAAACCTGAGCAAGGCGCTGAAGTGCTGAAATTCTTTGACTGGGCCTACAAAAAAGGCGGCAAACAAGCTAACGATCTCGACTACGCAACCCTGCCGGATAGCGTTGTTGAACAAGTTCGCGCTGCCTGGAAAGCAAATGTGAAAGACAGCAGCGGTAAAGCACTGTACTAAGTACTGGTTTTTGAAGAACATGGCGGATGGCGCTTACACCATCCGCCTTACAGATCTTCTGTAGGCCGGCAAGCGCAAGTGCCTGCGGGCAAATTCGTAAGACGTTAAACTGAAGAGTAATTTATGGCTGCAACCAAGCCGGCATTTAATCCCCCGGGTAAAAAAGGCGACATGTTATTCAGCGCACTGGTAAGACTGGCTGCGCTGATTGTGTTATTGCTGCTCAGCGGCATTATCGTGTCCCTGATTTTCTCCTCATGGCCAAGCATTCAGAAGTTTGGTTTTTCTTTCCTGTGGACCAAAGAGTGGGATGCGCCGAATGACGTCTACGGGGCGCTGGTACCGATTTACGGCACCATTGTTACCTCGGTCATCGCGCTACTTATCGCGGTTCCGGTGAGTTTTGGTATCGCGCTGTTTCTGACGGAGCTGTCGCCAAACTGGCTGAAACGCCCGCTGGGCATCGCCATTGAACTGCTGGCGGCGATCCCGAGTATTGTGTACGGCATGTGGGGGCTGTTTATTTTTGCTCCGCTGTTCGCGACTTACTTTCAGGAGCCGGTGGGCAATGTCCTTTCTAACATTCCATTTGTCGGCGCGCTGTTTTCCGGCCCCGCATTTGGTATCGGCATTCTGGCCGCCGGGGTGATCCTCGCCATTATGATCATTCCGTACATTGCGGCGGTAATGCGCGATGTATTCGAACAAACACCGGTGATGATGAAAGAGTCGGCCTACGGCATTGGCTGCACCACCTGGGAGGTTATCTGGCGTATCGTGTTGCCATTTACCAAAAACGGGGTGATTGGTGGCGTAATGCTGGGGCTGGGGCGCGCACTGGGTGAAACCATGGCGGTGACCTTTATCATCGGTAACACCTACCAGCTCGACAGTGCTTCACTGTTTATGCCTGGCAACAGTATTACCTCTGCACTGGCGAATGAGTTTGCCGAAGCCGAATCGGGCTTGCATGTCGCGGCATTGATGGAATTAGGGCTTATCCTGTTCGTGATCACCTTTATCGTATTGGCCATTTCTAAATTTATGATCATGCGCCTGGCGAAAAACGAGGGGGCACGCTAATGGCTACGCTTGAAATGCAAAGTACCGCGCAACTGGCTGAATCGCGCCGCAAAATGCAGGCGCGCCGCCGTCTGAAAAACCGCATTGCCCTGACATTGTCGATGGCGACGATGGCCTTTGGTCTGTTCTGGTTGATTTGGATCCTGCTGTCGACGGTTACCCGCGGTTTTGATGGTATGTCGCTGGCGATGTTTACCGAAATGACGCCGCCGCCAAATACGGCGGGCGGTGGCCTGGCTAACGCCCTGGCGGGCAGCGGCCTGTTAATTCTCTGGGCGACGGTTGTCGGTACACCACTGGGCATTATGGCCGGGATTTATCTGGCGGAGTATGGCCGTAAATCACTGTTGGCTGAAATTATTCGGTTTATCAACGACATCCTGCTTTCAGCGCCTTCTATCGTGGTTGGCCTGTTCGTTTACACCATCGTTGTCGCGCAGATGCAGCACTTCTCCGGTTGGGCCGGTGTGATTGCGCTGGCGCTGTTACAGGTGCCGATTGTCATCCGTACTACGGAAAACATGCTGAAACTGGTGCCGGACAGCCTGCGCGAAGCGGCTTACGCGTTGGGAACGCCGAAATGGAAGATGATTTCCGCCATTACCCTGAAAGCCTCGGTTTCCGGGATTATGACCGGCGTGCTGCTGGCTGTCGCGCGTATTGCGGGTGAAACGGCGCCGCTGCTGTTTACCGCGCTCTCCAACCAGTTCTGGAGCACCGATATGATGCAGCCTATCGCTAACTTGCCGGTGACGATTTTCAAATTCGCTATGAGCCCGTTTGCCGAGTGGCAGCAGCTGGCCTGGGCCGGGGTGCTGATCATCACTCTCTGCGTACTGTTGTTAAATATTCTGGCGCGCGTCATTTTCGCGAAGAGTAAACACGGTTAATTTTTGCGACGCGGCGAAAGCGGCGTCGAGTTGAGGAAAGAGATAAATGAGTATGGTTGAAACGACGCCGGGCAAGATTCAGGTTCGCGATTTGAACTTCTATTACGGCAAATTCCATGCACTGAAAAACATCAGCCTGGATATTGCCAAAAATCAGGTGACGGCGTTTATCGGGCCGTCGGGCTGCGGTAAGTCCACGCTGCTGCGTACGTTTAATAAAATGTTTGAGCTCTATCCTGAGCAGCGCGCGGAAGGCGAGATCCTGCTGGATGGCGACAATATTCTGACTAACACGCAGGATATTGCGCTGCTGCGCGCGAAAGTAGGGATGGTGTTTCAAAAGCCAACGCCGTTCCCGATGTCGATTTACGACAATATCGCTTTCGGTGTGCGCCTGTTTGAGAAGCTTTCACGCCCGGATATGGACGAGCGTGTGCAGTGGGCTTTGACTAAGGCCGCATTATGGAACGAAACCAAGGATAAACTGCACCAGAGCGGGTACTCTCTCTCCGGTGGTCAGCAACAGCGTTTGTGCATTGCCCGTGGTATCGCGATCCGCCCGGAAGTGCTGTTGCTTGATGAACCCTGTTCAGCGCTCGACCCGATCTCAACCGGTCGTATCGAAGAGCTGATTACGGAACTGAAACAGGATTACACCGTTGTTATCGTAACGCACAACATGCAGCAGGCGGCGCGCTGTTCCGATCACACGGCATTTATGTACCTCGGTGAGTTGATTGAGTTCAGCAATACAGATGATCTGTTCACGAAGCCGAAGAAGAAGCAAACGGAAGACTACATTACCGGGCGCTATGGTTGATTTGCCGAGCCATAAAGGTCTCAGCAACCCTGTTACAACGTGAAATCTGTCGGGCATTTGGAGTGCACCATGGACAATCTCAACCTTAACAAACACATTTCCGGGCAGTTCAACGCTGAGCTGGAAAGCATTCGCACTCAGGTAATGACCATGGGTGGAATGGTGGAGCAGCAGCTTTCTGATGCGATCACCGCCATGCACAACCAGGACAGCGAGCTGGCTAAGCGCGTTGTTGAGGGTGACAAGCAGGTCAATAGGATGGAAGTTGCCATCGATGAAGCCTGTGTGCGCATTATTGCTAAGCGTCAGCCGACGGCGAGCGATTTACGCCTGGTGATGGCGATCATCAAAACCATCGCTGAGCTGGAACGTATTGGCGACGTGGCGGATAAAATCTGCCGTACCGCGCTGGAAAAGTTCTCCCAGCAACATCAGCCGCTGCTGGTAAGCCTTGAATCGCTGGGCCGCCACACTGTGCAGATGCTGCATGACGTGCTGGACGCTTTCGCCCGTATGGATCTGGACGAAGCGGTGCGTATCTACCGCGAAGATAAAAAAGTGGATCAGGAATATGAAGGCATTGTGCGTCAGTTAATGACCTACATGATGGAAGATTCCCGCACCATTCCGAGCGTGCTGACCGCGCTGTTCTGCGCCCGTTCCATCGAGCGTATCGGCGACCGTTGCCAGAATATCTGTGAATACATCTTCTACTTCGTGAAGGGGCAGGATTTCCGTCACGTTGGCGGCGATGAACTGGATAAGCTGCTTGCGGGAAAAGATCCCAAAGAGTGATGCGAAAACCCCCTCAGCGACGAGGGGGTTTTTTTCAGGCCGATTTTGCCAGCAGCTTTCTTGCCAGCCTATCGATATCCTCATACTGCCAGAGTTTGTCACGCCACGTTTGCGGAATGCCATCTACCCCGTAGAACGCGCCAGCCAGTTGTCCGGCAATGGCGGCGGTAGTATCCGCATCATCGCCGAGGTTGGTGGCCAGCAGGATGGTTTCTTCAAAGTCGTTACCTTTGGCGAAACACCACAGCGCCGCTTCCAGGCTCTGCACGCAGTAACCGGTACCAAAAATCTCCGCCCGGTTTTTTTGCAGATAGCAACCCTCAGCGATGTGGCGCAGGTTTTCCTGCTCCGGCAACTGCGCGATATCGGTCAGCGTTTCCTGCTTACTTTTGCCCTGCAAGGCATTCATAAGCTGTTGTGCGAACAGACGGCAGCTGGCGAGTGCTTCCGGCGCGGCGTGCGTCGTGCGTGAAGAGGCTTGTGCATATTCCAGCACTTGCGCTTGATCCGGAAAGAACCACAGCACCACAGGCGCCAGACGCATCAGTGAGCCGTTGCCGGCCGTTCGCGGGTTGCTGGAACCGGCAAACGGCTCGCCATCATTGGCGAACTTCTGCAGCGCGCTGGCAACGGTCATGCCGATATCAAAACAGTGACCTGTAGAGCTTAAATAGCCCCACTTCCACCAGTTCAGATAACGGTTCATCTGATCCTTTGCGTCAAACCCGTTACAGGTAACCAGGCTTTCCGCAAGGCACAGCGCCATTGAGGTATCGTCAGTCCACTGCCCGGCCTGTAAATGAAACGGGCCGCCGCCTTCCATCCCTTTCACGGGTGGAAAGGAGTCCTTCGCGCTGAACTCCACCGTGGTACCAACTGCATCACCTGCGGCCAGTCCGAGCAGGCAACCCTGGTAACGTGCAAGTAATTCAGGCATCTGTTGTGCTCCTGTCGTTTTCCATCAGGATAAATCGGCCCACAAGCGAAGTTTCCCGCAATGCAGGCAACGGAAGAGATAACCCTGGCAATCACCGCCGTCGAGCAGGTATTCGGGGAGCTTCTCGTAATCAATGCCGAAAGCATCGCAGTCGGCCCGCAGATCGGCAAATTGGTCCAGCTTGTCGGCAATCTCTTTCCAGCCAACGTAACCCTCGAAGGCGCAAAAATCATTACAGTGCGCCAGCCAGAACTCCTGCTGCCAGCCACAATATCCCGGCGTTCTTTCGGTTAATTCAATCACGCTGGCTTCCGGCCAGGGATTTTTAAAGCCGGTAAATTCGCCTTCGTCGTCGAACTCGCTTTCTATACCCTCCAGAGAGGATTCATCCTGAAAGCTGCCGCCAAATTTCTCTGCGGCCGCACCGTCTGCAATACACCATGGGCAGAGATAATCGACATCTTGCTGGGTATAGAACGGATTGGTGTAGTAGACATTGGTCGGCTGCTGACAGCAGGCGCAGGTGACCGTTTTGTCTTCAGAGAACACCCCGGTTTCCAGAGGCTGCGGGTGATATTTAAATACCGGTAGAGGGCGATGTGTCTGGGCCATAAAAACATCCTGTTTAGTGGTTTAGATTAACGCGTAACATGCCACCCGCGAGCGCGCCACAGCTCTGGCAATTGCGCCAGGTCAGTGAACATAGTCACTTTTGGGTGGTCGATGGGTTTGTTATGCGGATCGGCGCAGAAGTAAAATACTTCCATCCCTGCCGCGATACCAGATTGCGCCCCGGCGGTGGAATCATCCACCAGAATACAGTTTGCCGGATCGACATTAAGCGCTTTAGCTGCATGGTACATTATCGCCGGATCGGGCTTCCAGCGTTGGATGTCATAGCCGCTAAACAGTTTTTCAGGAAAGTGATGTAGCATTCCAAGTTTGCCCAAAGAGTGTTGCATTTTGCTGACGGGGCCATTAGACACGACGCACATCGGAATCGCCACCGCGTCCAGCAATGCATTCGCTCCGGCAATCACTTCCAGCTCGCTGTCAAACAGACGCGCTACTTCCGCGCGATACACCGGCTCCAGCGCGCTTTTATCCAGCGGTTTACCGTACTCCTCGCCGATAACATCGATGATTTCATACAGTTTCATGCCCTTAAATCGTTTAAAAACCTCGTTCAGATCGAGCGAAATACCAAACGCTTCAAACATATGCACGTACGCGCGGGAACAAATTACTTCGCTGTCGACCAGGGTGCCGTCACAGTCGAAAAATACCGCTTCAATGTGGGACATGCCGTTTCCTGTTTTATTGCAAGTTTAACGTTTACTTAACGCAGATTACGGGACGCAATCGTTGCCGTATAAGCAAATTCAATGAAAAAAAGTGTGTGATAACCGTCAACATTGTCTCATTTTGGTATAGGATAGCGACGAATTTTCCCTCCTATTCCGGAAATTGATAATGAGCCAACAACACACTACCCAGGCTTCAGGCCAGGGGTTGCTTGACCGCGTGTTTAAACTGCGCGAGCACGGCACTTCGGCACGCACTGAGGTGATCGCCGGTTTCACGACGTTTTTGACGATGGTGTATATCGTTTTTGTTAACCCCCAGATTCTGGGCGTCGCCGGAATGGATACCAGCGCAGTATTTGTGACAACCTGCCTGATTGCTGCTTTTGGCAGCATTCTGATGGGGCTGGTGGCGAATTTGCCGGTCGCACTGGCGCCGGCCATGGGCCTGAATGCTTTCTTTGCGTTCGTGGTCGTTGGCGCGATGGGCCTCTCCTGGCAGATTGGCATGGGGGCAATTTTCTGGGGCGCGGTCGGTTTGCTGCTGCTGACTATTTTCCGCGTTCGTTACTGGATGATTGCCAATATCCCGGTGAGCCTGCGTGTTGGTATTACCAGCGGTATCGGTTTGTTTATTGGCATGATGGGGCTGAAAAACGCCGGTGTTATCGTCGCCAACAAAGAGACGCTGGTGAGCATTGGCAACCTGACGTCTCACAGTGTTCTGCTGGGTGTGCTCGGTTTCTTTATCATCGCGATTCTGGCGTCGCGCAACATTCACGCCGCGGTGCTGATCTCTATCGTTGTGACAACGCTGCTGGGCTGGCTGATGGGTGATGTGCAGTACCACGGCATCGTTTCCGCGCCGCCGAGCGTGGCGTCCGTTGTCGGCAACGTTGATCTGGCTGGTTCGTTTAATATCGGTCTGGCGGGTGTGATTTTCTCGTTTATGCTGGTTAACCTCTTCGACTCTTCCGGTACGCTGATTGGCGTGACGGATAAAGCCGGGCTGGTGGATGAGAGCGGCAAATTCCCGCGCATGAAGCAGGCGCTGTTCGTTGACAGCATCACTTCAGTGACAGGTTCGTTTATCGGCACCTCTTCCGTGACGGCTTATATCGAATCGTCTTCGGGTGTCTCTGTCGGTGGGCGTACCGGCCTGACCGCAGTGGTGGTTGGTCTGCTGTTCTTGCTGGTTATCTTCCTGTCGCCGCTGGCGGGCATGGTTCCGGCTTATGCCGCTGCGGGTGCGCTGATTTACGTTGGTGTGCTGATGACATCCAGCCTGGCGCGCGTGAAATGGGAAGATATGACAGAAGCCGTGCCTGCATTCATCACTGCCGTGATGATGCCGTTTAGCTTCTCAATTACTGAAGGTATTGCGCTCGGCTTTATCTCTTACTGTGTGATGAAGATCGGCACTGGTCGTCTGCGCGATCTGAGCCCGTGTGTTCTGGTGGTTGCGGTGTTGTTCCTGCTGAAAATCATCTTTATTGACGCGCATTAATCTTTCTCCCTCTCCCGCAAGGGAGAGGGATTTACCACTACCGCTTAACGCGCTGAATATAATCACCAAACGCCGTTAGCTGCCCGGTCAAATGGTCGAGCGTACTTTGATCAACCACTTCTCCTGTTTGCTGATCCACCTTGTTCTGGATCACGCCGCCCATAAACTCCGGCTTGTTCATTACCATCGCATCCAGGAATACCAGGATCTGGCGTAAGTGATACTGGCAGCGAGCACCACCAATCGCGCCCATTGAACTGGTCTGGATCAACACCGGTTTTCCAGCCAGCGGTTGCTCAGGCAGACGCGATAACCAGTCGATGGCGTTCTTCAGGCCGCCAGGAACGGAGTAGTTATACTCAGGCGTCACAATGACCACGCCGTCCGCAGCGCGGATTTGTGCCGCGATCGCTTCCACACTTTGCGGGAAACCTTCTTCTTGCTGAATATCAGCGTCATACAGCGGAATATCAGCAATAGAAGGTAGCGGCGTTACTTCCATTCCTGCCGGAGCGAGTTTCGGTAACGTGCGTGCAACCATGGCATTGAATGAGCCTTTGCGCAGGCTTCCGAGAAGTGTCACAACCTTAAGTTCAGCAGACATAATGACTCCTGTGTAGGGATCAATTAAGGATTAGCGCTTTTTCCGCAGGCAGGCTGGTGAATCGCATTAAGCGGGATGCGGGATCGTTAGCGCGCGTTTGCACATCAGAAAGATAACGCCACCCTTTTTGACTGTCGAATTCCCAGATCTTCAGGCTTTCGATTGCCGGGCTCACGGCTACCGACCAAATCAATACATCTTCCGCGTCACACATCACTTCCACCTGCGACAGTTGCGCAGTGCGAAGACGCCCGGAGCCTGGCAATAACTGTAGCTGGCCCGGCTCATCCTGCATCTGGTGCAGCAATTTCATTACGCTCTGGCGAATGGTCAAAAGCTGGGTTTGCGCTTCGTTAGCATCGTTTTGGTTGTTGATCCACAACTGTTCATTATTGGTGAACGTGTGTTTATGGCCGTGCGGGCTATGAAAACTCCGTGTTGCGCGCTGTAACTCCATATCCAGCCCGCATTCGCCTTCGGTGGTGATAGCCACACCGACCATGTTCCCGGCATATGCCAGTGAGAAATGCGGCAGGCTGCTGTCGACAAACCTCGGTCTTCCGCTTGGCTCAACTTCTATTTCCGGCAGTTCACTCGCGCCGTACAGCATAAACAGCATTTCGGCGAGTAACGCGCGGGAAGCGAGAAAGCGTGAGCGGCGGTGTTCAGGAAGCTGGCGCGCCGTATCGTGGCAGGTTAGTGGTAATCGGGTAGAGATGAGATGCCCTTCTGACAGAATCCCTCTAGCAAAGTGCGTCGCCATTTTTCTCTCCGTGATAATGGTCTGAGTTGATCGAATCGATAATCAATATTATCGCCCATACTGCATAGGTTTTAATGCGGAAATTCGTATCTGAAAAGTCCTAACGGGGATATTTACACTTTCTTTCGCTGATCCGAAACACTTTAGGAAAATCCACCGTAGTAACACAAACGGCCGTTAAAACGGCCGCCATGTCATTACTTACCAATACAGAAACTTGAGAAAATGCGCCCCAGCAAATCGTCCGAGGTAAACTCGCCGGTGATTTCACTTAAGTTCTGCTGTGCCAGGCGTAGCTCTTCGGCAAGCAATTCACCTGCCCATGCACCTAACAGCTGTGCTTTGCCCTGTTGCAGATGCTCTGCGGCCGTTTCCAGCGCTTGTAAATGACGACGACGCGCGAGGAAGCCGCCCTCCATGTTGGTGTCAAAACCCATGCTCTGTTTAAGATGCTGGCGTAACACCTCCACACCTTCACTGGTTCGCGCTGAAAGGCGAACCAGTGAGTGATTATTCACTTCACTGATGCCAGGCTGTTCTCCGGTCACGTCCGCTTTATTGCGTACCACGGTAATCGGTAGTTTTGCTGGCAAACGGGCAATAAAATCGGGCCAGATCGCCGCAGGGTCAACGGCATCGGTAGTGGTGCCATCCACCATAAACAACACACGGTCGGCTTGTTCGATCTCCTGCCAGGCGCGTTCGATGCCAATGCGTTCCACTTCGTCGCTGGCTTCGCGCAACCCGGCGGTATCGATAATATGCAGCGGCATACCATCGATATGAATATGTTCGCGCAGTACGTCGCGAGTAGTGCCAGCGATATCGGTAACGATTGCCGCTTCGCGTCCGGCCAGCGCATTCAGCAGGCTCGATTTTCCGGCATTTGGGCGTCCGGCAATAACGACCTTCATCCCTTCGCGCAGCAGGCTGCCCTGGCGCGCTTCGGCGCGTACGGCGTCCAGATCGGCAATAACGTTATTCAGTTGCGCTTCGATTTTGCCGTCGGAGAGGAAATCGATCTCCTCATCCGGAAAGTCAATTGCCGCTTCGACGTAGATGCGCAGGTGAGTAAGTGCTTCCACCAGGTGATTCACGCGGGCGGAAAATGCGCCCTGCAATGAGTTAACCGCCGAACGTGCCGCCTGCTCAGAACTGGCATCAATCAGGTCGGCAATTGCCTCAGCCTGCGCCAGGTCGAGCTTGTCGTTAAGGAATGCGCGCTCAGAGAACTCGCCAGGATTGGCGATACGCAGCCCTGGCAGCGTCAGGATGCGTTTTAACAGCAGATCGAGGATCACCGGGCCGCCGTGGCCTTGCAGCTCCAGCACGTCTTCACCGGTGAAAGAATTCGGGCCGGGGAACCACAGCGCAATGCCCTGGTCCAGTGCGGTGCCGTCGACATCCATAAACGGCAGATAGTCGGCATAACGCGGTTTCGGTAGCTTGCCCAGCACCGCCTGCGCTACATCGCGTGCTTTGCTGCCTGAAATACGCAGGATGCCCACGCCACCGCGTCCCGGTGGGGTTGCCTGGGCGACAATCGTGTCGTTGTGGTTCATGGTTTATTTTCCGAAATCTCAAAATAAGAAAGGCGGTCAGTTGACCGCCTTCCGTAGAGCTATGACTTACTGTCAGGAGCTTTTCTTCTCGCGGCTATGCAAACCACGTTTCTCCAGACCACGGTAAATCAGCTGCTGCTGAATAATGGTCACCAGGTTGCTGACGATATAGTACAGCACCAGACCTGACGGGAACCACAGGAAGAACACCGTGAAGATGACCGGCATAAAGGTCATGATCTTCTGCTGCATCGGGTCGGTCACGGTGGTCGGCGACATCTTCTGAATGAAGAACATCGTTACGCCCATCAGGATCGGCAGGATGTAGTACGGGTCTTGCGCGGACAAGTCGTGGATCCACAGGGCGAACGGCGCGTGGCGCAGCTCAACGGAACCCATCAGCATATAGTACAGCGCGAGGAAGATTGGCATCTGAATCAGCAGCGGGAAACAGCCACCCAGTGGGTTCACTTTCTCCGCTTTGTACATCGCCATCATTTCCTGGCTCATACGCTGTTTGTCATCGCCTAAACGCTCACGCATCGCCTGAATTTTCGGCTGCAGCATGCGCATTTTCGCCATGGAGGTGTACTGCGCTTTCGTCAGCGGGTACATGATGCCACGTACGATAAAGGTGATGGCGATGATGGCGAAGCCCCAGTTGCCGAGGAAGCTATGGATCCATTTCAGCAGTTTGAACAGCGGCTGAGAGATGAACCATAACCAGCCGTAATCCACGGTCAGATCCAGGTGCGGTGCCGCAGCAGCCATTTTGTCCTGAATCTCCGGGCCAACCCACAGGGTGCTGTTTAGCGCGGTAGTCTGGCCAGGCTGAACAATAACCGGCTGGGATTTGTAGCCGATAGCGGCCACGCCATTACCCAGATTGCTGGTGTAGAAGTTATTGGCACTGTTGCTGCTCGGGATCCACGCCGTAGCGAAATACTGTTGCAGCATCGCAACCCAGCCGCCATTGGAGCTGACGTTCAGGTTTTCGTTATCGGCGATGGTGTCGAATTTGTATTTCTCATACTTCGCGTCTGGCGTCGAGTAAGCCGCACCGCGGAAAGTATGCAACGCAAAGTTGCTGCTGCCGGTATCACGGTGAGTCGGTAAATTGATGGATTGCTTCAACTGACCGAAGGCTGCCACTTCCAGCGGTTTTTCGCTGGCGTTCTGCACGTTATAGCCAACGTTCACCGTGTATTCACCGCGTTTCAGGGTGAAGACTTTGGTGAAGGTGTTGCCAGCCGCATCGGTATAGGTCAGCGGGATAGCCAGCTCGTTCTGGCCATCAGCCAGCACAAACGCATCTTTTTCCACGTTATACAGCGGACGTGGGCCGTTCGCCGGGTTATCCGGGCCATCACGACCTGTCAGGCCACTCTGCGCCTGATAGATAAACTGCGGGGTGGTTTCCAACAGCTGGAACGGCTCGCTGGAACCCAGCTCTTTCGGGTAAGCCGGAAGCAGTGCCTGCTCAACATCACCACCACGGGTGTTGATGGTCAGCTCGAGCACATCGGTTTTAACCGTAATCAGTTTCCCCTGGCCACTGGCCGGAACGCCCTGGTCGGCTGCGTTACCCGCTGCGGTGGTCGTAGTCTGCGTGGTCTGCTGCTGCGCCGGAGGAGGATTTTTATCCTTCTCCCACGTTTGCCAGATCATGAAAGACACGAACAACAAAGCGATGATAAAAAGATTGCGTTGCGAATCCATCGTTAGTGTTCTCTGGTTTTAGAAGGTCCTGGCGGGACGGGATCGTCTCCACCCGGGTGTAAAGGGTGGCATTTTAATACGCGTTTCACTGTCAACCAACTGCCTTTTATCACTCCAAACCTGCGCAATGCCTCAATTCCATAGTGAGAGCAGGTTGGGGTGAAACGGCAGTGCGGCCCGAGTAGCGGACTAATCAGGCGTTGATAGACCCGAATGAGGGCTATCAGGACCCTTGAGCCAGGCGACAATGGCGGCGCCATAATTTTTCCAACGCTTCCGAGAGAGCACGGTTATCGAGGTCGGCAACCCCTTTCTTCGCCACCACCACAAAATCCATTGCCGGCAGTTCATGCTGGCGTAAACGGAAACTTTCACGCGTCAGACGTTTAATCCGATTGCGTTCATGGGCGCGTTTGACGTTTTTTTTGGCGACGGTAAGACCGATACGGGGATGCCCCAGCGAATTCAGGCGGCCGAGGATGGTGATTTGCGGCGTGCCAGCCCGTTGTGGCTGCTGGAAGACGAAAGTGAAATGAGTGGGAGTTAACAAACGTAACTCCCTGGGAAAAGCGAGCTTAACCACTCAGGGGTTAGCTTTATTACTTGGAAACGGTCAGACGTGCGCGGCCTTTAGCGCGACGACGAGCCAGAACCTGGCGACCATTTTTAGTAGCCATACGAGCACGGAAGCCGTGAGAACGGTTGCGCTTCAGTACAGACGGTTGAAAAGTGCGTTTCATGGCGGTTTCTACCTAAACTTGAATAAATTCACTGACTTTTGCGTATGCCTGAACGGATATCGAACGACTGGCGCGCAAGCCATGGGTAATTAAAGAGGCCGGATTGTAATAATTGTACACTCCGGAGTCAATTCTCTTTCCTTATTGCGCTCCTATTTTTGCACAGATCCGCACAAAAAATAAGCAGCATTCGACGCCCAACAAGAGCAATACGCGCCGGGGGCAGAATTATACGGAGCCAACAGCAAAGCGCAAGGATCCTCCAGGATCTTCATTAGATCGTTTAAGCAATAAATCGGCGTTACTCATTAAATTTTCCAATATGCGGCGTAAATCGTCTCGCACGTCTGGTTGGATCGTTTACACTTACCCGATTCCGAATCGCCCTGTGGATAAATAGTGAAGAATCTGTGAGAAACACAAGATCTCTGCCGCGGTTTACGCTATGATCCGCGGTCCCGATCGCGATCCAGGATCGTGAGCAGGGCAAAAAACCGTAAATAGCGGTTCGCACGTCACCCGGTTGGGTCTTATCGACGTGTGTCAAAAAACATTAATGTTTCTGTCTTTACTATTTATCGATTTTCGTTCGAGTGGAGTCCGCCGTGTCACTTTCGCTTTGGCAGCAGTGTCTTGCCCGATTGCAGGATGAGTTACCAGCCACAGAATTTAGTATGTGGATACGCCCATTGCAGGCGGAACTGAGCGATAACACGCTGGCTTTGTATGCGCCAAACCGTTTTGTCCTCGACTGGGTTAGGGACAAATACCTTAATAATATCAACGGGCTGCTGAATGACTTCTGCGGCACGGATGTTCCGCAGCTGCGTTTTGAAGTGGGCACCCGCCCGGTTAGCCAGACCCTGAAAGAACCTGCTGTTGTCGCTGCGCCCGCGCAGGCGGCGCAAGTAGTTGTGCAACGTGCGGCACCGGCAGCTCGCCCTGGCTGGGATAATGTCCCGGCACCTGCGGAACCGACCTACCGCTCAAACGTTAACGTAAAACATACCTTTGATAACTTCGTTGAAGGTAAGTCTAACCAGCTTGCTCGTGCGGCGGCTCGTCAGGTAGCGGACAACCCCGGCGGTGCGTATAACCCATTGTTTTTATATGGTGGAACCGGTCTCGGTAAAACGCACTTGTTGCATGCGGTGGGTAACGGCATTGTGGCGCGAAAGCCCAACGCTAAAGTGGTGTATATGCACTCCGAGCGTTTTGTCCAGGACATGGTAAAAGCCCTGCAAAACAATGCGATCGAAGAGTTTAAACGCTACTACCGCTCCGTTGACGCCCTGCTGATCGACGATATTCAATTCTTTGCCAATAAAGAACGATCCCAGGAAGAGTTTTTCCACACCTTTAACGCCTTACTTGAAGGCAATCAGCAGATCATTTTGACGTCGGATCGTTATCCAAAAGAGATCAACGGCGTTGAGGATCGTCTGAAATCCCGCTTCGGCTGGGGGTTAACGGTGGCGATCGAGCCGCCGGAGCTGGAAACTCGCGTCGCGATCCTGATGAAAAAGGCCGACGAAAACGATATTCGTCTGCCGGGTGAAGTGGCCTTCTTTATTGCTAAGCGCCTGCGCTCTAACGTGCGTGAGCTGGAAGGGGCGCTGAACCGCGTTATCGCCAACGCCAACTTTACTGGCCGCGCGATTACTATCGATTTTGTCCGTGAGGCGCTGCGCGATTTGCTGGCGTTGCAGGAAAAACTGGTCACCATCGACAATATTCAGAAGACGGTGGCGGAGTATTACAAGATCAAGGTAGCGGATCTGCTGTCGAAGCGTCGATCCCGTTCGGTAGCCCGCCCGCGTCAGATGGCGATGGCGCTGGCAAAGGAGCTGACCAACCACAGTCTGCCGGAAATCGGCGATGCATTTGGTGGTCGCGACCATACTACCGTGCTGCACGCCTGTCGTAAGATTGAGCAGTTGCGTGAAGAAAGCCATGATATCAAAGAAGATTTTTCCAATTTAATCAGAACATTATCTTCGTGACGCTATGAAATTTACCGTTGAACGTGAACACTTATTAAAGCCGCTGCAACAGGTTAGCGGCCCGCTGGGCGGACGTCCGACGTTGCCTATTCTCGGTAATCTGCTGCTTCAGGTTACTGAAGGCGCGTTGTCGCTGACCGGCACCGATCTCGAAATGGAGATGGTGGCGCGTCTTGCATTAGTCCAGCCGCATGAAAAGGGAGCGACCACCGTACCGGCGCGTAAATTCTTCGACATCTGTCGCGGTCTGCCGGAAGGCGCTGAAATCGCTGTGCAGCTGGAAGGCGAGCGTATGTTGATCCGTTCCGGGCGCAGCCGTTTCTCTCTTTCCACTCTGCCTGCTGCTGATTTCCCGAATCTGGACGACTGGCAAAGCGAAGTGGAGTTCACGCTTCCGCAGGCCACCATGAAACGCCTGATCGAAGCGACGCAGTTTTCGATGGCGCATCAGGATGTGCGTTACTACTTAAACGGCATGCTGTTTGAAACCGAAGGCGAAGAGCTGCGCACGGTTGCGACTGATGGTCACCGTCTGGCAGTCTGCTCGATGCCGATTGGTCAGGCGCTGCCGAATCATTCGGTGATCGTGCCGCGTAAAGGGGTGATTGAGCTGATGCGTATGCTCGACGGCGGTGATACGCCGCTGCGCGTGCAGATTGGCAGCAATAACATCCGTGCGCACGTTGGCGATTTCATTTTTACCTCGAAGCTGGTTGATGGCCGTTTCCCGGATTATCGTCGCGTATTGCCGAAAAACCCGGACAAGACCCTCGAAGCGGGTTGCGATTCGCTGAAACAGGCATTTGCCCGCGCGGCGATCCTCTCTAACGAGAAATTCCGTGGCGTGCGTCTGTATGTCAGTGAGAATCAGATCAAAATCACCGCCAATAACCCGGAGCAGGAAGAAGCGGAAGAGTTTCTCGACGTCACCTACGGCGGGAGCGAAATGGAAATCGGCTTTAACGTCAGCTACGTGCTGGACGTACTGAATGCGCTGAAATGCGAAAATGTGCGCATTCTGCTGACCGATTCGGTTTCGAGTGTGCAGATTGAGGATGCGGCGAGTCAAAGCGCAGCCTATGTTGTCATGCCCATGCGTTTGTAGTGATTAAAAGGGGCTGGTTTACTTGCCATTTCGCCTTCCGGCAGTGCTCGAAATGCTCACGTACTTCGTGTACGCTCCGCTTTCTGTGCGCTGACGGTAGACGAACTGGCTGCGACACTCACGCCCCTGGACTGATGCTCTGAACTATGTCACTGACCCGCCTTCTTATTAAAGACTTCCGTAACATCGAGAATGCGGATCTCGCGCTCTCCCCTGGCTTTAATTTCCTGGTCGGTGCGAACGGCAGCGGCAAAACCAGCGTGCTGGAAGCGATCTATACGCTCGGTCATGGGCGGGCGTTTCGCAGTTTGCAAATCGGCCGTGTGATCCGTCATGAGCAGGAATCTTTTGTTCTGCATGGGCGTTTACAGGGCGAAGAGCGGGAAACGGCGATTGGTCTGACCAAAGACAAGCTCGGCGACAGCAAAGTGCGCATTGACGGCACCGACGGGCATAAAGTCGCGGAGCTGGCGCTGCTGATGCCGATGCAGCTGATCACGCCGGAGGGGTTTACTTTACTCAACGGCGGCCCCAAATACCGAAGAGCGTTCCTCGACTGGGGATGCTTTCACAACGAAACCGGTTTTTTCACCGCCTGGAGCAATCTCAAACGTCTGCTGAAACAGCGTAACGCCGCGTTGCGCCAGGTGAGCCACTACGCGCAGCTTCGTCCGTGGGACAAAGAACTTATCCCGCTGGCCGAGCAAATCAGCCGCTGGCGTGCGGAGTACAGCACCGCTATCGCTGAAGATATGGCGGATACCTGCCAACAATTTTTGCCGGAGTTTTCCCTGACGTTCTCTTTTCAGCGTGGCTGGGAGAAAGAGACGGACTACGGCGACGTGCTGGAGCGCAATTTTGAGCGCGACCGCATGCTGACCTACACCGCGCACGGCCCGCACAAGGCTGATTTCCGCATTCGTGCGGACGGCGCGCCGGTAGAAGACACGCTGTCGCGCGGGCAGCTAAAACTCCTGATGTGCGCGCTGCGTCTGGCGCAGGGCGAGTTTTTAACGCGCGAAAGCGGACGACGCTGTTTATACCTGATAGATGATTTTGCCTCAGAACTTGATGACGCGAAGCGCGGGCTGTTAGCTAGCCGCTTAAAAGCTACGCAGTCGCAGGTTTTCGTCAGCGCTATCAGCGCTGATCACGTGATGGACATGTCGGACAAAAATTCGAAGATGTTCACCGTGGAAAAGGGTAAAATAACGGATTAACCCAAGATTAAATGAGCGAGAAACGTTGATGTCGAATTCTTATGACTCCTCCAGTATCAAAGTCCTGAAAGGGCTGGATGCGGTGCGTAAGCGCCCGGGTATGTATATCGGCGATACGGATGACGGCACCGGTCTGCACCACATGGTATTCGAGGTGGTAGATAACGCTATCGACGAAGCGCTCGCAGGGTACTGTAAAGACATTATCGTCACGATCCATAGCGATAACTCTGTCTCCGTACAGGATGATGGCCGTGGTATTCCGACCGGTATTCACCCGGAAGAGGGGGTTTCCGCGGCGGAAGTGATCATGACCGTTCTGCACGCAGGCGGTAAGTTTGACGATAACTCCTATAAAGTTTCCGGCGGCCTGCACGGCGTGGGTGTTTCCGTGGTTAACGCCCTGTCGCAGAAACTGGAGCTGGTTATCCAGCGCGATAACAAAGTTCACCGCCAGATTTATGAGCACGGCGTTCCGCAGGCACCGCTGGCGGTTACCGGTGACACCGAAAAAACCGGGACGATGGTGCGTTTCTGGCCGAGCTATGAAACTTTCACCAACGTTACCGAATTCGAATATGAGATTCTGGCGAAGCGCCTGCGTGAGCTGTCATTCCTGAACTCTGGTGTGTCTATCCGCCTGCGTGACAAACGTGACGGCAAAGAAGATCACTTCCACTACGAAGGCGGCATCAAGGCGTTTGTTGAATACCTCAACAAGAACAAAACGCCGATCCACCCGAATATCTTCTATTTCTCCACCGAAAAAGACGGTATCGGCGTCGAAGTTGCGCTGCAGTGGAACGATGGTTTCCAGGAAAACATCTACTGCTTTACTAACAACATTCCGCAACGCGATGGCGGTACTCACCTTGCAGGTTTCCGTGCGGCGATGACCCGTACGCTGAACGCCTACATGGATAAAGAGGGCTACAGCAAGAAAGCCAAAGTCAGCGCTACCGGCGATGATGCCCGTGAAGGCCTGATTGCGGTCGTCTCTGTAAAAGTGCCGGACCCGAAATTCTCCTCGCAGACCAAAGATAAACTGGTCTCTTCTGAGGTGAAATCGGCGGTAGAACAGCAGATGAACGAACTACTCAGTGAATATCTGCTGGAAAACCCGTCCGACGCGAAAATCGTGGTCGGTAAAATTATCGATGCGGCGCGTGCGCGTGAAGCGGCGCGTAAAGCGCGTGAAATGACCCGCCGTAAAGGCGCGCTGGATCTTGCCGGTCTGCCTGGCAAACTGGCGGATTGCCAGGAGCGTGACCCGGCGCTGTCCGAACTCTACCTGGTGGAAGGGGACTCCGCGGGCGGTTCTGCGAAGCAGGGCCGTAACCGTAAAAACCAGGCGATTCTGCCGCTGAAAGGCAAAATCCTGAACGTTGAGAAAGCGCGTTTCGACAAGATGCTCTCTTCGCAGGAAGTGGCGACGCTTATCACGGCGCTGGGCTGCGGCATCGGCCGCGATGAGTACAATCCGGATAAATTGCGTTACCACAGCATCATTATCATGACCGATGCGGACGTCGATGGCTCGCACATCCGTACCCTGCTGCTGACCTTCTTCTACCGTCAGATGCCGGAAATCGTTGAGCGCGGCCATGTCTACATTGCGCAGCCGCCGCTGTACAAAGTGAAAAAAGGTAAGCAGGAGCAGTACATCAAAGATGATGAAGCGATGGATCAGTACCAGATCGCAATCGCCCTTGATGGCGCCACCCTGCACACCAACGCCAGCGCACCTGCGTTAGCCGGTGAGCCGCTGGAAAAACTGGTCGCTGAATACAACGCGGTGCAGAAAATGATTGGTCGCATGGAGCGCCGTTTCCCGCGCGCGCTGCTGAAAGAGCTAGTGTATCAGCCGACGCTGGCCGAAGCCGACCTTTCCGACGAACAGAAAGTGACTCGCTGGGTTAATGCCCTGGTCACTGAGCTGAACGAAAAAGAGCAGCACGGTAGCCAGTGGAAGTACGATGTGCGTGTTAATAGCGAGCTGAACCACTTCGAGCCGATTATTCGCGTGCGTACTCACGGCGTCGACACGGATTATCCGCTGGATAATGAGTTTATTATCGGTGGCGAATACCGTCGTCTCTGCGCGTTGGGCGAAAAGCTGCGTGGCCTGATTGAAGAAGACGCCTTTATCGAACGTGGCGAGCGCCGTCAGCCGGTTGCCAGCTTCGAGCAGGCGCTGGACTGGCTGGTGAAAGAGTCCCGCCGTGGTCTCGCTATCCAGCGTTATAAAGGTCTGGGTGAAATGAACCCGGATCAGCTGTGGGAAACCACTATGGATCCGGACAGCCGCCGTATGCTGCGCGTGACCGTCAAAGATGCGATTGCCGCAGACCAGCTGTTCACCACGTTGATGGGCGATGCGGTTGAACCGCGCCGCGCCTTTATCGAAGAAAACGCCCTGAAAGCGGCGAATATCGATATCTGATCCGCTGTTTCCCCTCTCCATCCGGAGAGGGGAAAATCTAAAAGAGGCACTTCCCGCCCCGTTTCTATCCCCCTTTTCCCGCCATCTCCGTGCTGTTTTTTGAGCGGAATCGCGTTAGCATGAGCCTGGAAATATCTCATCTGGGGATCTCATGGCTATCAAACTTATTGCAATCGATATGGACGGCACGCTGCTGCTGCCGGACCACACCATCTCTCCCGCGGTTAAAAACGCGATCGCCGCTGCGCGCGAACGCGGTATTAACGTGGTGCTGACCACTGGCCGGCCATATGCGGGCGTACACAGCTACATGAAAGAGCTGCATATGGAACGGGAAGGCGATTATTGCATTACCTATAACGGCGCACTGGTACAGAATGCCAGTGATGGCAGCACCGTCGCGCAAACTGCGCTGAGCTATGATGATTATCTCTATCTGGAAAAACTCTCCCGTGAAGTGGGTTCTCACTTTCATGCGCTGGATCGCAATACGCTCTACACCGCTAACCGTGACATCAGCTACTACACCGTGCATGAATCTTACGTCGCCACCATTCCGCTGGTGTTCTGCGAAGCCGAGAAAATGGATCCGGCAATCCAGTTGCTGAAAGTGATGATGATTGATGAGCCAACCATTCTTGATCAGGCCATTGCCCGTATTCCGCAGGAAGTGAAAGAGAAATATACCGTGCTGAAGAGCGCACCGTATTTCCTTGAAATCCTTGATAAACGCGTCAACAAAGGCACCGGCGTCAAATCGCTGGCCGATGCGCTGAATATCAAACAAGAGGAGATCATGGCGATTGGCGATCAGGAAAATGACATCGCGATGATTGAATATGCCGGCATGGGCGTGGCGATGGATAACGCCATCCCGGCGGTGAAAGAGGCGGCGAATTTCGTCACCAAATCGAACCTGGAAGACGGCGTTGCCTACGCGATCGAGAAATTTGCGCTGAACTAAGCCGTAACATGCGCAAGGGCGCTACGCCCTTGCCGCTGTTGTTGGTTTTTCTGCGGTCAGCGGGATATGCGCAACGCCGCTTTTCATGATCCATTTGCGTAACCACGGTGTGGTAAGAATGCGATTTTTAATGATTTTTCCCAGCAGTTTTATGCGTAATCGCCGCGTTTTTTGGCGATAGACTTTATTCGCATTATCCGGCGCATTGCAAAGCACGCCGCTGAGTATTTCGGCGCTATCCAGCGCGTAACTGATGCCTTCGAGCGAGCTGGCGCTGATAAAACCGGCCGCTTCACCAATCAAAAATGCATTATCTTCCCCACAAACAAAATCGCCCCAGCGCGACGGGCACAGAACGGTACATTTTTCGCTTTTCACCACCTCGCCAAAGCGAAAATTGAACGTCTCAAGCCGCGTTTTCAGCGCCTCAAAATTTTCACGGCTGTTTTTCAACGCAAACGCACCGCCAAAAATAAAGTAGCCCTCTTTACTGATGCTCCATGCATAACAATCGGTGGTCGCGTTATCGAAAACGCAGGAATAGAACGGCTGCGGGTGCTTGTCTTTAAACCATTGTTGCAGCGCGACATATTTACGAATGTCATGCGCAGGGTAAATAACCCGCCGCACCATTGAGTTTGCGCCGTCTGCGCCCACCAGATAACGGCATGTCACAGTGGATTCCGCGCCTTCGGCGCAAAATGTCAGATGCCAGAGATCGTTTTCGCGCCAGATTTTTCGGCACAGCGCATCGTGGTAAACATTGACCGAGGGTGGAACCAACGATTTCATCCACAAATCAAACGCATGGCGATCGATATTCAGGTAACTGCGCTGGTAGTTTCGCGTAAGGCCACTTTGCACATCGACCGTACGCACGCTAAAAATCTGCGGATCGGCCATCACCTGCACCGGAAGCGTAATACCTGCACGGATAAACGCCCGCTGCGCATCGGGTGCCAGCAGCCCACCGCACGGTTTTTTAAAGCCGCTATTGCCCTGCTGCTGCTTTTTATCCAGCGCGATAACGCTCAGGTTCCCGGCTAACTGCCGCGCCAGTGCCGCGCCTGCTGGCCCCAGCCCGATTATTGCCACGTCAAAATGCTGCATCATTTCCTCCTGTGTTAAGGGAGGAAGGCTATACCGAGTCTGTGAAGTGACCGTGAAGTGCAGAGTAGGCGAATCCCGCCCATTGCTATACCCTGAAGCGACATTATGGCTTCAGGGTCTTTTCATGAAACAGCTCACCTTTGCTCCGCGCAATCATCAGCTTACCAATATCAACACCTGGACGGCAGACAGCCAGTGGCTGGTATTTGATGTTCGGCCCTCTGGCGCATCGTTTACTGGTAAAACCATTGAACGGGTCAATGTGCGCAACGGTGACGTTGAGGTGCTGTATACCGCAACACACGGTGCGCATGTTGGGGTAGTGACGGTGAACCCTCGGGCGCAAGAGTATGTCTTTATCCACGGTCCGGAAAATCCGGACGCCAGCTGGCAGTATGATTTTCACCATCGGCGCGGCGTGGTGTTGGCAAATGGTATCGCCCGTAACCTTGATGCGCTGGACATTACCGCGCCTTACACGCCCGGTGCATTACGCGGCGGCACACATGTGCATGTGTTCAGCCCGAATGGTGAGTTTGTGAGCTTCACGTATAACGACCATGTATTGCACGAGCGCGATCCGGCTCTGGATTTACGCAATGTCGGTGTCGCGGTGCCGTTTGGCCCGGTTACGCCGCCTTGCACGCATCCACGCGAATATGGTGGAAGCCACTGGAGTGTTTTGGTTAGCCGCACGACGCCCGTGCCACAGCCGGGTAGCGATGAGATCAACCGCGCGTATGAAGAGGGGTGGGTGGGCAATCAGCGGCTGGCGTTTATCGGCGATACCTTGTCGCACAGCGGTGAAAAAGTGCCGGAGTTGTTTATTGTTGCGCTTCCCGGCAATGAACAGGGCTGGAAAACGCCGGGCGATGCGCCATTAGCGGGCAGCGAACAAACCCTGCCCGCGCCGCCAAAAGGTGTGATGCAAAAACGCCTGACGTTTACCCATCACCGCCGCTACCCAGGATTAGTGAATGTGCCGCGTCACTGGGTGCGCAGCAATCCGCAAGCCACGGCAATCGCGTTTCTGATGCGCGACGACGATGGCATTGTGCAATTGTGGCTGATAAGCCCGGACGGCGGCGAACCGCGCCAGTTAACGCATACAACTCACGGAATTCAGTCAGCTTTTAACTGGCATCCTTCCGGCAAAGCGCTGGGATTTGTGCTGGAAAACCGTATTGCGATGTGCGACGCGCAGCATGGCGATATCACCTTTTTGAGCGCCGATCATGCAAATCCCCCGTCGGCAGATGCGGTCGTGTTTTCACCGGATGGTAAGCAGATTGCCTGGATGGAAGAGGTGGGCGGTTTCCGCCAGCTATGGATGACGGAAACCGGCAGGTAATTTAATGTGCCGGCATGGGCGCGGGGGGGATCACCGAATCGGTCGCCAGCGAGGCTTTCTCGCTTTGTTCCACCCGCGATTTGAGAGAACTATCGCGGCGGAAAAGATCCCACGGCAGCAATAGCGTATCCAGGATGGCGGTAAAGGGCATATCCAGCACCACCAGTGATTTCGTGCCTATGCCGGTGTCATCATCAGACAGCATCGCCGAACTGGCGCGTGTGCCGGGGTACGTCCCCTCTTTGCCGCCAGTATGCGACATCACGCTTGAACACCCCGACAACACCATCCCGCTGAGCAATGCAGAAACTATCAGAATCGTTTTCATTTTCGATTTGTCATCGTTGTTTATCGTTTGAATGCTATCCAGGGGGTTATAGCCTCCCGAACGAGAAAGCGACAGCATTCGAGCTCCGCTCTGTGGCGGCATTCGCACTTTAACTTTTTGTGCTGCTACCCCAGTCTATGCGTTGTGCCAGAAAGTGCAAAAAAAAGTCCGAATTGCGGGCTTGAAAACCTCTCCTTCAACCACATTTTAGGAATGTAGCCCGGGAACATGCCGGAAGGGTGTTCGGCTACGTTAGTTGCCTGTCCATGGTGGAAGGCATAAAAATCTCGCTGATTTCAGGAGCTTTAACTATGCGTAACTTCGATCTTTCCCCGCTTTATCGTTCAGCCATTGGTTTTGACCGTCTGTTTAACCTGCTGGAAAACAATCAGAACCAGAGCAATGGTGGTTACCCTCCGTACAACGTTGAGTTAGTGGATGAAAACCACTATCGCATCGCTATTGCTGTGGCCGGTTTCGCGGAAAGCGAGCTGGAAATCACCGCGCAGGACAACCTGCTGGTGGTGAAAGGTGCCCATACCGACGAACAGAAAGAGCGCACTTACCTCTATCAGGGCATCGCCGAACGTAACTTCGAGCGTAAATTCCAGCTGGCGGAAAATATCCACGTGAAGGGTGCCAATCTGGTCAACGGCCTGCTGTATGTCGATTTAGAACGCGTGATCCCGGAAGAGAAAAAACCGCGTCGTATCGAAATTAACTGATTATCCAGGGTCGCGGCTGGCGGCCCATCCCAGACATGCTCGCCGACAGGGAGCATATGTGAGCTTACGCGCTCGCAGGTATTCACTCGCTTCTTAGAAGGAGAAACACAATGCGTAACTACGATTTATCCCCGCTGCTGCGTCAATGGATCGGTTTTGACAAACTGGCCAACGCCCTGCAAAGCACCAGTGAGCAACAGGCGTTTCCGCCCTACAACATTGAGAAGGGCGACGACAATCACTACCGCATTACCCTCGCGCTGGCTGGTTTCCGCCAGGAAGAGCTGGATATCCAGCTGGAAAACGGGCGCTTAACCGTTAAAGGTACGCCGGAAAAACCGGCCAACGAGCCGAAATGGCTGCATCAGGGGCTGGTGATCCAGCCGTTTAGCCTGAGCTTTACGCTGGCCGACTATATGGAGGTCTCCGGTGCGACCTTCACCAACGGCCTGCTGCATATCGATCTGCTGCGTAACGTGCCGGAAAGCGCCGCGCCTCAGCGCATTGCCATCAGCAATCGCCCGGCGTTAAACAGCTAACGGTCAGTAACGAAAAGGCTCCGCATGCGGGGCCTTTTTTGTTTATGCCCGCACGCCCTGCAAGAAGCGGTGGCGCCAGGGTTTCAGCACAAAAAACGCCAACAGCGCACAGAGAATATCCAGCGTAATGGCGCAGCCAAATACCAAATCCCAGCTACCGGTTTGCTGAAACAGCAGCGCGGCCAGCGGGCCGCCGAAAATCGAACCAATCCCCTGAGATATATAGAGCCAGCCGTAATTCGCGGTGGCATGCTGCGTACCGAAGGTGTCGGTGAGCGTGGCGGGAAACAGGGAGAAAATCTCGCCCCAGCCGAAAAATACCACCCCGGAAAGCAGAACAAACAGCAGCGGATCGTCTTTGCAGAGCAGCCACAGCGCCATTGCGCAGCCTTCCAGGCCAAAAGCGATAAACATCATGTTTTCCCGGCCAATCCGGTCAGAAATATAACCGCACACCGGGCGCGTCAGCCCATTCATAAAACGGTCAATGGTCATTGCCAGCGGCAGCGCCGCCATCCCCATTACCGTTACGGCAGTGATGCCGAAATCCTCAGCGAAAATGGCCATCTGCGACGTCACCATCAGCCCTGAGGTAGACATCATGGTCATCATCGCAAACATCAACCAGAACAGCGGTTTTCGCAGCATCTCTTTCGGCGCGACGCTTTTATCGTTCATCTTCAGGTTGCTGGCAATTTCTTCTGTTCGAATGCTGTGCGGCGCCCGTAGCCCCTGACTGGCGATAAACCCGATGAATGCCATCAGCAGGCCAAATTGCCACAGCGTATTCTCCAGCCCTTTGGCAGCCAGCGATTGTGTCACCGGGAAAGTTGTCAGGATCGCGCCCATACCGTAGCCCGCCGCCACCATCCCTGTGGCAAATCCGCGTTTTTCCGGGAACCATCGCACCATCAGGCCAACCACGCCGATATAAACAATGCCGGTGCCAAGACCGCCCAGTACGCCGTAATAGAGATAGAGTTCCGTCAGGCTGCTGATGGTGGCGGTCAGCATCCAGCTTACGCCGCTCAACACCGTGCCGATGGCAATCAGCCGCCGCGGGCCAAACTTATCAATTAACCGCCCCTGAAAGGGGGAGAAGAAGGTTTGCAGAATAATCAGCAGCGAAAAAGTGAGCTGGATTTCCGCCAGGGGCACGTGCAGTTTTTCCATAAACGGTCGCGTCAGTAGCGCCCAGACATACTGCGGGCTGGAAATAGAAACCATGCACACCAGGCCCAGCGCCAGTTGCATCCACTTTTTCGGGCTTGCTACCACCACGTTGGTCAATGTTGTATTTGTCATTCTGCCACCCTGTTGTTAACAAAAGTGGTCTTTTGCATTAACTATGCCATAACCTGTTGTTGCGGCTGGGATTGCATCGATGCTTAGCAGGCATAGGGTTTGAATCAATCCTGAAGCAGTCAGACAGGCGAACAGCACTGCTTTGATTCGGGGCAACCGTCGTTTGCTGGTGCACTTTTCGCCACATCACGAAGCAGAGAAAATCCCTGCACTTTGTGCAGCATCACCCATACAGTTATTACAGCTTCTGCCAATATTCCTGTAGTCATCATGTACAGGGAAACGATCATGAGTGATATCGCATTAACCGTAAGCGTTCTGGCACTCGTTGCTGTCGTCGGATTATGGATAGGCAACCTGAAGATTCGTGGCGTCGGGTTTGGCATTGGTGGTGTGCTGTTCGGTGGGATAATCGTCGGCCACTTTGTTGATCAACTGGGCATTCCATTGAGTAGCCCAATGTTGTTATTTGTGCAGGAGTTCGGCCTGATCCTGTTTGTGTATACCATCGGCATTCAGGTCGGCCCCGGGTTCTTCGCCTCGTTACGCGTCTCCGGCCTGCGGCTGAATCTGTTCGCTATTCTGATAGTGCTTCTCGGCGGCCTTGTCACCGCCATTCTGTATAAGCTGTTCGCCATTCCGTTGCCGGTGGTGCTGGGGATTTTCTCCGGCGCGGTAACCAACACGCCAGCACTTGGCGCGGGGCAACAAATCCTGCGTGATTTGGGGATTGCAGGCCCGGTGCTGGATCAGATGGGCATGAGCTACGCGATGGCCTATCCGTTCGGTATCTGCGGTATTTTGCTCAGCATGTGGTTATTGCGTGTGCTGTTTCGCGTCAATGTGGATGAGGAAGCGCGTAAGCACGACGCCACCCTCAGTAACGGCACATCGCTGATTCGCACCATCAATATTCGCGTCGAAAACCCGAATCTCAACAAGATGGCGATTCAGGACGTGCCGATCCTCAACAGCGATAAAATCATCTGCTCGCGCTTAAAACGCGGTGAGTTGTTGATGGTGCCTGCGCCCGGTACGCTGATTGAAGCCGGCGATTTGCTGCATCTGGTGGGATTACCTAAAGATCTGCATAACGCTCAACTGGTTATCGGCCAGGAAGTTGATGTCTCGTTATCCACGCGCGGTACGGATTTGCGAGTGGAGCGCGTGGTGGTGACCAACGAAAAAGTGCTGGGGAAAAAGATTCGCGACCTGCACTTTAAAGAGCGCTATGACGTGGTGATTTCACGGCTTAACCGCGCCGGGGTTGAACTGGTGGCGAGCAGCGACGCCAGCCTGCAATTCGGCGATATTCTTAATCTGGTCGGGCGACCATCGGCGATTGAAGCCGTCGCCAATGAAGTGGGTAATGCGCAACATAAACTGCAACAGGTGCAGATGCTGCCAGTGTTTATCGGTATTGGTCTCGGCGTGTTGTTAGGGTCGATCCCGCTGTTTATTCCCGGTTTTCCTGCGGCGCTAAAATTAGGTCTGGCCGGTGGGCCGCTGATTATGGCGCTGATCCTTGGGCGCATTGGTACCATTGGCAAGTTGTACTGGTTTATGCCGCCCAGCGCCAACCTGGCGCTGCGGGAACTGGGTATCGTGCTGTTTCTGGCGGTGGTCGGGCTGAAATCCGGCGGGGATTTTATCGCCACGCTGACTCACGGCGATGGGGTGAAATGGATGTGTTACGGCATTTTCATTACTGCCGTTCCGCTGATAACCGTCGGTTTGCTGGCGCGGATGGTGGCGAAGATGAACTATCTGACCTTATGCGGCATGTTAGCCGGGTCGATGACCGATCCGCCCGCGCTGGCCTTTGCTAACGCGTTGCACCCCACCAGCGGAGCGGCGGCGCTCGCCTATGCCACGGTCTATCCGCTGGTGATGTTTTTGCGCATTATCACGCCGCAATTACTGGCGGTGATCTTCTGGGGAATGGGCTAATGGCGTTTCCGGGTGGATACGCCGCAAATGGTAATCCACCTGGTAATCGCGGGTGTTACGGAACATCACCGAGTAGTTAAGGAACTCGCCGCTGTCGCTGTAGGAAAGGGAGGTGATACGCAGCAGCGGCGTTTGTTCCTGGATGTTCAATATTTGCGCCAGTTGCTTATCTGCCAGCACCGGCGTCAGGCTTTCGTAGTTGCCGCTAATTGTTATTCCGCACTCCTTTTCGATGTAATCGAACTTTGACCCTTCAAGGTGCGCCAGCGAGAGCGTACGGAACAGTTTCACCGGCATATAGCTATCTTCCAGCATCAGCGGTTTGCCTTCGACATAACGCACGCGGCGCGAGAAGTAGATGCGCTCATTGATTTGGATGCGCAACTGGCTGGCGATCGCCGGTGGCGCAGGCATCACTTCAAACAGCAGCACTTTGCTGTGTACCTCTTTCCCTTGCTGGCGCAGCACTTCTACCAGCCCCGTCAGGTTGGTAGTTTCATGATGTACATCTTTGCGCGCCACAAAGGTTCCGCTGCCGTGACGGCGCACCACCAGCCCCCACACCACCAGCAGATCAACCGCTTTGCGAATGGTCATTCGCGCTACGCCAAACTCCTGCGCCAGCGTTTTTTCGCCCGGTAAGGGGCTACCGACGTTGTAATCCGAGGAATTCAGCCGCAGACGCAGCCGCTCGGCTATCGATTTGTAGATCACCTGTATACCTCTTTACACCCCATGTCAGGAATATACGCACCCTACATGTCTACTTTTAACTCAAAAAGTAGACCTGAAGGAGTGAAATAAAACCATGAAAGGGATCACGGAACGCAGCGGCGCGTCCTGCCGGCAGGAAGGTGAATTCTTATGCTCATTTCAGGCCACTAAAACAAAACAAGGCCTCTCCCCTACAGGTTGTTTCATGAGGATTTAACTATGCTCAGTCAAATACAACGTTTCGGCGGCGCAATGTTTACCCCGGTGCTGCTTTTTCCCTTCGCGGGCATGGTGGTGGGTATCGCCATTATGCTGCGCAACCCGCTTTTCGTCGGTGAAGCATTAACCGCACCCGATAACCTTTTCGCGCAGATTGTGCACATTATCGAAGAAGGCGGCTGGACCGTGTTTCGTAATATGCCGCTGCTGTTTGCCGTTGGTTTACCGATTGGCCTGGCAAAACAAGCGCAGGGACGTGCCTGCCTCGCGGTACTGATCAGCTTTTTAACCTGGAACTACTTTATTAACGCGATGGGAATGACCTGGGGTCACTTCTTTGGCGTGGATTTCTCCGCAGAGCCGACGGCCGGTAGCGGTTTAACGCTGATCGCCGGGATTAAAACGCTCGATACCAGCATTATTGGCGCGATCGTGATTTCCGGAATTGTGACCGCCATCCATAACCGTTTTTTTGAAAAGCCATTACCGGTCTTTCTGGGGATTTTCCAGGGCACGTCGTTTGTGGTCATTATCGCTTTTCTGGTGATGATCCCCTGCGCGTGGTTAACCCTGCTCGGCTGGCCGAAAGTGCAGTTGGGCATTGAATCCTTACAGGCTTTTTTACGCTCTGCCGGTGCGCTGGGCGTGTGGGTGTATACCTTCCTCGAACGCATTCTGATCCCGACCGGGTTGCACCATTTTGTCTATGGCCCGTTTATCTTCGGCCCGGCGGCAGTGGAAGGTGGCATCCAGGTTTACTGGGCGCAGCACTTACAAGAATTCAGCCAGAGCACCGAGCCGCTGAAAGCTCTGTTCCCGGAAGGCGGATTTGCGCTGCACGGTAACTCGAAAGTCTTCGGTTCTGTCGGTATCGCGCTGGCATTGTGGTACACCGCCGCGCCGGAAAACCGCGTCAAAGTTGCCGGTCTGCTGATCCCCGCCACGCTCACTGCTGTACTGGTAGGGATCACCGAACCGCTGGAATTTACCTTCCTGTTTATCTCGCCGCTGCTGTTCGCTATTCACGCGGTACTCGCCGCCTCCATGGCGACGGTGATGTACAGCTTTGGCGTAGTCGGCAATATGGGGGGCGGGCTGCTTGACCAGTTCCTGCCGCAAAACTGGATCCCGATGTTCCATAACCATGCGGCGATGGTGTTCACCCAAATCGCTATTGGCCTGTGCTTTACCGCGCTCTACTTCGTGGTTTTCCGCACATTGATTGTGCGCTTTAACCTGAAAACCCCAGGCCGGGAAGAGAGCGAAATCAAACTCTACAGCAAAGCCGATTACAAAGCCGCGCGCGGGCAAACCACGGCAGCCGCAGCGAATACCCAGCTCGGCCAGGCAGCCGGTTTCCTGCAGGCACTGGGTGGCAGCGCAAATATTGAAAGCGTGAATAACTGTGCCACCCGGCTGCGTATCGCGCTGGTCGATATGGCGAAAACACAAAGCGATGACGTCTTTAAAGCGCTTGGCGCGCACGGCGTGGTCCGGCGCGGCAACGCCATCCAGGTGATTGTCGGGCTGCATGTCCCGCAAGTACGCGACCAAATCGAATCGTTAATGAAAACCCCTTTATCCCCCGAACCATCTACCATGACAGAGGCTGTATCATGAAAAAATTCTCCGTTGTTATTGCCGGTGGCGGCAGCACCTTTACGCCGGGTATCGTTTTAATGCTGCTGGCTAATCGCGATCGCTTTCCGCTGCGGGCGCTGAAGTTCTATGACAACGATGGCGCGCGCCAGGAAACCATCGCCGAGGCCTGCAAAATCATCCTGCGGGAGCAGGCACCGGATATTGAATTCAGTTACACCACCGATCCAAAAACCGCCTTTAGCGATGTCGATTTTGTGATGGCGCATATCCGCGTAGGCAAATATCCGATGCGTGAACAGGATGAAAAAATCCCGTTGCGCCACGGCGTTGTCGGCCAGGAAACCTGTGGCCCAGGCGGTATTGCCTACGGTATGCGCTCGATTGGTGGCGTACTGGAGCTGGTGGACTATATGGAAAAATACTCCCCGAATGCCTGGATGCTGAACTACTCCAACCCGGCGGCAATCGTGGCGGAAGCGACGCGCCGCCTGCGTCCGCAGGCAAAAATCCTTAATATCTGCGATATGCCCATCGGCATTGAAGGGCGCATGGCGCAGATTGTGGGCCTGCAAGATCGTAAACAGATGCGGGTGCGCTATTACGGGCTGAACCACTTTGGCTGGTGGACATCGATTGAAGATTTGGACGGCAACGATTTAATGCCGAAATTACGCGAATATGTGGCGAAAAATGGCTATGTTCCTCCGGCGAAAGATGAGCACACCGAAGCAAGCTGGAACGATACCTTCGCCAAAGCGAAAGATGTGCAGGCGCTTGACCCGGATACGATGCCGAACACCTATCTGAAGTATTACTTGTTCCCGGATTATGTGGTGGCGCACTCCAATCCTGAGCGTACCCGCGCTAATGAAGTGATGGATCACCGTGAAAAACAGGTGTTTGGTTCCTGTCGCGCCATTATCGAAGCGGGAAAATCATCGGCAGGTGAGCTGGAAATCGACGAACATGCGTCGTACATCGTCGATCTGGCAACCGCCATCGCCTTTAACACCCAGGAACGGATGCTGCTGATTGTGCCGAACAACGGCGCGATCCATAACTTTGATGCTGACGCGATGGTGGAGATCCCTTGCCTGGTGGGTAAAAACGGCCCGCAACCGCTCACGGTTGGCGATATCCCCCATTTCCAGAAGGGGCTGATGAGCCAGCAGGTTGCCGTGGAAAAACTGGTAGTCGATGCCTGGGAACAGCGCTCTTATCAGAAGTTGTGGCAGGCGATAACCTTGTCCAAAACAGTTCCGAGCGCTTCTGTCGCCAAAGCCATTCTGGATGATTTAGTCGAAGCCAATAAAGCGTTCTGGCCTGAGTTGCATTAATCCCCGCGACCGGCATCGTCAGGATGCCGGTCCAAATATGAAACGTGTCGAAAAAATTCACCGTATCCGCTACTTTGTTGACCAGTACACCAACAAGGAGCCCTGATGAAAATTTCCCGCGTTGGCCAGGCGCCGGACTATCGTTTCTCGCTGGCGAACGAACGTACTTTTCTTGCGTGGATCCGCACGGCGCTTGGTTTTCTGGCGGCCGGTGTGGGTCTGGATCAGTTAGCGCCGGAATTTGCCACGCCGCTGATTCGCGAAGTGCTGGCGTTGCTGCTGTGTCTCTTCGCAGGCGGGCTGGCGTTGTATGGCTACCTGCGCTGGCTGGGCAATGAAAAAGCGATGCGCCTGAAAGAAGATTTGCCTTACACCCGTGCCCTGCTGGTGATAAGCGTTATTCTGCTGGCGGTTGCGCTGGTGGTGATGGTGCTGGTGTTCTATGGCGGATAACCGCAAAGCGCGCCGCGAAGCGGACCCCGGCCTGCAACCGGAACGCACGTCGCTGGCGTGGCTGCGCACATTGTTCGGCTACGGCGCGTTGATGGCGCTGGCGGTCAGGCATAACTGGCAGCATTCAGGGCTGCCGTTTTGGATCTCGCTGGCGGTACTGCTGTGCGTGGCGCTTCTGCTCTGGCGCTACACACATAAACGTATCTTAATGGATGTGAATAAAAGTGATTTCGTCTTATCCGGCGCGGTTCGTGACAAATTGTTGATCTCCCTCGCGGTGCTTTCCCTCGCATTACTGTTTGCTGTAACGCATATCCGACAATTACTCCTGATTTTCTGAGGAACACCGCATGCCAGGCTGCCACGTTATGGCCAGGCCCGCCCGTTGTCGCCGCTGTACTGACATGGGAACACAGCCGCAAAAGAGAATGGATGATGCCGCTTTGCGGACGTTTATTCGCCAGCAGATCGCTACCCACTCCGCTGCTAGTGTGCCTTTTGCCTGGCAAGAGGGCGGTTTGGATTTTTTCCGCCGCATCGTTGCGCTGCAAAAGCGGTACGCTAAAAAACGTATCGAAAACACCTTCCATACGGACGGCAGTTCGCTTGATGATGAGTTGTGCCGTTTCTTTCACGAGCACGGCTGGCGGGTGAGTCTCTCTATGAACGTCCCTGCCGTGGCGCAAGATATCCGTCACGTTAACCGCAGCGATCAGTCCTCACACCAGCACGCGCTAAATGCTGTTCAATGGCTGGCGAAACATAGCGTGGCATTCAGTGTTAACTGTGTCGTCAACCACCGCAACAGCCAGCAGCCGCTGCATCTGTACCTTTCTCTGCGTGCTCTCGGCACGCCCTTTGTGCACTTTGTTCCGCTGGTGGAGCAAGATCCGCAGGGACATTTAACGCCGGAATCAGTGAGCGCAGCGGCGTGGGGCCATTTTCTGACCACCGTGTTTGACTACTGGGTGCGTGAAGATATTGGTCGGGTTTATATCCCGCTCTTTGACGAAACACTCGATGTCTGGAGCGGCTATCCGTTACACCTGTGCTCCTGTAGCGAAACCCGCGATCGCACGTTTGCGCCGCATGCGAACGGCGATACCGCGTCGGTTTACTCCGATAACCATTTGGGCAATCCGATTATCACGGTGAATGCCAGCGATGACGCAGCGACGGGCGGGCCGCATCAAACCAGTCTGCTTAGCGAGGCGTGTCGCCGCTGCGATATGCTGCCATTTTGCCAGGGCGATTGCCCGAAACATCGCGTTGTACAGGGCAAAAGCGCGCTGTGTGACGGCTATTACCACTTCTTTAGCTATTCCGGGCCTTATATGCGGGTGATGCGTGACCTGCGCAAACAGCGGCACTCCCCGATGTCTTTATGCGCCTTTTTGCAGCATTGCTAAATTAGCGCGCTTTCGCCAGATAGCGCGCCATCTCCTCTGCGGGCACCATGCCGCCGCCTGTCGCCCACACCAGGTGGGTGGCCTGCGCCAGTTGCGTCTGGCTAAAGCTGTGAAGCTGATGGTAATCGCGCTCTTCACTGATCTGTTTCGGACCCGGCATGCCCGCCAGCGCCGACGGTTCCAGCAAAATGTTCTCTTCCTGCGCCAGTAATCCCAGCAGGTTATAAAGCGTCTGGTCATCGACGGTGTAAAAACCGTCCAGCAGGCGTTCCATCGCGCGGCCAACAAAACCCGACGCGCGCCCGACGGCCAGCCCATCGGCGGCGGTCTGGTTATCAATGCCTAAATCCTGCACCGCAATGCCATCATGCAGGCCGGTGTACACGCCAAGCAGCATGCACGGTGAATGCGTCGGTTCGGCAAAAATACAGTGGACATCATCGCCAAACGCCAGCTTCAGGCCGAACGCCACACCGCCAGGGCCGCCGCCAACGCCGCAGGGGAGATAGACAAACAGCGGATGGTCTTTATCGACTACTTTACCGATACGGGCGAACTGCTCTTTTAGCCGTTGCCCGGCGACCGCATACCCGAGGAACAGCGTGCGGGAGTTTTCATCATCAATAAAAAAGCAGTTCGCGTCCGCCTGCGCCGCGCGGCGGCCTTGCTCAACGGCAACACCGTAATCTTCGGCATATTCCACCACGTTCACCCCGTGGCTGCGCAGCAGCGCTTTTTTCCAGGCGCGGGCATCGGCAGACATATGTACTGTTACGCGAAAACCGAGGCGCGCACTGATAATGCCAATCGACAGCCCGAGGTTACCGGTCGAACCGACGGCGATACTGTACTGGCTAAAAAAGCGGGTGAATTCAGGCGAGAGCAGGCGGCTGTAATCGTCTTGCGGCGTCAGCAACCCGGCGGCGAAAGCCAGTTTTTCTGCGTGGGTCAGCACCTCATAAATGCCGCCGCGCGCTTTGATTGAGCCAGAAATCGGCAAGTGGCTGTCTTTTTTCAGCCACAGCTCACCGGTGATGCTTTGCCCCAGACGGTGCTGCATTGCCGGGATCGGCACTACGTCGGATTCAATGATGCCGCCGCTGGCAGCGGTTTCTGGAAACGCCCGCGCAATAAAAGGCGCAAAGCGTGTCAGGCGGGCGTGCGCATCGCTCACATCTTGCGGTGTCAGACCAACATGCGGCAAAGCCTCGGCAACCGAGGTAGTATTAGGGTTAAACCAGCGCGTTTCTTGCAAATCAATCAGGCGTTGCACTAGCGGGTCGTGCTGGATGAGCTTCTGGAGGTCGGCGTTTTTCATCGGTTCTTCATCATCGAAAGCGGATGGTTAAAGAAAACAGGAATACGCCGTCGGTGCAAGTGTGCAGACGTGGTGAGAATTTATTACGTTTTGCCGCTACACGTTGTGGCGTAAAGCATGCTAAATACATGTATTCGCCCCCAATTTTCACAAGGTTAACTGTGTTAAAGCCACTGATTGCTGTTGCTATGCTGCTGGCGGGAACCTCTGCGTTTGCCGCTGATACTCCGCTGACAGCGGCGCATTACGCGCAGCAGCTGGGTGTGGGGATGGATGTCGACTGGGCGCGTACCGACAGGGGAATCCGTGAGTTTGACCCGCTGGTGGTGCGTGATTTCTACGAGGCGGGCATCCGTCATGTGCGTATTCGCGTTGCTGATAATATGACCGAAGCACGCCTGATCCATCTGCGAAAACTGGTGGAAGCCTGTGAAGCGTATGGCGTCATTCCGATTATTGCTTACCAGGCCGATAGCTTTAAAGCCGATCCCGACGCAAAAAACGAAGCGCAACTGGTGGTGTGGTGGAAAACCGTCGGCACCTTTTTTGGCACTGACCACCCGACGCTCGGTTTTGATGTAATTTATGAACCGGCCGATAAACTTAACCACGACCTTTCTGCGCTGAATCGCGCCTATGAAAATGTCGTCAGAACGCTGCATGATATCGATCCGCAGCGCATGATTTTTATCGCGCCGCGGATGCGTGCCGCTCCTGAAGATCTGCCCTCGCTGAAGCTGCCGCCGCATAGCCAGAACTTCCTGCTCGCCGAATGGCACATCTTTCCCTGGGGGCCGCTAAAAGCGAACGGCAAATACCCCTGGACTTCCGGCACGGCGGCGGAAAAAGCCGCCATTCGCGCCCGCATCAACACCGCTGTGCGCTGGCAGCAGAAAACGGGCCATACCAGTTGGGTTGGCGGTTGGGCAGTCGGCGAGTCAATGAAAAGCGCGCCAACCGAGTCGCAGCTGGCGTTTGCCCGTTTTATGGCTTGCGAGCTGAACAAGGTGAAAATCCCGTACGCCATTAACACCGATACGCAATTTTATGACGGTGAAGAGGGCGCATGGCGACCCGCGCCGGAGCCGTTACTGAAGGTGATGATCGCGCCAGATTGCTGCAAGCCCGACGCGAAGTCGGGCCATCATGAGGTTAAATCGCCGGTTCGTGGCGAGCAAAACGCGACGCCAGCGGCAGCCAGCACAGCAGGATCAAAAGCCCGGCCAGCGTCATCAGCATCCCAAGGCTAAACTGACTGTTCTGCGGCAGTTGTGACGAAAGCCACGCCAGCCCGCCGGAGCCGATATTCTGCAAGCCACCGACCAGCGCCCCCGCCGTTCCGGCGAGAAACGGGAACGGCTCCATCGCACCGCTGGTTGCCAGCGGGAACAACATCCCGGCACCAAAGAAGAACAGCGCGGCGGGAACCACCAGCGTCCAGATGTTCATCACGCCCAGCAAACCGGGGATCCACATCAGAATACCGGCCGCCAGGCAGCTAATCACCGACTGCCACATTAACGTGGTGAAGCGCTTATTCTGCCGTCCGGCAAACCATGCGCCGAAAAACGCTGCCGGAATTGGCAGGATAAACAGCACACTGACCGTAATGCTGTTGAGGCCAAGAACGCCACCCATCAATACGCCGGAACAGGCTTCAAACACCGCAATTCCCGCCAGACCGCCAATCAACATCAGCAGATAGCAGTTAAACGCGCCGCTGCCGAACAGCGTTTTATAGCTGGCGATAAGCCGGATGCGCGGCGCGCCCGTTGGGCGGGTTTCCGGCATCCAGCGCGCCATGCTGTAGGTGACGAAGACACACAACGCCAGCAGGAAAATAAAGCAGGCGCGCCAGTTCACCAGCGTGTTCAGCACGCCGCCAATCAGCGGAGCCAGTAACGGGCTGACCAGAATCCCCATGTTCAGCAGGCTGTTGGCGTGGCGCAGCTCTGTACCCGCGTAAAGATCACGCGGCAGGGTTCGCGCCATCACGCCGCCGACGCCGGTACCAATGCCCTGCAAGGCGCTGGCCAGAATTAATACCGCCAGGCTGTGCGTGGAGATAGCAATCAGCGTCGCCAGCATAAACATGCTCATCCCGGCGAGGATCACCGGCCGACGTCCAATTCTGTCCGCCAGTGGGCCATAAAAAAGCTGCGAGACGCCATAGGTCAGCAAATAGGCGGCCATGACGCTCTGTACCGCGCCTTCACGCACATTAAGATCGCGCGCCATATCGGCGATGGCTGGAATATAGATTGTCTGCGCCATCTGCCCGACAGCGACCAGCAGTACCAGCATCAACAACAAATTGACGTTTCTTTGCCTTTTCATTTCGATGATTACTTTAAGAAAATGAGGAAATAAAGAATATATGGCTGTAATTCAGCCTTTATGCGGGAGAAATCTAGCACAGTCAGATGACAGAACCACTATGCGGCACAGCAATGGCAATGCTGCGCCAGGCAGGTTTTGTAAACGATTTTCGGCAACTTTTGTTGCCAGTTTGTCTTATGAAAGACGCAGTAAAATTGCCCCGACGGCGATACCGCAGGCCGCGACGATTCGCAGTCCGGCGACCTTCTCATTCAGCAACAAAAAAGCCAGCAGCGCGCCGAAGAGAATCGAGGTTTCACGCAGTGCCGCCACCACCGCCAGCGGCGCTTGTGTCATGGCCCACAGCGCCAGCCCATAGGAGCCCATCGTGCCGATACCGCCGGGCAATCCCTTTTTCCAGTTTACCGCCAGATAACGTGTCACTTCTTGTCGGCGCGCCAGCATCGCCCACAGCAGCAGGCAGAAGCCATTCATAAAGAATGTCCACAGTGTGTAGCCGAGCGCCGAACCGGCGAGGCGCACACCGGTGCCATCCACCAGCGTGTAACCGGCGATAAAGCAGGAGTTGAGTAACGCCAGCCAGATGCCTTTACGCGACTGACTGCGGCCATTGAACGCCATGCCGAGAATCGACAGACAGATCACCGCAATCCCACCCCAAGCCACACTGGAGAGCGAATCGCCAAGCCACAGCACGCTGATTATCGCCACCAGCAGCGGCGCGGTGCCGCGCATCAGCGGGTAGGTCTGGCTCATATCCGCCACCTGATAGGTTTTGGCGACCAGCACCGTGTAGATCACCTGTAAGGCGCAACTGGCAATGAGATAAGGCGCGCTGGCGAGAGTCGGCTGCGGAGAAAAAGGCAGTAAAACCAGCGCGATTAATGCGGCGGAACCGCTGACGGCAATGGCCGAATAGAGCTTGTCGCTGCCCGCTTTCACTATCGCGTTCCAGCTGGCATGTAGCAGCGCGGCGAACAGCAGGATGCAAAACACAGAGAGGGTCATAGCGGCACACGTGGGTGGAATGTCACCAAAATGTAACACGATGAGCGCAATGGAAGCCAGCTAGCCAGACCTTCGCAAATGGCGAGTTAGGCCTATAAAACGTCCCGCGAAAAGTGAACAGTTTTATAAAAAAGCGCCACCAATAAATCGTAGCAACCCCAAGTCACTACTTATCAATAAGGAGAAAACGTTATGGCCGGAGGAGCTTCAATGGGAGCGTCTTTAGCTTCCATGGGACAACTGGATATGGTTTCCGCTGCAACAACCATGATGAACGCCCAGGCGCAGTCAGCCAAAATGATCACCGATACCATTAACGGTATTACCAGTTCGTTGATCGATTCATCAACGAAAGCGCAAAACTCAATGCAGCAGGCGGGTAAAGCCATTCAATATTAAATGGCATCTCTACAATAGCGCTGTGCGATAAAGGAGTATTCTATGTGTTTTATTACCAGAGCAGCTTTAAATATGGTGAGCAACCCGCAGGTTGTTTTTCAGCAAAACAACAATGTGTTAACGCGCTGCGGTTCTGCTCCTAAACCGCCTGAAAATAATAATACCTGCTGTAAACCAGACGATGGCAAAAACTGTAATAAACCCAATAACGACTGGAATCACTGCAATAAACCCAACAACAACTGGAATAATTGTCATAAGCCAAATAATAACTGGGATGGTGGCCACCGCCCTGATAATAACTGGAATAGTTGCAATCGACCTGGCAATAATGGGAATAACTGCTCCGGTGCAAATAATCACCATCGGCCGGGCAATGACCGAAATGATTGCATTACCGATACGAAATCTATCCTGCGTCAGTTATCTGATATGTTAGAAAAGCTCTCCAGACAGGCGGGACGGGATTTAAAAGCGGCTTCCGGTAGCAATAATCCTTATGATCTACTGAAAGCCAACCGTTCGATGTCAAACTATTATTTAAATAATCAGTTTGTCTCGAAAATGATCAGCAAAATGACCAACAGCGTGGAGCGAATGACAAACCTCCAGTAACGATAAAAACCCATTATGTTAATAAGAGCAATTAACGCCATCGCCCTGTTACTCATGGTTACCTTCCTCTGCGGGTGCCAGGGTGAACTGGCGTTATATCAGGGGCTTGCTGAGCCAGCGGCTAACGCCATCGTTGCCGAACTCAAGGACAAAGGTATTGACGCCGCGAAGCAGTCGGATAAAACGGGTTATTCCGTTTCGATAGCCATGTCCGATCTTCCTGAAGCTGTGAAAATATTACATTCCGCAGGATTGCCCTCCCAGAGCTATGTTAGCCTGGGAGATGTTTTTCGAAAGGAAGGGATGATTTCATCACCGCTTGAAGAACGCGTTCGCTATATTTATGCCCTGTCTCAGGAACTCGAGTTTACGTTATCACAAATAGATGGCGTCATTATGGCCAGAGTGCATATTGTTCTGCCGGAACGTATCTCAGCGGGTGAGCCAATACAACCCGCCTCAGCAGCGGTGTTTATTAAATATAATAGGGATATTCATGTGGAAAAATTACAGCCTGTTATTAGGCGGATGGCGCTGAGCAGTATTCCGGGAATGGTTGATGCCGATGATAAAAAACTGTCTATTTCTTTTATTCCTACCACAGAATATAAAACGCAAGATGTTGCGCCGGAAAATAAAAAACCAAACACCATGATATTATATCTTCTGGGTTGCCTCTGTTTACTTGCCTCGTTTTATTTCTTTATACAGAAAAAATAAAACCAATTTTATTAAAGGGATTTTCATGCTGCGATGGATTCACTGGTGGCGCGATGGCTGGCGTCATAAACGTCATCACAGTTGGCCGTTGCCGGAAGAGTTGCACCTTATTCATGCGGTTATCGCTCATACTGAAGCACACCAAAGACACTGGATTGATAGCCTTTTTGGCGTCAAACCTGCGGCCATTCCTGAGCCAACAGAGGCGGTTATTAACGTCATTGAGCTATTACAACACCAGCGCGTTTTATTATTTGAAGCCCTTTTTTGTGTCTGCGTGGATCATCCACAATCGGTCTATCGTGTTATGTCTTCAGGTGCTTTGCAATGGTGTCGCCGGTTGGCTATGGGGTTAAAACCGGGGCTGTGGACGCCGCCTCTCTCTCCCGATCCGGACATTACCGGAATCATCCTGCTTCGCAGTTGGGTGGGTGAGCCTGTCTGGTCGCGAATGCGTTTTTCTCTGCCGAAAGAAAAAGTCGAAGAGGTCGAGCGCCAGCCAGTCATCCCTGTCACAGCGCATAAACTCTCCATGCTGTGGATGGCGGTTATCGCCTGGATACAGCGCGAACGCCCACGGTAAAACGGCCATGTTAACGGTGCATAAAATTAATCTGCTCGCCGGGGCTTCGGTTGTGCAACAACCGGTGCTGCGTAGGGAAGATATAGCGAACTTTTTTGTCGCGCAGCAGGCGTGCGACATTGCCAATCTGCGCGCCAGAGAGACGATAAAACATGCGCAATTAGCGGCAGAGCGGATTCGCCATCAGGCGTATGAAGAGGTGTCGAAGACGCTATGGAAACAGGCACAGATATTACTGAATGACTGGCAAAAAGAGCGGGAAGAGATGCGTAAGCAGACGGTCGGGTGTGCAAAACAGTTGCTTACCCAGGCGCTGCGCCTCGCATTTGACAAAGAACCCGCAAAGGCACGTATACAAGCACTTCTCAAACAGTTGCAAAAGCATCCTGAAGTTAATCGCGCGGCAATGTTAATGGTTAATCCACGGCAATATGAGCAGGCCGAACAATTTTTAAATGCCCAAGGCGATACGCCCTGGACGCTGGTAAGTGATCCCCGGCAGGCCAAAGACGAATTGTGCCTGAAAAGCCCTCACGGGAAATATACGATCGGTTGGCAGACCTTCACCGACAGTTTCCTTTCTGCCATAACGGAAAGCGCGGCGACCACCAGGGGAGCAAATGAAACCGAACGGGGAGAGTAAAGTCATTGCGGCACCATTACGCGGCGGTAATGGCGCCGTTTACTTTGCGGGGGTTAATAAATTTTGGTTATTTTATCCGGCGTGACCTGGTCGTTGGCCAGATGCACCTCATCGAATGACCAGGCGTAATCGCCAAACCTTTCCAACTGATTGACGCTGCGCAGACCTGCGACATATCCTGGCTGCATGGTGTTTGCTAGCTCCATATATTGTTCATTGTGTTCAATATTTTCCCGAAGTGAGACACCGGGTATGCCCTGCGCGTCAATTTCATACAGATGAAAACCATTGTTCAGCTCGCCCCGACCAAAACGTTCTGCTCCCTCCCGGGTTCGCGCAACGAATACCACCGGGCCGGACATCATCTTCTCAACACCGGCAAAGTAATTTCCGTCCCTGAAACCAACATTCTGCGGATCGCCACGCCGGTCGACCCGATCTGCCTGCTCAACACGGTACAATTTATTAAAATCCCTTCTCTCAATGTAGCCGCGATCGTTCAGATAGCTTCCTGGTGGCAGCTGAACGTTATCCGCCCAGGGGTTGAAATTAATCGCATCGTCGGCGTAAGGCGTGTACCCGGCGCCGGAGGTTGCGACGGATGATGGGGTGCTCCTCCCTGAACTGTTTCCTGATCGCATTTCGGTGGCCGATAACTCACTTTCCGCGCCTGGTGTTAACGGCCTGGAAAGGGGTGAACTTCGGTTTTCTGAGCCAAACAGGGAAGCGCCTGGCGTGCGCGGGAGGCCTGTTGCGGAATAACCTTCTGACATGGCTGGTGAGAAGGGGGTAACAGGTGTTGGCGCACGGCTGCTCGCCGGTGTGAATATGGGCGTGCCGGGTGTGGGTGGCAGGCTGTTTTCCGGCGATCGGCCATCCGGTAAGCGGCGGGGCAGGCTCAGATCAAGAGGGTGTTCCGTTTCTGCTGTGTCGAGTGCTGTCGAAGGGCCTGGCTGAGAATCAACGTCCATCGGCACTGGACGCGATAGTGATGCTGGCCGGGAGACACTGAGGTCGAGTGGCTGCTCGGGAAGGTCCGCACGAGGATTACCATACATTTTGCCTGCTGGCACATTCAATGGCTGGCCGGTTTGCGGCTGTACCCCACCGGGCAATGCGCTGCGCTGCCACTCGCCGTTGCCCGACTGCACCGTCAGCACCGGCTGTCGGGTCTGCGGGTCGATAATGCGCGCCCGCCCTTCGCCTGGGCGGAAATCCTGCCCGACTTCGTACACCCTGCTGTCACCTGTTCCATCGCGGTAGCGCAGCAGCCAGCGGTCATTTCCTGCCGCATCCTTCACCTGATGAATGCCCCCGGCGCTGGCGCGGCTCCCGTTGAGCAGCGCCTCGCCATCCTTCACCGCATACTGGCTGATATCACCCGCCAGCGAAGGACGCAGCCGGTTTACTGCCGCCGTTCCGGTTTCTCCGGCCGCTGCGCTCTCTGCCGCCGTGGTTTCCCCTGCCAGTGCTCCCTTAGCGGCCCTGGCTTCACCGGCCACTGCCATCTCTGTACCGGTTGCGCCGGCCATTGTCGCACCGGCTTCCCCGGCAGCCGCCTGCTCAGGGGCGTTGCGCAGCGTGGCCAGCGCGCTCCGGCCTTCCGTGGTCACCGCTTTTTCAGTGAAAAACTCCGCCATGGCGCCCGCTTCTGCGGCAATGCCGTCGAGCATCAGCAGCGCGCCGATATCTTTCATCACCAGTTCAGTGTTAGTGGGTTCATTCTGTTCGGTGCGCAGCGGCTGCCCGGCAAAATGGCGCAGCGACTGCACTTTATCGCGGTCGCTGTACTGCGCCAGCGGTTTACCTTCCAGACCCGGAACATCGTCGTGGGTGTTGGTTTTGTACTGTGCGCCGGTATTGATCTGCTGGTCGAAAAAATCCCACGCCGCCGCCACCAGCAGGGAAGGCGTGCGTGTGTTGCCCTGCGCGTCATAGTGCGTCTGCGGGGAGGCGGCATACTGTTCGCGCACTTTATCCA
>NZ_QPJR01000016.1:0-29380 GCF_003337365.1 Kosakonia sp. AG348
ACCCTGATTCACCCGATTGCGATGGACGATGGTCTGCGTTTCGCAATCCGTGAAGGCGGCCGTACCGTTGGCGCGGGCGTTGTAGCAAAAGTTCTCAGCTAATCGCTGATAACATTTGACGCAATGCGCAAGAAGAGGGCATCATTTGATGCCCTTTTTGTACGCTTTCGAACCAGAACCTGGCTCATCAGTGATTTTATTTGTCATAATCATTGCTGAGACAGGCTCTGAAGAGGGCGTTAGTCCGAATCTCGCCAGAGCATTTCGGTTTGGTTGCCTCGCTTATGCGGGGCAAAAATGTTTGTCTGAATTCTTGTGACAGGTTGGTTTATGAGTGCGAATACCGAAGCTCAAGGGAGCGGGCGCGGCCTGGAAGCGATGAAGTGGGTTGTTGTTGCAGTACTGCTGCTCGTGGCTATCGTTGGCAACTATCTTTATCGTGACATGATGCTGCCGCTCCGCGCGCTGGCAGTTGTTATTCTGATTGCTGCAGCAGGTGGTGTCGCGCTGTTGACGACGAAGGGTAAAGCGACCGTTGCTTTTGCCCGTGAAGCGAGAACCGAAGTACGTAAAGTGATTTGGCCCACTCGTCAGGAAACATTGCACACCACATTGATCGTGGCTGCCGTAACTGCAGTCATGTCACTGATCCTGTGGGGACTGGATGGTATTCTGGTCCGCCTGGTTTCCTTTATCACTGGCCTGAGGTTCTGAGATGTCTGAAGCTCCTAAAAAGCGCTGGTACGTCGTTCAGGCGTTTTCCGGTTTTGAAGGCCGCGTAGCTACTTCGCTGCGCGAGCATATCAAATTACACAATATGGAAGAGTTGTTTGGCGAAGTCATGGTACCGACTGAAGAAGTGGTCGAAATCCGTGGTGGTCAGCGTCGCAAAAGCGAACGCAAATTCTTCCCGGGCTACGTCCTTGTACAGATGGTGATGAATGACGCCAGCTGGCACCTGGTACGCAGCGTTCCGCGCGTAATGGGCTTCATCGGCGGCACGTCCGATCGTCCGGCGCCGATTAGCGATAAAGAAGTGGATGCGATCATGAACCGCCTGCAACAGGTTGGTGATAAGCCGCGTCCGAAAACGCTGTTTGAACCGGGTGAAATGGTCCGCGTTAGCGACGGTCCGTTTGCCGACTTTAACGGTGTGGTTGAAGAGGTGGACTATGAGAAGTCTCGCCTCAAAGTGTCTGTTTCTATCTTCGGTCGTGCGACCCCGGTAGAACTGGATTTCAGCCAGGTCGAAAAAGCCTAAATATTCGGCGATCAAACGTTGCACAGGGCGCGAAATTGACATACAATTTCGCGCCTTTTGTTTTTATGGGTCTCGTATCCGTAAAACGTATTCAAACACGGGGAGCCTTTCGGGGCGCTATACCCAAACGAGGAAATTTAAATGGCTAAGAAAGTCCAGGCCTACGTCAAGCTGCAGGTTGCAGCTGGCATGGCAAACCCGAGCCCACCGGTTGGTCCGGCTCTGGGTCAGCAGGGTGTTAACATCATGGAATTCTGTAAAGCGTTTAACGCCAAAACTGATTCCATCGAAAAAGGTCTGCCAATTCCGGTTGTTATTACCGTTTACGCTGACCGCTCCTTCACTTTCGTTACCAAAACGCCTCCGGCAGCAGTTCTGCTGAAGAAAGCGGCTGGTATCAAGTCTGGTTCCGGCAAGCCGAACAAAGACAAAGTGGGCAAAGTAACCCGCGCTCAGGTGCAGGAAATTGCTCAGACTAAAGCCGCGGACATGACCGGTGCTGACATTGAAGCGATGACTCGCTCAATCGAAGGTACTGCGCGTTCCATGGGCCTGGTAGTGGAGGATTAAGAAATGGCTAAACTGACCAAGCGCATGCGCGTGATCCGTGACAAAGTTGATGCGACCAAACAGTACGACATCAACGAAGCCATTGCTCTGCTGAAAGAGCTGGCCACTGCTAAATTCGTAGAAAGCGTAGACGTTGCTGTTAACCTCGGCATCGACGCGCGTAAATCTGACCAGAACGTACGTGGTGCAACTGTACTGCCGCACGGTACTGGCCGTTCTGTTCGCGTAGCCGTATTTACCCAGGGCCCGAACGCTGAAGCTGCTAAAGCAGCTGGCGCTGAGCTGGTAGGTATGGAAGATCTGGCTGAGCAGATCAAAAAAGGCGAAATGAACTTCGACGTAGTTATTGCTTCTCCGGATGCAATGCGCGTTGTTGGCCAGCTGGGCCAGGTTCTGGGTCCGCGTGGCCTGATGCCAAACCCGAAAGTTGGTACCGTAACGCCGAACGTTGCTGAAGCGGTTAAAAACGCTAAAGCCGGTCAGGTTCGTTACCGTAACGACAAAAACGGCATCATCCATACCACCATCGGTAAAGTGGATTTTGACGCTGACAAATTGAAAGAAAACCTGGAATCCCTGCTGGTTGCGCTGAAAAAAGCAAAACCGTCTCAGGCGAAAGGCGTGTACATCAAGAAAATTAGCATCTCCACCACCATGGGTGCGGGTGTTGCGGTAGACCAGGCTGGTCTGAACGCAGTAGCGAACTAATATTCGCCTTTACGTGGGTGGTGGATTTGTCTACAATCTTACCCCCACGTTTTGCTAGCGTAAGTTAGCAAACAAACAGATTTGTTCGTTGGAGCCTGGCCTACTCCAGGCCTCCGTCGAAGACCGCAGGTGTTTCGTAAGAAGCTTAATTCCCTGCGTAGACGGTGACAGAACCTAAAGATTATTTTTAAAGTACTCTTTGGCTTGTTTCTGCTCACCGTATTAAGACGCTCTTTTCATTGAGAAGAGTGAAGTGAGTTCCAGGGCATGAGCCCTGGCAAACATCCAGGAGCAAAGCTAATGGCTTTAAATCTTCAAGACAAACAAGCGATTGTTGCTGAAGTCAGCGAAGTAGCCAAAGGCGCGCTGTCTGCGGTTGTTGCGGATTCCCGTGGCGTTACCGTAGATAAAATGACCGAACTGCGTAAAGCAGGTCGCGAAGCCGGCGTTTACATGCGTGTTGTTCGCAACACCCTGCTGCGCCGTGTTGTTGAGGGTACTCAGTTTGAGTGCCTGAAAGACGCGTTCGTTGGTCCGACCCTGATTGCATACTCTATGGAACACCCGGGCGCTGCTGCTCGTCTGTTCAAAGAGTTCGCGAAAGCGAATGCAAAATTTGAGGTCAAAGCCGCTGCCTTTGAAGGTGAGTTGATCCCGGCGTCCCAGATCGATCGCCTGGCAACCCTGCCGACCTACGAAGAAGCAATTGCACGCCTGATGGCAACCATGAAAGAAGCCTCTGCTGGCAAACTGGTTCGTACTCTGGCTGCTGTACGCGATGCGAAAGAAGCTGCTTAATCGCAGTTTTCTTTATAAAGCATTTGCTTACGTATAAACTTATTCTGATATTCAGGAACAATTTAAATGTCTATCACTAAAGATCAAATCATTGAAGCAGTTGCCGCTATGTCCGTAATGGACGTTGTAGAACTGATCTCTGCAATGGAAGAAAAATTCGGTGTTTCTGCTGCTGCTGCTGTAGCTGTTGCTGCTGGCCCGGCTGCTGATGCTGCTGAAGAAAAAACTGAGTTCGACGTAATTCTGAAAGCCGCTGGCGCTAACAAAGTTGCTGTTATCAAAGCAGTACGTGGCGCAACTGGCCTGGGTCTGAAAGAAGCTAAAGACCTGGTAGAATCTGCTCCGGCCGCTCTGAAAGAAGGCGTGAGCAAAGATGACGCTGAAGCTCTGAAAAAATCTCTGGAAGAAGCTGGCGCTGAAGTTGAAGTTAAATAAGCCAACCCTTCCGGTTGCAGCCTGAGAAATTAGGCTGATGGCTGGTGACTTTTTGGTCACCAGCCTTTTTGCGCTGTAGAAGGTACCGGTAGCGTTTCACACTGTTTGACTGCCAGTAGCCTTTACAATGCTTGTTTCTATCGACGACTTAATATACTGCGACAGAAAATCCTTTCTGTGTAAATCGCAATGAAATGATTTAAGCGTGATAGCAACAAGCATTGCGGGAAGTGCTCCACTTTCCGGTCTAAAAAAATAGTGTTGCATAAACTGTCCCTTTCGACGGACAGAGTGGGTCGACTTGTCAGCGAGCTGAGGAACCCTATGGTTTACTCCTATACCGAGAAAAAACGTATTCGTAAGGATTTTGGTAAACGTCCACAAGTACTGGATGTCCCATATCTCCTTTCTATCCAGCTTGACTCGTTCCAGAAGTTTATCGAGCAAGATCCTGAAGGGCAGTACGGTCTGGAAGCGGCGTTCCGCTCCGTGTTCCCGATTAAGAGCTACAGCGGCAATTCGGAACTGCAATACGTCAGCTACCGTCTTGGCGAACCTGTTTTTGACGTTAAAGAATGTCAGATCCGTGGCGTAACGTATTCCGCTCCGCTGCGCGTAAAACTGCGTCTGGTGATCTACGAGCGCGAAGCGCCGGAAGGCACCGTTAAAGACATTAAAGAACAAGAAGTCTACATGGGCGAAATTCCGCTCATGACCGACAACGGTACCTTTGTTATCAACGGTACTGAGCGTGTTATCGTTTCTCAGCTGCACCGTAGTCCTGGCGTCTTCTTCGACAGCGATAAGGGGAAAACCCACTCATCTGGTAAGGTGCTTTATAACGCACGTATTATTCCTTACCGTGGGTCATGGCTGGACTTCGAGTTCGACCCGAAAGATAACCTCTTCGTGCGTATCGACCGCCGCCGCAAACTGCCGGCGACCATTATTCTGCGCGCGCTGAACTACACCACTGAGCAGATTCTCGATCTGTTCTTTGAAAAAGTTGTCTTTGAAATCCGCGACAACAAGTTGCAGATGGAACTGGTGCCGGAACGCCTGCGTGGCGAAACTGCATCCTTCGATATCGAAGCAAACGGCAAAATGTATGTTGAAAAAGGTCGCCGTATTACCGCGCGTCATATTCGTCAGCTGGAAAAAGACGAAATTCAACACATTGAAGTACCGGTTGAGTACATCGCAGGCAAAGTTGCAGCTAAAGACTACGTTGACGAATCCACTGGCGAGCTGATCTGCCCGGCAAACATGGAGCTGTCGCTCGATCTGCTGGCGAAGCTGAGCCAGTCTGGTCACAAACGTATCGAAACCCTGTTCACCAACGATCTGGACCACGGTCCGTACATCTCTGAGACCGTACGTGTCGACCCGACCAACGATCGTCTGAGCGCGCTGGTAGAAATCTACCGCATGATGCGCCCTGGTGAGCCGCCGACTCGCGAAGCTGCAGAAAGCCTGTTCGAGAACCTGTTCTTCTCTGAAGACCGCTACGATCTCTCTGCGGTTGGTCGCATGAAGTTCAACCGTTCTCTGCTGCGCGACAGCATTGAAGGTTCCGGTATCCTGAGCAAAGAAGACATCATCGAAGTGATGAAAAAGCTCATCGGTATCCGTAACGGCATCGGTGAAGTGGATGATATCGACCACCTCGGCAACCGTCGTATCCGTTCCGTGGGCGAAATGGCGGAAAACCAATTCCGTGTTGGCCTGGTTCGTGTAGAACGTGCGGTGAAAGAGCGTCTGTCTCTGGGCGATCTGGATACCCTGATGCCGCAGGACATGATCAACGCGAAGCCTATCTCTGCAGCCGTTAAAGAATTCTTCGGTTCCAGCCAGCTGTCACAGTTTATGTACCAGAACAACCCGCTGTCCGAGATTACGCACAAACGTCGTATCTCTGCACTCGGCCCAGGCGGTCTGACCCGTGAGCGCGCAGGCTTTGAAGTTCGAGACGTACACCCGACCCACTACGGTCGCGTATGTCCGATCGAAACGCCTGAAGGTCCGAACATCGGTCTGATCAACTCCTTGTCCGTGTACGCACAGACTAACGAATACGGCTTCCTGGAAACGCCGTACCGTAAAGTGACCGACGGCGTTGTAACTGACGAGATCCATTACCTTTCTGCTATCGAAGAAGGTAACTATGTTATCGCTCAGGCGAACACCAACCTGACGGAAGAAGGTCGTTTCGTAGACGATCTGGTAACCTGCCGCAGCAAAGGCGAATCCAGCCTCTTCAGCGCAGACCAGGTTGACTACATGGACGTTTCCACCCAACAGGTGGTTTCTGTCGGTGCGTCCCTGATCCCGTTCCTGGAACACGATGACGCCAACCGTGCATTGATGGGTGCGAACATGCAACGTCAGGCGGTTCCGACTCTGCGCGCTGACAAGCCGCTGGTTGGTACCGGTATGGAACGTGCTGTTGCCGTTGACTCCGGTGTAACCGCAGTTGCTAAACGTGGCGGTACTGTCCAGTACGTGGATGCCTCTCGTATCGTTATCAAAGTTAACGAAGATGAGATGTACCCGGGCGAAGCAGGTATCGACATCTATAACCTGACCAAATACACCCGTTCTAACCAGAACACCTGCATCAACCAGATGCCGTGTGTTTATCTGGGTGAGCCAATTGAGCGCGGCGACGTGCTGGCAGACGGCCCGTCCACCGACCTCGGTGAACTGGCGCTCGGTCAGAACATGCGCGTAGCGTTCATGCCGTGGAACGGTTACAACTTCGAAGACTCCATCCTCGTCTCCGAGCGTGTGGTTCAGGAAGATCGTTTCACCACTATTCACATCCAGGAACTGGCGTGTGTGTCTCGTGACACCAAGCTGGGGCCAGAAGAGATCACCGCAGACATCCCGAACGTGGGTGAAGCCGCGCTCTCCAAACTGGATGAATCCGGTATCGTTTACATCGGTGCGGAAGTGACCGGCGGCGACATTCTGGTTGGTAAGGTAACGCCGAAAGGTGAAACCCAGCTGACGCCAGAAGAGAAACTGCTGCGCGCGATCTTCGGTGAGAAAGCATCTGACGTTAAAGACTCTTCTCTGCGCGTACCGAACGGTGTTTCCGGCACCGTTATCGACGTTCAGGTCTTTACCCGCGATGGCGTGGAAAAAGACAAACGTGCGCTGGAAATCGAAGAAATGCAGCTCAAACAGGCGAAGAAAGACCTGTCTGAAGAACTGCAGATCCTCGAAGCTGGCCTGTTTAGCCGTATCCACAGCGTGCTGGTTTCCGGCGGCGTTGAAGCTGACAAGCTCGACAAGCTGCCGCGCGACCGCTGGCTGGAACTCGGCCTGACCGACGAAGAGAAACAAAATCAGCTGGAACAGTTGGCTGAGCAGTATGACGAACTGAAACACGAGTTCGAGAAAAAACTCGAAGCGAAACGCCGCAAAATCACTCAGGGCGACGATCTGGCACCGGGCGTGCTGAAAATCGTTAAGGTTTATCTGGCCGTTAAACGTCAGATCCAGCCTGGTGACAAAATGGCAGGTCGTCACGGTAACAAGGGTGTTATCTCCAAGATCAACCCGATCGAAGATATGCCATACGATGAAAACGGCACGCCGGTTGACATCGTACTGAACCCGCTGGGCGTACCGTCTCGTATGAACATCGGTCAGATCCTTGAAACTCACCTGGGTATGGCTGCGAAAGGTATCGGCGACAAGATCAACGCCATGCTGAAACAGCAGCAAGAAGTCGCGAAACTGCGCGAATTCATCCAGCGTGCATACGATCTGGGCGCTGACGTTCGTCAGAAAGTCGACCTGAGCACCTTCAGCGATGAGGAAGTTCTGCGTCTGGCAGAAAACCTGCGCAAAGGTATGCCGATCGCAACGCCGGTCTTCGACGGTGCGAAAGAGTCTGAAATCAAGGAACTGTTACAGCTGGGTGGCCTGCCGACTTCCGGTCAGATCACACTGTTCGACGGTCGTACCGGTGAGCAATTCGAGCGCCAGGTTACCGTTGGCTACATGTACATGCTGAAACTGAACCACCTGGTTGATGACAAGATGCATGCGCGTTCTACCGGTTCTTACAGCCTGGTTACTCAGCAGCCGCTGGGTGGTAAGGCGCAGTTCGGTGGTCAGCGCTTCGGGGAGATGGAAGTGTGGGCGCTGGAAGCATACGGCGCGGCATACACCCTGCAGGAAATGCTCACCGTTAAGTCTGATGACGTGAACGGTCGTACCAAGATGTATAAAAACATCGTGGACGGCAACCATCAGATGGAACCGGGTATGCCTGAGTCCTTCAACGTACTGTTGAAAGAGATTCGTTCGCTGGGTATCAACATCGAGCTGGAAGACGAGTAACTCTCGCTCAAACAGGTCACTGGTGCCGGGTTAATCCCCGGCACCAGATTGTGCTAACTCCGACGGGAGCAAATCCGTGAAAGACTTATTAAAGTTTCTGAAAGCGCAAACTAAAACCGAAGAGTTTGATGCGATCAAAATTGCTCTGGCATCGCCAGACATGATCCGTTCATGGTCTTTTGGTGAAGTTAAGAAGCCGGAAACCATCAACTACCGTACGTTCAAACCTGAGCGTGACGGCCTTTTCTGTGCGCGTATTTTCGGGCCAGTAAAAGATTACGAGTGCCTGTGCGGTAAGTACAAGCGCCTGAAACACCGTGGTGTGATCTGTGAGAAGTGCGGCGTTGAAGTGACCCAGACGAAAGTGCGTCGTGAGCGCATGGGCCACATCGAGCTGGCGTCTCCGACCGCCCACATTTGGTTCCTGAAATCTCTGCCGTCCCGTATCGGCCTGCTGCTGGATATGCCGCTGCGCGATATCGAACGTGTTCTGTACTTCGAATCCTATGTGGTTATCGAAGGCGGTATGACCAATCTGGAACGTAACCAGATCCTGACCGAAGAACAGTACCTGGACGCGCTGGAAGAGTTCGGTGACGAATTCGACGCGAAAATGGGCGCCGAAGCTATTCAGGCCCTGCTGAAAAGCATGGATCTGGAGCAAGAGTGCGAACAGCTGCGCGAAGAGCTGAACGAAACCAACTCCGAAACCAAACGTAAGAAGCTGACCAAGCGTATCAAACTGCTGGAAGCGTTCGTACAGTCTGGTAACAAACCGGAGTGGATGATCCTGACTGTTCTGCCAGTGCTGCCGCCGGATCTGCGTCCGCTGGTTCCGCTGGATGGTGGTCGTTTCGCAACGTCGGATCTGAACGATCTGTACCGTCGCGTGATCAACCGTAACAACCGTCTGAAACGCCTGCTGGATCTGGCGGCGCCGGATATCATCGTACGCAACGAAAAACGTATGCTGCAGGAAGCGGTTGACGCCCTGCTGGATAACGGCCGTCGCGGTCGTGCGATCACCGGTTCCAACAAACGTCCGCTGAAATCTTTGGCCGATATGATCAAAGGTAAACAGGGTCGTTTCCGTCAGAACCTGCTCGGTAAGCGTGTTGACTATTCCGGTCGTTCTGTAATCACCGTAGGTCCATACCTGCGTCTGCATCAGTGCGGTCTGCCGAAGAAAATGGCACTGGAGCTGTTCAAACCGTTCATCTACGGCAAGCTGGAACTGCGTGGCCTCGCCACCACCATCAAAGCCGCGAAGAAAATGGTTGAGCGCGAAGAAGCTGTCGTTTGGGATATCCTGGACGAAGTTATCCGCGAACACCCGGTACTGCTGAACCGTGCACCAACACTGCACCGTCTGGGTATCCAGGCGTTTGAACCGGTACTGATCGAAGGTAAAGCCATCCAGCTGCACCCGCTGGTTTGTGCGGCATATAACGCCGACTTCGATGGTGACCAGATGGCTGTTCACGTACCGCTGACGCTGGAAGCCCAGCTGGAAGCGCGTGCGCTGATGATGTCCACCAACAACATTCTGTCTCCGGCGAACGGCGAACCTATCATCGTTCCGTCTCAGGACGTTGTACTGGGTCTGTACTACATGACCCGTGACTGTGTTAACGCCAAAGGCGAAGGCATGGTGCTGACTGGCCCGAAAGAAGCTGAGCGTATTTACCGCGCTGGCCTGGCCTCTCTGCATGCGCGCGTTAAAGTGCGTATCACCGAGTACGAAAAAGACGCTAATGGCGAATTCGTAGCGAAAACCAGCCTGAAAGACACGACCGTTGGCCGTGCGATTCTGTGGATGATCGTTCCGAAAGGTCTGCCTTTCTCCATCGTCAACCAGGCGCTGGGCAAGAAGGCTATCTCCAAAATGCTGAACACCTGTTACCGCATTCTGGGCCTGAAGCCGACCGTTATTTTTGCTGACCAGACGATGTACACCGGCTTTGCATATGCAGCGCGTTCAGGTGCATCCGTTGGTATCGATGACATGGTCATCCCGGCGAAAAAACACGAGATCATCAGCGAAGCGGAAGCCGAAGTTGCTGAGATCCAGGAGCAGTTCCAGTCTGGTCTGGTGACCGCTGGCGAACGCTATAACAAAGTTATCGATATTTGGGCCGCGGCGAACGATCGCGTATCCAAAGCGATGATGGATAACCTGCAAACTGAAACCGTTATTAACCGTGACGGCGTTGAAGAGCAGCAGGTTTCCTTTAACAGCATCTACATGATGGCCGACTCCGGTGCGCGTGGTTCCGCAGCCCAGATTCGTCAGCTTGCTGGTATGCGTGGTCTGATGGCGAAGCCGGATGGCTCCATCATCGAAACGCCGATCACCGCGAACTTCCGTGAAGGTCTGAACGTACTCCAGTACTTCATCTCCACGCACGGTGCGCGTAAAGGTCTGGCGGATACCGCACTGAAAACCGCGAACTCCGGTTACCTGACCCGTCGTCTGGTAGACGTGGCACAGGATCTGGTCGTAACCGAAGACGATTGTGGCACGCTGGAAGGCATCACCATGACGCCGGTTATCGAAGGTGGCGATGTTAAAGAGCCGCTGCGCGATCGCGTTCTGGGTCGTGTAACCGCAGAAGACATTCTGAAGCCGGGTACTGCAGATATTCTGGTTCCGCGCAATACGCTGCTGCACGAACAGTGGTGTGATCTGCTGGAAGCGAACTCTGTTGACTCAGTGAAAGTGCGTTCCGTTGTATCGTGTGACACCGACTTTGGTGTGTGCGCCCACTGCTATGGTCGTGACCTGGCGCGTGGCCACATCATCAACAAAGGTGAAGCCATCGGCGTTATCGCGGCACAGTCCATCGGTGAGCCGGGTACACAGCTGACGATGCGTACGTTCCACATCGGTGGTGCGGCATCTCGTGCGGCTGCTGAATCCAGCATCCAGGTGAAAAACAAAGGTAGCATCCGCCTGAGCAACGCGAAGACGGTTGTGAACTCTAGTGGCAAACTGGTTATCACCTCCCGTAACACTGAGCTGAAACTGATCGACGAATTCGGTCGTACCAAAGAAAGCTATAAAGTGCCTTACGGTGCGGTAATGGCGAAGGGTGATGGCGAGCAGGTTGCCGGCGGTGAAACCGTTGCAAACTGGGATCCGCACACCATGCCGGTTATCACTGAAGTGGCTGGTTTCATCCGCTTCACCGATATGATCGACGGCCAGACGATTACTCGTCAGACCGACGAACTGACCGGTCTCTCTTCGCTGGTGGTTCTGGACTCTGCAGAGCGTACCTCTGGCGGTAAAGACCTGCGTCCGGCACTGAAAATCGTTGACGCTAATGGCAACGACGTACTGATCCCGGGCACCGATATGCCTGCCCAGTACTTCCTGCCGGGTAAAGCGATTGTTCAGCTGGAAGATGGCGTTCAGATCAGCTCCGGTGACACCCTGGCGCGTATTCCGCAGGAATCCGGCGGTACCAAGGATATTACCGGTGGTCTGCCGCGCGTTGCGGATCTGTTCGAAGCACGTCGTCCGAAAGAGCCGGCAATCCTGGCGGAAATCAGCGGTATCATCTCCTTCGGTAAAGAGACCAAAGGTAAACGCCGTCTGGTGATCACTCCGGTTGACGGTAGCGATCCGTACGAAGAGATGATTCCGAAATGGCGTCAGCTCAACGTGTTTGAAGGTGAACGTGTAGAACGTGGTGACGTGGTTTCCGACGGTCCGGAAGCACCGCACGACATTCTGCGTCTTCGTGGCGTACACGCGGTAACGCGTTATATCACCAACGAAGTACAGGACGTTTATCGTCTGCAGGGCGTTAAGATCAACGATAAGCACATCGAAGTTATCGTTCGTCAGATGCTGCGTAAAGCCACCATCGTTAACGCAGGAAGCTCCGACTTCCTGGAAGGTGAGCAGGTTGAATACTCTCGCGTCAAGATCGCTAACCGCGAGCTGGAAGCAGCAGGCAAAATCGGTGCAACCTATGCACGCGATCTGCTGGGTATCACCAAAGCGTCTCTGGCAACCGAGTCCTTCATCTCCGCAGCATCGTTCCAGGAGACCACTCGTGTGCTTACCGAAGCAGCCGTTGCGGGCAAACGCGACGAACTGCGCGGTCTGAAAGAGAACGTCATCGTGGGTCGTCTGATCCCGGCCGGTACTGGTTATGCGTACCACCAGGATCGTATGCGCCGTCGCGCCGCTGGCGAACTGCCGGTAGCACCGCAGGTGACTGCGGAAGACGCGTCCGCGAGCCTGGCAGAACTGCTGAACGCAGGTCTGGGTGGTTCCGACAACGAGTAATCGTTTCGCGTAATAAAAAACCCGCTTCGGCGGGTTTTTTTTCGTCTGAAATCCGCGGTTTAAGACCGCGATCGCGTTGCAGAACGGGTTGTATAGGCGCCGGGCAGCGGCATTTCTCTGCACCATCCCGAATGCCATGTTGTGCAATTACGCAATTACATGGGGAAAACACGTCACGACTTTTCGCTGCACGAAAAAAAGCCCGCCAGAGCGGGCATAGTAATCGTATGAAAGCGATGCCTTAATCACGCGGCGGCAGGCGGCGGTAAAGCTCGATCATATCGGTCGCCAGATCCTGAATCACCATTGCGTTCATCAGGTGATCCTGAGAATGAACGGTGATCAAATTCACCGGCAGCTTACCGGTGCCTTCATCGAGCCCGATAAGCTGGGTTTGAATTTTATGCGCGGCTTTCACGAATTCGCGCGACTCTTCCATCGCTTTTTCTGCTTCAGCAAAATCGCCTTTACGCGCCATTTGTAACGCGGTTAATGCCTGGCTACGCGCCGCGCCCGCGTTAACCAACAACTCCATAATGATGGTTTCTAAATCTTCCACGCATTCACTCCAGTAGCTTAAGGGCTTTTTCCAGAACGACATCGCCTTTCATCATGCCGTAATCCATCATATCGATCACCGCCACTTTCTTGCCCAGCGGTTCCGCCTGCGCCTGCAATTTTGCCTGCTCGTATTTCACCTGCGGCCCCAGCAACACGATATCCGCTGTTGCAATTTCATCTTTAAATTCCGCAACAGGAACCGCTTTGATAGTGACCTCGACGCCTTTTTTCTGCGCCGCGTCTTTCATGCGTTGCACCAACATGCTGGTGGACATACCCGCTGCACAGCATAAAACGATGTTTTTCATAGTCAGCCTCGGTGTTGATGGGATAGGTGATAATTATCCCGCGCTGTTGGGTTCAACAACCGCTTTACCGCGATTGTGTGTAGGGCATCACAAAGAATCCCTGCATAACATGAAACCGGTTGCAACCTTGCGACGCGCCGCCTGGCTATGGGTGGTTCACCAGTAGAATTCGGTTCTTACCTTGCTGCTTCGCTTTATAAAGCGCTTCATCCACACGGCCGACCAGCTGGTTCAGCGGTTCCATGTTCCACTCACCCAAACCAGCGCTAAACGTGACCGACAGCTCTTTCTCGCGCCATGTACGGTTCTCCACTTTTACCCGCCACTGCTCCAGTAGCGCCTGCGCGTTATCGATATGCGCATGCGGGAAAATCACCGCGAACTCTTCGCCACCGTAGCGATAGAGCGAAATCCCCTGCGGCTGCAAGATCTGAATGCCTTCGCGCGCTACGTTTCGCAGCACGATGTCGCCATTCAAATGTCCCCAGGTGTCGTTAATGGATTTGAAATTATCGATATCCACCAGCGCCAGAGCAAACGGCTGATGATCATTCATCAGCGCGGCAATATCGGCATCAAAGGCGCGGCGATTCTTACAATTGGTCAGCGCATCCATGGTCGCCTGCCGCACCCACGTTTGTTCCCGCTCTTTACTGCTTTCAATCGCCTTACTCAACATCGCTTCAAGCCGTGGGGCGCGGGTTACATCACCGGTTTTTATCGCATCGATTATGTTGAGCAGCACCGTGCGCGAGCTGTGGCGTAAATAGAGGCCAAACAGAATGATAAACACTGCCGCCGTGGTGAATCCCCAACCGACAAGCTGAAGCTGATGGTGAACGCGTTTATCCAGTGTGCTGGCGGATACTTTATAGATCACAAACCATTCCGGGTTGGTGAAGGCGTAGTAGTAATACCAGCACGCATTTTTTTCATCGAAAATCGCGCCTTCAGCACTGGTCATCGCTGCGAGTATTGTCGGGCTGACGAGTGTTTTGAATAACGCGCCAGTGTCCGGGTGCAGCATCGCTTTGCCTTCGCCGTCGATAACGAAGAATTCGCCAGGCATCGGGGGTTGCATGGTGCGCAGGGTGAAACCCATTGAGGCCAGATCAAGGTGAAAAGCCAGCGTCCCTTTTAATTTACCGTCCGGCGCTATCACCGGTTTATAAATGCTCACTATCGGGTTATGGGTAAAAAAATCCATGTAGCTGCGGGTATAGTGATTAAACATGCTGGCTTCCGCCTGGTGCATAAACCACGGACGCGTACTGGCATTGAAATTTTCACCGCTGCCCATAACCTGTGGCGCGCGCAGGTAAACGCCGCGCGAGTCGGCGAGAGAGATCGACGATACCGAGGGCATCAGCGCCAGCAACTGCATCAGCAATTTCAGTCCCTTGTCCCGATCGCCGTTCACGGTGACGTCTAACTGATCGTCATGGGCGAAGAATGCGGCGGCGCGATTGAGAACATAGTCGTTTTCACGCAGCATCGACTGGGTGTAATTCACCGCCAGGTTATGCGCAAAATTGCGATTCACATCGTGGTACTCCTCCAGCGTCTCTTTACGCATACCGGCGATAATCATGAGCGCGATTATCACAAAACTGAGGAGGATCCCGGCAAGGCTCACCAGAATTGGTCTTGTAAATGAAAGTTGTTTGCTATGCATTTTCTTATCCTTGAACATGCAAAAGAGGAACAGATATCAGTATAGGGGCTGCGTGAGAGATAGCGTACCTGAAGTGAGTAAGGCGGAGCGGAAGAGAGGAAGAGCGCCCGCTCCGGTCAGTCTCATAACCTGACAGCGCAAGCATGAAGGTTCGGGCGACAAGCCGCCATCGCCCGATTTTGCTTTTACGTAGCAGGCCGGGAAAGTATTAACCCGTTATCTGCGCGTTGCGGCTTTTTTGCGGCACACGTCCCAGCCAGCTATCCCAGTCTTTCCACACCGGTTGCAGCCCACGGGCGATCAGCGCATCGGCAACGTCCTGCGGGCGGCGCTCATCATGGGGCGAAAATTGCTCCAGTTCCGGGTGATTGTCGGCATAGCCGCCTGGCTGAGTTTTGGAAAACGCGCTTACGTTATTAATCGCCAGCGGAATAACGTGATCGCGAAAGTGCGGTGATTCGCGCGTGGATAGCGACAACTCCGTGTCCGGTGCCAGCAGGCGAAACGCGCAAATGGTTTGCACCAGTTGCCGCTCATCCATCACTGACGCAGGCTCCACGCCGCCCGCGCAAGGGCGCAGGCGGGGGAAGGAGATGGAATAACGGCTTTTCCAGTAGCGCTGTTGTAGCCACAGCAAATGTTCGGCAACCATATAGCAATCCACTCGCCAGCTGTCAGACAGGCCCATTAACGCGCCGAGACCAATCTTGTCGATACCCGCGCGGCCCAGTCTGTCCGGCGTCTCCAGCCGCCAGAAGAAGTCCTGTTTTTTACCGCGCAGATGGTGACGTGCGTACTGGCTTTCGTGGTACGTCTCCTGGTAGACCATTACGCCATCAAGACCAAGGGTTTTCAGCTCGGCGTACTCCGGCTCGGAAAGCGGCTGCACTTCCATTTGCAACGAGGCGAACTGGCGGCGGATCGCTGGCATATGGCGGCGAAAGTAGTCCATCCCGACTTTGCCCTGATGCTCACCGGTGACCAGCAACAGATGCTCAAACCCCAGTTCGCGTATGGCCGCGCATTCACGCGCAATCTCCTGCTCGTCCAGCGTTTTGCGCTTCAGGTGATTGCTCATCGAAAACCCGCAATAGGTGCAGTCATTGGCGCAAAGGTTAGAGAGATAAAGCGGAACATAAAAACTGACGGTGTTGCCAAAACGCTGGCGCGTGAGCCGCTGCGCTTGCTGTGCCATTGGTTCAAGAAAACCGGCGGCGGCGGGGGAGAGCAGCGCCATCATATCGTCGCGCGTCAGTTGCCGGGCATTGAGTGCGCGTTCAACATCGGCGGCGGTTTTGCTGTGGATGCGCAGGCGGATATCGTCCCAGTCCAGTTGCCGCCAGCGGTCGGTGAAAGTGCTCATAATGTTTCCTCCAGGAAACCGGTGAGCGGGCTGGTGGCCTGCGCGTAACGCTGGCGGGCGCCTGGTACGGCCTGGCGCGCCAGTGTTCCGGCCTCGACAGCCAGACGAAAAGCGCGCGCCATGTTGACCGGGTCGTCGGCGACCGCTATCGCGGTATTAACCAGCACCGCGTCAGCCCCCATCTCCAGCGCCTGCGCCGCGTGGCTGGGTGCGCCGATCCCGGCATCGACCACCACCGGCACATTCGCCTGCTCAATAATAATCTCCAGCATGGCGCGGGTTTCCAGCCCCTGGTTGGAGCCGATCGGTGCGCCCAGCGGCATGACTGCCGCGCAGCCTACCTCTTCAAGCCGTTTACACAGCACCGGATCGGCACCGCAATAGGGCAGAACCACAAAACCCATCTGCACCAGTTTTTCCGCCGCGCGCAAGGTTTCAATCGGATCGGGCAGCAGCCAGCGGGCATCCGGATGAATTTCCAGTTTTAGCCAGTGCGTGCCGAGTGCTTCCCGTGCCAGTTGGGCGGCGAAAATGGCCTCTTCGGCGTTTTTCGCCCCGGAGGTGTTAGGCAGCAACGTCACACCCGCATCCAGCAAGGGTTGCAACAGCATATCGGTGCGCTGGCGCAGGTCGACGCGCTTCATCGCCAGCGTTACCAGTTCGCTGCCCGACGCATGAATCGCATCGACCATCAGTTGTGGCGTGGCGAACTTGCCGGTGCCGGTAAACAGCCGTGAAGTGAACTCTTTTTCTGCAATACGTAACATCTCAGCCCCCTGCGATAACCTGAAACAGCAGGATGTGATCGCCGTCCTGCACAAGATGGTTTTCCCACTGCTCACGCGGCAGGATCTGTTGATTAACGGCCAACGCGACACCCGGTTTGAGTTGATTGAGTTGCTCAAGCAGGGTGGCGACGGAAAGCCCGGCGACGCAGTTCATCGACTCGTCATTGAAGCGTATCTGCATGTCGCCCTCCACAAACCGGGCACTGGCGGGAAGCGTGCAGCGCCAGCGTGCGCCAAAGATTGGTGCGCGCGTCGAACAGGCGCAGCTCACCGCTGGTGGTGTGCAGCCCGTTCAACAATTTAATGGCTTCCAGCGCCTGCATGGCACCCATAATGCCGACCACCGGGCCAACAATACCGGCGGTGCGACAGTTGCGTTCTGGCTCGCTGTCGTCCGGCCATAAACAGCGGTAGCAGCCCTGCTGCCAGGGCGGCGTCAGCACCATCAACTGGCCGCCAAAACCGACTGCGCTGGCGGTGATAAGCGGTGTTTCCAGCGCCACGCAGGCAGCGTTGATCGCCTGGCGTGTCAGCATGTTGTCGCTACAGTCGAGCACCACATCGGCCTGCTGAACTTGCTGGTGCAACGCCTCACCGCTCAAGCGCTGCTGGAGCGTAATCAGCTCGATATCCGGGTTTAATCTGTGCAGGCGCTGCGCGGTGACCTGGGTTTTCGGCTGGTTGATATCATCGGTGGTAAATAAAATCTGTCGCTGCAAGTTGCTCAGGTGTACGGCGTCGTCATCCGCCAGCACCAGCGTGCCGATCCCTGCGCCCGCAAGGTAGACCGCCGCCGGTGCGCCAAGTCCGCCGAGGCCGATAATTAATACCCGGCTGGCGAGTAATTTTTGCTGGCCGGTAACCGCGATATCCTCCAGCAGGATCTGACGGCTGTAGCGCATAAAGTCACGATCATTCATCGCCCACCCCCGCCAGTTGCAGTAATTGCTGGGTTGCCTGTTGCCAGTTATCCGCCCGGGTGATGGCGCTGACCACCGCAATACTGCCCACGCCGGTTGCCAACACATCCGGCGCACGCGCAAGGCTGATACCGCCAATAGCAACGGTTGGATAATCTTTCAGCCGTGCAACGTGACGCGCCAGCTGTTCCAGTCCCTGCGGCGCAGAAGGCATCTGTTTGGTTTGCGTGGGAAAAACATGGCCCAGCGCGATGTAAGAGGGGCGGGCCGCCAGCGCCACGTCGATTTCCATATCGTCATGGGTGGAAACGCCAAGGCGCAAACCCGCCGCACGAATGGCGCTTAAGTCGGTCGTTTCCAGATCTTCCTGACCAAGATGCACACCGTAAGCCTGGTGTTTGATCGCCAGTCGCCAGTAATCGTTAATAAACAGCCGCGCATTAACGCGACGGCCAAGCGCGATGGCTGCCATCACATCCGCTTCAACGTCCTCGTCGCGTTTATCCTTGATGCGCAGTTGCAGCGTGCGCACGCCCGCATCCAGTAAACGGGCAATCCAGTCGACGCTGTCGACCACCGGGTAAAGGCCGAGGCGGAAGGGCACCGGCGGGAAATCGGGCTGATACATCAGGCTTCCTCCCTCTTCAGGTAGATCTCGCCGCCGCGTGCGCGGAAGTCGCTGGATTTATCCGCCATACCGACTTCAATCGCCTGGGTAGCCGCGTAGTCACGCACCTCTTGCGAGATTTTCATCGAGCAAAATTTCGGCCCGCACATGGAGCAGAAGTGCGCCACTTTGCCGGATTCCTGCGGCAGCGTTTCATCGTGGTAGGCGCGCGCGGTAAACGGGTCGAGCGCAAGATTGAATTGATCCTCCCAGCGGAACTCAAAACGCGCTTTCGACATGGCGTTGTCGCGGATCTGCGCGCCAGGGTGGCCTTTGGCCAGGTCAGCGGCGTGAGCGGCGATTTTGTAGGTAATCAGCCCCTGTTTAACGTCCTCTTTATTGGGTAAGCCGAGGTGCTCTTTGGGCGTGACATAACAGAGCATCGCGCAGCCAAACCAGCCAATCATCGCCGCGCCAATACCAGAGGTGAAATGGTCATAGCCCGGCGCGATATCGGTGGTTAGCGGCCCCAGCGTATAGAATGGCGCTTCGTGGCAGTGCTCCAGTTCTTCGGTCATATTGCGGCGGATCATCTGCATTGGTACATGCCCCGGGCCTTCAATCATCACCTGAACGTCATACTCCCAGGCAATTTTCGTCAGTTCGCCAAGCGTATGCAGCTCGGCAAATTGCGCTTCGTCGTTGGCGTCCTGAATGGAGCCTGGGCGCAAGCCATCACCCAGCGATAGCGAAACGTCATAAGCGGCGCAGATTTCGCAGATCTCGCGAAAATGGGTGTAGAGGAAGTTTTCCTGATGATGGGAGAGGCACCATTTCGCCATAATTGAGCCACCGCGCGAGACAATGCCGGTCAGGCGCTGCGCGGTCATGGGCACATAGCGCAGCAGCACGCCCGCGTGGATGGTGAAATAGTCCACCCCTTGCTCCGCCTGTTCCAGCAGGGTGTCGCGAAACGCTTCCCAGGTCAGATCTTCGGCGATCCCGTTAACCTTCTCCAGCGCCTGGTAGATCGGCACTGTACCGATCGGCACCGGGCTGTTACGCAGGATCCATTCGCGGGTTTCGTGGATATAACGCCCGGTGGATAAATCCATGACCGTGTCCGCGCCCCAGCGCGTCGACCAGACCAGCTTTTCCACCTCTTCTTCGATCGAGGAAGTCACCGCCGAATTACCGATATTGGCGTTCACCTTCACCAGGAAGTTGCGGCCAATGATCATTGGCTCCGATTCCGGATGGTTAATATTGGCCGGGATAATCGCCCGCCCGGCGGCGACTTCATCGCGCACAAATTCCGGGGTGATGTTTTCCGGCAGACGCGCGCCAAAACCTTCGCCCGGATGCTGCTTACGCAACACTTCGCTGCGAATGCGCTCGCGGCCCATGTTTTCGCGAATGGCGATAAACTCCATCTCCGGCGTGACGATGCCTTTGCGCGCATAGTGCAGTTGCGTGACGCGCTGGCCGGGTTTCGCACGGCGCGGCGTCAGTAAACCGCTAAAACGCAGTTCGTCGAGGCCATCATCGGCCAGCCGTTCGTTGGTATAGACGGAGCTGCGCTGTTCCAGTGTTTCGCTGTCATCACGGGCGGCAATCCACGGTGCGCGCAGTTTCGCCAGCCCTTGCTGGACATCAATCGCAATATCCGGATCGCCATACGGGCCTGAGGTGTCGTACACCGGCACCGCTTCATTTTCTTCAAACTGCGGGTGTTCTTTGGTGCCGCCGGTAAGCGTCGGGCTCAGCTGGATTTCGCGCATCGGAATGCGGATATCGGGTTGCGAACCGGTGATGTAGATGCGGCGTGAGTTGGGGAAAGCGGTGCCTTCCAGTGTGTCGATGAAGTGTTGCGCCTGGGCGCGTTGTTCACGGCGTGTAAGTTTTGCAGACATAGCTCATTCCAGAATGTAAAGGATATGGCTTGTCAGACGACGGATGGAGTAATGGCAGCAAACCGCCCGTGAGGGTGGTTGACGTGAATGGATTACTCTTGTTCCCTTCGCAGGTTTTAACCTGATCAGGTTCCGCGGATCCCGAATTAACGGTCTCAGCCTTTTCCCTTCATCCTTCACGCTGCCCTGTGTTGGCTGCGTTCGCTCACCACGGTCACTTACTTGATGTAAGCTCCCGGGGATTCACGAACTTGCCGTCTCGACGCATCGCGAATGATGTTGTGGAAATATAGGCACTCCGACAAGAAAAACCCGTCCGAAGACGGGGACTGCTTTTTAAATTACGCGTTAATGTTTAAGAACTCAAGCCGGTCGCGCGACACCGCTTTCGTCGTTGGCGCTCTCTTTGATGTTGTTATCAAAGGCCAGCACGATTAACTTGTCTTCAAGGGTAAAGCGGGCGGCCAGCGCTTCGCCGATATCGGAGAGCGCTTGCTGGAACTCCAGACAGTTATCGTCATCAATGGCGTTTTCCAGGCTGGAGTCGTAATAGTTCATGATTTCTACAGTATTCGCTTCAAGCATTGGGTAAAGCTGCGTCGCCGCTAAAAGTGGGCTGCTCCCTTCCAATTCGCTAATGATGCGTTCATAAATATTGAAGTGACCTGCGGAAAGGTATTCCACCAGGTTGTGGCAAAAATCGTCCAGCGCTTTTTCGTTAAGCTGCATGTAGGATCCTTTGCCAGGTTTAATGCCAACCAGATTGTAATAAGAAACAAGCAGTTGCTTACGTGCTTGCAGCCAATGGTCGACAAGTTTGTTACTTCCTCCAACGCGCTCTGTCAGGCTTTCTAACTGGTTTAGCATAAATGGCTCCGCAAATATGTAAGATCAAAACGATGTAATAATAATGTTAATAACATGCCAGTAAAGCGAAGGTAGTGCACCAAATGGTACGTATTATTGAAGCACACGATCAGGGCTGGTGGATCGTCAGCCATGAACAAAAATTATGGATGCCCGGCGGGGAATTACCACACGGCAAGGCAGGAAATTTCGATCTTGTGGGGCAGAGCGCGCTTCACATTGGCGAGTGGCAGGGCGAAGCGGTATGGATGATCCGCCAGAATCGTCGCCAGGATATGGGATCCGTGCGTCTGCTTATCGATCAAGATGTGGGGCTTTTTCAACTGGCGGGCCGTGGCGTGCAACTGGCGGAATTTTATCGTTCACACCAGTTTTGCGGTTACTGCGGGCACACCATGCACCCCAGTAAAACCGAATGGGCAATGCTGTGCGATCACTGCCGCGAGCGCTATTACCCGCAAATCGCCCCTTGCATCATTGTCGCCATTCGCCGTGATGACAGCATTTTGCTGGCGCAGCACACGCGCCATCGCAATGGCATTTACACGGTGCTCGCCGGTTTCGTCGAAGTGGGCGAAACCCTTGAACAGGCGGTGGCGCGTGAAGTGATGGAAGAGAGCGGCATCAAAGTGAAAAATTTGCGTTATGTCACCTCGCAACCGTGGCCGTTTCCACAATCGCTGATGACCGCATTTATGGCGGAATATGACAGCGGCGAAATCCGCATTGACCCGAAAGAGCTACTGGATGCGGGCTGGTATCGCTATGACAACTTACCGCTGTTACCGCCTCCGGGTACGGTTGCGCGCCGCCTTATCGAGGATACGGTGGCGATGTGTCGGGCAGACGACGAATAAGGTGTATATACTGGCGGCCTGACGCTTGAGGAACTGACAATGACCGAACTGAAAAACGATCGTTACCTGCGCGCGCTTCAGCGCCAGCCAGTAGATATGACCCCGGTGTGGATGATGCGCCAGGCAGGCCGCTATTTACCGGAATATAAAGCGACCCGCGCGCAAGCAGGCGATTTTATGTCGCTGTGCAAAAACGCCGAGCTGGCCTGCGAAGTGACCTTACAGCCGCTGCGCCGCTACCCGCTTGATGCGGCTATTCTTTTCTCCGACATCCTCACCGTGCCAGATGCGATGGGGCTTGGCCTCTATTTCGAAGCCGGGGAAGGGCCGCGTTTTACCTCGCCCATCACCTGCAAAGCGGATGTTGATAAGCTGCCGGTGCCAGACCCGGAAAACGAGCTGGGCTACGTGATGAACGCCGTGCGCACCATTCGCCGTGAGCTGAAAGGTGAAGTGCCGCTGATCGGTTTTTCCGGTAGCCCGTGGACACTGGCGACTTATATGGTGGAAGGCGGCAGCAGCAAAGCGTTTACCCTGATTAAAAAAATGATGTACGCCGAGCCGCACACGCTGCATGCGCTACTGGATAAGCTGGCGCAGAGCGTCACGCTGTATCTCAACGCGCAGATCCGCGCGGGCGCACAGTCAGTGATGATTTTCGACACCTGGGGCGGTGTGTTGACCGGGCGCGATTATCAGCAATTCTCGCTCTACTACATGCATAAAATTGTCGATGGTTTGCTGCGTGAAAACGAAGGCCGCCGCGTGCCGGTGACGTTATTCACCAAAGGCGGCGGGCAGTGGCTGGAAGCGATGGCAGAAACAGGCTGTGATGCGCTGGGCCTCGACTGGACAACCGATATTGCCGATGCACGCCGTCGCGTTGGTCATAAAGTTGCGCTGCAAGGCAATATGGACCCGTCTATGCTTTACGCGCCGCCTGCGCGCATTGAAGAAGAGGTCGCGACGATTCTCGCGGGCTTCGGCAAAGGCGAAGGTCATGTGTTTAACCTCGGTCACGGCATTCATCAGGATGTCCCGCCGGAACATGCAGGAGTATTTGTCGAGGCGGTGCACCGCCTGTCGGCCTCCTGGCATCAGTAAGGAGAGAGTATGGATCTCGCGTCACTACGCGCACAACAACTTGAACTGGCTTCTTCGGTGATCCGTGAGGATCGTCTGGATAAAGATCCGCCCACATTGATCGGCGGGGCCGATGTCGGTTTTGAGCAGGGTGGAGAAGTGACGCGAGCGGCGATGGTGCTGCTCTCCTGGCCTTCGCTGGAGCTGATTGAATATCAGGTGGCGCGTATCGCCACCACCATGCCTTATATCCCTGGTTTCCTTTCTTTTCGTGAATACCCGGCGCTGCTGGCGGCGTGGGAGCAGCTGTCGCAAAAACCCGATTTGCTGTTTGTCGATGGCCACGGTATTTCCCATCCGCGCCGTCTCGGTGTTGCCAGCCATTTTGGTTTGCTGGTCGATGTGCCTACTATCGGCGTGGCGAAAAAGCGGCTGTGTGGCAAGTTCGAACCGCTGGCGGACGAGCCGGGTGCGCTCTCCCCGTTGATGGATAAAGGTGAGAAGCTCGCCTGGGTGTGGCGCAGCAAGGCGCGCTGTAACCCGCTGTTTGTCACCACCGGGCATCGTGTCAGCCAGGATAGCGCGCTCGCGTGGGTGCAGCGTTGCATGAAAGGCTACCGGTTACCGGAACCGACGCGCTGGGCGGACGCGGTGGCATCCGGACGGCCCGCGTTTACGCGTTGGCAGGCAATTCAGCGCGATATCAGGTAAACTGCCGCGCATTACCGATTTTGAGAAACGATCATGTTACAAAACCCAATTCACCTGCGTCTGGAAAAGCTGGAAAGCTGGCAGCACGTCGTCTTTATGGCTTGCCTGTGCGAGCGTATGTACCCCAATTACGCCATGTTCTGCCAGCAGACAGAGTTTGGCGACGCGCAGCTTTACCGGCGGATCCTTGACCTGGTGTGGGAAACGCAGATCGTCAAAGACGCGAAAGTGAACTTCGACAGCCAACTGGAGAAACTGGAAGAGGCGATTCCGACGGCGGATGACTACGATCTGTACGGTGTTTACCCGGCCATTGATGCCTGCGTGGCGCTCAGTGAACTGATTCATTCGCGCCTGAGCGGTGAAACGCTGGAGCATGCAATCGAGGTCAGTAAAACGTCGATCACTACCGTTGCGATGCTGGAAATGACCCAGCAGGGACGTGAAATGACCGACGAAGAGCTGCGAGAAAACCCGGCTGTTGAGCAAGAATGGGATATTCAGTGGGAGATTTTCCGCCTTCTGGCAGCCTGCGAAGAACGCGATATTGAGCTGATTAAAGGGCTGCGCGCAGACCTGCGTGAGGTCGGTGAGAGCAATATCGGTATAAATTTGCAGCAATGAGACAATAAAACGTGATTTAACGCCTGTTTTGTCGTGCCTGAAGGCTTCCCTTAATACCCTCGTCTGGTCTACATTTGGGGGGCGAAAATAAGTGGCTATCGGTGCGTGTATGCAGGAGAGTGCTTTTGAGGCATTTCCGTCGCACTCGATGCTTAGCAAGCGATAAACACATTGAAAGGATAACTTATGAACAAGACTCAACTGATTGATGTAATTGCAGACAAGGCTGATCTGTCTAAAGCGCAAGCGAAAGCTGCACTGGAATCCACCCTGGCTGCCGTTACTGAGTCTCTGAAAGCAGGTGATGCGGTACAACTGGTTGGTTTCGGTACCTTCAAAGTGAACCACCGCGCTGAGCGTACTGGCCGCAACCCGCAGACCGGTAAAGAAATCAAAATCGCCGCAGCTAACGTGCCGGCATTTGTTTCTGGTAAAGCACTGAAAGACGCAGTTAAGTAAGACCGCGTGGCAGTGAACAGTTTTGTCGAAGGGGCGGTTTCGCCCCTTTTGTCATTCTGGCGTCGCCCGCTGTTGTTAGCGGGCGCAGCGCTGTTACTGATAGCCTGTAGCCATGACTCCTCCTTACCGCCTTTTACCGCCAGCGGGTTTGCCGGCGATCAGGGCGCAGTGCGGATCTGGCGTAAAGATTCAGACGGTGAGACGCACTTGCTCGCCGCATTTAGCCCGTGGCACCACGGGAATACATCGCTTAGCGAATACCGCTGGCAGGGCGATACGTTAACTCTCATTGAGCTCAATGTTTACGGTAAACCGCCGGAGCATATTCGCGTCCGTTTTGACGATCGCGGCGAGCTAAGCTTTATGCAGCGTGAGGTCGACGGGCAGAAACAGCAACTTTCCAGCGACCAGGTCGCGCTGTATCGCTACCGGGCAGAGCAGATCCGCCAGACCAGTGACGCGCTGCGTCAGGGGCGGGTGATCCTGCGTCAGGGGCGCTGGCAGGCCAACCATACGGTACAGACCTGTGAAGGGCAGACCGTGAAACCCGATCTGGATGATTACGCCTTAAACCGTATTGAGCAGCGTCAGAACCGCTCTGCGGTTGCGGTAAGCGTCGCATGGCTGGAAGCGCCGGAAGGCGCGCAGCTATTGCTGGTGGCGAATGCGGATTTCTGCCGCTGGCAGCCGACGGAAAAGAATTTCTGAAAACCCTCTCCCCGGAGGAGAGAGGGTGAAAGGGCGAGAGTTACTTGCCTTGCTCGCGCGCAATTGCGCGGTAACCAATATCCCGGCGGCTGAAGCTGCCATCCCAGTGAATATCGGTCATTAAGGCATACGCGCGCTGCTGCGCTTCGGCGACGGTGTTACCCAGCGCGGTAACGCACAGCACGCGCCCGCCGTTGGTCAGCACCTGGTCGTCGGCAGAGAGTTTGGTGCCTGCGTGGAACACTTTACCGTCAGCCACTTCTTCCAGCGGCAAACCGTGGATGACATCGCCATTGCGGTAGTTGCCCGGATAACCACCGGCTGCAACCACAACGCCCAGCGATGCGCGACTATCCCACTCTGAGGTTTTCTCATCCAGCTTGCCTTCACACGCGGCCAGGCACAGCTCCACCAGGTCAGACTGCATGCGCAGCATAATTGGCTGTGTTTCCGGATCGCCAAAGCGGCAGTTGAACTCGATAACTTTCGGGTTGCCCTGCTTATCGATCATCAGCCCGGCATACAGGAAACCGGTGTAGGTGTTGCCTTCCGCCGCCATGCCGCGCACGGTTGGCCATATGACGCGTTCCATGGTGCGCTGATGCACTTCATCCGTCACCACTGGCGCAGGCGAGTAAGCACCCATACCGCCGGTATTCGGGCCGGTATCGCCATCCCCGACGCGTTTGTGATCCTGGCTGGTGGCCATTGGCAGCACGTGTTCGCCGTCAACCATCACGATAAAGCTGGCTTCTTCGCCATCGAGAAACTCTTCAATCACAATGCGGTGGCCCGCGTCGCCAAAAGCATTGCCTGCCAGCATATCGTGAACCGCTGCTTCGGCTTCTTCGAGCGTCATGGCGACGATCACGCCTTTGCCCGCCGCCAGACCATCGGCCTTGATCACAATAGGCGCGCCTTTCTCACGCAGGTAAGCCAGCGCAGGCTCGATGTCGGTAAAATTCTGGTACTCGGCGGTCGGAATATTGTGGCGCGCGAGGAAGTCTTTGGTGAATGCTTTGGAGCCTTCCAGCTGCGCGGCACCCTGCGTTGGGCCAAAAATCTTCAGACCGGCCGCGCGAAACGCGTCGACCACGCCGATCACCAGCGGTGCTTCCGGGCCAACGATAGTCAGATCGATCTTCTCGTTCTGCGCAAAGCTCAGCAGCGCCGGGATGTCGGTTGCGCCAATCGCGACGTTTTGCAGCGTCGGTTCCAGTGCCGTACCGGCGTTACCCGGTGCGACAAAAACGGTATCAACCAGCGGTGACTGCGCGGCTTTCCATGCCAGCGCGTGTTCGCGCCCGCCGTTGCCAATTACTAATACTTTCATTGTCTGCTCCGTGGATTAATGGCGGAAGTGACGCATGTCGGTGAAAATCATCGCAATGCCGTGTTCGTCGGCGGCGGCAATGACTTCGTCATCGCGGATGGAACCGCCAGGCTGAATAACGCAGGTCACGCCAACAGCGGCGGCGGCATCAATGCCGTCGCGGAATGGGAAGAACGCGTCAGAAGCCATGGCGGAACCTTTCACTTCCAGCCCTTCGTCACCGGCTTTGATCCCGGCGATTTTCGCCGAGTAGACGCGGCTCATCTGGCCTGCGCCAATGCCGATGGTCATGTTTTCTTTCGCGTAGACAATGGCGTTGGATTTGACGAATTTCGCCACTTTCCAGCAGAACAGCGCATCACGCAGCTCCTGCTCGGTCGGTTGGCGTTTGCTGACAACGCGCAGTTCACTTGCGCTTACCATGCCGAGATCTCTGTCCTGAACCAGCAGACCGCCGTTGACGCGTTTGAAATCGAGTCCCGGAACACGCTGCGTCCACTCGCCGCAGACCAGTACGCGGACATTCTGCTTAGCGGCGGTAATTTTCAGCGCCTCTTCGCTGGCGGACGGGGCGATGATCACTTCAACAAACTGGCGAGAAATGATCGCCTGGGCGGTTTCAGCGTCCAGCTCACGGTTAAAAGCGATGATGCCGCCGAATGCGGAGGTTGGATCGGTTTTATAAGCGCGATCGTAAGCCTCCAGAATTGAACCACTAACCGCGACGCCGCAAGGATTGGCGTGTTTCACAATCACACACGCCGGTTCGCTGAACTCTTTCACGCACTCCAGCGCCGCATCGGTGTCGGCAATATTGTTATAGGAGAGCGCTTTGCCTTGCAGCTGCTGCGCGGTGGCAACGGAAGCCTCTTTGATCTCTTCTTCTATATAGAAGGCGGCTTGCTGGTGGCTGTTTTCGCCGTAGCGCATATCCTGCTTCTTAATGAAGTTCAGATTCAGGGTACGCGGGAAGCGACCGGCGGGTTCTTTGCTTTCGCCGTGATAGGCCGGAACCAGGCTGCCGAAGTAGTTGGCAATCATGCTGTCGTACGCAGCGGTGTGTTCAAACGCTTTAATCGCCAGGTCGAAACGGGTGGCAAGCAGAAGTGAACCTTCGTTGGCATCCATTTCATTAATAATGGCGGTGTAGTCGCTGCTCTTTACAACGATAGCGACATCTTTATGGTTCTTCGCGGCGGAGCGCACCATAGTCGGACCGCCGATATCAATATTCTCTACCGCATCTTCCAGTGAGCAACCTTCACGCGCGACGGTCTCGGCGAATGGATAAAGGTTAACGACCACCATATCGATCGGCGCAATTGCGTGTTCTGCCATGATTGCGTCATCCTGCCCGCGACGACCCAGAATGCCGCCGTGTACTTTTGGATGCAGGGTTTTCACGCGTCCATCCATCATTTCCGGAAAACCGGTGTAGTCGGAAACTTCAGTCACTGGCAGACCTTTTTCCGCCAGCAGACGCGCGGTGCCGCCGGTAGAGAGCAGTTCTACGCCACGCTGAGAGAGCGCCTGTGCGAATTCGACAATACCGGCCTTGTCAGAAACACTGAGCAAAGCGCGGCGGACTGGACGACGTTGTTGCATGGTAAATCCCCTGGATTTGTCTTTAACAGAGAGCGTTAGCTAAATATTAGGATCTTTATTGATCCTAAAACTTAGCTAATGCCCCAGCGAGGGCTCATGTTTTTTGCGCGGGCATTGTAACGAAAACGTTTGCGTAGCGCTCGCGAATTTTTGTACTTTTGCCAGATTGTGGATAAGTCTGTGCGTAAATGGGTATAAAGGCGGGTTTTGCTGTGGAATGCAGCAGTCAGTCATTTTTATGTCATTTTTCTATTGCGGGGGGCGGAGAACTCCCTATAATGCGCCTCCATCGACACGGCGGATGTGAATCACTTCACACAAACAGCCGGTTCGGTTGAAGAGAAAAAATCCTGAAAATCAGGGTTGACTCTGAAAGAGGAAAGCGTAATATACGCCACCTCGCGACAGAGCGCTAAAGCGCGTCGCACCTGCTCTTTAACAATTTATCAGACAATCTGTGTGGGCACTCAGGGTGACATGGATTCTTGACGTCGCAAGACGAAAAATGAATACCAAGTCTCAACGAGTGAACACGTAATTCATTACGAAGTTTAATTCATTGAGCATCAAACT
>NZ_QPJR01000017.1:0-27468 GCF_003337365.1 Kosakonia sp. AG348
GTCGGCATGGTTCTAGCGAACAGATGTCACCGACAGAATATGAAAACCAGTATTATCAACGGCTCGGAAGTGTCTAGATTATCCGTGGCGATTCAAACTAACCATCAGGTTTCCTGTTCACTCATTGATTCCAACAAACGCTTTATCGCTTCCAGTTTTGCTGTCTGGCGACGCATTTCTAGCAACCTGAGAGCATTGAAAACATCGCCTTCATTAAATTGAGCACGACTCAGTTTGCCCATATCCTGATTCAGTAATTCCAGTTCATCATCAGTTATTGGTGGTCTCATTTTGTTCCCCAGATCATTATTGATTTAAAAATAGATTATGAAAATGTTGTATGGTAGAAAATCTGTTAAGGCAAGAAAATACTTATCGGTGTGTTGACCAGCTCCCCGTTAATCAACACAAACTGATGTCAGCAACGTCTGTTCCTGGCACGAAAGAGTCGATCAGGGGGCAGACATGTCTGCTCAGAGCGAACAGAGGGCATTGCTAACAGCATTCCGTGTGAATCAACGAGGAGCTGGTTATCAGTGCACTTGAGATGTGCTGGAAGCCGGGCATTAAAGAGGCGATGCTGACAATTCGCAAAAATTGTATCTGTCTTAGCCATCCGTTTAGACCGTTGTAAAACTTTTCCGGCATTTTTCGTTACAGTTTTCTCCAGTGACGCCCACAATTTTTAAAATGCATAATAGTAAAAAAATTTGTTGACGCATCAAGGGATAGGGGAGCGTTTATGAGTAGTAGAAAAAGCTACATACCGCATATTATGCGGATAGATTCCACTCTGGGGGAGTGTGGCAACAACAAGCCAGAAGAAGTTTTGTGGTTTCAGCAAACACTTAGTGAGTCAGGTTATCAAGAATTAACCGGACGAGACGTTAAGATTACAGGCAAGTGTGACAGGGATACGATTGAAGGTATTCGCTGGTTTCAGAATATGCTCTCTATGAAGCCTACCGGAATGATTCATCCTGGAGATATCTGGCTTCAGGAAGCTATAAATAATGTTGTTTTACAGCCATGGCGTAAGACTGTCGGGGCGGCACAGCTAAAGGTGCCTGAAGGCCAGGTTACCTTTGATGCTGAAGGGAATGATTATATATTCCCGGATTATGCTCCCAAGAGGGCACCCAAAAGACCTGACTATTTCTCCCGAATACTGCACTGGCCTGGCGATGTATCAGGCGTCACACTGGGTCGCGGTTACGACATGAAGATGCGAACTGCCGGAGAGATTTTTTCAACTCTGCGAAGTCTTGGTATAGAAGAATATCGCGCAGTGATTGCATCAAACGCAGCATATCTTAGTGGAAGACAGGCAAAGGTTTTTGTCGATACCACATGGCAGCTATTTGGTGAGATAAGCTATGTGCAACAGATTGAATTATTCAAACGTTCTTATTTAGAGAAAAAGAATTACGCCAAACCTTTTTATGAAAAAACAGCAGCAAAAAAAACGAACGCACCCTCATGGGATCAACTCGACCACAAAATAAAAGATGTCGTTGTCGATATTTTTTACCAGGGCATAAGACATCCAGCAAGCTTAATAGAGGCTGCAATTGCTGGCAGAACAGCGCTTATTAACTTCATCCGGGAAGATTCATCACTTATGCGTTATGAGTCTACAAGACACAGAATCAGGTATTTACAATGAAGAAAATAATATTAGCGATTGCTTTTTTGGCTTTAGCCCCGTCAGCCTTCAGTGCTGAAAAAGCAGATATTATCGCCGGGTCAGAAACTGATACTTGTTGGCATAATAATGCTGACCGTGGAAAAGCTTCTGAATGCTTACACGCTCTTAGTGACAAAAGCAATCAAAGCATGGATGAGTTAATTGCCAAAACAGTCGCGCAAATAAAGGAGAACAATACTGGGCCCGTATATAAAAGTAAGGATCCTCAACTCACCATTGGTGATGTCTTCAGTAAATTTTTCCTGGAATCGCAAAATTCATGGAAAGAGTATCGCAAGAACTTCTGTTTAGGCGTTGGGTCGCAAATCGGCGAGGACACCTATGATTACTGGCCCTATATTTATCAGTGCCAAATCAATCTTAATAAGCGGCATACTGAAGAGATAAAAATGCTTCATGCCGATGAAGAGTGAGTGAGATTAGTTGCCTGCTGACTGACTTTTTGTCGTTCAGCAGGCTTAATTGACTTGCTCCCTATAAATTAACATATCTCAATGCTATCAATGTCCGCTCTTGGCACAAAATAGTCGATTGCGAGGCTGCTAAGTCTGCTTTGAGCGAGGAGCAGACGTTTACTGATGACTACTTAGTGAATTCATCATTATTGAACATACCCTTCCGGCAAAGAACTCAATCGTTCTCAGACAGCTAGCGCTAGTTGTTGATGGCGCTCAATAAACTTCGCTTTGAGGGCGCTATAGCGATGAGCATCGTTCCCGCTGAGTAATGCAGCTGCGTGTTTTATCTCAGCATACTCTTCTGCAATGTCTCTGTTTCTTCGAAGATAATCACGGAAAGCAAGATGTCTCAATACCTGCATATCTCCGACTGCAAACGCATGGACTTGATGACTACGCTGATCACCACCTTTAATGAAATATCTGCGCCTCGCAATCCCGTTCTCACCGCGAGCAACATACCCGGCGTGGGCCATTGCTGAATGGTACTTATCCAATTCATTGATGTCGGAAACTTCAAGTAGCATATCAATTACGGGCTTTGCTGAGAGACCAGGAACTGACGTGCTTCCAATATGATGGACATCTTTAGCCATTCCACCGAGCAATGTTTTTATCAGTAAACTTTCAGCTTCAAACATCTCTGGCCATCTATCATCGTATGGCACAACAATAATCTTCCGCATAAACACATTCTCTCTGTCCTAAATGTGCAACTCAACCCTGACCCCCGGCATTGCCTGGAGCCGGCGTTCCCTGGTGAAAAAACAGAGTCCACTGGCCCTCATCCGAACAAATCCAGCAAGAGGAACGTAATGCATGATGGCTGCCATCAGCGTAAAACGTCCGATAGTGAAGCAGAGCGTAACCGCAGCCCATCTCCGTAAGACGGAAATCGCTGCTGAGAATATACGGTGCAGCCTTTTCGCTTAGCAGCGACGCAATGGTCTCTGACCGATCGACCGTCACACCTGACCGGGTGATTTCACGAAATTCAGGATGAAGAATCAGTTCCAGCCACTCCCGATCATTGCGCCTGTCGCCGTGAAGGCTGCACTCAAGCAATCTGAGCTTCTCCAGAAGCATTCTGCTTATCCTCAAGTGATTAAGCCGGAAGTTCAAATTTACCATAACAGTTCAGGCGCTACTTCCGCTTTTGGCACGAAAGAGTCGATCAGGGGGCAGACATGTCTGCTCAGAGCGAGGAGCGGAAGTTCGCATTTGCCATAACCGCAGTGATGTAGGACGGCGTGTAATAATCAACCGGGAGCATGTCAATTGTGAGCAATAAAAAAAGGCCGCCTAAGCGACCTATTTATTTTACATAAGCTTTATTTTTACTTTATACCCCTCAAGACCGGACATGGTCTCACTCGGTATAAACTCGATCTCAGAAACTTCCTTGCCTGTTTTTTTCCGTAGCTCAGCGATTTTTTTAGTAATAAGAGCAGAAATTTCTTGCTCAGCTTTACGCTCCAGTTCTTCGTGTTTCATGCGCACACTCCTTTTTCATACCCAACCTTTTATAAATCATAGGTTATTTTCCCGGAAGGTGCTTGTTACTCATTCTCCTGGACATCAGTAAGTCGGTAGCTGGTTGCATCACCAGAGCCGTCATAGATGGTTGCCCGAGAAAGCAGCTTTCCGCCAGGCTCACGACTGGAAGACTCTCGATTTTTTAACGTATGTGTGTGGCTTATTTACTGAATAATTAAGACGTTTTTTATCACTTTAAAAATGTCGGCCTCACTGCGTAGCAGACAACATTGAAGCAACATTTCATGCTTTGGTTAAAAAGCAAAAATGAACAAAAAATGAGCAAATAGAAACCAACAGGAATAGACTGAATACCCATACACCTGCCAGGCAATATAAATGAATATTTCTGATGACCTTAGGATATACATGGATAAGTTGGTCAAGGTGACCTGCCCTCAGTGCTCCCATGTTATGGAACAAAGATCCAGTAAAGTACGTAAAAACACCACATGCATTTGTCCGAAATGTGGACATTTCTTTCTCCCGGAGGAGGGGTAAAGGATGTCATTAAATTTCCATTATTGTGTTTAAAACCCTATCGTTTAGGGCTCCGTGCCGCGAATACAGAAACATATAAAATGGCTGGCACTGAATTGAAAAATTTTAACTTCATACTCTTATGCATAATCAATTCAGGCATGTCTCTTACATTTGAGCATGGTCGTTTCATGGCTTTTTATATGTTTCTTTCGGAAGAGTATGAAAGGATAAGCTATTAGTTTTCCCTTGGTTTTCTTTGATCATGTTGCACCTCATTAAGATTGGGGTGCTTTTTTCCTCACACAGAATGTTCGGAGTATTAGCTTATGTCGTACAGTAGCGGACTCAGGCATTTCAAAGAACGCCCGGTACCCGTCACCTGCCCCAGGTGCTCCAGGATTGCAGACCAGAAAGCAGTTAAAATGCGTAAAAATTTATCTCTGGAATGCCCATATTGCGGTCTGGATTTCTTGCCATCTGAATGTAAGTGCATTGGAGGATAAGCCGCGCTTCCTTCCGAATAAACTTCATTAGCCATAATATTTTGAGATAAAAGGTGATCATGAAAAATACTACAGACGTAATGCTCACATGTGGCATTGTTGAGAGCCGGCTTCAGGGAGAATCCTCACATCCGATTTGCATTCATCGGGTCGCTTTTAATAACGGCAAATTCGCTTTAATCCGCAGTGTGAGCAACAGCTGCTTTGCAACTGGCTCAATTCTTAAGCGCAGTAGTTTGGAATGGTTTTTGGAGAACAAACCAGAAAAATTGCTGCCTTTTGAGTATGTCAGCGAGCAAGAGTCGAAAAGAAGATTCAGCGAAGATTAATTATATCTTTGCCCAGTCTTAACTCTAGACCGTTACACACGGATTTCGATCGCGGCATGCATTATGTGAATGTCCGCTGTCATGGCTCAGTAGTTGGCGTCGGGGCAGGCAACTGCACAACATGCCCACATGCAGGCTTTCTGCATTTTTGTACGCTTAATAGCCCAGTAGTGCGCTGCTGACCTGCGCCCCAAAATTAATGCAGAGCGGACATTTACATCAGTTACCGGTCAGGACGGCCTGCCCATGCATCTGGCGCAACAATGACCACGTTTCCCTGCGTAAAAAAAATAATGCATATACCGCAATAATCAGTATTTATTTGTGCTATTACGGCATGAATCCTTTTTCTCTCCTCCTCAGATCCGAAAACCCCCAAAGTCGGATCTTCACTAAGGGTCTGGTTAAGATTGAGTTTAATTGAACCTAAGCGAGAAACGGACATTATCGTGGGTTTTGCAGCACTAAAGCGATTGCTTTCAAAAAATTGTTTACCCTCTTTTACTGGACGAGATCCCCCCCTATGATTGTCCTACCGTTTTTCTCATTTTTTGCCTCTTTTATCTACGACGTTAATGGCTAATATGACAATGTCCGAGCAGACGTACTAATTTAAATTCAGTCGTAGCGGTTCTGTGAGACATCTTAATGATTAACAAAGACTTACTTAAACATCTCAAAAAGGGAATATAAGGATGAAGCGTCCAAACTGGTTTCAAGTTTCCGCTGAAGGTGGCAAGGCTATAGGAGCGCTCCATCATTACGCCATTACCGGGACAAGTTTGCCAGCTGATCTGATCCATTTAATTTTTTTAAGAGTTTCACAGATCAATGGTTGTGCACACTGTATAGATATACACACTCGCGATCTTATAAAGAGTGGCATGTCTGTCGAGAAGATTGTATTGGTGCCTGTCTGGCGAGAAGCTACCTATTTATTCTCGGATATAGAGCAAGCTGCGCTCTCATGGGCGGAGGAAGTTACCCGTGTAAATGAAACGCATGCTTCTGATGAAGCATATTCCGCAGCGCTTTCTGTATTCGGTGAAAAAAATTTGGTTGAACTTACCATTGTTATTGCCACCATGAATGCCATTAATCGTATGGGTATTAGTTTTCGAATGAAGCCGCTAGCTAAAGCCTGACAGATGTAAGCTGCCCCCCAAAATAGACTCTGGAGCTGTATTAAAGTCCGCTCCTGGCACAGGGCTGCTGTTGCAGCCCCGACAACCTTAGACTTCAATCGACTCCGAGATCTCTAACGCATCATCGACCTCAATGCCCAGATAACGGACTGTGCTTTCGAGTTTCTTATGGCCCAACAGAAGTTGGATCACCCGGAGGTTCTTAGTTTTCTTGTAGATTAGGTAAGGTTTTGTTCTTCTCATGGAATGTGTGCTGTACAGCGAATCGTCGAGACCAAGCTTTTCTACCCACCCATGAAAGATTCGGTTGTATTGCCGGGTTGAAATGTGCTGGTTAGTTCCGACCCGAGACCGAAACAAGAAGTCTTTACTGTGCAAATTGCCAAGCTTTATCAATGCAGAAACAGCTTCTCTGGTCCCTTTGGTTATCTCAAATTGCACAGGACTACCGGTTTTCTGTTGCAAAACCGTTGCTCTGCTTGAAACAGAGCTGCCATATGCAACATCAGATACTTTGAGTTTGACCAGATCACAGCCCCGAAGCTTACTGTCCAGGGCCATATTGAACAGAGCTAAATCGCGCGTTTTACCTTCCAGTTCAAGTCGGATTCTGATCCCCCAGATATGAGATATCTGAAGTGGTCTTTTTTGGCCGATGATACGGTCTTTGTTCCACGGTGACGTGTTCATACTCAAATCTCCTGCAATGTGGGAGATTTGAGTATGGTTGTCCCTTATGAGCGAAAAGCGGAAGTTGCGAGTTATCATTAATAGTCATTGCTGGTCACTTAAATGACGTCTACCGAAGCCGTGGCGATAAAGTTTTCTATAGTTCCTTAAGCTTAAGTTCTGACAACAATACTCTTTTAGCCCATGCTACACGCGGCTGGCGCAACGATGCGGGCATCCAGATCAGGTTGTAAATGATAGTGGTACTGCCCACTGGTGGCGAAATTGCCATCAATTCACCACGCTTTAGCTGCTCCCGGCACAGGTATTCTGGCAATACCGTCCAGCCAAACCCTTTGGTTAGCAGACTTCGAAGGGCGCGCAGATCCTGACCCACAGCTGCCGGCAGGGTTCCCGGCGCGGCAATGCCATTTTTCTCCATCCAGTTATCAATCAACGACAGATCGAGATTGTAAGCAAGTAGCGGTTCCACACTGAGCGCTGCGGGAAGTGAGTCGGTCTGCATCAGGCGATGGAATACTGCCGGACTTGCTACAGCCAGCACATTGTCGGCATAGATCACCTCACTCCTCAGACGATCGTCGGTTACCGGGTGCGCCGAAATCCCCAGTTCGCAGTGCCCCTCCAGCAACATTTTCGTAACTTGCGGCCCGTCCCCGGTATGCATTCGTACACGAACGTCGGCCTCAAGCAGTGGCCGCAGACCTTCGGGAAGCTTTTCCGCCATAAAATCGGCATGGCCAATGATCTGCAACGTACCGGCAATTCCGGACGACCGCGCTCGCGCAGTGGCCAGCGCCGCTTCTGCTGCATCCAGCTTATTACCAATATCTGCCGCAAGCTCGTCCGCTGCAGAAGTGGGCACCACGCCGTGCGTCTGTCTTTCAAACAGTGCCTTCCCCACCGCCGATTCCAGACCGGCGATGTGCTGCGACACCGCAGGTTGCGTAAGATTTAGCACTTTAGCGGCAGAGGTGATCGAACGCTGACGGTAAACCTCAACAAATGTTCTCAGGCGAATCAATGACATAATTTACTCATAAAAATATTTATACCCATAACAAAATAGCCTTGTTAGCCCCGGAACACCAGAACTGTCAAGCTTCTCCCATCGCAACAGAACACGGAATATGACAATGTCGAATAACTTCAGCACCGGGCTTCAGGCGCAGCTCACAGCCCTGAAAAACGCGCATCTGCAGGCTGGACCCGCCAGCGCAGCCTTGCGCAAAGATCGCCTGCTGCGTGCAGCGAAACTGCTCACAGAGAATCACCAGGCGATTAATGTGGCGCTTAATCGCGACTTCGGTCACCGCAGTGAATATCAGTCGCTAATCGTAGATGTCGCGACCACCGTCACCATGCTGCGCCACGCCGCAGAGCAGGTCAGCGAGTGGATGGAACCGGAGCACGTTGCGGCGCCCTACCCGGGGATGCAGGCATGGATTGAGCAGCAACCGCTGGGCGTGGTGGGTATCATCAGCCCGTGGAATTTCCCGATTAATCTGGCGTTCGGGCCGATGGCGGGGGTGTTTGCTGCGGGCAATACCGCTATGCTCAAACCGTCTGAACTGACGCCGCACACCTCTGAACTGCTGGCGGAATTGATCCCTCAGTACTTTTTCCCGGATGAACTGTGCGTGGTGCTGGGTGATGCCGATGTCGGCCAAGCATTCAGCGCCCTGCCGTTTGATCATCTAATTTTCACCGGTAGCACTGCCGTCGGTAAACATGTTATGCGCGCCGCAGCAGAAAACCTGGTGCCCGTCACCCTCGAACTTGGCGGTAAATCGCCGGTGTTTATCGATAAAGATGCCGATATGGCGCAGGCAATTGCCCGCACACTGACCATCAAAACCTTTAATGCCGGGCAGATCTGTCTGTCACCCGATTACTTGCTGGCACCACAGAAGAGAGTTGAGGCTCTGGTCGACGCGGCACGGACGTTTATGGCGACAAGTTTCCCGGCAGTTCAGATGAACCCGGACTACACTGCGATCATCAGCCCGCGCCATTTTGAGCGTCTGCTGACACTACTGGAGGATGCGCGCAGTAAAGGTGCCACCATCATCAGCCTGGCACCTGCAGGTGAAGCGGATTTTGACGCCACCTCACGCAAAATTGCCCCGCACCTGGTGCTCGATGTCGACGACAGCATGCTTATCATGCAGGAAGAGATATTTGGCCCGTTGCTGCCAGTGAAAACTTTCACGGAGAGCAACGAGGCGCTGAACTGGATCAATGCGCATCCGCGCCCACTTGCGGCGTACTACTTCGGGAACGATAAGGCGAGCCAGAATACCTTTATAGCAAACACAACATCTGGCGCAGCAGTGATTAACGATGTGATGACCCATGCCGCCATCGACAGCCTGCCATTTGGTGGTGTCGGGGCATCCGGAATGGGAGCCTACCACGGAATACACGGTTTCAGACGCTTCAGCCATCAGAAACCGGTGGTGGTACAAAACGAGGACGGTGCATCTAACCTGCGTCTGCGTGCCCCCTATAAGAATAAAACCGCCGATATCATCGCGTTTTTACAAAGCTAATTTTCAGGAGAGAGCAATGAAAATATTAATGGTTCTGACTTCACACAGTGAACTGGGCAATACTGGTAAGAAAACGGGGTTCTGGCTGGAGGAGTTTGCCGCCCCGTACTACGTCTTTAAAGACGCTGGCGCCGAGGTGGTGCTGGCCTCTCCGGCGGGCGGCCAACCGCCTCTGGATCCCAAAAGCGATCTTCCTGAATTTCAGACTGCAATGACCGACCGGTTTAAAAATGACACTGATGCCCAGTTTTTACTGGCGCACACTCAGCAACTCAGCGAGATCAAAGAGCAAGATTTTGATGCGGTATTTTATCCTGGCGGTCATGGTCCATTATGGGATCTCGCGGAATCGCCTGTCTCGATTGCGCTGATAGAAGCATTTAATCGTTCAGATAAACCGATGGCATTTGTGTGCCATGCACCGGGCGTACTACGCCATGTGAAGGGTGTGCAGAGTGCACTGCTCATCAAAGATCGCCATGTTACAGGCTTTACCAACAGCGAAGAACAGGCTGTCGAGTTGACCGATATCGTCCCTTTCCTGATTGAAAATGAATTTATTACTGCAGGCGCTCACTACAGTAAGGGAAGCGACTGGATGCCCTATGTGGTGGAGGATGGCAATCTGGTCACGGGGCAGAACCCTGCCAGCTCAGAGGCTGCGGCCGCAACCCTGCTACGCAAAATACAGCCTTGAGTTCCGCAATGACGATCACATGACATCATTTGAATAACTCCCGTTCAGCCAGAATTTTATGGCTACTGGAAGAGGCAGGACTGCCGTATGACCTAATCCGTTATCAGCGAGATCCTGTCTCCCACTTAGCTCCAGACTCCCCGAAGGGCATCCGCCCGTTGGGTAAATCACCGGTACTCGAGGTGGATGGCAATGTCATCGTGGAGTCAGGGGCGATTGTGGAATATCTGATTGCACACTGTGCCCCACATCTGGCTCCGCCAGCTGATTCCCCGGCGTTTATTGAATACCTGCAGTGGATTCATTTTGCCGACAGCTCTGCAATGCTGCCGTTACTGCCGAAGGTGTTCGGTGAGATTGAAATTGATACTGGCACAGGGCTCAACTTCCTGGAGGATTATGCGAATTCCGAGTTTGTCAGCTTTGGCTGATGAAATTCTGGAGGTGTGCCGCGCACGTCTTATCAGCCATGATGCACATAAGGATTGAATTTGCTGGCTACAGGATTTTGTTCTTTAGGTGCATTTAAATAAATCGCCAACGTCTGCTCCTGGCCCGGGTGCATGAAAAGTCAGCTATGAGCGAAGAGCTCTAGTTATGCGGGGGCAGGCCTGAATGCCAGAGATTTCTGGAATTAACGTTGCAAATCGTCTGGTTTGTGTTGCTTTGAAAAGTTACAGGTTATACGACAGAAACGTGCTCAATCGATTTTTAGCGGTACGTACAATCATCGGTATTAACTCCCCACGACGATGGATAATCATGAATTAACGTAGTTTTATTCAATTAAATTCCGCACGGCTTGCGGCGTCTTTCCCGTCCAGGCCTGGAAAGCACGGGCAAAGGAATTGGAATCTTCAAAACCCAGAAGAAAGGAAATCTCTGCACCCGACATATTCGTGTTACGCAAATAGTGATGAGCCAGTGACTCACGTACACGATCAAGTATTTGCTGGAATGATGTCCCCTCGTTTTGAAGCCTGCGCTGCAATGTCCGTGTGCTCACAGCGAGTTTTCGACTCACAGTCTGCATGGATACTTCCCCTGCGGGCAACGTCTCCAGCAACGTGCTGTGCACTCTTTCTGACATACCGGCCAGCTTATCTAAATCAGCCAGTCTCTGGCGTAAGGAAGGCTCAAAGAAAAGCCACATTTTGTGGTTTTCTGTCAGGAAGGGCTTATCCATATCCTCCCTTAAAAATACCAGAGTCGCCAGCGGACTGTTTGTCACTGTTGTACCGAAAAATGCCTCATAGGCGAGAGCATCATTGTTCCCCATTTCAGTAGCCTGGGGCCAGCTGACACGCAGTGGCTTCACGGCAGAGCGTGTCGCCAGACGAACAAGTTGTACAAAAAAAACCAGCTTAAAGATCAGGAACACCGTTGGGGGCTGCCCGGTGTTATCCATGAAATCAATTGAGACTGTCGTGTACATCTCCGTGTGGTCTACCGGGAATCGCATGGGGGCAATAAGTCTGACGTACTTTGCCATCCGTTCGAGCGCACAGTGCATATTTGAGCTACACAGTGCGGCAAAAAGTTCCGGATCGAACCAGTCCGACGACATCACCTTTGCTATTTGCAGGGCTGCAGGTATATCGGCATTGACAGACATGGCCTCATCTTCGATGGCAACCCAGAGTCTGTAAAAACTGTCCGCGTCTAAACGAACGTTCTGGCGCGTAAAGAGGTCGCCCGGCAGTTGTGCGCGACGCAGAACCGGCGAAGTCTCTATACCGGCATCCTGCATTAACAGACGCCAGCCAGGCCAGACTGAATAGTCCTGCATGGTGTCGTGTCGGCGGATAAGTTTGTGCGGTTTTTCTGTGTTCATTCACTCAGTCTATATCGCAAAAAACGCCTGCTCAATAGCAAAAGGCGCCATTTAACCTGACGTAATATTGGCGCCATTTGCTGAAAAAATGGCGTGTTTCGCTAGTGATGATGGTTGGCGTTAGCACCAGAATAGACCCCACGATTTATCATTAAAAATGACTGGGGTCGAAAAAATGAAAAAAACAATTTTGATTACAGGTGCGTCTTCAGGCTTTGGTCTGATGCTTGCCACCAAACTTCATAAAGACGGCTTCAGCGTCATTGGGACCAGCCGCCAGCCAGAGAAATATGCAGGCAAAGTCCCGTTCAGACTGTTAAGACTCGATATCGATGATGACAGCTCCATTGAGTCGTTTACACAGGAGTTGTTCACTTACACAAACCGACTGGATGTGCTCGTCAACAACGCTGGCTATATGGTGACTGGCCTCGCGGAGGAAACACCTATCGGCGTTGGGCGGGAACAGTTTGAAACTAATTTCTGGGGCACCATCAGGGTCACGAATGCGTTACTGCCCTATTTTCGCAAACAGCAGAGTGGGCAGATCATTACCGTCAGTTCGATAGTTGGTTTGATTGGCCCTCCGAACCTGTCCTATTACACGGCCTCAAAACACGCGGTTCAGGGTTATTTTAAGTCTCTTCGATTTGAACTGGATCAGTTCAACATAAAAGTCAGTATGGTTGAGCCGGTTTGGTTTAAAACTAATCTCGGTAATCACTCTGTTTCATCGGCTGATCATCATATCCCGGACTATGACGCTTACCGTCGTCAGGCACAAGCAGCTACACAAAAAGGGATTAACGAGGCGGAAGAGCCAGATGCCGTTGTATCAACCATCACCAGGCTTATCCAGACCAAAGAACCGAAATTCAGTAATCCTGTTGGCAGGATGACCGGTGTCATTCTTTTCTTACAGAGCTACCTTCCGGGGATGTTCGAGGGCTCGATTCTGAAAAGCGTTAAAACGGCAAAGTAAACCTGCTATCTGAATAAAGACACACCGGAGGCTGCCCTGAGCAGTTATCCGGTGAACATGACTTAACAACTGGTGGAGAATCCAATGAGTAATTCTGAATTACATGCCGTTGCAGATATTCAGACAGGCCTGCCCCATGAGGCCGCACAAGCCGGGCTGAAAGAATGGCACCGAATTGTTGCCGCACTGGACTGGCAGAGCCTCCCTGAACTGCTAACCGAGGATGTTATTTTCCGTAACCCTGCATCGATTGAGGCATATCGTGGCAAGGAAATGATGGTGGCCATTCTTGGCGCCGTATTCAGCGTAATGGAAGATTTCAGATACCTGCGACACTTCGGCAGCAGTACAGGTTACGTCCTTGAGTTCAGTGCCCGCGTCGGTGATGACGAAATATTCGGTGTCGATCTCGTGGAATTCAATCAGGAAGGCAAAATCACCGATTTCATGGTCATGATGCGCCCCGCACATGTAGTTCTGAATCTATCAGCTGAAGCCGGTAAGCGTCTTGCTGCAGCACATTCTTCCGCAGAATAAACAGTCATCCTGACCCGACTAACTGCTCATTTTAAAGGTAATGACATGAAAAACTACTTATGCAAGTGGATCCCACCCCGGGCAGATTTTCTTGCCACTTTGTCCGCGGACGAACAGAAGTGGATGGGGCAACATGGCGATTATTTGAACGAACTTCTTGCTCAGGGCGTTATCGTTGCTCATGGTCCAGTCATTAACGATGGAGAGGGTTACGGTGTCTCGCTTTACCAGATTGCTGACGATGAAGATATTGCAGACTACACGTCACAGGATCCAATCGTAAAAAATGGTGTTGGTCATTATGAGCATTACGACATGCCTCATTTATCCGCGCGAAAATAATAGCCTGATTTCACAAAAGAGAAGACGATGAAAATTAAAGATACTGTCGCACTGGTTACCGGCGCAAACAGAGGTTTAGGTGCTGCTTTTGCCCGTGCATTACTCTCAGCGGGGGCTCGTAAAGTGTATGCCGCAGCGCGCGACCCACTGACGGTCACGCAACCGGGAGTTATACCTGTTCGTCTGGATGTGACCCGTCCTGAAGAGGTGGAAGCTCTGGCTCGCGAACTGGGCGACGTCAGTTTAGTGGTCAACAACGCAGGCATTGGCGGTTCGGGTTCCGTCCTTGATCCCGCAGCCATCGATACACTTCGTAGTCAGTTTGAGACAAATGCTGTTGGCCCACTGCGCCTGACACAGGCATTTGCCCCAATTCTGGCTAAGCATGACAGCAGCGCTGTCATCAATGTGATCTCCGCCCTGAGCTGGGTCACATTACCCGGTATGACGGGAAGTTACAGTGCTTCAAAAGCTGCCGCCTGGGCTTTAAGCAATGCCATGCGGCAGGAACTGAAGGCCCAGGGAACAGAGGTTCTGTCGCTGCATGTTGCTTTCATGGACACAGATATGGCGCGCGGCGTTCCCGGAGACAAAGCATCACCTGATGACATAGCGCAAATGACACTCGCTGCATTAGAGGACGGACAATCTGAAATCCTGGCTGATGAGGTCACTCAAAGCGTGCATGCCGGGTTGACGGCTAATCCTCCGATGTATCTGGGTATGGTCGGGTAACCCCCAGAGCCGTTAATACCTCAGGGTTTCGCTCTGACTGAGCGCATGTTTGCGGGGCAAAGTGCTCCGCAAAACTTAACTCTACAGAGTCATGCCCCCGGCCGCGTTCTGCTGATTGCCCAATCTTACATCAATGACTGTTCTAAGTTGTTATCCGGGAAATATATCTTCACGATCCGAGACCCCGATGAGTGATTCTACAATGCATCCAATAAAAGAGACTCAGACAAATCCCCCTCATCAGGCTGCGCAAACCGGACTGAGAGAGTGGTACCGAATTATTGCAAACCAGGACTGGGAGAATATCGCGGATCTTTTCTCTGATGATGTGATAGTGCACAGCCCACTCTCAACAGAGCCGATTGACGCTAAAGATAATATCGCCGCTATACTAGCCGCGCGTTTCAGTGTTATTAATGATTTCAGGTATATGCGGCAATTTTGCAACCACACGGGTTATGTCATTGAGTTCAGCGGCAGAGTTGGGAATGATGTTATATTCGGTTTTGATCTGGTTGAATTTAGTGCTCAGGGAAAAATTACCTCACTTAAGATGATAATGCGTCCCTCAAGAATGGTTGTGAGTCTATCTGCAGAGCACGACTGGCATTAACATAATGGATTATTATATCTGCAGTGTGTGATTAATCCTGTCCGCTTTTGGCACGAAGCAGACCGCCTGAAGCGCCGTTAGGTCAGCTTTGAGCGAACAGTGGACGTTGCAGAACCATGATATAGATGTCGGCTAAATTTCTGACAGAACCGAAAAGACTGCATTCAAAACCTGGCCATCATCAATGGCTGAGGCTGCTTCATAAATTGCTTCGGTTGCTGACTCAATTGAATCATCTCTCCCGGCGAAAGCGAGGGCTGAAACTGCGCGTGCCTGGCTAAACAAATGCAAAGCTTGAGGATTTAATTCCCTCTCTTCGTTCTGACTATCATGCAGGTTAAAATATTCTTCATCTAACTGTGCAGCCAGCCTTTCCAGTTTGGAAACCTGCTCGATCGATAGCTTATATCCTGATAGTAGTTGCCTGAGTGATTCGTCCACTACATGCAGGTCTACCGGACAGATTTGAACAGCGAGTTCGCATGCCACTCTGACTGCACTTCTTCGTTTTTCTTCACTTACTACCTTAATTTTTTCTGCCAGGTGTTTGTCTAGCATTTCTAAACGCATAATCCTCTCCCTCTGGTATCGGCTTTCACACATATTGCCCTGACATGTGACCAGCTCACCATAAATTAATATATCTCGATGTAAGCAACATCCGCAGTTGGCACTCAGCGGACCGCCTATGGGAACGAGAGGGCCGCTCTGAGCGATCAGCGGACATATAAACGCCAAATTGGTTAGGTGGGGAGTCATGACTGATAATTATGCCATAACCCATATGAAACAGGCCGGATAACTGATCATCTTAGGCTTCACAAATGATTTCATTGACAATAAAAAGTAATATATAAAAGTCAGTTGATGTTTTTATTCGTATAAAGAAGCCTCTCCTTCCGGACGGGTTTTAAACCGGCGATGCATCCACAGGTATTGTTCTGGGGCGCGGAGGATTTCATTTTCGATGATCTTATTCATGTAACCAGCTGCGACGATCTCGTCTCCCTCGGGATACCCTGATAAAGGATTACTGACATACATCTGATAACCTTTTTTATCGCTCCGTCGGATCATGCTAAGAGTGATCAAATCTGCGCAAGCAAGTTTTGACAGTGCATACGTTCCATTCGTCGTGGCTGCTTTTTTTACGGAGAAAAAGGGAGCGAAAACGCTACCCTTAGGCCCATAATCCTGATCAGGTGCAAACCACACAGCTTCACCGGCCTTAAGTGCATGAACAAAGCCAGATAAATTACGTCGATTAATCATTGCCTTATTTGAGCGCATACGTCCTTTTGTCTGAACCCATTCCATCAATGGATTATTGTGCGGGCGATAAGTCGCCATCATAGGGTGACATAACCCCATTACTCTTCCGCATAATTCAAGAGACATGAAATGAATCCCGACAACCATTACCCCTCTGGTTGCATTTGTCAGGTTTTCAATTCCTTCGACATCAAACCATTTTTTGACTCTTGCATCACTCCAGAACCAGGCCATACCCGTTTCAATCAGTCCCAGCCCAAGAGAAACAAAGTTTTTACTAACCATCTGGCTTCGGACAAACGGTGTCATCTCGGGAAAGCAGAGTTCAATATTTCTGACCGCAATACCTTCCCGACGTTTCAGAAAGGGTCTGGATATTTTTCCAAGACCAGAGCCCAGCACATGTAATATTGGATAAGGAAGTTGAACGATAATCCATAGCAGGCCCAAACCAGTCCATATAAGCCAGTAGCGTGGATGAAGTAAATGGTGAGTAAATGGTTGTGACATGGTTTTTCCTTAAGGCAATTGAAGGTGGTAACGCATAAGGAAAAAATGAGAAATTCGTCTTTAGCGATACACATCTTTTTAGACAGCTTAAGGGGGATTAAATTCAATAAAATAATTTTTCGCTACTCTTAAGAGATTCGGAAGATTGCGCGAAATTTTTAATCCAATGATTTTTGACGAAAAATTAATATTTTTATTATTAACGTCCAACAAATTATCTTGTTGGTTTGTCATTCTCAACACATTCAATAGGGTGAAAACGAATTTTGGGAAATTAGCTATCGTTTTTCTAGGGAATCTCGCCTTGTTTGAAGAAATCCCAGAAATTTCCGGGGCGATTGCATATTTGTCATTATTAAATCGAATTCTGTGAATAAAGAAAGGTTGACCTACCTGTGATGGCGACTCTAAGGGACATTTTGCTCAACAAGTACTGGAGGTTTCATTTCATTATCCTGTCGTCTACAACTGCAGTAAAAAGAAATCTTTTGATCTTCCTGTATTGTCACGTTCGGTTACAAGGACTGATCAACTGCCGATGCACTAACATTCTGGTGCACTACATAATTACATTCAGGGCATTCCAGAACCGATTCTTTCCGTAATTTCCACACTGTCTGAGCGGCCCTGTGTGTATGTCTGGCAGGCAACATGAACAGGTTTTTCTTTAAAATGGCTGAGTTCTTGCGTATAAGAAATGAGTGTCTGTAAACTATAATAGTTATTATGTGTTTTTATAAAAATGACTGTATTGAATTCCGACCATTGATAACTGAATCATAAATTGAATCTCTGTTTTATGATACAATACCCTTCCATGAGAAATTTATGATGAAATCTGATGATACACTTGATTGGTACCCGGCACAGTTGCCGCCAGTGAAAATGATCCTTGGTGAAGCCCTGCTGGCTGTGGGCAAACAGGGCAGGCCGATTAACACCCGTACGTTGCTTGAATATTTACAGGTGATGCAGGGCAAGCAAAAAAGACGGGATGACAAAGTTGCCATGCAGACCGCGATTGATGTTCTCAGGGATAATCAGCGCATTAACGGCAGGCGTTAATGCGCATTTTAATTCCGCGTCAGTTCTGAATGATTTCAACTGTATGGTTTTGTCCGTCATCCAGCAGAGGAATTCTGTCATCAGGCAGACCGTGACCATCCAGAGTGACCCGATATACTCCGTCACCGCGCGAAATATTAATCTGATAATGGCTTTCGCCATATTGGTATGTCATAGCAAAAGATGACCACTCCTCCGGCAACCGAGCATGGACAGTGAAGGCGGTACCGGATCGTTTTATTCCCAGTAATTCCTCGGTCAGAAGACGCCAGGCCCAGCCTGCGGAACCGGTATACCAGCTCCAGCCTGCTCGTCCGGTATGGGGAGCAACGCTATAGACATCAGCACTCATAACGTAGGGTTCTGCTTTATAGACCGCAACTCCTTCTGCATCCAACGTGTGATTGATCGGGTTGAGCATTGACCAGAGTTGCCAGGCGCGTTCTGTATTCCCCATTCGGGCAAATGCCATTACTGCCCAGATGGCACCATGTGTATACTGCCCTCCGTTCTCCCGAACACCAGGCAGATATCCCTGAATGTAACCCGGGTTAGAACCATGCCCATCGAAAGGGGGGATTAACAGTTTTATTAATCCTCCTTCGTTATCTACAAGGTGCTTATCCAGCGCCTGCATGGCCTGTGTGTAGCGGACCGGGCTTGCGGCCCCGGACAATACAGACCAGCTCTGTGCAATCGCATCAATCCGGCAGTCCTGCGAAGCTTTCGACCCCAGGGGGGTACCATCGTCAAAATACCCGCGCCGGTACCATTCGCCATCCCAGGCGTGGGCTTCGAGATTGTTTTGCAGGCGCAGGGCCTGTGAACGATATATCGAGGCGACAGTGTCATCCTCCCTGCGCTCCGCCAGGGCTGCAAACCGCTGCAAAATGTCGTACAGGAAAAAGCCCAGCCAGACGCTTTCACCTTTACCTTCAATACCAACCCGGTTCATCCCGTCATTCCAGTCGCCTGCCCCCATCAGAGGCAGGCCATGCTCTCCGAACCGCAGACCATATTGAATCGCTTTGACGCAGTGGAACCAGAGAGTCTCTTCGGTATCGCTGATGATCGGTGTGTCATAGACAGACTCTTCACCTGGCAGAAGCTGACGCCCCTCCAGATAAGGGATACGTATTTCCAGAACATCCTTATCCCCCGTCGTTTCCACATAGTGGCAAACGGCAAGTGGAAGCCACAGGTAGTCATCAGAACAGCGGGTACGAACACCGTTGCCATGTGGCGGGTGCCACCAGTGTTGCACATCTCCCTCAATAAATTGCCGTGATGCACAAAGTATTATCTGTTCACGCATTCGGTTCGGATCGGCATGACTCAGTGCCAGTGTATCCTGCAACTGATCGCGAAAACCAAATGCACCGCCAGACTGATAGTAACCACTGCGGGCCATAAGGCGACAGGCGACTGTCTGATACATTAGCCAGCCATTAACCAGTAAATTTACGGAAGTGTCGGGGGTGTTAACCACGATTTTATCGAGCACATTGTGCCAGTGGTTGTGAACCCGGTTTAGCTCCTGGCGGACCGTATTCTCATTCATATAATGGGCAAGACTCTCTTGAGCACGTGCGTGATTTTCATCTGCGCCGAGGATAAAAATAAATGTCCTCTGATCCCCATCAATTAATGTGACCGCCGATTGTACCGCCCCGCAGGGATCCACCCCTGCTCCCGTCTTACCTGAAAGTCTGCGCAATTTCATAGCAGACGGATCGTGCAGAGAACCATTACGGCCGATAAACTCGCGACGGTCGCCTGTCAGTGAACAATCATTACCGCTGACGGCAAAAAATGCAGTACGCTCGCCACCGTTATCACCGTAAAAATTGTTCGCCAGTACCCCGCAGCCGCCAGATATACTGGCCGCCTGTGTCACAATGTGAGGAGCTGAACGCGTTCGGGCCTCTCCGAGTGTCCACTCAACATAGCCAGTGGCAGAGAGTTTACGTGTCCGTCCCGAAGTGTTACTGATCGTCAGGAGCGCCAGTTTTACCGGCGCCTCTTCGGCAACCAGGACCGTCAGCTCGCTGTCTATACCGTTCTCACGATGGGCAAAAACGCTGTAACCAAAACCATGACGAGTCAGATAATTACCGTGTCCGCGAACAGGCAAAGCCGTCGGTGACCAACACTCACCGCTCTCTTCATCGCGCAGATAAAACGCCTCGCCGCTGCGATCGCTCACCGGATCGTTCTCCCACGGTGTTAACCGGTATTCATGTGCATTCTCATACCAGGTGTAAGCCTGTCCCGCCTCTGAAATCACGCTGCCAAAATGGGAATTAGCCAGTACGTTTGACCAGGGGGCCGGTGTCAGCGCATTTTCACGCAGGACAATCTGATATTCCCGACCATCCTGCGAAAATCCACCGTACCCATTGAAATGACATAACTGACTGATGTCGGGAATCCAGTCCGTATGTTGATTACGCTCCCGCACAGCATGTGGAATGAATGCTCTTACCGGAGGTTTCAGGGTATTAATACGCTGGTTAAGCTGCTCATTAATTCCACCTGTGCGGTCATCAAGATAAAGACAGGCCACGCTCATCAAAAGCAACTTATCCTCAGCGGAGAGGTGCTCGCCATTCCGGACAAAAAGCCCGCCCGGTTTATCCAGCAGACTGGCCTCAGACCCGGCATAAATTAAATCCATAATCTGATTTTGTAATTCCTGCTGGTAGCCCCCGGGGCTGTTATTCATGATCACTAAATCAACATCCAGTCCTTTCTGTCTCCAGTACCGGTGTGCCTGAATCAGTGTGGTAACGGAGGCGATACTTTCCTCGCTGGTAATAATGAGCAGCACTATCGGCAGATCACCTGAAATTGCCCAGCCCCACAGACCTGACTGACCACGCCGGTTTCGGCTGATCACCCGACCTTCGGCGCGTAGCTCCTGGACAGGGTAAAGCACTGCGCTGGCGAGACGATTAAACAAGGTGGCATCATCTTCACTGGCGTTCATCTGGCGTAATACCACCAGACTATGAGACCAGGCCAGTTCAAAGACTCGATCAGCAATAGGGTAGTCGCGATATTTCTCCAGCAACTCCAGACTCTGCTGGCGGTTATCGCTGATACCATAAATGATATCAATCGTGACCGGCTGCCCCGGCTGCAGAATGATGGTGTTGCGTATCGCCAGTATAGGGTCCAGTACTGGCCCCGATGTGTTGCTGAGCGACCCTCCGCCCTCTATTGCAAGGGCGTTAGCGGGAGTTCTGCCACGACCAAGAAATTTTGCCCTGTCCGTTTCAAACGAGACGTTATGACGGTTATCGCCATGCACCACCATCATATGAAACAGGCAGGGACTCGATTCATCCGGTGAGCGCGGGCGCCGGTGGCAAAGAATAGCGTCACGTTCAGGATTCAGCTCAGTCTGAATAAACAAATTGCTGAATGCCGGGTGTGCCTGATCGCTGGCATCAGGTGCCAGTACCACTTCGGCATAGGTTGTCAGCTCCAGGGATCGGGGCTGGCGACCACGATGAATCAGTGTGAGCCGTCGCAGCTCAATATCATCCTCAGGGGAGATCACAACCTGAGTTTTGACGCTGAGTCCAGCGAAGGTACGTCTGAATTCAGCGCTCGCATCGGTGAAGATCACTTCCTCGTCGTGTTCGCTGGCATTGCATGTCGGCTGCCAGGTATTGCTCCACACGTCGCCCGTCTGCATATCGCGGATATAGCAGAATGTTCCCCAGTTATCGCGCGTAGTATCACTGCGCCAGCGCGTAAGAGCAATATTATTCCAGCGACTGTAACCTCCCCCTCCCGCTGTCAACATCAGATGATAATGGCTGTTAGACAGCAACTGAATATCCGGGGCTGGTGTGTCTACCCCATTGAAAATCCGGGGTTCATAGCGAACGGGTTTCATTCTGCCCTCATGAGATTCAAAATGACGCCGCGGGCTATAGAGATCGACCGCATCCGGCACGCGTTCCTGTAAGAGCAGACTCGCTGACCGGAAAACTGTACTGGACATGAATCGCTCAGCCATGGGGGCACCAAGCAGCACATGGGCCAGCGCCTGAAAAGCCATGCCCTGGTGATGTGCCATCCATGACTGCACCACCGCATAGAGCTGACCGGTTGCGAGGCGTGAGGGGGTATAGTCCAGCGCTTCGTAAAAACCGTATTCGCCATGGGCGCCATTTTTTTGCAGTCTGAACAGATTCTCACAGGCTCTCTGTGGTGAGACTATCAGCGCCAGCAGTGTGGCGTACGGGGCGACAACCATGTCATCCGCAAGTCCCCTGCGCAGACCGAGCCCCGGTACGCCAAATGCCTGATATTGATAATTACGCTGAACATCAAAAGCATGATAACCAGACTCTGAAACTCCCCATGGTACCCCGCGTTCTTTCCCCCAGTGAATCTGGCGCATAACCGCAGACTGACTCATCTCATCAAGCAGACTGCCTGGCCAGGTGGGCATCACCAGATTCGGCATCAGGTATTCAAACATAGACCCGCTCCATGACATCAGGGCCGTTTCATTATCAATCGTGGTAAACAGCCGCCCCAGCGCGTACCAGCTTTTAAGAGGCAACTGATTAGTCGCAATAGCGAGAAAACTAGTCAGGCGGATTTCAGAGGGCAGCAGATCATAATGGCTCTTATCAGGCGTATTCGTGTCACAGTTATAACCGACACTGAGCAGACTGGTTGCTTCGCTGTACAGAAAGGCGAAATCCATCCGGGCATGCTCATTCAGCCGCTGTTCAAGCTCGGTGATAATATTCAGTCGCATCCGGGCCTGCTCTGCCGCTGACGCCGTAGGTGTTCCCTTACCGGAAAATGTTGCCTGGGCAAGCTCGCTCAGCGTCGGCAGCGGCTGTTCGTTCCTGGAGGCAGGTAGCCAGCCAAGCAGCAGCGACCACTCATGGCAAAGCTGAACCAGTTGATGCTCCAGATGCCCTGACCAGCGCATCTGAAGGGGAGACCCCTGATGACAGTGCGTTGTCAAATGGTTGCACTGGGTACGCATTCTTTTCAGCTCGCTGAAAAACGCCTGCGGAGGTAGCGACACCGCACTCAGCCAATGTTTGCGTAGCAGCCGCAGGCTATCAGGCGGGTTCTGACCCCACTGTTTTTCCAGAATATCCAGCGTATCGTTCAATCCAGCCAGTATCCGTTGGGTGTTTAAAACGGGCTGATGACGCATAGCGGACAGCCCTTCACGCAGTGTCAACAAGTGCCCCGCCATGTTTCCGCTGTCGACGCTTGAAACATAGCGTGGGCTGAGGGGGGCCAGTGTACGGGTGTCATACCAGTTATAAAGATGGCCCCGGTAATGCTCCATTTTATCCAGTGTGTCGAGGGTGAGCGACACGCGTCGTAGCACCTCTCCGCCGGGCAGGTAGCCAAAGTCCCAGGCTGTCAGGTTAGCCATAAGGGAAAGGCCAATATTGGTAGGAGAAGTACGATGGGCCACCGTCGGTTGCGGTATTTCCTGGTAGTTATCAGGCGGAAGCCAGTTTTCTTTTTCTGTGGCAAAGGTCTCAAAAAATGACCAGATTTCACGGCTTGTCTGGCGTAACAGCTGTATTTGTTCCTTATTTGGCGAAAACACCTTGTGCACAGGCTGGCGACTCAACCAGCTCATCAGCAGCGGTGCCAGACACCATAACAAACCGATCGACAAGGCAATCGACAGTAGTGGCGGTGCAAATTGTCCAGTCAGTATTGTAAGCGTCACGCCACATGCAACATTCAGCCACATCGCCTGATAAAAACGTGCAACAGAGGGTTTGTCCTGATTGCTGTCCAGACTGTGACTGACCCACTGGCTGAGGTGACGCCTGCTGACTCCCAGTCGCCATAGCGTCACGGCAATCGCCTTGAGCGAATATCCGGCTTCATGCGGCAGTATCGCAAAATTAAGGCCGACGCCTGACAAACGCTTCAGCGCGCCTGCCCCCACCAGTAACAGATGCGGCTTCAGGCGACGACGCAGAGGTTTATGCAGAAAGTTGTGGACGATGCTGAGGATGGTAGGTAACAGCCATATCAGTGCCAGTACGCCAAGCCAGTAAAATGGATTGGGTACCCAAATCAGGGAAAAGAACAGCAATACCAGTAAAGAAGGGGCGACCAGACTGCGACGCAAATTATCGAGTAATTTCCAGTAAGAAAGAGTGGACAGCGGGTTCTTGTCCCGGGTTCCATCAGTTTTTCTGACATGTGGCTTCAGCCAGTTAAGCAATTGCCAGTCGCCCCGGATCCAACGTGAACGACGCGCGACGTCCGAAAGGTAATTATTGGGGTACTGTTCGTAAAGTAAGACCTCACTTAGTAGCCCCGATCGTGCATAGCACCCTTCAAGTAAGTCATGGCTGAGAACCAGATTTTCCGGGCAAGTGTTGGCAGTGGCCTGTACAAAGATATCGACATCATAAATCCCTTTACCGACGAACGATCCTTCCCCAAAGAGATCCTGATAGATATCCGAAGACATCATCGAATAGGGATTAGTGCCCGGTATGCCGCTGCGCATGGCGGCGTAACGTCCCTGACCGTTAAGAGGTATCTCCTCTGCAAGGCCGGGTTGCAGAATGCCGAATCCTTTGACAACCCTCTGACTTGCAGGATCATACTCTGGCGTATTCAGCGGATGCGCCATCGTTGCGACCAGTTTGTGCGCCGTATCGCGTGGCAGCACCGTATCACTGTCCAGGGTAATGACGTATTTAATATGACCCGGTAAAAGCTGAGCAGGCATATCGGCAACGCTGACGAATTGTGTCCCCGGATGGCGCAACCAGCTATTCAGCAGTGCCAGTTTTCCCCGCTTGCGTTCATAACCCATCCACGTTCCTTCTGCGGGGTTCCATTCAGGCTGGCGGTGTAACAAATAAAAACGTGGGCGGTTGGAGGGATAACGGCGATTAAGTGCCTGCGTATCGACGATAGCCTGTCTGAGCAGAGCATTACTTTCCGGTGAGGGTTCATTCTCAGAATCAGAGAAATCGGTGAGCAGAGCAAACCTGAGATTTTCGTTTTCATTCCCCAGCCAGCAGACTTCCAGACTGGTGAGGAATTTGCTGAAACTGTCGTGGCTAGTCAGCATGCAAGGGATGACGATCATGGTTGCACTGTCAGCGGGAATGCCGGTTGAAAAGTCCATGCCTGGCAATGGACGAGGAACGCGAAAACGGGTTGTTGCGTCACTAAGTAAATCACTCATTAACTGAGTGAGAGCAATAATTAGAGGCAATGTTATCGGGATCAGCAGCCAGTCTGCACCCTGCAGGGCAGTTTCGTGCAATATTGCCGCTGTTGTTGCGGTGGCCAACAACGCAAGACTTCCAAGCCATGACAGCAGGGTTACTCGGTTGAAACTGTGGCGCAAACGTATGAGCCAGGAGGTGTTTGCCAACAGATGAATCTCCAGCTCCTGTCGCCCCTCACCCGCGAGATAATACCCTACGTGATGTTCCTGTTCGTCGGAAGCCTTACCCCCTGAAAGTGCCAGTACTCTCTCAGCAACCTCAGGCTCACTGAGACCACTATCCCTGGACAGGCGCTCAACAACGTGGCGGTAATGATCCCGGGTATTGAAGTGCATCCGGGAATAGATACCTGCAGGATCATTGCGTAATGCCTGTTCGACGACGCTTATCGTTTCGGCGAAATCAGCCCAGTCCGTTTCGCTCAGTAATCGCAGACCCGCGATGCTGTTACTGACAGATAGCTGGCTGGCGGCAAGCTGTTGATTGAAGCCATGTATGAGAAAATCAGTGGTGCGCCCTTGTTCCCGGAGGCACTGATCAACCCAGGTAAGAGGTAACGACAGCGTGTTACCATGTCCTTGCAGGCGCCTCACCAGCTCAGCGACAAACGCACTGGTTAACGGAGGACGGGAGCGCGCCATATCGGCAACCACCATGATTAAATCACCAGGCTTGTTCTCCGCACATTCGAAAATCCTTGTTATCCACGTATCTGCCAGGTTTCTGTCCTGTTGAGCTTTTATCACTTCCATACTGATACGCCGAAGATTTTCAATCAGCGCCAGGCGCAGCATACCCGGTAAGGCCCAGACTTCACCCAGTGTCAACGGTGTCACCTGTTGATAGGCTGTGAGATAGCTTGTCAGGCTGGAGGCATCCCAGCGGCCATCACCGTGAGCAATGGCCTCAGATGCAATATTGTAAATTCGTGGGCAATTCAGTGGTGACATCAGCGATGGAAGACCTTTACCGAAGCTTTTCGGCAAGTGCTGGCGGACAGTGCGGATTTGTTCTTCAATCAGGTAGTAATTGTCCAGCAGCCATTCCCCGGCGGGCATAATGCTCGTTTTTTTCCCGGCATTGAGCTCGTAACAGTTTTGCGTGATAACAGTTTCATTGTCGCTGAGCCGTTTCAGAAGGTAGTAAGCGGGTTTATCCGGCGATAATTTATGCGTGCGTGCCAGCTTCTGACCATAGCGTTCCATCTGTACGGTCGAAAAGAGTTCTGGCTGTGGAGTGTTTTCACCGGCAGGATCGTTCGCCGGAAACATAACGCGTCCGGAGGTATTCGTCGGAATACGGGAGCGGTCAAACCACGCCCAGGGTTTCATTTTCATAGCGTTGCTCTGATGCGACGTTAGCGCGCAGGAGCAGTTGCGAAATCAGTTCAGAAACGTTCTCTCAGGATGGGCGTAAGGCATCAGGGATTTAACAGCTGCTGGAATTTAACCTAAGTAGTATAGAACACCGGATTTCTGCGTGGATGAGTGTCATGTTGAGTGTGGTAAGACAAACAGCGCCTTACAACCCGGGCACAGCATTGTCTGTTGGCGGCGAACTCTGGAGAGAATTTGAGATGAGCGTAAGCCGCAAACCGGGCAGATGACAGAGGACGTCGATGAGCCACCAATTAATTTCATTGCGTAATCGATGAGAGACATGATGAGTAGCCTTTCAATGAATGAGCTTCACCGTAACACGTTTGATTGAAATTTAATCATTTAATTTTTCCTCCCATATAAATTTTCCAATAGTGGGATACCACAGGGAGAGATGACATTGTTTCAGGAAAGATAGATGTTTGCAGCCACCGGACCACAGAGACCGTTGATCCGACAAAATTCGATGCGTATCCCTGGAATGAGTAATTCTGATTCTCTGGAGTTAACGGCTGAAATGTGAAGAAGAACGTCTTTTCGACCATCTGAAGGGGTGATGAGGCCTTTGCCACTGAGACTGTCAAAACTTTTGACAATTCCTGTCATTTTACGGGACAAGTCAATTCCTTTTATTGAAAACACATAATAACTATACGTTGAAATAAATTTAATGCCACTTTTAATTTATCCTCTCGGCCCTCTGGACGGCTAAAATATAATTTGCTTATTATAATTCCCTGAATCGCCACGGATAATCTAGACACTTCCGAGCCGTTGATAATACTGGTTTTCATATTCTGTCGGTGACATCTGTTCGCTAGAACCATGCCGAC
>NZ_QPJR01000018.1:0-26382 GCF_003337365.1 Kosakonia sp. AG348
ACCCTGATTCACCCGATTGCGATGGACGATGGTCTGCGTTTCGCAATCCGTGAAGGCGGCCGTACCGTTGGCGCGGGCGTTGTAGCAAAAGTTCTGGGCTAATTAATTAGCTTTGAATTGAAAAAAAGGGCGCATCGGCGCCCTTTTTGCTGTCCGCTATTTACGGTCGAAATATTTATTCGAAATTAAGCTACGCACCGGGCGAGCAGCTTTACAGTTGCACTATTGTAATCGAAACTATTCTCATTTACACTTTGCGCAGAAATTGAACGGGAGTGATCATGTACGTTTGTTTGTGTAATGGTGTGAGTGATAAAAAAATTCGCCAGGCAGTGCGCCAGTTTCATCCTCAATCATTTCAGCAACTCCGCAAATTTGTTCCGGTTGGAAATCAGTGTGGTAAATGTGTTCGCGCAGCCAGAGAGATCATGCAAGACGAACTTACCCGGATGCCGGAATATAAAGAGATTGCCTGAGTCCTTATCTTTTTTTTGACATCCTTGTAGCCCCATCTACGCTTCAATGAGTGGAAGCGGAGGGACTACATAATGAAAGGTGATGTTAAAATCATAAATTATCTCAATAAATTATTGGGAAATGAGCTTGTCGCAATAAATCAGTACTTTCTCCATGCGAGAATGTTCAAAAACTGGGGTCTGACGCGCCTCAACGATGTCGAATACCATGAATCTATTGATGAAATGAAACACGCCGATCTCTACATCGAGCGTATTTTATTTCTTGAAGGTATCCCTAATTTGCAGGATTTGGGCAAACTGGGCATTGGTGAAGACGTTGAGGAGATGTTGCAATCGGACCTCCGACTGGAACTGGAAGGCGCGAAGGATCTGCGCGAAGCCATCGCTTATGCGGATAGTGTTCATGACTACGTTAGCCGCGACATGATGATCAAGATCCTTGCTGAAGAAGAGCATCATATTGATTGGCTGGAAACAGAACTGGATCTGATAAGTAAAATTGGTATTCAGAACTATCTCCAGTCGCAAATCAAAGTGGAAGAGTAGTTGGTATCACAGAATGGTATCCCGTTAGTAAACCCGCTGCCGCCAGAAATGGCCCGAAAGGCAGTGGGTTTTTTAATGCCTGCAAACTTCGCAATCGGAGCGCGTTAATACTTACCACACTGCAGGCCAACAAGGCGGCTATAAAAACCAGTCCAGGTAAACTCTGCCAGCCATGCCAGGCCCCGAGAGCCGAAAGATATTTTACGTCACCGTAGCCAAGCCCTTCCTTACCGCGCAACATTTTGTAGCCCCAATAAATAACAGCAAACCCTATGTAACCTGCCGCTGCGCCGATAACCGCTTGCTTCAATAATTCAGCATTTGCGAAGCAGTGCCAAAGTAGTCCTGCCCAAAGAAGAGGGCAGGTGAAACGATCTGGCAATAACCCGTTACGGATGTCGTACCAGACAAGCATCAGATTGAGTAAAAAGTAAACAGCGAGAAAAAACATGGCGTCCTGCCAGAGTCAGTAACGGGTGGCATGCAGAATGCGAAATTGCGGTGTGAAAGCCAATTAACTATTACTGATGTTGCGTGGCAGCTCGTGAGAAATGATGCCGACTTTATTGTCGTTATGTTCGTTCTGCGAGCATGCTCGCAGAACTGCTTAATTTCTAAACTACGCTTGCGTCTGGCTCAGATTTACGTATAATGCGCGGGCTTGTCGTAAATGACGGCAGGTTCAATCTGAACCACAACGGTGCTGTTTGGCCGTTACAATGCTCCCAATCGGGGGGCTATGTAAGAACGATTACACTCCCCCATCAATCGTAATGGGTGTGAGGAGTAATTATTTTCGTCTATAAATAATTGGAGCTCTGGTCTCATGCAGAACCAAAGAATCCGTATCCGTCTTAAAGCGTTTGATCATCGTCTGATCGATCAATCAACCGCGGAAATCGTCGAGACTGCTAAGCGCACTGGTGCGCAAGTCCGTGGTCCGATCCCGCTGCCGACCCGCAAAGAGCGCTTCACCGTTCTGATCTCCCCGCACGTTAACAAAGACGCGCGCGATCAGTACGAAATCCGCACTCACAAGCGTCTGGTTGACATCGTTGAGCCAACCGAGAAAACCGTTGATGCTCTGATGCGTCTGGACCTGGCTGCCGGTGTAGACGTGCAGATCAGCCTGGGTTAATCAGGTCATCGAGCGATTGAGAGGTTGAAACAATGATTGGTTTAGTCGGTAAAAAAGTGGGCATGACCCGCATCTTCACTGAAGATGGCGTATCTATCCCAGTGACCGTAATCGAAGTTGAAGCAAACCGCGTTACTCAGGTTAAAGATCTGGCTAACGATGGCTACCGCGCAATCCAGGTTACCACCGGTGCTAAAAAAGCTAACCGTGTAACCAAACCGGAAGCGGGTCACTTCGCTAAAGCTGGCGTTGAAGCTGGCCGTGGTCTGTGGGAATTCCGTCATGCTGACGGCGAAGAATTCACCGTAGGTCAGGACATTAGCGTTGAGCTGTTTGCTGAAGTTAAAAAAGTTGACGTAACTGGCACCTCTAAAGGTAAAGGTTTCGCAGGTACCGTTAAGCGCTGGAACTTCCGTACCCAGGACGCTACCCACGGTAACTCCCTGTCTCACCGTGTTCCGGGTTCTATCGGTCAGAACCAGACTCCGGGCAAAGTGTTCAAGGGCAAGAAAATGGCAGGTCAGCTGGGTAATGAGCGCGTAACCGTTCAGAGCCTGGACGTAGTACGTGTTGACGCTGAGCGCAACCTGCTGCTGGTTAAAGGTGCTGTCCCGGGTGCAACCGGTAGCGACCTGATCGTTAAACCAGCTGTGAAGGCGTGAGGAGATAGCAATGGAATTAGTATTGAAAGACGCGCAGAGCGCGCTGACTGTTTCCGAAACTACCTTCGGTCGTGACTTCAACGAAGCGCTGGTACACCAGGTTGTCGTTGCTTATGCAGCTGGTGCTCGTCAGGGTACTCGTGCTCAGAAGACCCGTGCTGAAGTAACTGGTTCCGGTAAAAAACCGTGGCGCCAGAAAGGCACCGGCCGTGCTCGTTCTGGTTCTATCAAGAGCCCGATCTGGCGTTCTGGTGGCGTGACCTTCGCTGCGCGTCCGCAGGACCACAGTCAAAAAGTTAACAAAAAGATGTACCGCGGCGCGCTGAAAAGCATCCTGTCCGAACTGGTACGTCAGGATCGTCTGATCGTTGTCGAGCAGTTCTCTGTTGAAGCACCGAAAACCAAGCTGCTGGCTCAGAAACTGAAAGACATGGCTCTGGAAGATGTGCTGATCATCACCGGTGAGCTGGACGAGAACCTGTTCCTGGCCGCGCGCAACCTGCACAAGGTTGATGTTCGCGACGCGACTGGTATCGACCCGGTTAGCCTGATCGCCTTCGACAAAGTCGTAATGACTGCTGATGCTGTTAAGCAAGTTGAGGAGATGCTGGCATGATTCGTGAAGAACGTCTGCTGAAGGTGCTGCGTGCACCGCACGTTTCTGAAAAAGCGTCTACTGCGATGGAAAAAACAAACACCATCGTTCTCAAAGTTGCTAAAGACGCGACCAAAGCAGAAATCAAAGCTGCTGTGCAGAAACTGTTTGAAGTCGAAGTCGAAGTCGTTAACACCCTGGTAGTCAAAGGGAAAGTTAAACGTCACGGACAGCGTATCGGTCGTCGTAGCGACTGGAAAAAAGCTTACGTCACCCTGAAAGAAGGCCAGAATCTGGACTTCGTTGGCGGCGCTGAGTAAGTCGGAGGAGTAATACAATGGCAGTTGTTAAATGTAAACCGACATCTCCGGGTCGTCGCCACGTTGTTAAAGTGGTTAACCCTGAGCTGCACAAGGGCAAACCTTTTGCTCCGTTGCTGGAAAAAAACAGCAAATCCGGTGGTCGTAACAACAATGGCCGTATCACCACTCGTCATATCGGTGGTGGCCACAAGCAGGCTTACCGTATTGTTGACTTCAAACGCAACAAAGATGGTATCCCGGCAGTTGTTGAACGTCTTGAGTACGATCCGAACCGTTCCGCGAACATCGCGCTGGTTCTGTACAAAGATGGCGAACGCCGTTACATCCTGGCCCCTAAAGGCCTGAAAGCTGGCGACCAGATTCAGTCTGGCGTTGATGCTGCAATCAAAGCAGGTAACACCCTGCCGATGCGCAATATCCCGGTTGGTTCTACCGTTCATAACGTAGAAATGAAACCAGGTAAAGGCGGTCAGCTGGCTCGTTCCGCTGGTACTTACGTTCAGATCGTTGCTCGTGATGGTGCTTATGTCACCCTGCGTCTGCGTTCTGGTGAAATGCGTAAAGTCGAAGCAGAATGCCGCGCGACTCTGGGCGAAGTTGGCAATGCTGAGCATATGCTGCGCGTTCTGGGTAAAGCAGGTGCTGCACGCTGGCGTGGTGTTCGTCCTACCGTTCGCGGTACTGCGATGAACCCAGTCGACCACCCACATGGTGGTGGTGAAGGTCGTAACTTTGGTAAGCACCCGGTAACTCCGTGGGGCGTTCAGACCAAAGGTAAGAAGACCCGCAGCAACAAGCGTACTGATAAATTCATCGTACGTCGCCGTAGCAAATAATTTTAGAGGATAAGCCATGCCACGTTCTCTCAAGAAAGGTCCTTTTATTGACCTGCACTTGCTGAAGAAGGTAGAGAAAGCGGTGGAAAGCGGAGACAAGAAGCCCCTGCGCACTTGGTCCCGTCGTTCAACGATCTTTCCTAACATGATCGGTTTGACCATCGCTGTCCATAATGGTCGTCAGCACGTTCCGGTATTTGTTTCCGACGAAATGGTCGGTCACAAACTGGGTGAATTCGCACCGACTCGTACTTATCGCGGCCACGCTGCTGATAAAAAAGCGAAGAAGAAATAAGGTAGGAGGAAGAGATGGAAACTTTAGCTCAACATCGCCATGCTCGTTCTTCTGCTCAGAAGGTTCGCCTTGTTGCTGACCTGATTCGCGGTAAGAAAGTGTCGCAGGCCCTGGATATTCTGACCTACACCAATAAGAAAGCGGCTGTACTGGTCAAGAAAGTTCTGGAATCTGCCATTGCTAACGCTGAACACAACGATGGCGCTGACATTGACGATCTGAAAGTTGCGAAAATTTTCGTAGACGAAGGCCCGAGCATGAAGCGCATTATGCCGCGTGCAAAAGGTCGTGCAGATCGCATCCTGAAGCGCACCAGCCACATCACTGTGGTTGTGTCCGATCGCTGAGACTCTGGAGACTAGCAATGGGTCAGAAAGTACATCCTAATGGTATTCGCCTGGGTATTGTAAAACCATGGAACTCAACCTGGTTTGCGAACACCAAAGAATTCGCTGACAACCTGGACAGCGATTTTAAAGTACGTCAGTACCTGACTAAGGAACTGGCTAAAGCGTCTGTATCTCGTATCGTTATCGAGCGTCCGGCTAAGAGCATCCGTGTGACCATTCACACCGCTCGCCCGGGTATCGTTATCGGTAAAAAAGGTGAAGACGTTGAGAAACTGCGCAAGGTCGTAGCGGATATCGCTGGCGTTCCTGCTCAGATCAATATCGCCGAAGTTCGTAAACCTGAACTGGACGCAAAACTGGTTGCTGACAGCATCACTTCTCAGCTGGAACGTCGTGTTATGTTCCGTCGTGCTATGAAGCGTGCTGTACAGAACGCAATGCGTCTGGGCGCTAAAGGTATCAAAGTTGAAGTTAGCGGCCGTCTGGGCGGCGCGGAAATCGCACGTACCGAATGGTACCGTGAAGGTCGCGTTCCGCTGCACACTCTGCGTGCTGACATCGACTACAACACCTCCGAAGCGCACACCACTTACGGTGTAATCGGCGTAAAAGTGTGGATCTTCAAAGGCGAGATCCTTGGTGGTATGGCTGCAGTTGAACAACCGGAAAAACCGGCTGCTCAACCTAAAAAGCAGCAGCGTAAAGGCCGTAAATAAGGAGCGTCGCTGATGTTACAACCAAAGCGTACAAAATTCCGTAAAGTGCACAAAGGCCGCAACCGTGGTCTCGCGCAGGGCACGGATGTGAGCTTCGGCACTTACGGTCTGAAAGCTGTTGGCCGTGGTCGTCTGACCGCTCGTCAGATCGAAGCAGCACGTCGTGCTATGACTCGTGCTGTTAAGCGTCAGGGTAAGATCTGGATCCGTGTATTCCCGGACAAACCGATCACCGAGAAGCCGCTGGAAGTTCGTATGGGTAAAGGTAAAGGTAACGTAGAGTATTGGGTTGCCTTGATTCAGCCGGGTAAAGTCCTGTACGAAATGGACGGTGTTCCGGAAGAGCTGGCCCGTGAAGCCTTCGAGCTGGCAGCAGCAAAACTGCCGATTAAAACCACCTTTGTAACTAAGACGGTGATGTAATGAAAGCAAAAGAGCTGCGTGAAAAGAGCGTTGAAGAGCTGAACACCGAGCTGCTTAACCTGCTGCGCGAGCAGTTCAACCTGCGTATGCAGGCTGCAAGTGGCCAGCTGCAACAGACTCACCTGTTGAAGCAAGTGCGTCGTGATGTCGCACGCGTTAAGACTTTACTGACTGAGAAGGCGGGTGCGTAATGACCGATAAAATCCGTACTCTGCAAGGTCGTGTTGTTAGCGACAAAATGGAGAAATCCATTGTTGTAGCTATCGAGCGTTTCGTGAAACACCCGATCTACGGTAAATTCATCAAACGTACGACTAAACTGCACGTACATGACGAGAACAACGAATGCGGTACCGGCGACGTGGTTGAAATCCGCGAATGCCGTCCGCTGTCCAAGACTAAGTCCTGGACGCTGGTTCGCGTTGTAGAGAAAGCGATTCTGTAATAGAGTACGCGTTCTCAAACGAATAAACGGCTCAGCGATGGGCCGTTTATTTTTTCTACCCATATCAAGGAAGCGGTGTTATAATGCTGCGCCCCCGATATGGGGCTTTTTATCGACCCTGATTTTAGGGTCTTCAGTAGTAGTTGACATTAGCGGAGCACTGAAATGATCCAAGAACAGACTATGCTGAACGTCGCCGACAACTCCGGTGCACGTCGCGTAATGTGTATCAAGGTTCTGGGTGGCTCGCACCGTCGCTACGCAGGCGTAGGCGACATCATCAAGATCACCATCAAAGAAGCAATTCCGCGTGGTAAGGTCAAAAAAGGTGATGTGCTGAAGGCGGTAGTGGTGCGCACCAAGAAGGGTGTTCGTCGCCCTGACGGTTCTGTCGTTCGCTTCGATGGCAATGCTTGTGTTCTTCTGAACAACAACAGCGAGCAGCCTATCGGTACGCGTATTTTTGGGCCGGTTACTCGTGAACTTCGTTCTGAGAAGTTTATGAAAATCATCTCTCTGGCACCAGAAGTACTCTAAGGAGCGAATCATGGCAGCTAAAATCCGTCGTGATGACGAAGTTATCGTGTTAACCGGTAAAGATAAAGGTAAGCGCGGTAAAGTAAAAAATGTTCTGTCTTCCGGCAAGATCATTGTTGAAGGTATCAACCTGGTTAAGAAACATCAGAAGCCGGTTCCGGCCCTGAACCAACCGGGTGGCATCGTTGAGAAAGAAGCTGCAATTCAGGTTTCTAACGTTGCAATCTTCAATGCGGCAACCGGCAAGGCCGACCGTGTAGGCTTTAGATTCGAAGACGGCAAAAAAGTCCGTTTCTTTAAATCTAACAGCGAAACTATCAAGTAATTTGGAGTAGTACGATGGCGAAACTGCATGATTACTACAAAGACGAAGTAGTTAAGAAACTCATGACTGAGTTTAACTACAATTCTGTCATGCAAGTCCCTCGGGTCGAGAAGATCACCCTGAATATGGGTGTTGGTGAAGCGATCGCTGACAAGAAACTGCTGGATAACGCAGCAGCTGACCTGGCAGCAATCTCCGGTCAAAAACCGTTGATCACCAAAGCGCGCAAATCTGTTGCGGGCTTCAAAATCCGTCAGGGCTATCCGATCGGCTGTAAAGTGACTCTGCGTGGCGAACGCATGTGGGAGTTCTTTGAGCGCCTGATCACTATTGCTGTACCGCGTATCCGTGACTTCCGTGGCTTGTCCGCTAAGTCTTTCGACGGTCGTGGTAACTACAGCATGGGTGTCCGTGAGCAGATCATCTTCCCAGAAATCGACTACGATAAAGTCGACCGCGTGCGTGGTTTGGATATTACCATTACCACTACTGCGAAATCTGACGAAGAAGGCCGTGCTCTGCTGGCTGCCTTTGACTTCCCGTTCCGCAAGTAAGGTAGGGTTACTTCATGGCTAAGCAATCTATGAAAGCACGCGAAGTTAAACGCGTAGCTTTAGCTGAAAAATACTTCGCGAAACGCGCTGAACTGAAAGCGATCATTTCTGATGTGAACGCTTCCGACGAAGATCGTTGGAATGCTGTTCTCAAGCTGCAGAGTCTGCCGCGTGATTCCAGCCCGTCTCGTCAGCGTAACCGCTGCCGCCAAACTGGTCGTCCGCACGGTTTCCTGCGGAAGTTCGGGTTGAGCCGTATTAAGGTCCGTGAATCCGCTATGCGCGGTGAAATCCCGGGTCTGAAAAAGGCTAGCTGGTAATTGTCACCAATTGAATCACGGGAGTAAAGACAGATGAGCATGCAAGATCCGATCGCGGATATGCTGACCCGTATCCGTAACGGTCAGGCCGCGAACAAAGCTGCGGTCACCATGCCTTCCTCCAGGCTGAAAGTGGCAATTGCCAACGTGCTGAAGGAAGAAGGTTTTATTGAAGATTTCAAAATTGAAGGCGACACCAAGCCGGAACTGGAAGTGACTCTTAAATACTTCCAGGGTAAAGCTGTGGTAGAAAGCATTCAGCGTATCAGCCGCCCAGGTCTGCGCATCTATAAGAAAAAAGATGAGCTGCCGAAAGTTATGGGTGGTATGGGTATCGCAGTTGTTTCTACCTCTAAAGGTGTTATGACTGATCGTGCAGCGCGCCAGGCTGGTCTTGGTGGCGAAATTATCTGCTACGTAGCCTAATCGGAGGAAAAAATGTCTCGTGTTGCTAAAGCACCGGTCGTTATTCCTGCCGGCGTTGACGTAAAAATCAACGGTCAGGTTATCACGATCAAAGGTAAAAACGGCGAGCTGACTCGTACTCTCAACGATGCTGTTGTAGTTAACCAGGCAGACAATGCTCTGACTTTCGGTCCGCGTGATGGTTACGCAGACGGTTGGGCTCAGGCTGGTACCGCGCGTGCCCTGCTGAACTCAATGGTTATCGGTGTTACCGAAGGCTTCACTAAGAAGCTGCAGCTGGTTGGTGTAGGTTACCGCGCAGCGGTCAAAGGGAATGTAGTAAACCTGGCTCTGGGTTTCTCTCATCCTGTTGATCATCAGCTGCCGGCCGGTATCACTGCAGAATGTCCGTCACAGACTGAAATCGTGCTGAAAGGCGCGGATAAGCAAGTGATTGGCCAGGTTGCAGCAGATCTGCGCGCCTACCGTCGTCCTGAGCCTTACAAAGGCAAGGGTGTTCGTTACGCCGACGAAGTCGTGCGTACCAAAGAGGCTAAGAAGAAGTAAGGTAACACTATGGATAAGAAATCTGCTCGTATCCGTCGTGCGACCCGCGCACGCCGCAAGCTCAAAGAGCTTGGTGCGACTCGCCTGGTGGTACATCGTACCCCGCGTCATATCTACGCCCAGGTAATCGCATCGAATGGTTCTGAAGTTCTGGTAGCTGCTTCTACTGTAGAAAAAGCTATCTCTGAACAACTGAAGTATACCGGTAACAAAGACGCGGCCGCAGCTGTGGGTAAAGCTGTAGCTGAACGCGCTCTGGAAAAAGGCATCAAAGATGTTTCCTTTGACCGTTCCGGGTTCCAATATCATGGTCGCGTCCAGGCACTGGCAGATGCTGCCCGTGAAGCTGGCCTTCAGTTCTAAGGTAGAGGTGTAAGATGGCTCACATCGAAAAACAAGCTGGCGAACTGCAGGAAAAGCTGATCGCGGTAAACCGCGTATCTAAAACCGTTAAAGGTGGTCGTATTTTCTCCTTCACAGCTCTGACTGTTGTTGGCGATGGTAACGGTCGCGTTGGTTTTGGTTACGGTAAAGCCCGCGAAGTTCCGGCAGCGATCCAGAAAGCGATGGAAAAAGCCCGTCGCAATATGATTAACGTCGCGCTGAACCACGGCACCCTGCAGCACCCGGTTAAGGGTACTCACACGGGTTCTCGTGTATTCATGCAGCCGGCTTCCGAAGGTACCGGTATTATTGCCGGTGGTGCAATGCGCGCCGTTCTGGAAGTCGCTGGGGTTCATAACGTTCTGGCTAAAGCATATGGTTCCACCAACCCGATTAACGTGGTTCGTGCAACAATTGATGGCCTGGAAAATATGAAATCCCCGGAAATGGTCGCTGCCAAGCGTGGTAAATCCGTTGAAGAAATTCTGGGGTAATTGACCATGGCAAAGACTATTAAAATCACTCAAACCCGCAGTGCAATCGGTCGTCTGCCGAAACACAAGGCAACGCTGCTTGGCCTGGGTCTGCGTCGTATTGGTCATACTGTTGAACGTGAGGATACTCCTGCGGTTCGCGGTATGGTCAACGCGGTTTCCTTCATGGTTAAAGTTGAGGAGTAAGAGATGCGTTTAAATACTCTGTCTCCGGCCGAAGGCTCCAAAAAGGCGGGTAAACGCCTGGGTCGTGGTATCGGTTCTGGCCTCGGTAAAACCGGTGGTCGTGGTCACAAAGGTCAGAAATCTCGTTCTGGCGGTGGCGTACGTCGCGGTTTCGAGGGTGGTCAGATGCCACTGTATCGTCGTCTGCCGAAATTCGGTTTCACTTCTCGCAAAGCAATGATCACGGCAGAGATTCGTCTGTCCGATCTGGCTAAAGTAGAAGGCGACGTAGTTGACCTGAACACGCTTAAAGCGGCTAACATTATCGGCATCCAGATCGAGTTCGCGAAAGTGATCCTGGCTGGTGAAGTAGCTCGTCCGGTAACTGTTCGTGGCCTGCGTGTGACGAAAGGCGCTCGTGCTGCTATCGAAGCTGCTGGCGGTAAAATTGAGGAATAAGTAGCAGATGGCTAAACAACCGGGATTAGATTTTCAAAGTGCCAAGGGTGGAATTGGCGAACTGAAACGCAGACTGCTGTTTGTTATCGGTGCGTTGATTGTTTTCCGTATTGGCTCTTTTATTCCGATCCCTGGTATTGATGCCGCTGTACTTGCCAAACTGCTTGAGCAACAGCGTGGCACCATCATTGAGATGTTCAACATGTTCTCTGGTGGTGCTCTTAGTCGTGCTTCTATCTTTGCATTGGGTATCATGCCGTATATCTCGGCATCGATTATTATCCAGCTGTTAACGGTCGTTCATCCGGCCCTGGCAGAGCTGAAGAAAGAAGGGGAGTCTGGTCGTCGTAAGATCAGCCAGTACACCCGTTACGGCACTCTGGTGTTGGCGATATTCCAGTCGATCGGTATTGCTACCGGTTTACCGAATATGCCTGGTATGCAAGGTCTGGTTATGAATCCAGGCTTTGCATTCTACTTCACCGCTGTTGTGAGTCTGGTTACAGGAACCATGTTCCTGATGTGGCTCGGTGAACAGATTACTGAACGCGGTATCGGTAACGGTATCTCGATCATTATCTTTGCCGGTATTGTGGCGGGTCTTCCGCCAGCCATTGCCCATACTATCGAGCAAGCGCGTCAAGGCGACCTGCACTTCCTCCTGTTGCTGTTGGTTGCAGTATTAGTATTCGCAGTGACGTTCTTTGTTGTATTCGTTGAACGTGGTCAACGCCGCATCGTGGTGAACTACGCAAAACGCCAGCAGGGTCGTCGTGTCTATGCTGCTCAGAGCACACATTTACCGCTGAAAGTGAATATGGCGGGGGTAATCCCGGCAATCTTCGCTTCCAGTATTATTCTGTTCCCTGCGACTATCGCGTCATGGTTCGGGGGCGGTACTGGTTGGAACTGGCTGACAACAATTTCGCTGTATTTGCAGCCTGGGCAACCGCTTTATGTGTTACTCTATGCGTCTGCAATCATCTTCTTCTGTTTCTTCTATACGGCGTTGGTTTTCAACCCGCGAGAAACAGCAGATAACCTGAAGAAGTCCGGTGCATTTGTACCAGGAATTCGTCCGGGAGAGCAAACGGCGAAGTATATCGATAAAGTAATGACCCGCCTGACTTTGGTCGGTGCGCTTTATATTACTTTTATCTGCCTGATCCCGGAGTTCATGCGTGATGCGATGAAAGTACCGTTCTACTTTGGTGGGACGTCACTGCTTATCGTTGTTGTCGTGATTATGGACTTTATGGCTCAAGTGCAAACTCTAATGATGTCCAGTCAGTATGAGTCTGCATTGAAGAAGGCGAACCTGAAAGGCTATGGCCGTTAATGGTCGCCCGAGAAGTTACGGAGAGTAAAAATGAAAGTTCGTGCTTCCGTCAAGAAATTATGCCGTAACTGCAAAATCGTTAAGCGTGATGGCGTCATCCGCGTGATTTGCAGTGCCGAGCCGAAGCATAAACAGCGCCAAGGCTGATTATTTCGCATATTTTTCTTGCAAAGTTGGGTTGAGCTGGCTAGATTAGCCAGCCAATCTTTTGTATGTCTGTACGTTTCCATTTGAGTATCCTGAAAACGGGCTTTTCAGCATGGTGCGTGCAAGTAAAATTATAGGAGTGCATAGTGGCCCGTATAGCAGGCATTAACATTCCTGATCAGAAACATGCTGTGATCGCATTAACTTCGATCTATGGCGTCGGTAAAACCCGCTCTCAAGCCATTCTGGCTGCTGCGGGCATCGCTGAAAATGTTAAGATCAGTGAGCTGTCTGAAGAACAAATCGACACGCTGCGTGACGAAGTTGCCAAATTTGTCGTTGAAGGTGATCTGCGCCGTGAAATTAGCATGAGCATCAAGCGCCTGATGGATCTTGGTTGCTATCGCGGTTTGCGTCATCGTCGTGGTCTCCCGGTTCGCGGTCAGCGTACCAAGACCAACGCACGTACCCGTAAGGGTCCGCGCAAACCGATCAAGAAATAATCGGGGTGATTGAATAATGGCAAAGGCACCAATTCGTGCACGTAAACGTGTAAGAAAACAAGTCTCTGACGGCGTGGCTCATATCCATGCTTCTTTCAACAACACCATCGTTACTATTACTGATCGTCAGGGTAACGCGCTGGGTTGGGCAACAGCCGGTGGTTCCGGTTTCCGTGGTTCTCGCAAATCCACTCCGTTTGCAGCTCAGGTTGCAGCAGAGCGTTGCGCTGAAGCCGTAAAAGAATACGGTATCAAGAATCTGGAAGTTATGGTTAAGGGACCGGGTCCGGGCCGCGAATCTACTATTCGTGCTCTGAACGCCGCTGGTTTCCGCATCACTAATATTACTGATGTGACTCCGATCCCTCACAACGGTTGTCGTCCGCCGAAAAAACGTCGCGTATAACGCGGTCGTTTTCTAGGATTGTTGGAGAAAGAAAATGGCAAGATATTTGGGTCCTAAGCTCAAGCTGAGCCGTCGTGAGGGCACAGACCTGTTCCTTAAGTCTGGCGTTCGCGCGATCGATACCAAGTGTAAAATTGAACAAGCTCCTGGCCAGCACGGTGCGCGTAAACCGCGTCTGTCTGACTATGGTGTGCAGTTGCGTGAAAAGCAAAAAGTTCGCCGTATTTACGGTGTGCTGGAGCGTCAGTTCCGTAACTACTACAAAGAAGCAGCACGTCTGAAAGGCAACACCGGTGAAAACCTGTTGGGTCTGCTGGAAGGTCGTCTGGACAACGTTGTATACCGTATGGGCTTTGGCGCCACTCGTGCTGAAGCACGCCAGCTGGTTAGCCACAAAGCAATCATGGTAAACGGTCGTGTTGTTAACATCGCTTCTTATCAGGTTAGTCCGAATGACGTTGTTAGCATTCGTGAGAAAGCGAAAAAGCAGTCTCGCGTGAAAGCCGCTCTGGAGCTGGCTGAGCAGCGTGAAAAGCCAACCTGGCTGGAAGTTGATGCTGGCAAGATGGAAGGTACGTTCAAGCGTAAGCCGGAGCGTTCTGATCTGTCTGCGGACATTAACGAACACCTGATCGTCGAGCTTTACTCCAAGTAAAGCTTAGTACCAAAGAGAGGACACAATGCAGGGTTCTGTGACAGAGTTTCTAAAACCGCGCCTGGTAGATATCGAGCAAGTGAGTTCGACGCACGCCAAGGTGACCCTTGAGCCTTTAGAGCGTGGCTTTGGCCATACTCTGGGTAACGCACTGCGCCGTATTCTGCTCTCATCGATGCCGGGTTGCGCGGTGACTGAGGTTGAGATTGATGGTGTACTTCATGAGTACAGCACCAAAGAAGGCGTTCAGGAAGATATCCTTGAAATCCTGCTCAACCTGAAAGGGCTGGCGGTGAGAGTTCAGGGTAAAGATGATGTTATTCTTACTCTGAATAAATCTGGCATTGGCCCTGTGACCGCAGCCGACATTACCCACGACGGTGATGTCGAAATCGTCAAGCCGCAGCATGTGATCTGCCACCTGACCGATGAAAACGCATCTATCAACATGCGTATCAAAGTTCAGCGCGGTCGTGGTTATGTTCCGGCGTCTGCCCGAATTCATTCGGAAGAAGATGAGCGCCCAATCGGCCGTCTGCTCGTTGACGCCTGCTACAGCCCTGTAGAGCGTATTGCCTACAATGTTGAAGCAGCACGTGTTGAACAGCGTACCGACCTGGACAAGCTGGTCATCGAAATGGAAACCAACGGCACAATCGATCCTGAAGAGGCGATTCGTCGTGCGGCAACCATTCTGGCTGAACAACTTGAAGCTTTCGTTGATTTACGTGATGTACGTCAGCCGGAAGTTAAAGAAGAGAAACCAGAATTCGATCCGATTCTGCTGCGCCCTGTTGACGATCTGGAATTGACTGTCCGCTCTGCTAACTGCCTCAAGGCAGAAGCTATCCACTATATCGGTGATCTGGTACAGCGTACCGAGGTTGAGTTGCTGAAAACGCCGAACCTGGGTAAAAAATCTCTTACTGAGATTAAAGACGTGCTGGCCTCCCGCGGTCTGTCTCTGGGCATGCGCCTGGAAAACTGGCCGCCGGCAAGCATTGCTGACGAGTAACCGGATCACAGGTTAAGGTTTTACTGAGAAGGATAAGGTCATGCGCCATCGTAAGAGTGGTCGTCAACTGAACCGCAACAGCAGCCATCGCCAGGCCATGTTCCGTAACATGGCAGGCTCTCTGGTTCGTCATGAGATCATCAAGACGACCCTGCCGAAAGCGAAAGAGCTGCGTCGCGTAGTTGAGCCGCTGATTACTCTTGCCAAGACGGATAGCGTTGCTAATCGTCGTCTGGCATTCGCCCGCACTCGTGATAACGAGATCGTGGCAAAACTGTTTAACGAACTGGGCCCGCGTTTCGCGAGCCGTGCCGGTGGTTACACTCGTATTCTGAAGTGTGGTTTCCGTGCTGGTGACAACGCGCCGATGGCATACATCGAGCTGGTTGATCGCTCTGAATCGAAAGCAGAAGCTGCTGCAGAGTAATCTGTAGTAACGTAAAGAAACCCGCTTCGGCGGGTTTTTTTATACCAGTCGTTCGGCCTCTTCCCTACAATATATGTATCTTTTTTGTTCATTCCGTCGAGAGCCGTTATGTGGTTACTAGATCAGTGGGCAGAACGCCATATTCTCAATGCTCAGCAAAAAGGCGAGTTTGATAATCTACCCGGCAGCGGTGAGCCGTTGTTGCTGGATGATGATTCTCATATCCCTGCGGAGCTCCGCGCTGGGTATCGCTTGCTGAAAAATGCTGGCTGCCTGCCACCAGAACTCGAATACCGTAAAGAAGCCGTGATGCTTATCGATCTGCTCAATAGCGTGCAGCACGATCACCCGGATTTTCAGCTTTTGCATCGCCGTTTGTCGTTACTGGAAATGAAGCTGCGCCAGGCTGGCTTAAGCACCGATTTCCTGCGAGGCGATTATGCCGCCAAACTGCAGCAAAAAATTAATGAGGAGTAATCATGTATCGCATTGGTGAAATCGCGAAACTCGCAGAAGTCACGCCAGATACGATCCGTTACTACGAAAAGCAGCAAATGATGGATCATGAGGTCAGAACCGAAGGCGGATTTCGGCTTTATACGGATAACGATCTGCAACGGCTAAAATTTATTCGCCATGCCCGACAATTAGGGTTTACCCTCGAATCCATCCGCGAACTGTTGTCGATCCGTATTGATCCTGAACACCACACTTGCCAGGAGTCGAAAAGTATTGTGCAGGCTCGCCTGAGCGAGGTTGAAGCCCGCATCGAAGAGTTACAGTCCATGCGCCGCTCGTTGCAAAAACTGAATGATGCATGTTGTGGTACAGCACACAGCAGTGTTTATTGTTCTATTCTTGAGGCGCTTGAACAAGGCGCGAGTGGTAAACCGACCACAACGGCCTGTTGATCTTCTGCACAGAGAGAGCTACACTCCGGCCGTTTTAATACACAATCTGGAGACGTTATGAGCCGCTATCAGCATACTAAAGGGCAGATCAACGATAACGCTATTGAAGCTTTGTTACATGATCCGCTATTTCGCCAGCGTATTGAGAAAAACAAAAAAGGGAAAGGAAGTTATTTACGGAAAGGCAAACACGCAAAAAAAGGCTTTCAGGAGGCCAGTGGCAAGCAAGCGAATCGCTTATTTACCACTGGCCTTCTTGCATTTGCTTAACTACGATTATTTTGCTCTTTCAGCAAATCGCGAATTTCACTCAGCAACACTTCTTCTTTACTCGGTGCCGGTGGCGCTTTCGGTTCTTCTTCTTGCTTACGTTTCAGCTTATTGATCAGCTTAATTGCAATGAAGATTGCAAAAGCGACGATGATGAAGTCAAAAATGTTCTGAATAAACACACCATAGTGCATGACGACAGCGGGAACGTCGCCCTGCGCGTCACGTAGCGTCCAGGCAAATGATTTGAAATCAATCCCGCCAATTAATAACCCCAGCGGCGGCATAATGATATCTGCAACCAATGACGACACAATTTTGCCGAAAGCTGCACCGATGATGACACCAACTGCCAAATCCACCACATTTCCGCGCATTGCAAATTCACGGAACTCTTTCAAAATGCTCATATCCTTTCTCCATGTGCAGACTGTCGGATTAAGTCTAACAAATTACCGATCAATTTCCATTTGGGGAGGGTGATTGTAATGATTTCTTAAACCCTGATAAAAGCGGGGAATAATGTGCGGGCGCATCTAATTGCGCCCGGGTTATTACAGGAAGAATGGGCTCGGCTGGAATAAGCGCTCGACGTCCGTGATATATTTTTTGTCCGTTAAAAACATAATTACATGGTCGCCTTGCTCAATACGCAAATTATCATTGGCAATCATGACATCATTTCCACGTACCACCGCACCGATGATTGTGCCTGGCGGCAATTTAATTTCATCAATAACACGGCCGACAACGCGGGACGTCGTTTCGTCTCCGTGTGCAACCGCTTCAATTGCCTCTGCGACACCGCGACGTAACGATGAAACGCCAACGATATCCGCTTTACGTACATGGCTAAGCAGAGCGGAAATAGTCGCCTGTTGTGGCGATATGGCAATATCAATCACACTGCCCTGAACCAAATCGACATAAGCGCGGCGTTGAATGAGCACCATCACTTTCTTGGCTCCCATCCGTTTGGCCAGCATTGCAGACATAATGTTGGCTTCGTCGTCATTGGTGACAGCAATAAAGAGATCCACCTGATCGATATGTTCTTCGGCCAGTAATTCTTGATCGGAGGCGTCGCCATAAAACACGATCGTATTTTGCAGTTTCTCGGCCAGCTCCGCCGCACGTTGTTGATCGCGCTCGATCAACTTCACGCTGTAGTCTTTTTCCAGCTGACGAGCCAGACCGGCGCCGATATTACCACCGCCGACCAACATAATGCGTTTATACGGTTTTTCCAGCCGCTGAAGTTCACTCATAACGGCACGGATATGCTGCGATGCGGCAATAAAGAATACTTCATCACCTGCTTCAACAATCGTTGAGCCTTGCGGGCGAATAGGTCTGTCGTGGCGAAAAATAGCCGCAACGCGAGTATCAATATGCGGCATATGCTCGCGCATGGTTGACAACGCATTTCCCACCAACGGGCCGCCATAATAGGCTTTCACCACAGCCAGGCTGACTTTTCCTTCGGCGAAATTCACGACCTGCAATGCGCCGGGATATTCGATGAGGCGATAAATACTGTCGATAACCAACTGCTCCGGCGCGATCAAATGATCGATGGGAACGGCTTCTGAGTGAAAAAGCTTATCCGCGTCGCGAACGTAATCAGGCGAGCGGATGCGGGCAATACGGTTTGGCGTATTAAACAGCGAATACGCAACCTGGCAGGCAACCATATTGGTTTCATCCGAGCTGGTCACCGCAACCAGCATATCGGCATCGTCAGCGCCGGCTTCGCGTAGCACGCGGGGGTGAGAACCGTGGCCTTGTACGACGCGGAGATCGAATTTGTCCTGCAAACTACGCAGACGGTCGCCATTAGTATCAACAACGGTAATATCGTTATTCTCTCCGACCAGGTTTTCTGCCAGCGTGCCACCAACCTGCCCTGCACCCAGAATAATTATTTTCATCTGTTGTGACCCGTTGTTCCCATCACTGTTTGATTATCTTAGCGTAAAAGAAACCATCGCCTTCTTCCGCACCTGGCAGTTTCTGCAAGCCAGGGTTTTCCGGCGTACCCGTTTCGCTCAGTTGCGCATCAGTTGTGCGTTTGAGAAAAGCGGCAACCTGCTGACTGTTCTCTTCCGGCAAGATGGAGCATGTCGCATATACCAGCGTACCGCCTGGTTTCAAATGCGGCCAGATAGCATCCAGAATTTCAGACTGTAACTGCGCTAACTCGGGAATATCGCGATCGCGACGCAGCCATTTGATATCTGGATGGCGTCGAATAACACCCGTCGCTGAGCAAGGCGCATCCAGCAGGATACGATCGAATTGTTCATCACCGCACCATTGCACCGGGAAACGCCCATCGCCCTGTTTTACCTGCGCTTTCATGCCCAGTCGTTTCAGGTTGTCGTAAACACGCGACAAACGTTGCTCGTCTATGTCTACCGCCAACACGCTGGCCTCGGGAGCGGCTTCGAGTATATGCGTGGTTTTGCCACCGGGTGCTGCACATAGATCGAGAATACGTTCACCGTTTTTCGGCGTAAGGAAAGCAATGCAGCCCTGAGCAGAAGCATCCTGTACCGTAACCCAACCCTCGGCAAAACCTGGCAGAGCGGTGACTGGTGCTGGGCTCGTCAGGCGTACCGCATCGGGATAATCCGGATGCGGGGATCCTTGCAAACCGGCCTCTTCCAGCACTGCTAACCAGCCATCGCGTGAATGGTGCTGACGATTGACACGCAGCCACATCGGCGGTCGCTGGTTGCTGGCTTCGACAATGTGTTGCCATTGGTGTGGATAGGCTTTTTGCACACGGTTTAACAGCCACTTCGGGAACAGAAAATGATTTTCGCTTTGGGCGAACTCTGCCAGTAATTCTTCCTGTAGACGCTGGAATTGACGTAATACACCGTTAATCAAGCCCTTAAGCTGCGGACGCTTAATGACCACTGCGCCTTCTACGGTTTCTGCCAGTGCCGCATGGGCAGGGATGCGCGTATGAAGAAGCTGATAAAACCCAACCATGATCAGATAGTGCACCGTGCGCTGCTTGCCCGTCATTGGGCGCGACATCAATTTATTGATGAGCCAGTCGAGCTGTGGCAATACGCGTAAAACACCAAAGCACAACTCTTGCAGCAGCGCTTTATCTTTGTCGGAAACTTTTTGTTGCAACGGCGGCAGGATATTGCTGAGCGATTGCCCTTGTTCTATGACCTGCTCAACTGCCTGCGCAGCCATACTGCGTAAATTTATTTGTTTTTTCATCGCGATAAAAATAAAAACGCCCGGCAAGCCGGGCTAAAAATACTCTCAGGCCAGAGGGTTACCAGGGACAAACCATTCCCGCCGTGAATTCAGCAGATCCTGCGCGCTCATTGCTTTCTTACCGGCAGGCTGCAGCGATTCAAGATTCAATATTCCATCGGCAGTGGCAACCTGAATACCCGCTTTCGACACTTCCACGATCGTACCGGGTTTCTCTGTTGGCTTAGACGGAATAACCGACGCTTTCCAGACTTTCACCGGTTGCTCATCAACCATAAACCAGCTCATTGGCCAGGGGTTGAAGGCGCGAATGCATCGTTCAAGCTGGGCGGCGCTGAGCGACCAGTCCAGGCGCGCTTCCTCTTTGCTGAGCTTCTCTGCGTAAGTGACCTGCGCTTCGTCTTGCACCTGCGGTTGTGCTGTGCCCTGAGCAAGCTGTTGCAGCGTCGCAATTAATCCCTGCGGACCGAGCTCTGCCAGCTTGTCATACAGCGTGGCGCTAGTGTCTTCATCGGTGATCGGGCAGGCGAGTTTAAACAGCATGTCGCCAGTATCCAGACCCACATCCATTAGCATGATAGTGACGCCGGTTTCCGCATCACCTGCCCATAGTGAGCGCTGAATAGGCGCCGCGCCACGCCAGCGTGGCAGCAGTGAACCGTGAACATTTATGCAACCCAGGCGCGGCATGGCCAGCACTGCTTTGGGCAGGATCAGTCCGTATGCCACCACCACCATCACATCGGCGTTGAGGCTGGCAACCAACTGCTGGTTTTCCTCTGCACGTAACGATGCAGGTTGAAACACCGGCAGGCCTTTTTCTTCCGCCAGCACTTTGACTGGGCTTGGCATCAGCTTTTTACCGCGACCAGCAGGGCGGTCTGGCTGGGTGAAAACCCCCACCACCTGATGCTCAGAAGACAACAGCGCGTCAAGATGACGCGCTGCAAAGTCCGGAGTGCCGGCGAAAATAATACGTAGAGAATCTGACACGTTTATCCTTTTCAGCCCGTTTTATGCGCGGGCGTTCATGCGATCCAGTTTTTCAACTTTCTGGCGAATGCGCTGACGTTTCATCGGCGACAAGTAATCAATAAACAGCTTACCTACCAGATGATCCATCTCATGCTGAATGCAGATTGCCAGAAGACCGTCGGCTTCCAGTTCGAATGTTTTTCCGTCACGATCCAGCGCGCGGATTTTTACTTTTTCGGCGCGAGGTACCAGTGCACGCTGTTCCGGAATAGACAGGCAACCTTCTTCAATACCTGTTTCTCCGCTTTTTTCCAGCAGCTCAGGGTTAATCAACACTAATTGCTCGTCGCGATTTTCGGAAACGTCGATCACGATGATGCGCTGGTGAATATCAACCTGCGTTGCTGCCAGCCCAATACCTTCTTCTGCGTACATCGTTTCAAACATATCATCGACGATACGTTGAATGTCCGCATTCACTTCTTTTACCGGCTCGGCGACTTTGCGAAGGCGCTCGTCCGGAATATGTAACACATGCAAAACTGCCATAAATATCCAGAGTCGTGTTCAGGAGTTGGTGAGAATATTACCTCTATTCTAGACAAATCCCCCCGCGATTGACAGCATCAGTGACCAATCGCAAGGATTGCTAAAGCGGCTTATGGCAGGGGATAAAGGATGACGAGCACGGAGATTTGGCTGCGGTTGTTACAGGTGACCACGCTATGTGGCGATCAATGGCTGAAAGCAGCACAGTGGCTGGAACAAAACCAGAGCGCATCCTTCGCTGAACTTCGACTCATCGGGTTTACAGAAGCGCAAACGCAGCGCTTTTTCTCTCTTTCTGCATGTGAGCTTGAAAAGAGCCTTAACTGGCTTGCACAACCTGGTAATCATTTAATTATTGCCAGCGATCCGGCGTATCCTGCACCTTTGCGTGCTATTCCTGATTTTCCCGGTGCTATTTTTGTTAAAGGCAATCCAGCGGTACTGACAACACAACAACTGGCCGTTGTTGGGAGTCGCGCACATTCATGGTATGGCGAGCGATGGGGGCGGATTTTTTGTGAAGTGCTTGCTCGTGCTGGGCTAACGATTACCAGTGGCATGGCGTTAGGGATCGATAGCGTGGCGCACCGGGCGGCTTTACAGGTTAATGGAAAAAGCATTGGTGTACTGGGGAACGGTTTATATAGCCTCTATCCGCGCAAGCATGCTTCGCTTGCAGCAGAATTAATTGAAAGCGGTGGTGCACTGGTATCCGAATTTCCCCTCGCGACTACGCCGAAGCCGGGTAATTTTCCGCGCCGAAACCGCATCATTAGTGGGCTCAGCTGTGGGGTACTGGTTGTAGAAGCCGCTTTGCGTAGTGGTTCGCTGGTGACCGCGCGGATTGCGCTTGAACAAGGCCGTGATGTTTTTGCATTACCCGGTCCTATTGGTAGCCCGGGCAGCGAAGGGCCGCACTGGTTAATCAAACAAGGGGCAATACCGGTAACATCGGCTGATGAGATCCTCGAAAATTTGCAATATGGGCTGAATTGGCTGTCTGACGTACGCGAAAATGCAATTTATTCTCCAGATCAAGAAGAGGTGGCATTGCCATTTCCTGAGCTCCTGGCTAACGTAGGAGATGAGGTAACACCTGTTGACGTCGTCGCTGAACGTGCCGGCCAACCTGTGCCAGTCATCGCAGCTCAATTGCTTGAACTGGAGTTAGCAGGATGGATCGCAGCTGTACCCGGCGGCTATGTCCGATTGAGGAGGGCAAGCCATGTTCGACGTACTAATGTACTTGTTTGAGACTTACATCCATAACGAAGCGGAATTGCGTGTGGATCAGGACAAACTGGAACGGGATCTTACCGACGCCGGATTTGATCGTGAAGACATCTACAATGCACTTTTGTGGCTAGAAAAGCTGGCTGATTATCAGGAAGGCCTCGCCGAACCGATGCAGCTTGCTTCTGATCCGCTTTCTGTCCGTATTTATACGGCGGAAGAGTGTGAAAGGCTGGATGCCAGTTGCCGGGGATTCTTGTTATTCCTGGAGCAGATTCAGGTGCTAAACCTCGAAACGCGAGAAATGGTGATTGAACGGGTGCTGGCGCTGGATACGGCAGAGTTCGAGTTGGAAGATCTGAAATGGGTCATTCTGATGGTGCTCTTCAATATCCCTGGGTGTGAAAACGCCTACCAGCAAATGGAAGAATTACTCTTTGAAGCGAATGAAGGTATGCTGCACTAATCATTTTTGCAGCTTCAAGAGTCGTTATGGCCAAATCAGCACTCTTTTCGGTGCGTAACAACGAGCCCTGCCCACAATGCGGGGCTGAACTTGTTATCCGTTCCGGGAAACACGGTCCGTTTCTCGGATGTTCTCAATATCCGGAATGCGATTATGTTCGCCCGCTGAAAAGCCAGGCGGATGGACATATTGTTAAAGTTCTGGACGGGCAGCAGTGCCCTGTGTGTGGGGCCGCGCTAGTGCTGCGCCAGGGACGCTTCGGTATGTTCATTGGCTGCAGCCAGTATCCTGAATGCGAACATACCGAGTTGATTGATAAGCCCGACGATACCGCAATCACTTGCCCACAGTGCCGAAGCGGGCATCTTGTTCAGCGCCGCTCCCGATATGGTAAAACCTTTTATTCCTGCGATCGTTACCCAGATTGCCAGTTCGTTATAAATTTCAAACCGGTGGCGGGTGAATGTCTTGTTTGCCACTACCCGCTACTTATCGAGAAGAAAACCGCGCAAGGCGTGAAACGCTTCTGCGCCAGTAAACAATGTGGACAGCCGGTAACGGCGGAACAAACTCGTGAAGAATAACCTGCCAACAGATCCTATCGCTGCGGCGGTGGAGATCCTGAAGAAAGAACACGTCATCGCTTATCCAACAGAAGCTGTTTTCGGTGTCGGTTGCGACCCGGACAGTGAGATTGCGATTCATCGCTTGCTTGAACTAAAGCAACGCCCGGTTGATAAAGGCCTCATCCTTATCGCTGCCAGCTTTGATCAACTCAAACCCTATATTGATGACAGCATGCTGACCGACGAACAGCGTCAGACGATTTTTGCCTGCTGGCCCGGACCGGTAACGTTTGTCTTCCCGGCGAAACCGAACACGCCGCGCTGGCTAACCGGGCGCTTTGACTCGCTGGCCGTGCGCGTGACTGACCATCAAACGGTGATTGCGCTGTGTGAGGCTTACGGAAAACCGCTGGTATCAACGAGCGCTAATTTATCGGGCTTGCCGCCTTGCAGAACAGCGCAGGAAGTTATCGACCAATTTGGTCCAGACTTCCCGGTTGTCGATGCCCCGACCGGAGGACGGCAAAATCCTTCTGAAATTCGTGACGCCCTTACCGGCGAACTTTTCCGTCAGGGGTAACTGTATGGAATCCTATGCCGTCTTTGGCAATCCTATTGCGCACAGCAAGTCTCCGTTTATTCATCAGCAATTTGCCCGGCAACTGGGTATTGAACATTCTTATGGTCGGGTTCTGGCACCGGTAGATGGCTTTGTGCAGACGCTGGATGCTTTTTTTACCGCTGGTGGAAAAGGCGCGAATGTTACCGTGCCTTTTAAAGAGGAAGCATTTGCTCGCGCGAATGAACTCACAGAACGTGCCGCGATGGCTGGGGCGGTAAACACGTTTAAACGCCTTGAAGATGGTCGGTTACTGGGCGATAACACGGATGGGATTGGCTTGTTGAGCGATCTCGAACGCCTCTCTTTTATTCGCCCGGGGTTTCGCATTCTGCTTATCGGGGCGGGTGGGGCAGCGCGCGGCGTCATTCTTCCTTTACTGTCTCTGGATTGCGCCGTGACTGTTACCAACCGTACTTTTTCTAAGGCGCAAACGCTGGCTAAGCTCTTTGCACACACCGGTAGCATTGATGCTGTTGCTATGGATAATTTAGCGAACCATGAATTCGATTTGATCATCAACGCAACTTCCAGCGGTATTGGTGGGGAGATCCCCGCGTTACCGAATGCGCTTATCCATCCCGAGCTTTATTGCTATGACATGTTCTATCAGAAAGGATCGACGCCATTTCTGAGTTGGTGTGAAAATTCAGGTGCGAAGAAATGTGCGGATGGTTTAGGCATGCTGGTCGGGCAGGCTGCGCATGCGGTGCTGCTATGGCATGGTGTATTGCCGGACGTTGAACCGGTAATCACTCTGTTGAAACAGGAACTGGCAAAATGAATCAGGCCATTCAGTTTCCGGATCGCGAAGGGTGGGATGACGCGGCTGGTGCTGTCTGTTTTCCTGCGTTGGTCAATGGTATGCAAATTACTTGCGCCATAAAAGGAGAGACGCTAGCAAAGCGCTTTGGTGGCAAAACACCAGAACACTACCTGGCGGTATTTCGTGAACATCGTTGGGATCTGGAAGAGGAGGCGGAACAGTTGATCCGCCAGCAAGAAGAGGATGATCAGGGGATTGTCTGGTTACCTTGATCCAGATATTCATCTTTCCATTTCACGTAATTCCCGGCTGAGTATTTCAACCCTTCAAGCTCCGCTTCCGTCAGGGGACGGATCTGTTTTACCGGGCTGCCCAGATAAAGGTAGCCACTTTCCAGACGTTTATTTTGGGGAACCAGGCTTCCTGCGCCGATCATCACATCATCTTCAACAACAGCACCGTCGAGTAAGATCGATCCCATGCCAACGAGTACACGATTGCCGATAACACAGCCGTGCAACATTACCTTATGCCCAACAGTAACATCTTCGCCAATGAGCAGCGGATCGCCTTCGGGATTATAAGAAGATTTGTGCGTAACATGGAGAACGCTACCGTCCTGAATGTTGCTGCGCGCGCCAATCTCAACATAATTCACATCACCACGAATCACGACTAATGGCCAAATGCCCACATCATCAGCAATTCTGACGTCACCAATCACCACGCTGGTGGCATCAATCATTACCCGCTGGCCTAATTGGGGCCGCAGATCCTTATAAGGGCGTAAAACGTTAGACATAATTACCTCATCATAAACAGGCCGGGATAATGACTTTGATCGCAAGAAAGGCCTTCTGCAACCCTTTTACATACCATTATTTGAGCAGATCGTACGGGATCGCAGCGAAAAGAATGAAAAAACAGCAGTCAGAAAAAAAGATCGCAAAAAGACTTGTGCAAAAAATTGGGATCCCTATAATGCGCCTCCGTTGACCCGACAACGTGAATCACTTCACGAGATAGTCGAGAAAACGAAAGAGAAAAAATCCTGAAAATGAGGGTTGACTCTGAAAGAGGAAAGCGTAATATACGCCACCTCGCGACAGAGCGCTAAAGCGCGTCGCACCTGCTCTTTAACAATTTATCAGACAATCTGTGTGGGCACTCAGGGTGACATGGATTCTTGACGTCCTCGGACGAAAAATGAATACCAAGTCTCAACGAGTGAACACGTAATTCATTACGAAGTTTAATTCATTGAGCATCAAACT
>NZ_QPJR01000019.1:0-5110 GCF_003337365.1 Kosakonia sp. AG348
TTTGATGCCTGGCAGTTCCCTACTCTCGCATGGGGAGACCCCACACTACCATCGGCGCTACGGCGTTTCACTTCTGAGTTCGGCATGGGGTCAGGTGGGACCACCGCGCTACTGCCGCCAGGCAAATTCTGTTGTCAGACCGTTCTCACGCCCCGACATAATCTGTATCAGGCTGATTTCATGTCTCTCACGCCAAAACACCTTCGGCGTTGTAAGGTTAAGCCTCACGGTTCATTAGTACCGGTTAGCTCAACGCATCGCTGCGCTTACACACCCGGCCTATCAACGTCGTCGTCTTCAACGTTCCTTCAGGAGACTCAGGGTCTCAGGGAGAACTCATCTCGGGGCAAGTTTCGTGCTTAGATGCTTTCAGCACTTATCTCTTCCGCATTTAGCTACCGGGCAGTGCCATTGGCATGACAACCCGAACACCAGTGATGCGTCCACTCCGGTCCTCTCGTACTAGGAGCAGCCCCCCTCAATTCTCCAGCGCCCACGGCAGATAGGGACCGAACTGTCTCACGACGTTCTAAACCCAGCTCGCGTACCACTTTAAATGGCGAACAGCCATACCCTTGGGACCTACTTCAGCCCCAGGATGTGATGAGCCGACATCGAGGTGCCAAACACCGCCGTCGATATGAACTCTTGGGCGGTATCAGCCTGTTATCCCCGGAGTACCTTTTATCCGTTGAGCGATGGCCCTTCCATTCAGAACCACCGGATCACTATGACCTGCTTTCGCACCTGCTCGCGCCGTCACGCTCGCAGTCAAGCCAGCTTATGCCATTGCACTAACCTCCTGATGTCCGACCAGGATTAGCTGACCTTCGTGCTCCTCCGTTACGCTTTAGGAGGAGACCGCCCCAGTCAAACTACCCACCAGACACTGTCCGCAACCCGGATCACGGGTCCACGTTAGAACACCAGCCATTAAAGGGTGGTATTTCAAGGGCGGCTCCACGCAGACTGGCGTCCACGCTTCAAAGCCTCCCACCTATCCTACACATCAAGGACCAGTGTTCAGTGTCAAGCTATAGTAAAGGTTCACGGGGTCTTTCCGTCTTGCCGCGGGTACACTGCATCTTCACAGCGAGTTCAATTTCACTGAGTCTCGGGTGGAGACAGCCTGGCCATCATTACGCCATTCGTGCAGGTCGGAACTTACCCGACAAGGAATTTCGCTACCTTAGGACCGTTATAGTTACGGCCGCCGTTTACCGGGGCTTCGATCAAGAGCTTCTCCTTACGGATGACCCCATCAATTAACCTTCCGGCACCGGGCAGGCGTCACACCGTATACGTCCACTTTCGTGTTTGCACAGTGCTGTGTTTTTAATAAACAGTTGCAGCCAGCTGGTATCTTCGACTGATTTCAGCTCCATCCGCGAGGGACTTCACCTACGTATCAGCGTGCCTTCTCCCGAAGTTACGGCACCATTTTGCCTAGTTCCTTCACCCGAGTTCTCTCAAGCGCCTTGGTATTCTCTACCTGACCACCTGTGTCGGTTTGGGGTACGATTTCGTGTTACCTGGAGCTTAGAGGCTTTTCCTGGAAGCAGGGCATTTGTTACTTCAGCACCGTAGTGCCTCGTCATCACGCCTCAGTGTTAAAGTGCTCCGGATTTGCCTGGAACACACACCTTCACGCTTAAACCGGGACAACCGTCGCCCGGCTAACATAGCCTTCTCCGTCCCCCCTTCGCAGTAACACCAAGTACAGGAATATTAACCTGTTTCCCATCGACTACGCCTTTCGGCCTCGCCTTAGGGGTCGACTCACCCTGCCCCGATTAACGTTGGACAGGAACCCTTGGTCTTCCGGCGAGCGGGCTTTTCACCCGCTTTATCGTTACTTATGTCAGCATTCGCACTTCTGATACCTCCAGCAACCCTCACAGGCCACCTTCGCAGGCTTACAGAACGCTCCCCTACCCAACAACACATAGTGTCGCTGCCGCAGCTTCGGTGCATGGTTTAGCCCCGTTACATCTTCCGCGCAGGCCGACTCGACCAGTGAGCTATTACGCTTTCTTTAAATGATGGCTGCTTCTAAGCCAACATCCTGGCTGTCTGGGCCTTCCCACATCGTTTCCCACTTAACCATGACTTTGGGACCTTAGCTGGCGGTCTGGGTTGTTTCCCTCTTCACGACGGACGTTAGCACCCGCCGTGTGTCTCCCGTGATAACATTCTCCGGTATTCGTAGTTTGCATCGGGTTGGTAAGCCGGGATGGCCCCCTAGCCGAAACAGTGCTCTACCCCCGGAGATGAATTCACGAGGCGCTACCTAAATAGCTTTCGGGGAGAACCAGCTATCTCCCGGTTTGATTGGCCTTTCACCCCCAGCCACAAGTCATCCGCTAATTTTTCAACATTAGTCGGTTCGGTCCTCCAGTTAGTGTTACCCAACCTTCAACCTGCCCATGGCTAGATCACCGGGTTTCGGGTCTATACCCTGCAACTTAACGCCCAGTTAAGACTCGGTTTCCCTTCGGCTCCCCTATGCGGTTAACCTTGCTACAGAATATAAGTCGCTGACCCATTATACAAAAGGTACGCAGTCACACCCCGAAGGATGCTCCCACTGCTTGTACGTACACGGTTTCAGGTTCTTTTTCACTCCCCTCGCCGGGGTTCTTTTCGCCTTTCCCTCACGGTACTGGTTCACTATCGGTCAGTCAGGAGTATTTAGCCTTGGAGGATGGTCCCCCCATATTCAGACAGGATACCACGTGTCCCGCCCTACTCATCGAGCTCACAGCCTGTGTGCTTTTGTGTACGGGGCTGTCACCCTGTATCGCGCGACTTTCCAGACGCTTCCACTAACACACAAGCTGATTCAGGCTCTGGGCTGCTCCCCGTTCGCTCGCCGCTACTGGGGGAATCTCGGTTGATTTCTTTTCCTCGGGGTACTTAGATGTTTCAGTTCCCCCGGTTCGCCTCATTAACCTATGGATTCAGTTAATGATAGTGTGACGAGTCACACTGGGTTTCCCCATTCGGACATCGCCGGTTATAACGGTTCATATCACCTTACCGGCGCTTTTCGCAGATTAGCACGTCCTTCATCGCCTCTGACTGCCAGGGCATCCACCGTGTACGCTTAGTCGCTTAACCTCACAACCCGAAGATGTTTCGTGAAACATCCGCGTGTCGCGAAAATTTGAGAGACTCACAGAACAGTTCGCACTGTTCAGTGTTTCAATTTTCAGCTTGATCCAGATTTTTAAAGAGCAAATATCTCAAACATGACTCGTGAGTCAGTTTTGAGATACATCGGCAGGTGACTTTCACTCACAAACCAGCAAGTGGCGTCCCCTAGGGGATTCGAACCCCTGTTACCGCCGTGAAAGGGCGGTGTCCTGGGCCTCTAGACGAAGGGGACGTAAAGTCTCGCTCGCAAGACGCCTTGCTATTCACTTTTCATCAGACAATCTGTGTGGACACTGCAGAGGCAGGTTCTTTAAGGTAAGGAGGTGATCCAACCGCAGGTTCCCCTACGGTTACCTTGTTACGACTTCACCCCAGTCATGAATCACAAAGTGGTAAGCGCCCTCCCGAAGGTTAAGCTACCTACTTCTTTTGCAACCCACTCCCATGGTGTGACGGGCGGTGTGTACAAGGCCCGGGAACGTATTCACCGTGGCATTCTGATCCACGATTACTAGCGATTCCGACTTCATGGAGTCGAGTTGCAGACTCCAATCCGGACTACGACGCACTTTATGAGGTCCGCTTGCTCTCGCGAGGTCGCTTCTCTTTGTATGCGCCATTGTAGCACGTGTGTAGCCCTGGTCGTAAGGGCCATGATGACTTGACGTCATCCCCACCTTCCTCCAGTTTATCACTGGCAGTCTCCTTTGAGTTCCCGGCCGGACCGCTGGCAACAAAGGATAAGGGTTGCGCTCGTTGCGGGACTTAACCCAACATTTCACAACACGAGCTGACGACAGCCATGCAGCACCTGTCTCACAGTTCCCGAAGGCACCAAAGCATCTCTGCTAAGTTCTGTGGATGTCAAGACCAGGTAAGGTTCTTCGCGTTGCATCGAATTAAACCACATGCTCCACCGCTTGTGCGGGCCCCCGTCAATTCATTTGAGTTTTAACCTTGCGGCCGTACTCCCCAGGCGGTCTATTTAACGCGTTAGCTCCGGAAGCCACGCCTCAAGGGCACAACCTCCAAATAGACATCGTTTACGGCGTGGACTACCAGGGTATCTAATCCTGTTTGCTCCCCACGCTTTCGCACCTGAGCGTCAGTCTTCGTCCAGGAGGCCGCCTTCGCCACCGGTATTCCTCCAGATCTCTACGCATTTCACCGCTACACCTGGAATTCTACCTCCCTCTACGAGACTCAAGCCTGCCAGTTTCGGATGCAGTTCCCAGGTTGAGCCCGGGGATTTCACATCCGACTTGACAGACCGCCTGCGTGCGCTTTACGCCCAGTAATTCCGATTAACGCTTGCACCCTCCGTATTACCGCGGCTGCTGGCACGGAGTTAGCCGGTGCTTCTTCTGCGGGTAACGTCAATGAATAAGGTTATTAACCTTACTCCCTTCCTCCCCGCTGAAAGTACTTTACAACCCGAAGGCCTTCTTCATACACGCGGCATGGCTGCATCAGGCTTGCGCCCATTGTGCAATATTCCCCACTGCTGCCTCCCGTAGGAGTCTGGACCGTGTCTCAGTTCCAGTGTGGCTGGTCATCCTCTCAGACCAGCTAGGGATCGTCGCCTAGGTGAGCCGTTACCCCACCTACTAGCTAATCCCATCTGGGCACATCTGATGGCAAGAGGCCCGAAGGTCCCCCTCTTTGGTCTTGCGACGTTATGCGGTATTAGCTACCGTTTCCAGTAGTTATCCCCCTCCATCAGGCAGTTTCCCAGACATTACTCACCCGTCCGCCACTCGTCACCCGAGAGCAAGCTCTCTGTGCTACCGTTCGACTTGCATGTGTTAGGCCTGCCGCCAGCGTTCAATCTGAGCCATGATCAAACTCTTCAATTTAAAAGTTTGATGCTCAATGAATTAAACTTCGTAATGAATTACGTGTTCACTCGTTGAGACTTGGTATTCATTTTTCGTCCGAGGACGTCAAGAATCCA
>NZ_QPJR01000020.1:0-4995 GCF_003337365.1 Kosakonia sp. AG348
CGAGCTTTTTCTTCCGGCGCGTTATCGATCTGGTCGAATGCGCGAGCAGAACCACCGTAGGTTTTAGCCAGAACGGTAGTGATTGCAGCAGTCAGCGTTGTTTTACCATGGTCAACGTGGCCGATAGTACCGACGTTAACGTGCGGTTTTGTACGTTCAAACTTTTCTTTAGACATCGATTGTCCCTCTAAGACACGGATAAATCGGTGATATCACCACATCAACCAGGCAACATGCCCGACTCGTTGAATGCTAATAACAGAAGAGAAACCAGGGAGGAGAAGTGAAGTGGTGCTGATACCCAGAGTCGAACTGGGGACCTCACCCTTACCAAGGGTGCGCTCTACCAACTGAGCCATATCAGCACGTCTTGGAGCGGGCAGCGGGAATCGAACCCGCATCATCAGCTTGGAAGGCTGAGGTAATAGCCATTATACGATGCCCGCATCCTGAAACTCGGCTACCCAGTACTTTCTGTATTATCGGGAGAAGACACTCTCCCAAAGAGCTGATTCACTACTGACACCAACTCAGGTTACGTTTTTGCGTAACCGAAAATGGTGGTGGGGGAAGGATTCGAACCTTCGAAGTCTGTGACGGCAGATTTACAGTCTGCTCCCTTTGGCCGCTCGGGAACCCCACCGGACTTGATGGTGCCGACTACCGGAATCGAACTGGTGACCTACTGATTACAAGTCAGTTGCTCTACCTACTGAGCTAAGTCGGCATCAAGTAGCGCGCATTCTAGGGAGACAGAGGGATTGATGCAACTAAAAAATTGCACAAAACGTTCTATCGCTCACATTTTGCGCGACAAGCCGAAGAAATGCTGTAATTTCATGCAACACCGTGGAAAAAACCACCATTTTTCATGATTCATTCCCATCTATTCTCTCGCCACCCTTCTCTGCTCAATACTGGGCAGACCTTTGCCAGTGCAGTTGCGTTATCGTGGTGCAAATAAAAACTCGCTCAACGCCGATTCCTCAGCGCTAGGGTGGGATCGTGAAGTGGATCACTAATTGCATCTCCGCTATCACACCCCAGCGGAGGCGTCATCATGAAGATTGTTTTGTTAAATGCAGCCACCTTGCCGGTCTATTGCCCGGAACTTGCTCAATTGCTACTGGACGCATTGCACAGCGGCGCATCCGTGGGGTATCAACGTTCGATCAGCCAACAGGAAGCTGAAAGTAGCTTTTACCGTTTACGCAGTGAACTGGAAAAAGGCGAGCGACTCATCTGGATTGCGCGGGATGAACAGGGCGTTTCGGGCAGCGTCAGTTTACAACTCAACATGCAACCTGAAGCCCTTAACCGGGGACATATCAAACTTCTGCTGGTACATCGCCGCGCCCGCCGCACAGGTGTTGGCAAGAGACTCATTGCTGAACTTGAGAGAGTAGCATGTGCTCGCCAGCGCGGTTTGCTATCGCTTGAAGTGCTGGCGGGTTCTGCCGGAGAAGCGTTCTATCGCTCACAGGGATACCGCTGCCTTGGTGAAGTGCCTGATTTTCTCTGCTCTGCAGATGGTTATTACCACCCGGCAGCCATTTATTTTAAACGCTTATTTGCTGTAAATCAGATGGTTCGTTCTATTGCCAGCTAAAGTGAAGCGCGTGATGCTTTCTACTGAAAGCATCACCTCAACGCGATTTTTCATATTATTCCCTGTCATCTGGTGTTAACCTCCTGCCCATTGATCCCACTTATTTCAATAACGTCGTGCCATAGCATTATCTATAGAGTCTCTCTCTTACTGCGCGCAGGAAGCCAACGCAGCGAGTGATAATGGCAGGCTAATAAAAGCTTATGAGTAAAAAAGAGCAAACGTTAATGACGCCTTACTTACAGTTTAATCGCAGCCAGTGGGCTGCGCTTCGCGATTCTGTCCCTATGACCTTAACCGAAGGCGAGATCGCGAGATTAAAAGGCATTAATGAAGACCTTTCTTTGGAAGAAGTTGCGGAAATATATCTTCCACTTTCCCGTTTACTCAATTTCTACATCAGTTCGAACTTACGCCGTCAGGCCGTTCTTGAACAATTTCTCGGCACTAACGGGCAGCGTATTCCTTATATCATCAGCATTGCGGGTAGCGTTGCCGTGGGCAAAAGCACCACCGCTCGCGTCTTGCAGGCACTACTGAGCCGCTGGCCAGAGCATCGCCGCGTTGAACTCATTACGACCGATGGTTTTTTGCACCCAAACCAGGTGCTGAAAGACCGCGGCTTGATGAAGAAAAAAGGGTTTCCGCAATCTTATGATATGCACCGTCTTGTGCAGTTTGTTTCAGATATTAAATCGGGCGTGACTAACATCACCGCGCCGGTTTATTCACATCTTATTTATGATGTGATCCCCGATGGGGATAAAACGATCTCGCAACCGGATATTTTAATTCTCGAAGGGTTAAATGTTTTACAAAGCGGGATGGATTATCCACACGATCCACATCATGTGTTTGTTTCCGACTTTGTTGATTTCTCGATTTATGTGGATGCGCCAGAAGATCTATTGCAAACCTGGTATATCAACCGTTTCCTGAAGTTCCGGGAAGGGGCATTTACCAATCCGGACTCTTATTTCCACAACTATGCCAAATTATCGGAAGCCGAAGCGATTGAGATTGCTATGTCATTGTGGAAAGAAATTAACGGCCTAAATCTTAAAGAAAACATCCTGCCAACCCGCGAGCGCGCAAGCCTGATAATGACAAAAAGCGCCAACCATGCCGTGGAACAAGTACGACTACGCAAATAAATAAAAAGGGAGCATGAATGCTCCCTTTTTATTATTCCGCGCTACGAAGCGATATTTCTCCACCCACCCAGGGTTTAATAACGCCGTCCTGCTCAAGTAGCAAAGCACCTTGTGAATCAATCCCGCGGGAAATGCCAAAGATCTCTTTTTCACCAATAATCAACTTCACAGGACGATTAATGAAATTATCCAGCACTTCCCAGCGAGAGAGGAAAGGCGTTAACCCCTCTTGTTCAAATTGCTGTAAGGCAGTGCGAAGTTCAATGATCAAGCGTGACGCCAGTTGGTTACGATCAATGCGCACACCAGCCTCCTGCAGATTAATCCAGCTCTGACTGATATCTTCTGCCTGTGTTTTTCGCATTACAAGATTAACGCCAGCGCCAATGACAATTTGTGCCGCATCGCCGGTTTTCCCCGTTAATTCGACGAGGATCCCCGCGAGTTTACGATCCTGTAGATAAAGATCATTTGGCCATTTGACGCGAACTTGCTCAGCGCCTAAATCGCGCAACACCTCGGCCATAACGATCCCAATGACCAGGCTCAGACCAATTGCAGCCGCCGGCCCCTGCTCAAGCCGCCAGTACATGGAAATATAGAGGTTGGCACCAAACGGAGATACCCATTTGCGCCCACGCCGCCCACGACCAGCCTGTTGATATTCGGCAACACAGGCGTCACCGGAGCGTAAGTCACTTAAGCGATCCAACAGGTACTGGTTGGTTGAATCGATCACAGGTAGCACCGCAACAGAACCCTGCGCGACCTGGCTACTGATAAGGGCTTCATCCAGTAGCTGAATAGGTTCTGGCAAGCTATAGCCTTTTCCCGGCACGGTGAAAACATCTATACCCCAGTCACGTAGCGTCTGGATATGTTTGTTGATAGCAGCACGGCTCATGCCTAAACGCTCACCAAGCTGCTCGCCAGAATGGAATTCGCCATCCGCCAGAATCGAAATCAGCGTTAATGGAACGGTATTGTCTTTCACGCAATAGCCTCCACCGCATTCACCTCGCCAGAAGCTCCTATAAAGCGCACTTCCGGTTCCAGCCAGATATCAAATTTATCGCCTACACTTTGCCGAACAAAATGTGCAAGACGCACCACATCTCCGCTCGTTGCGTGCCCGGTGTTAATCAACACTAAAGCTTGTAAGTGATGGACCGCAGCGCCCCCTAATGAGGTTCCTTTCAACTGGCATTGATCGATCAACCAGCCTGCGGCCAGCTTCACTGAACCATCTTCCTGTGGGTAATGCGGAGCATGAGGAAAACGTGCGAGCAGTATGCGAGCTTGCTCAGCCGTGATCACCGGGTTTTTGAAGAAGCTACCCGCATTCCCGTTCACTTTAGGATCCGGCAACTTGCTGGTACGCATCTGGCAAACGGAATCGAAAACTTGTTGAGGCGTTACAGTCGCGGGATCCAGACGGGTTAAATCACCGTAGGTCAGTACAGGCTGCCAGGATTTTGCCAAACGCAGCCCAACAGCAGTAATCGCGTAACGGTCCTGATATTCATGCTTAAAGATACTGTCACGGTAGCCAAAGCGGCAGGCCTCTGCAGATAAACGCTGCGACTCACCGCTACTGAGCTCCATGCAATCTACATAACTGCAGACACGTTGTAACTCAACGCCATAGGCACCAATGTTCTGGATAGGAGAGGAGCCCACACAGCCAGGAATTAATGCCAGATTTTCCAGTCCCGGCATGCCTTGCTCGAGTGTGCACCGTACAAGATTATGCCAGTTCTCTCCCGCACCGACATGCAAAAGCCATGCGTCCGCCTCTTCGTGAACGTCAATTCCTTTAATACGATTGATAATGACCGTGCCGACAAAGTCTTCCAGAAACAATACGTTACTTCCTTCGCCAAGGATCAATACGGGCTGCTGGCTTTGTACTGCAGACTGCCAGGCATTGAGTAGTTGCTGCGTACTTTCGACACAAACAATTTGGTGAGCCTGGCGATCAATACCAAAGGTATTCCAGGGCTTAAGGGAGAGATTCATTAGCGCTATCCTGATGCAAAAACACGGCTAGTTTACCGCATCCGCAGGATGAGCGCTTGTGCTGTTTCGCAGCGTAAAAACGCAAAAAGGCCATCCGTCAGGATGGCCTCTTCACTTGTTTGATGCCTGGCAGTTCCCTACTCTCGCATGGGGAGACCCCACACTACCATCGGTGCTACGGCGTTTCACTTCTGAGTTCGGCATGGGGTCAGG
>NZ_QPJR01000021.1:0-3198 GCF_003337365.1 Kosakonia sp. AG348
TGGGAATATGACGGTTTCGGACGCATGACCGAACGTCACGACAGCCATCGCGGCACGGTGCAGCGCTTCAGCTATGACGATGAACACCGCATCAGCCAGGTAATTATTGAGGGCGACGCAGAGTTCACCCGGGCCGAATACCGCTATGACGCACTCGGTCGTCGCCCGGAAAAACAGGTGTGGCGACGCCATACCCGCAACGCGGAACGCACGCAGTACGCGTGGTCGGGACTGCAGATGGTTGGCGAGTGCAGCGACAGCAACCCGGACGCGGCCGTGCAATATATCTACACGGAAAACAGCTACGAACCGCTGGCCCGCGTCGACAGCCGCGGCGAGCACGCGGAGGTTTACTGGTATCACACGGAGCTGAACGGTCTGCCGGAAAAAGTGACCGACAGCAGCGGCGACGTTGTCTGGCAGGGCGTTTCCACCACCTGGGGACGCAGCGAGCGGGAAAACAGCAACGCGGACTGGGATGTGCCGCAGAACCTGCGCTTCCAGGGGCAGTACCTCGATCGCGAAACCGGACTGCACTACAACACCTTCCGCTACTACGACCCCTGCGGCGGACGCTACACCCAGATGGACCCGATAGGGTTACTGGGTGGGCTGAATACGTATACGTATATGGTGGATCCGCTTACTTGGGTGGATCCTTGGGGGCTGGCATCTACGTGCCTCGATAGAGATTGGGGAACATATTTCGCAAGGAGGTCAGGAACAACGCCTCCAACATCGATGGTTAACCCTCATGCCCATCACATTGTATTCTAAGGAGATTTTTCAAGGTCTCCACCAATGCAGGAAGCTTTAAAAAGGAGTAGAAATATTCTGAAAAAATATGAAATTAACCCACTTGAAGATGTGTCTGCGCTTATGTGGGCAGAAAACAGAGGCCATACTGTTGCAAATGCAAAACTTGTTGCAAATAAACTTGAAGCTGCACATGAAGTCATAAGTAGCCGCGGATTAAATGCAGTTGAAGCTACAAATGAGATGAAAGCAGCACTTCAGAGAATTGGGATGGAAGCATTTGGAAGCTGAACCTAGAGGTGATATATGAACTGGGATGAACTGGAAGAAAAATGTTTCCAGGCTGCGTTTGATGCCATCAAGAAACTTCTTACTGAATATTCTACTGAAAATTTTTATGCGTTCTCGCTTTATACAGACAGTAGCGCTATGACAGTATCGTTGAGCGCAAATTCTGAGGAGCGCTTGCATTTTATCCTTGATGCTGAAAAAGATAAAAGTAGAGAGACACAAAGTTATTATAAATGGGCTACATCAGAATGGGCATACGAAGGATTTTCTGCGGAAAATTTTTCTGATATTAGTAAGGCTCTAAGAGAGTCTCCGGATAGAGCGAACTTTTTGCAATTTAAGAACAGACTTGTTCAAGCACTTATTAATGCACTAAAAAAAATAAAATTAAGTGAGCTTGCGCCAGCCTTAAATGATTCCGTATTGTTTGTATCTATTACTGATGATGATGCAGAAAGAACTGAGAATATATCTGCAGGATTAATAAATGATAAATCGATCTCGTCTTATTTTCTTTCGAGATATGACTGAATGTGATTGGTTCTGTAGTGGCTAAGTTACTCTGAATGGTATAAATAAAAATGCTGGTATGTATGGAATAGTGCCAGCAGTCTGTTAAGTTGAATGTACATATTATTCAAGTAAGAGATGGTTTTGTGACTAATTACTATATAAAAGCGCCGACATATAAAACCTTATAGATGATAAGCCCCTTTACATTGTTTGACATTAATTTTTTGAAGTGCTTTATTTTTATTATAGTGATTGATGTGTTTAACTAATCTGGATGAAATGATGGCTTTTTATTTATTTGTTTATTTTTCCGGGTAATTGATGTGAGTAATAATTAATTTTTTTCTATGTTTTTTTGTTGACTGTAATTCCAATGCTTTTTTTATGCTCTATATAGTGAGCTGTGTAAGTGTATGCCTGCATTAAATATTAAATTGCGGGGCATTTATTTAAATGAGAGTAAATTATTTTATAGCTTGAGTGGTATCTGAAAGCCTCTTTATTTTTTGAAAGGAAATCTGAAAAGAAAGCTACTGAACAAAATAGATATTACACAGCCTAAAGGTGCAATACGTAAACAGAAAGAAGAAGTGCAAAATATACTCCGGAAAGGCCTTCAGAATGGCTATCCCATAAGGCCTTTCGATATGGATCAAGCTGGTGGTGCACTTGAAAATGCAAAAACAAATTCACTCTGGTCTAATATTTTTTATAAACACGGTTAGTGATAAATATGAATGATCTCACAAAAGTTATGGAACCTGTAGAATTCATTTTTACAGACAAGTTTTTCAAAGAGTTAAACGGGGTTTTTGAATTTGACACTATAATAATACGTGAAATCGATAAGGCTTTTGAAAGTGCGTTTGACCAAGAGTTACCCAAGGGGTATGTGGTTTGGTTGGATATTATTGAAAATTACAGGAGAAAATTACGAGGTAATGCTGACTTCGACAAAGCATATGAAGCCGTTTCTAATTACTTAGAGACATTACAGGTAAATCACTCCTCTGACTTACTTGACTATAGGAAAAAGAAAATAAAAAAATCAATAATAAATATGATGATTTTTTTTCAGAGGCCCGGGAGAATGCTTACTTTGTCCTGGGGACGGTAGCGATAAATAGGTATCTAGATGATTTTATTCAGGACTGTTTCCTTGAGAATCTATTTGAAATTTATAAGTCAGGCGGTTGGCCTTGTGGTATGAAAGGAAAAAGTATTATTGTCTTTGATCCGGCTTTTTTAATAAGCGAAGATGACAAATGATCGTCGAGTAAAATTGTAAGCGATTCCTTAAAAACGTTAATTTTTTTGAGGCTACATTCACCTCAAAGTTTTAGAGACATTTCAGATACTGTAATGCTGAATGCGCGGCCAGATAATAGAGCGTTCTATTAAGCAGGATGGTGAAGAACGTTTCTGGTATGACGCGGCGGACAACCGCACCACGCCGGATTTACTGCCGGTGTGGGACAACCTGCTGAAACGGCTGGAGGGTGTGCGCTGGGAGTATGACGGTTTCGGGCGCATGACTGAACGCCACGACAGCCATCGCGGCACGGTGCAGCGCTTCAGCTATGACGATGAACACCGCATCAGCCAGGTAATTATTGAGGGCGACGCAGAGTTCACCCG
>NZ_QPJR01000022.1:0-2585 GCF_003337365.1 Kosakonia sp. AG348
TGACGATTCTCCGCCGTTCTGCCTACTTCATCGTTTCTTACTTCGCTGGCGTGTACGGCTCCGGGCTGGTGGGTTCAATGCTTGCGAGCATCACCCATTACAGTGATAAACCGCTCGATGCGCTTGGCGCAGTTTTGCTTTCCGCGCTGGCGATTAAGACGCTCACCTTCTTCAGCGAGCAGGATCCACTGTCGTTGCTGCAAAGGTGGCGGGGAGGGACAAATGGTAACAAGTGATCCGTTGGTACTGACCAACGTGGTGACCAGTACCGCTATCGTTCTGCGCCTGATGATGTTTCGTAAGCCTGGCGGGCGACACAACTGGTGGGCGTCATGGCTGGCTTATCTGATCATCCTGGCTTATGCCACGGTGCCATTCCGTTTCATGTTCGATTTCTACTTCCATGTCCACTGGGCGACCGTGCTGATGAATCTCATCATCTGCGCTGCTGTATTCGCAGCGCGCGGTAACGTAGCCCGGATTTTTCACGTACTGAGGCCAGAATAATGCAGATTAGCGATAAGGGTATTGCTCTCATCAAACAGTTTGAAGGTCTGCGGCTGACGGCTTATCAGGACGGCGTTGGCGTTTGGACGATAGGTTATGGCTGGACGCAGCCTGTTGACGGCAAATCAATCCGCGCCGGGATGACCATCAAAGAGGAAACAGCAGAACGTCTGTTGCGTACCGGGCTGGTCTGTTACGAAGGCGACGTATCGAAGCTGGTGAAAGTTAAACTGACACAGGGCCAGTTCGATGCGCTGGTTTCCTTCGCCTACAACCTCGGCGCCCGGGCGCTTTCCACATCAACGCTGCTGAAAAAACTTAATGCCGGTGATTACCGCGGCGCCGCCGATGAGTTCCTGCGCTGGAACAAAGCTGGCGGGCAGGTGCTGACTGGTCTTACCCGTCGCCGTGAGGCAGAGCGTGCGTTATTCCTGGATGGTGCGTGATGAACCGCATAACTGCTATTGCATCAATTGTGGCGGTAGTCGTTATTGCCGTTCTGGCAGCGCTGCTGGCGTTTGCAAAAGCTGACCTGTCCAATGCAGAAAGCGATAACCGCGTCCTTAAGAGCGACAACGCATTACAGGGGCAGGTGATTGCCACGCAGGCATTCAACGTGAACCGGTTTAACCAGGTGGCGCAACTGGCAGCCAGTGCAAACGCCGTGGTAGCCGGTGATGCCGAAAAAACCATTATCGAATACCGGGAGATTCTTCGCCGTGAGAAAACCTGTGATCTGCCTGTTCCTGCTGACATTGCTCGCGGGTTGCTCGAGTACGCCTACCGTTTACGTGCCAGCGCAATGCACGCCGATTCCGGCCAGCCTGATACAGCCGATGTTAGTGCCGTTGCCACCGGCGGGATAACGTATTGTCAGGCCGTGCTGTGGATTCGGCCGCTGCTTTCAACTATCGAGCAGGGCAATAACAACTTTGCAGGTATCCGTGATATTGAGCGTCAGCGGCAGCAACAAAAAAGCCCTCCGAAGAGGGCGAATGGAGAAATATTTCGTTTATCTGATAGGTTCAAGCATTAACTAACGCTCATCCCTGAGTGTTTCCCTGGGGTGGGTAGGAGCCACGTTAGGGTTCTTTAACTGTTGCACATAATTCCTGATTGGCAAGGGCAAGCGGTAATAAAAAGAGTGATTCTGTGTTGTTACTCAGCGAACGAATCGAAACCAGCGGGAAAATGATTGCGGGTCTGCAAGCGTACATTGAGCAGTGCATTTGATGATTAAGTGGCTGTAAATAACAACAGCTTTTATGTGTACTTTTATGCATTGATAGTTTTATTATTGTTGATGGTAAATCCAATTCAATCAATAATTTAACTTTGGTAAAATGGTATCTATGAAACGCATAAATGTATTGTTTGTAGCGCTTTTTCTTGCAGGGTGTACTAATTTCTCCGCACAGCAACCTTATCGTTCCGCGAATGGTGAGCGTATGGTCATTAGTGCAAATATGCCCAATGGTATGTTGAAGTTGTGGGTGAATGATGTCCTGGTGGTTGATGATACATCCCTTAACCAGGATAAAAGTCTCGCAGCAGCTTTCAGCCAAAGCTATACAAACATTTACAATGGAACCTATAAGGGGCAAAAAGTTATGGCGCGCTGTAAGTTTTCCCGTGACTCAAGGGAGTGCGATGTGTTCGTCGATGGCGAGCATGCAGCCAACCTCTTCTTGAGATAAATTTTACGACACGGGCATTACAGCAGGCATTCACTGAGTGCCTGTGATAATGCTTTGGAATATACTCATCAAAAAAATGGTGAGGCTCATATGGATGAGAAAGTAATGGCGCTAGCGACCCTTAAAGCTGCTCAAGAGGCTGCTAACTGGGCGCTGTGGTCCATGATAGGAACTTGGTTTGCGGGTATTGCTACTTTTTTAGCTGTATGCGCTTCATTGCATCTCGGATTGAGAAAACCAAAAGCCCATATAAGCTGTAAAATAACGATGTCTGTATTTTTTACAGGGCCATATCAAAATAAAGGTGTCTCAATTATCGTAACAAACCTGTCGCTTTATACTGTCACTGTTACGTCAGTAATTTGGGAATTCAAAAAGAGT
>NZ_QPJR01000023.1:0-1876 GCF_003337365.1 Kosakonia sp. AG348
TACCCTTCGCCGCGCGGGTCGGGAGTAAAGATCAGCGAGCGGGCATCGGGGCGGACAGGGCGGTCGTCGTTATTGTTTTGCGGGCCGGTATATAACGAGCCGGTGGGGATTTCACGTTTGTTTTTGGCGGAGGTTTCCTCGCGGATAAACGGCTGGGGAAAAACAGGAACGGATACAGAATCGATTTTCATAACCACCTCTTTTGCACAAATAAAAAAGATGTCGTACTTCAGGCCGTCAAATTAATGACGGAGACCTAATTTTTTCAGGAAGGGTACTTCGACGGCGGGTAATTCAATATTTCCGGAAAAAATATTCTTAATATCATGCCTGAAAGGGTGTTCTGCATCTTTCAATCTGACAATAGTGATGGGATCGCGTGATGCATTTCCTTCGATGGCGTGAATCTCTTTAACTTTTAACGGCGTGTTAGGGTTAACTAAAATATGGTCCGGGAGCATTCCTCCGGCAGCCATTTTTTTCGGCGCGGTATGATCTAAAATAAAAAGCACTTTGTCAGTAGATTGTTTTTCAAATTGTCCAGTCCAGGTCTCAAGCCAGTTTATTGAGTTCTGCGGTAATGCGGATGCGGACATAAATCCGGCGTCGGTCACCACATCGTTGACTTTTATTTTATTACCGTACGTCCCCGCGGGAACTGTCGCCGCCCGATATGCCGGTGCATTATAATCCGTCAGTTTAGCTACGGCTGCTTTTAATTCTGTTGCCAGCGTTTCCCCTTCGGCTGAAGGGCTAATATGCCGCAGATGATTATTTATCGTGCGGTAAGTGCCATCTCCCCCTTCAATATATTCCGCAAGAATAGCTGATTCCTGCCTGTTTTTTACCGAATTCAAATCCAGCAGGATTTTTTCATCGGCTGCTTTCTCTTTTGCTGTTCTGGCCCGATATTGCCCCTCATCAGGCCTCATATAAAGTTCGCGAAGCTCTTCGCTGACCGGGGAAAATTTTTCCTGGCGGGCAGAGGAAAGCGTACTGCCGCCGGATGTTCCGGCGGTCGCTGCAAGGCTGGCTTGCGGTTCGGTGTTGGTGCGCGGCTGTACCCCGCCGGGCAATGCGCTGCGCTGCCACTCGCCGTTGCCCGACTGCACTGTCAGCACCGGCTGGCGGGTCTGCGGGTCGATAATGCGCGCCCGCCCTTCGCCTGGGCGGAAATCCTGCCCGACTTCGTACACCCTGCTGTCACCTGTTCCATCGCGGTAGCGCAGCAGCCAGCGGTCATTTCCTGCCGCATCCTTCACCTGATGAATGCCCCCGGCGCTGGCGCGGCTCCCGTTGAGCAGCGCCTCGCCATCCTTCACCGCATACTGGCTGATATCACCCGCCAGCGAAGGACGCAGCCGGTTTACTGCCGCCGTTCCGGTTTCTCCGGCCGCTGCCATCTCTGTACCGGTTGCGCCGGCCATTGCCGCACCGGCTTCCCCGGCAGCCGCCTGCTCAGGGGCGTTGCGCAGCGTGGCCAGCGCGCTCCGGCCTTCCGTGGTCATCGCTTTTTCAGTGAAAAACTCCGCCATGGCGCCCGCTTCTGCGGCAATGCCGTCGAGCATCAGCAGCGCGCTGATATCTTTCATCACCAGTTCAGTGTTAGTGGGTTCATTCTGTTCGGTGCGCAGCGGCTGTCCGGCAAAATGGCGCAGCGACTGCACTTTATCGCGGTCGCTGTACTGCGCCAGCGGTTTGCCTTCCAGGCCCGGAACGTCATCGTGGGTGTTGGTTTTATACTGTGCGCCGGTATTGATCTGCTGGTCGAAAAAATCCCGCGCCGCCGCCACCAGCAGGGAAGGCGTGCGTGTGTTGCCCTGCGCGTCATAGTGCGTCTGCGGGGAGGCGGCATACTGTTCGCGCACTTTATCCA
>NZ_QPJR01000024.1:0-1229 GCF_003337365.1 Kosakonia sp. AG348
TGAATCGCCACGGATAATCTAGACACTTCCGAGCCGTTGATAATACTGGTTTTCATATTCTGTCGGTGACATCTGTTCGCTAGAACCATGCCGACGCTTACTGTTATAAAACATTTCGATGTAATCAAAAATATCACTGCGGGCTTCTTCCCGCGTTCCGTAGATCTTTTTCTTTATCCGTTCACGTTTCAACAACTGGAAAAAACTTTCTGCAACCGCATTATCATGGCAGTTACCGCGACGGCTCATGCTACCCTCCAGGCCGTGTGATTTCAGGAACGACTGCCACTCATGGCTTGTGTACTGACTGCCCTGATCCGAATGAACCAGCACCTGTTTTTCGGGATTACGCCGCCATACAGCCATCAGCAGTGCGTTCAGGACAATGTCCTTTGTCATCCGGGATTGCATGGACCAGCCGATAATTTTGCGTGAGAACAGATCAACAACAACGGCAAGATACAGCCAGCCTTCGTGGGTCCTGATGTAGGTTATGTCCGTTACCCAACGCTCATCAGGAGCATCCGGATTGAACTGTCGCTGGAGCCTGTTGGGTGACACGATACTGGCCTCGCCTTTACGTGCCCGCGGGCTTCGGTATCCGACCTGAGCCTTTATTCCGACACGTTTCATCAGTCTCCAGACTCTGTTTACTCCGCACTGTTGCCCGCTGTCACGCAGATCCAGATGGATTTTGCGATAACCATAGACGCATCCCGATTCCAGCCAGAACTGTTTAATCTGTCCTGTCAGTCTCAGGTCTGCCTGATGGCGTTGTGAATGCGGCTGCTGAAGCCAGGCGTAAAAACCACTGGGATGAACATCCAGCACCCGACAGAGCAGGCGAACAGGCCAGCAACAGGAGTTGTCACGGATAAAGGCGTACCTCAGTCGGACAGCTTTGCGAAGTACGCCGCGGCTTTTTTTAATATGTCCCGTTCGTCGGTAACCCGTTTCAGCTCTTTCTGGAGACGGCGGATCTCGGCCTGAGCATCTGACTGTTCTTTATTAGTGGAAGAATCCGGACCGTACTTCTTTATCCAGGCATAAAGGCTGTGGGTGGTGATATCGAGACGTGTTGCAACGCTGGCAACAGAATAACCGCGATCAACAACCTGTTTGACTGCTTCAGTTTTAAACTCTTCGGGATAACGCTTACCGCTCATGGGCACCTCTCTTTAAGCCATCTTAAATGACTCTGAGGTGTCTGTTAAACCCGTGGCGATTCA
>NZ_QPJR01000025.1:0-1199 GCF_003337365.1 Kosakonia sp. AG348
CTGATGCGGTGTTCATCGTCATAGCTGAAGCGCTGCACCGTGCCGCGATGGCTGTCGTGACGTTCGGTCATGCGTCCGAAACCGTCATATTCCCAGAGCACACCCTCCAGCCGTTTCAGCAGGTTGCCCGGTAAAAAACCGGGAAACCGTGGTTCCTTATAGCGATTACGTCATTAAAATATAAATATTTTTAATCACATAAGATTATATACCGCTAAATTCATATTTAGATGCAATTACTTCAGCATAACTATCGTAACCGATTATTAAATAGTGTTTAAGATTCAATCGATTATTTGGATCATAAACCAATCCTTTATCTCTCAGTAATTCAGAGTTAGTAACGCAGTAAACTCCGGGATCCGGGTTTATTCCAGTTTGCTCCCAATAAGTAAGAGGATCATCAATTTTCAGACTAATTTCGTACTCATCATGATTAAACTCGGAAAAGTTCAAAGATATACATTTAACCTCAGCGACATTACTAAAATTAAACGTAACCGCATGATATTTATCATGTCTAAAATCATCCAAACTCTGAACTTCAACAGTTAACTTTACACCATTGGATTCTGTATAAATAACTTCAATATCTGTAGTTGAAATTCTAAAGCTTAACTTTTCTGGTGCTAATATCATAAAAACCCCTCCTAAAATTAGATACATTTACCAATAGTTTTCACAAGGCCCGTACCATCCTTATTCCTTGTTATATTAATACTTCTTGATGGTGGTCGATATTTAATGTCTTCAACCAAGTGTTTAGGAACATGCTCATATGGAACATATATAGCATGTTGAGGGAATTTCCCGGACTCAACTAACGCAGCCAACCCTCTATTGTTTAACGTCACAGCCTTGCCTGTTATCGGATCAGTTGTGTACGAAATAACAAATGTATCAGGACTAATTCTCCCCATCCGAATATCTTCGGCAACATCTAATATTGGTCTTCCCGCGATTGAATCTGCCGCCTGGCTACCAATATTACTAAATTTAGGAGCGATCCTGTTTTGCCCAAAATGCAAATCAGCAGGAAAATCGGTTATTTCACCGTGAGCAAATGGATCAAAACTACTCAGCCCCAGCGGATCCACCCACCCCAGCGGATCCACCACATACGTATAGGTATTCAGCCCACCCAGTAACCCTATCGGGTCCATCTGGGTGTAGCGCCCGCCGCAGGGGTCGTAGTAGCG
>NZ_QPJR01000026.1:0-1097 GCF_003337365.1 Kosakonia sp. AG348
CTGACTGCTGCAATCACTACCGTTCTGGCTAAAACCTACGGTGGTTCTGCTCGCGCATTCGACCAGATCGATAACGCGCCGGAAGAAAAAGCTCGTGGTATCACCATCAACACGTCTCACGTTGAATATGACACCCCGACTCGCCACTACGCACACGTAGACTGCCCGGGCCACGCCGACTATGTTAAAAATATGATCACCGGTGCTGCGCAGATGGACGGCGCGATCCTGGTTGTTGCTGCGACTGACGGCCCGATGCCGCAGACCCGTGAGCACATCCTGCTGGGTCGTCAGGTAGGCGTTCCGTACATCATCGTGTTCCTGAACAAATGTGACATGGTTGATGACGAAGAGCTGCTGGAACTGGTAGAGATGGAAGTTCGTGAACTGCTGTCTCAGTACGATTTCCCGGGCGACGACACGCCGATCGTTCGTGGTTCTGCTCTGAAAGCGCTGGAAGGCGAAGCAGAGTGGGAAGCGAAAATCATCGAACTGGCTGGCTTCCTGGATTCCTACATTCCGGAACCAGAGCGTGCGATTGACAAGCCGTTCCTGCTGCCGATCGAAGACGTATTCTCCATCTCCGGTCGTGGTACCGTTGTTACCGGTCGTGTAGAGCGCGGTATCATCAAAGTGGGTGAAGAAGTTGAAATCGTTGGTATCAAAGACACCGCGAAATCGACCTGTACCGGCGTTGAAATGTTCCGCAAACTGCTGGACGAAGGCCGTGCAGGTGAGAACGTAGGTGTTCTGCTGCGTGGTATCAAACGTGAAGAAATCGAACGTGGTCAGGTACTGGCTAAGCCGGGTTCCATCAAGCCGCACACCAAATTCGAATCTGAAGTGTACATTCTGTCCAAAGATGAAGGCGGCCGTCACACTCCGTTCTTCAAAGGCTACCGTCCGCAGTTCTACTTCCGTACAACTGACGTGACTGGCACCATCGAACTGCCGGAAGGCGTAGAGATGGTAATGCCGGGCGACAACATCAAAATGGTTGTTACCCTGATTCACCCGATTGCGATGGACGATGGTCTGCGTTTCGCAATCCGTGAAGGCGGCCGTACCGTTGGCGCGGGCGTTGTAGCAAAAGTTCT